>DEAU01000021.1 GCA_002348705.1 Candidatus Neomicrothrix sp. UBA2974
CGGACTTGGCCAGGTTCAAATTCATACGGGACAAAAAGGACCTGGAAGCTGTCGGAGTGGTCATCGAGGATGGGATGGACCCTGATAGGCAGGTCTGGGGGTACACAATTGATCCTTCGAGTTTCGGGATGGAGCTCCCAACACTCGACGCACGAGAGTCGGCTTCCATCTCAATCGCTCTCGCTGTCATGGGTGACAACCTTAAGTCCTGGCAACTAGGCGGAGCGCACGCCGACATTTCAACTCTGCCCCTCATCCCGAGAGCGCATATTCCGACCGACGAATCGGTTGAGGTGCTCCTTGAGGCTGTCACCAATGCGACTGAAGTGTCCTTTGACTACAGCGGGAAGGCTCGAGTTGTTCAGCCACATCAGGTTGCGTTCATAAAGGGACACTGGCAGATGGTCGGATATGACGAGAGTCGAGGTGAAATCCGACAGTTTCGACGAGATCGGATCGAGAGTTCTGTTGAAGGGACAAACCGTCGCTTCACGCCGCCCGCTACTCCAACGCTGGTGAGGGCTGACCACATCTGGAGAGCCGGCGATGGGGAGCCTCAGGACGTCACGGTGAAGGTCGAGGCACGCCTAGCGGCCTGGGTGGAGAGACTGCTCGGACCCGAGTCGGTAGTGGAACGTTTCGAGGACGGCTCCATCTTGGTCGTTGAGCAGGTACGGAACTTCGAGTCCTTTCGTAGCTTCTTGCTCACACTGTTGGACGGTGCGGAGCTTGTTGGCCCTGCGCACTTAAGGCACGAAATGATCGCCTGGCTGGAGTCGATGATCTGATGGGAACGCTGTCTGCTGTCGAGCGGCTCAAACGACTGCTGAATCTCCTGCCTTGGCTGGCGGATCAGGGCCCGGATGGAGCGGATCCCCGGGAGGTGGCGGATCGGTTTGGCTATCCGGTAGATCTCCTCAAGTCGGACCTGCGTGAAATCGTGCAGTTTCTTGGTGACGATATTGACCTCCGCTACCTGACGGCTTGGGATCTGTTCGATCTTGAGTTCTCGGATGGTCGAGTCCGCCTTCTTCACAATGACCTTGTCCACCGGCCACTAGGTGTGAGTCGCGGTCGTCTAGTGGAAATTGCCGCTGTTGCGCGAGCAATTGCTGCCTACCTGCGAGAAGAAGGCTCGGCATCCGATGAACTCGGACCCCTGGAGGGTGCAGTGCTCAAGCTCTCCACCGTTCTTGGTTCCGAAGCCGACACCGTTCATATCCAGGTCCTGTCCGACGCTGGACGCATCCTCGGTCTGCTCCAAGACGCAGCCCAGTCGGCGCGGTGCGTCGAGTTGGACTACTACTCCTATGACCGGGACGAGTTGACCCATCGAGTGGTTGAGCCGCATCACTGCCAGTACCAAGGTTTCTGGTACCTCACAGCCCACTGTCGGCTAGCAGATGGGCCCAGGGTCTTCCGAATCGACAGAATCAGCAAGGCTGTGGCATTGAACGAGGTCTTCCATCCACCTCCAGATCCAATGGAATGGACTGGCGGCGTCCCGGTCGATGGGTCCCTTCCTGAAGTCACTTTGGCCCTGCAGCCTTCTGCCCAGTGGGTGGTGGATCAGTACCCGCACCTCTCGGCCGCGAAACGTCCGGACGGAGAAATTGAGTTGACTCTGCCAGTGGCTGCCCCCCAGTGGTTGGAACGTCTCCTCGTGCGCCTCGGGCCTGAAGCCACAGTAGTGAAGGCGCCTGAAGGTCTTGGCGACGACCTTCGATCGGCGGCGGCGGCCCGGCTTCTGGCCCTCTACCGCTAGTTCGGAAGCAGCGGCAGCCGTCAACAGCAGCAGGCTGGGCGCTAGGTTCGACACGTGGCGGACCGCTCGAACGAAGAATGGACTGACGGCGTTCTGGACAGAGCGCGTGCGAGATCCGAAGCTGAGGTAGCGAGGGCCTCCGCTGATGTGACGGCTGATTCCTCCTTAGACGACCCCCTCCCAAGCGTCCAGCCGATACCTCCAAGGAGCGAAAAGGCTCCTGACGACAGCTTCGGCAACGTCAGTTCGGGAGGCATCCCAGAGAGCCTGGGCCAGTATCAAAATCCTCCGGCGCAGCAGATCATCAGCGCTCCACGAATCAGTCCCGTCCAGCGATCCCTCCTGGAATGGGCATCTGTGGTGCTCGGAGCCATTGTTTTGGCTCTGCTAGTTCGTACCTTTCTCCTCGGCACCTATTACATCCCGACGCCATCTATGGAGCCCACACTGAGAGCTGGTGACCGAATCCTGGTTAACAAACTCAGCTATCGCCTTCACGACGTAAACCGCGGTGACCTAGTCGTATTTAAGCCACCCGCAACCGATGATTCGGAATCCGACGACCTCATCAAGCGAGTCATAGGGTTGCCGGGTGAAACGGTCACTGCGTCGGAAGGCCAGATCCTTATCGATGGGGGCCTTCTTATCGAGCCCTACCTGGCCTGGCCGGAGGGGACAGGCGACTTTGGTGCAGTTCCATGGTGTGTCGACGGGGGTGCTGGCGCCTGCGTGGTGCCAGCCAACCACGTCTTTGTGATGGGAGACAATCGCCCAAATTCCCGAGACAGCCGCTTCTTTGGACCGGTACCGGTTGATTCGATTGTTGGTCGAGCTTTTTTTCGGTATTGGCCCCTAGGGGAGTTGAATCGTCTCTGAGTAGGACCGGAGCGCTGGCTTCAGCGACGTTGGTTAAGCCCGTCGACTAGGCGGTCGACATGGTCGCCGTAGATGCCGTCGAGACCTAAGTGGATAAGTCTGTTGATCTGCCGAGTGTGGTTGGCCGCCCAGCCGAAGCACTTCAGATTGAATCGCCGATACAGGGCTACAAGGCCTAATGTCCATTCAGCTTCAGGAAGATTCACGGCGTCAATACCGGCTGCTGATAAGTCGCTAGCGTGGCGTTCAAGAGCACTGCCGTGACGATCGATACGTGTTGAGTGAACTAGGTGCATGTCGCGGTCGATGTCCCGCAGGCCGGAAAGGATCTCTAAATCCGGATGGCAAAGCCAGAGGCGTGACGTCGGGCCCACGTCGGCAGCGACCTCCACGCACGCCGCTCCAGCCGCTGGATCCTTCAGGTCCAGCGACAAAGGTATTTCTGGATTGATTGTGGCGAGCAAATCAGTAAGGCGGAGGATCTCCCGCGGAAGGTTCGCGTTCAGCGAGTTGGAGATGGAGCGCCGCCGGAGCCATGAGCCCAAACGATCGTCATGTTGGAGGACCGGCACGTCGTCGACGGTCCTCCAGACATCGCTTTCGAGCCCTGTCGCTCCGAGTCGGAGGGCCAGATGGAACGCCTCGAGCGTGTTTTCCCGAGCGTGGGCGCGCCCACCACGGTGGGCGAAGAGGACGGGTACTGCATTTCCCATAACTGCATCATTGCCGAATCCGGGACCATGTTGATGAGGGCGTAGTCTGTGGGCGTTGTGGACTGGATCTGGTTATCGACCGCTGTTGTGCTGTTGGCGACGGTGTGTGTCTCCGCCAAAGTACTTAGGTTCCTAATGAGCGAGTTGATGGCGACACTGAATGCGGTATCTCGTGTTGGCCGCTTGACTGTCTTGATAGCCGACCTAGAGCCAGCCATCCGGAGACTCGAGTCCCGACTTGGCGACGTCGGTCGACGTTAGGAATTCAGATGGGCAACCTCGGTGGGGGAGAAGTACTCGTAATATTGATGCTGGGCCTTCTGGTCCTCGGACCACATCGCTTGCGGGTTGTTATCCAACAACTCGGCCGCCTAGTGACGCAGATCCGGCGCTTCGCCGCAAGTTTTCAGGAGGAGTTCCGCGAGATCGTGGACGATCCTTCACTGGAAGCCGCTGCTCGTATCCGCGGCGAGGCCCTTCAGGAAGCTCTGTCTCCTGAGACGCCAAATAGCTCGATGGCTGCCAAATCGGAGTCTGATGAGGATGCAGAGGACGGGTTAGAGCCTGGAGCGGACACCGTTGGCTGAGGCCGAAAGGATGCCGCTAGTGGCTCATCTGGAGGAGCTGCGGCGACGGCTTCTTTGGAGCACCATCGCTGTGGCGGCCGGGGCCGTGGTTTGCTGGATCTTCTACCCGTGGATCCTAGATTTCCTGCTAGAGCCCTACTGTCAGATACGCGATGACCTTGGTGATCAGACAGTCTTCGGATCAGGTTGTGAACTTCTAGTTACCGATCCCCTTGAGCCGTTCGCGGTCAGGATGACTGTTGCAGGTTACGGCGGTGTAGGGATCGCGATGCCGGTCCTGCTTTGGCAAGCATGGCGCTTTACTGCGCCAGCGCTCTACGCCCGAGAACGGCGCTGGGCAATACCATTTGTCTTCTGCGGCCTCGTCTTATTCGGCGGAGGCTGTGTGTTGGCCTTTTGGAGCATCCCACGAGCACTCGACTTTCTTGTCAGCATCGGTGGACCAGACCTCGTGAGTGTCTTCTCGCCTGCGCGGTATCTGGGATTCGTTGTGAAGATGACGCTCGCGTTCGGGATCGGCTTTGAGTTTCCGCTGGTTCTAATCTTCCTTCAGCTAACTGGGATAGTCACACCTGAAACTCTTCGACGTGCACGTCGCTATGCCGTTGTGGGCATCGTGGCTCTGGTGGCCTTATTGACTCCAAGTGGTGATCCATTCACTCTTCTAGTTCTGTCGGTTCCCATGCTGGTTTTCTACGAGGGAGCGATACTTTTTGGCGTCCTCTACCGTCGCCGCCGAAGAGAGTGACTCTGCAACACGCCTTCGCTCTCGACTCTTTTCAAAAAGAGGCCATCGCTGCGGTTGAGGCTGGGCGATCTGTGGTTGTCTCTGCACCGACCTCCAGTGGGAAGACAGTTGTTGCCGAGCATGCAGTTGATTCGGCGATCGTTAGAGGCGGCCGAGCGTTCTACACAGCACCAATCAAGGCTCTTTCAAACCAAAAGTTCCGCGACCTGAAAGCCGTATTTGGGGATTCTCGAGTAGGGCTCATGACTGGAGACCAAGTCATCGCTCCTGACTCGCCGATAGTGGTGATGACCACTGAGGTGCTGCGGAACATGCTGTATGCGGGATCAGAGGGACTACGCGGCCTGCGGTGGGTGGTTCTCGACGAGGTCCACTACCTGGAGGACCCCTACCGGGGTGCCGTTTGGGAAGAGGTGGTTCTCAACCTGGCACCGGATATTGGAATCGTGGCCCTATCTGCGACAGTATCGAACGCCGAAGAACTGGGAGACTGGTTGCGAGCTGTCCGTGGTCCGACAGACGTCGTCCGGGAAGACCGCCGACCGGTACGCCTAAGGGCGCACTATCTCGTGAGCGAACGTGGAGCGCGAGGGCGGTCACGCCGATTGCACCGCGTAGTTCTCCATCGAGGAAAGGATGCTGAGCAGACTGGCCGACGTTTCGACGTGAATGGACGAACACGGTCCGGACCGGCTCGACAACGCAGGTGGGTCACCCCGAGACGAGGCGAGGTGCTCAGTGAGATGGTTGCTGCTGAAATGCTTCCAGCAATTCATTTCATTTTCAGTAGAGCCGGCTGCGATGAGGCTCGGGACTCCGTCGTCCGCGATGGGCTTTGCCTGAACACGAAAGAAGAGGCCATGGCTGTTGAGACCAGGGCTCGGGCTCGGCTGGCGGGAGTCTCGGAGTCCGACCAGGTTGCTCTTGGCGTAGCGGACTGGCTCGAGGCACTTCGTCGCGGGATCGCGTCCCACCACGCAGGTCTTGTGCCCGTCTTCAAAGAAATCACCGAGGATCTTTTTTCCGCCGGGCTACTGAAGCTTGTCTATGCCACGGAAACACTGGCTTTGGGGGTCAATCTGCCAGCCCGATCGGTAGTTGTCGATCGGCTAACCAAGTTCACCGGCGAGACCCACGAGATATTGACACCGGGTCAGTTCTCCCAACTCTCTGGACGAGCAGGTCGGCGGGGCCTGGATACCGAAGGCCACGTTCTTGTCTGCTGGTCCCCCTTCATCGGCTATAAAAGGGTGACTGCGCTTGCTGATAGCCGTGACTTCGTATTGAGATCAGCTTTTCGCCCGACTTACAACATGGTCGCCAACCTTGTTGTCAGTCGGTCTCGGGATGAGGCAGTCGATCTGATCTCACGATCATTTGCCCAGTTTCAAATTGACCGACAGGTCGCACAACGTTCACCTCACGGCGCTGAAATTCGCAGAGAGTCCCGCGAGACGCTTGAAGCGCTGCCTGACCTATGTAGCGCAGGCCTTAATACTGGCCAACGGGTGCAGGCAGCGGATCTTCGACCAGGAGATGTGGTTGACCTCGACGAAGGTCTGATTCATCTGGTCCTAGCGGTCGGACAACGTCGGGGCGGCCGGTCCCGCATCCGATTGGTTGATCGGAATGGCTGCGCGACTGTTGCCGAGGACAGCCAGTTAACGACTAGTCCGCTCATTCTCGGGTCAGTCGAAATCCCCACGCCGTTCCTTCCCGAAGATCCCGTCTTTCGCCAGAGGGTCGCTAAACGGCTCAACAAGTTCTTGCGGGAGAACTCTGATCACCTACGCGCTACGAAGAGACCGGCACCTGGTGGGCCACTGGATCTGCCGAAGCAGGGATCGGGCATCTTTGGGGAAATCGAGACACCCGACGATCTGGTTGCTCGACTGGCAGCCGCCCATCAGGTGCTGGAGGTCAGGGGAATGGCTGACGGATGGAGCCTCACGACGCGCGGCCAGATCCTGACCGGACTTCACCATGAGTCCGACCTGCTGACTGCAGAGGCTCTATCGGATGGCCTCCTAGACAATCTCGGGCCGGCCATGCTGGCAGCCATGGTTTCGTGTCTCAGCTATCGCAAACGTGGTCCCGGTGAGACAGTAGGAGTCCGGTTGGCCGGCGAATTTCCGGGTCGTTTCAACACGCTCACTCACCTTGCGGCTGCGATCGCCTCCGCAGAAAGAGGGGCTGGTCTGAGCCCGCAGGAGGAACCAGACCCCGGATTTGCACACCTGGTCCACGCTTGGGCCTCGGGCGCCAAGTTGGAAGAGTTAGTTGGGGATGACCTTCCAGCGGGTGAGTTCGTTAGAAATGTCCGGATGGTGGCAGATCTATTGCGACAACTGGCAGCCGTCGGGTCGCCTGGCTTGCAAGCCGTGGCAACCGAAGCGGAGGATCTGCTTGACAGAGGCATAGTGGCGATGTCTGCAGGGCGTATCGACATGTCGACGTGATATGGGTATAGAGCGCTTTCAGGACTGGGGTAAACGGGATCTGGTCCCTGCTGAAGCACCAGTAGTAACGGACGATGCGGCACTGGCGGACCTTCTGGTCTCCGGAGCTCTCGAAGGTGCCGACGATTCAGTGCCCGTTGTTCTCACGGGCGGTGATTTATGCCGGTCACTCGGCGGTCGCGGGGAAGCTCGTCCGGGCGGCGAGGCTTCGATAGTGGAGATAGATACCGGTAGGGCCCTCGTCGACGGCCGTATCTACCCGTTTGTTGCTCACGTGATTGCTGGAGCCATGCGGCGACCAGGTACTTGGTGGGTAGCAGCAAACGCCGCCTACAAGGGGCGCTGGAATCTGGCACCGGCTGCCCATCCTGGCGATAATCTCCTCGATCTGATGTCAGTGGACCTTCGCATCAACGAGATTCCTGCTTCATGGCGTCGACTATTTTCCGGCATGCACGTGCCCCATCCGGGCATCTACATCGAAAGATCGCAGACTGCGAGCCGCTCATTTTCGGTTCCCACTCCAATTCGTATCGATGGTCGTGCGCCAATTTCGGCCCGCGAGGTTATGGTCCGACTCGATCCGGAAAACACCATCTTGGTGGCCGTGTAGATAGCCATACAGGCGGTCAGGCGTTGATTGGAATCAAGCGATCAACTGCTCGCTAAGGTCACTAGATGAACCAGAAGACGTCGAAGGACCCCGTAGAAGACGCACGTCGGCATGTCTGCGAGAGAGTCGACGAGTTGGCGTCGATATTGGTTGAGGCATCGCACTCGATTCACTCGAATCCCGAACTCAATTTCGAAGAACACCATGCTCACGAGTTGTTGACAGGAATCCTCGAGTCGCAAGGACTTCGCGTAGAAAGAGGGGCGTGCGGCCTGTCGACGGCGTTTCGTTCCGACGTTGGTGAAGAGGGGCCCATCATTGCCGTCCTTTGTGAATATGACGCCCTGCCGGTCATTGGTCATGCCTGCGGACACAACATCATTGCAACAGCTGGCATTGGCGCCGGACTTGCGGCTGCTGCTGTCGCCCGAGACCTGGGTGGCCGAATCCGTATCCTGGGCACTCCGGCCGAAGAGGGCGGTGGAGGCAAGGTAATCATGGCAGAGCGTGGAGCCTTCGAGGATGTGGCGGCCGCCATGATGGTCCACCCCGCCGACGCAGACCTGGAGAATATCACCAGCTTGGCTATCCAACAGTGCGAGGTGACATACGAAGGTCATGCGGCCCATGCCGCAGCGGCACCGGAGCAGGGAAGGAACGCGCTGGACGCCATGGTTCTCGGATATATGAACGTGGCTGCGCTCCGCCAACACATTTCACCGGCTGAACGTATTCATGGAATATTCCTGGAATCCGGAGACAAGGCCAACATTGTTCCGCGGAGGGCCAAGGCGAACTGGTACGTGCGGTCACCGAGTTCCGCTGGCCTGAGAGACCTCAAGGCGCGACTGAGCGCATGTCTAGAGGCGGGCGCGACCGCAGCTGGGTGCTCGATGGAGATGACTTGGATTCCCAATGGCTATGCCGAAGTGGTGGACAATCGGGTGCTTCTTGACAGGTATGCAGCGAATAGCGAGGAACTCGGTCGGCCCATATTCGCAACGACTGAAAAGCAGGTCGTAGGTAGCACGGATATGGGAAATATCAGCTACCTGGTTCCGGGCATTCACCCAATGATTAAGACGGCACCCACGGGAACAGCCATCCACACGGAAGACTTCGCAAGATTCGCAGTGTCAGAAGAAGCCGACCGGGCTGTTCTTGATGGAGCCAAGGCGATGGCCTTGACAGTGGTCGACTGTTGGACCGATGCGACAGTCCTACAAGCAGCAAACGAGGAATTCGCTGCGTTCTGAGGCGTCCGCGCCACGTGAAGTCCGACGTCGTAGTTTCGGACCTTGTGACTACGTACGTTGACGAGAGCTTCACCGACGACGAGGCCGAGATCCTTCGTCGGTACTTCACGAATCTCGACCAACCTGTATTTGCCCTCGTCAACCTGCCGGAGGTCGTTAAGGGCGCACTATTTGCCCGATATTCGCGCTCAAGTCTGAGCCTCCGGCGGCTCTTCCTCGAGGAGTTCGTCGGGGAGCTGGATGTATCCGGTGACGAGACGATTGATGCGACGGTGGGACTTCGTCGGGCCGAGGAGCTCTATGACAAGGTCTTCTTCGAATACGGAGATGACAGTGTCGCTCAACTCGGAGGTGTCCATCTGGCCTGTGAGCAGGCCTCCAACGTCTTGACCAAAATTCTCGAGTGGGGTCGCTTGATGGCGTACCTCGAACAATCGACCCGCTACATCGCCTATGACTCGCGTCCAGGCGGACGATACCGCTACTACCGGGACCCTGAGATAATGGGATCGGCCCTGGCAGCGAGGTACGTCTCGGATATGGACCGCCTATTCGACGTCTACGCCGAGATGGTCGCTGGCATGAAGAAGCACTTCAGAGATCGCTCACCCAAAAACGCGGCTGATTCTGATTTCGTATACCGGCAGGCCATCGCCGCCAAGGCATTGGATGCGGTAAGGGGCATCTTGCCCGCTGCTGCTCTCTCCAACGTTGGGATATACGGCACTGGCCAAGCGTATGAGGCATTGCTAATTCGTATGCGCGCCCACCCCCTACCCGAGGCCCGCAACTATGCGGAACTTATGCTGACTGAACTCCGAAAGGTCATCCCGTCGTTCCTCAAGCGGGTCGACCTGGCCGATCGTGGTGAGCAGATTGGGGCCTACTCGTCCGATGTTCTAGAACGCTTGGAAGATCTAGCTGAGGAACACTTTCCGGCAGACCGTCCGATGGGTGAGTCACCGCTGGTCGACCTAACCGACTTCGACCCCGAGGCAGAAGTGAAGCTTGTAGCAGCTGCGCTATATCCGGTGACAAATCGTTCCGACCGTGAGATCGAATCGTGCGTTCGTTCAATGACAGTTGACGAACGTTTGGCAGTTCTTCGTGCGTTCGTTGGCTCTAGAGACAACAGGCGTCAGCGCCCCGGCCGTGCACTGGAGCGACCGTCGTATCGCTTCGACATCATGTCGGACTATGGCGCCTTTCGGGACATGCAACGACACCGGATGATGACAATCGATTGGCAACGGCTTAGCACCGACCACGGCTACGTCCGTCCGCCAGAAGTTGAGGAGGCGGCCCTTGGCGCGACATTCGACGCTGCGATGGAACGTTCTAGTGCATTACACGAGTTGATGCGCGAGCCATTTCCGGAACAAGCGCCATATGCGGTGGCATTGGCCTACCGCGTGCGCTATTTGATGCATATGAACGCACGCGAAGCAATGCATGTCCTCGAGCTGCGATCCACACCCCAAGGCCATCCGTCTTACCGGCAGGTGGCACAGCAAATGCATCTTGCAATCCGGGACGTGGCTGGTCATCGAGCCATAGCGGAGATGATGCGGTTTGTTGACCACTCGGACGAAGCAGAACTAGAGCGCCTGGAATCCGAGAGACGAGCGGAGGCCAAACGAGTAGCGCGGGACGGAACCTGACCGTCTGCTAAATATCTTGGGTCGTGTGGAGTGTCCGATACTGCCTTGAACGTGTCTATGATCCCGCCGCGACTACTGAAGCGGTCCAGCAATAACGAGGAGGGAGGGAGAGAGTGAGCGACGAGGCAACAGAAGAGCTTGACGATGAGGAGTTCGAGGAGGTCCTCGCCGAAGATGACCTCGTTCCCGACGAGCTCGCTGACCAAGAGATGGATCCGGAAGCTTTAGATGAACCGGATCTCGACAGTGACAGCGGCGACGAAGACGAAGACGAAGACGAGGTCGGGGCGCGCCCCGTTGGTGAGACCGCAGAGGAAGACGACGAAGACGACGATGAACTTGAAGCTGACCTCGAGGCGATCTTGCGCGACCGAATTGCCGCAGAGGAAGACGACGAAGACGACGAAGACGAAATTCAGGCTGGTGTCGTGAGCCCAGCCGCCAATACGACAGCCGAGGGCCTAGTTGAGCGGCAGGAATCCGAGATGCACTGTCCGCACTGCTTCCTACTTATTCAAGCGGAGACAGTTTCGGAGACGGGGGAGTGCGGCCACTGTGGAGGACCAATTTCCTAACCGGCCCAGTCCGTGACGACAGGAAGAAACCATGGATGAGACAGCGAGGCTGGCCGGCGTCGACGACGTTCACGCGCTGCGCCGGCTCGCGGCGGCTTCTCGGGAGGACCTCGCTCCGAAAAGGGGTGGTGATGTCGTTGACCGACTCGATCCGCACCGTGACGATCCTGGGAGCCGGCTGATTGACGCCCTCAGTCGTTCAGATTCCTCCGTCTATCTGGGAACAATCGATGGAACCGCTGTGGGCTACGGATTGCTTACCGTAAAGACCGTCTCAGATGGCAGCCTCCACGCCGTGGTCGATGAACTGTTTGTGGAGGAGGACGCTCGTGAGGTCGGTGTCGGGGAGGCGCTTATTGACGCTCTCATCGGCGACGCTAAATCTCGCGGAGCCCGAGCTATTCAGTCGTTAGCACTCCCCGGAGACCGGGCGACAAAGAACTTCTTTGAGTCTCAGGGCATGGTGGCAAGGGCCATCGTCGTCCACCGGTGGCTTGATGAGGACTGAGCAACCAAGCAATATCCAGCTGTGAGCATCGGACGGCCAGAAGTTTGTGTCGGTGCACTGGCGATTGAGGCGGAGGAGATCCTCCTCGTTCGTCGTGCGAACCAACCTGGTCGAGGGCAGTGGGCTCTTCCTGGAGGCCGCGTTGAGGCAGGAGAGGCGGTAGTAGCCGCTGTAGTTCGTGAATTTGGCGAAGAAACCGGACTCGAGTGTGTCTGCGGCTCGTTAGTTGACTGGGTGGAGCGCATGGACGCCGAACATCATTTTGTGATTCTCGATTTCTGGGTTGACGTAATCAGTCGGAATCAGCCGAAGGCAGGTACCGACAGTCTTGAAGTCTCGTGGGTGCCGATCAACGATCTCCTGAACTGGGACTTAGTCGATGGGCTCATGGACTTTCTGACAGAGCACGGAATCGCGGTTGACTCGGCACCTCTAGCAACGCTGAAGCCGCTTACGCCATCGCATCTCGACGATGAATTCGACGGCCCATAGTTCCCTATTGCCCTTGCCAGCGAGGTGAACGCTTCTCGATGAATGCCCGCGGGCCCTCCTCGAAGTCTTTGCTACGAAAGACATCTCGGGACGCCTCTTCACTTAGCGCAAAGCCCTCGTCCTCCTGAAGGGGTGGTCCGTTGAGCGCAACGCGGCGTGAAGCCCGCACTGCTAGCGGAGCATTCGCCTCGATTCGACTAGCAAGGTGTTGCGCCTCATCAAGTGCTCCGCCGGCAGGGGTCAGACAATTGACTAATCCATGCTTATGTGCCGTTTTCGCATCGATCGGATCACCGGTCAGAACCATTTCCATAGCAATGTTTCTTGGCAGCACTTTCGGAAGGCGAAGAAGGCCACCTGCATTGGCCACCAAGGACCGCTTTACTTCAGGTAAGCCGAACAGCGCCTCAGCTCCGGCGACAACAAGGTCACATGAGAGAACAATCTCACAACCTCCGGCTAAGGCCGCACCTTCGACGACTGCAATCAAGGGCTTCACCCGTTCTCGACGAACAAGACCGGCGAAACCTCCCCGGGTGGTTGAGAAGTCAGGCTTACCGGATGCAACCTCCTTTAAGTCAGCGCCAGCGCAGAATGTGGGTCCTTTTGCACAAAGCAGGCCAACCCAGATGTCGTCGTCAGCCTCGAGTCGATCAACCGCGGCCTCAATATCAAGCGCCATCTGGCGGTTTATGGCATTGCGAACTGTCGGCCGATCCAGGGTGATCACGGCCTGGCGACCCAGTACCTCGAATTGAACGGCCATGACGAGACCTTACAGACGACTGTGTGCGCGCTAAACGGATCTCCGAATTAACAAGAGGCTTGTTGTCAGCGTCGTCGACGTCCACCTCGGTTGCGAGGGGGGGGTGCCGGGTCGATACCAAATGCTTGAGCAATAGTCGGCACACTCATCGAAACGCGCTTGACCACCTCGAGTAGCGCCTCGCTGGGCCTGGGCGGCAGACCCTGCGGAGTGACCCGCAGGTGGACAGGGGAAAGCGCGACGGCGTCGAGAACTGTTGCCCACCGGTCTGAGCCAGTCTCCGCGTTGAGCGCTGCCGCGGCGGACGTTGACAACCGATCGAGCAGAGGGGCAGGCAACGGTGCCCCGGCCTTTGGTGGGCGGGAACTGAGGCGAAGAGCTCGGACCACCCGATCTTCATCGAGAGCATTGGATACATCAACAAGCCACGTTGCATGTTCGCGATCAACTCGGGCGGTAAGCCCGACCCTGATCTGTTCAGCGAGGGCCTTGTTCTCTTCGCCGCGAGCTGCTTGCTCTGCAGCGACGACCACCGATCGGAGGTCGCGGAGGTCGATGTCTTCGATTCCGGCTAGCGCTGCTTCCGCACGGTCCTGCCAGTCGGCCGCTCGGAGCCGCGGGTGGAGCCGCTCGGCCAGTTTCAAGAGCAGGGGAGCCGGTATCGGAGGTTCCCCTGCCAGTTCCGCGGCAGCGTTCTGGGATTCAATAGCCTTCCTTACCCCCGGCACGCCGTCTCGAAGAAGTATTTGACCGAGGAGCCTCTGGTCGTCTGGCAAATCAGCTAGTGCGGCCTTTCGGTGTATCCGGCGGGGCTTGAGGCGCGGCGTCCGGGGCGCCTCCTCGGCAGAGTGTCCACGAGTACGAGAGGCTCTCTTGTTATTCGCTCCCGAGCGCCGATCGCGTTCAGAGTTGGGTCGATGGTCATTCTTCGATCGTTTTTTTGACTGTCCGTTGGTAGTACGCCGACCGCCTCGCCCGCCATCCTTGATGCGGTCGTTTGGGCGTCCTCCGCGCCGATCGCTACTGCCGTCCTCTCTGCGTCGCCCCTTGCGACCGACGAGTTTGGTGGTGACCAGTGGCTCATCAAGGCCTGAACCGAGTACCTCTAGAACCTCAGCCCCCTGGCGTGTGGTTTTCGGGGGAAGGACCGATGTGACCTCGATGCCATCCATGTACTGTTCAAATTCGACACGAAGAACATCCCCCGGAGTTGCCTCTGTGGGAACTAGGTCAGCCGCAACCGTGCCACGTGGCTGTCGCGCACCTGCCGCACGCCAAGTCCAATCACCTGACTCGCGAGTGCTCGTGAGCTCGATGTCCATGCGCGGCATGAGAGAACGCTAGCCGTCGGCTCGTCGAATCGTTCCGGCGTCCGCTGGGTCTATCAATAAGTAAGTTTCCTGCCTAGGATGCGCGAACCGTTCCTGACGGAGTATCAGATTTTGGGCTGGGCTCGGATTCGCCGCTGAGAGTGGCTGGGCATGACCCATTAGAAGGAGGGATCATGAGGGGGAAGTTGCGCTGGTTGGTGGCACTCTTGGCAGCGCTCGCGATCGTCGCGGCAGCCTGCGGCGGCGAGGATGGCGCTACATCCTCGTCCAGCGCTGAGGTGGCCGCGGCCACGACCGTTTCACCTGTCGAGAGCGGAGACACCGCTGCACCGGCTGCAGATGATGCTCCGGCTACGACGGCTGCTCCGGCTACGACGGCTGCTCCGGC
>DEAU01000009.1 GCA_002348705.1 Candidatus Neomicrothrix sp. UBA2974
AGACCAAACAGCCCCCGACGACGAAAGGGAGTAGTCAGGCCCGTGGTGGCCCATTCCTCCTCGCCGCTTCGCACCGTGACCGATGACGAGCTCGCGACATTCCGGCGGGACGGAGTCGTCCACCTAACCTCGATCCTCCCAGCGAACTGGCTTAGCTATCTGGCAGAACCGGTCGAAGCAACAATCGTCGACCAGACTGTGACCGCCGATATGACAGCGCTGCGGGCTGATCTGACCGGATCCGAACCAATCGACCGCCCGCGTTTCCTCTCCGGTGTCGACCATTGGCTAAACGACCCAGCATTCGCCAACTTCGCCAGTCACTCGCCGCTGCCGGCGCTCGCTGGCGCCCTCCTAAGCGCCCAACGGATACACCTCTACGAGGACTCGGTCCTTGTCAAAGAACCTGGGTCCGGCGAGAGCACTGTGCTGCACCAGGACCTCGGCTATTTTCACCTCGAAGGCGACCGGATCTGCACAATTTGGGTCCCACTCGACCCCGTGGACGCGGAAAATGGAGCCGTGGCCTACCTGCGGGGTTCCCATCTGACAGGCCTAGTCCATCAGCCCAACTGGTTCGTAACTGACGACCCTCTACCTAACGCCACCGGCGAACCATTGCCAGTCGTAAGAGAAGACGACCCCCGCTTCGTCCAATTCGATGCCCAGCCCGGCGACCTGATCGTTCATCACGCCGCCACGCTCCACCGAGCCGGCCCCAACCGGTCTACCAGCCGTCGACGTCGCGCTGTCTCGGTTCGCTACTGCGGTGACGGTGTCCGACACCTCGTCCGACCTGGGTCCCCCACCAAGCCCCACCACAATGTTGGTCAGGAAAGAGATGCAACGGGCTACGGAGCCGTCAGATCTGGCGACCTAGTCGTCGACCACCCTGGGTGTCCGCTGGTCTGGGAACAAAACCTAGGGTCCACCTAGTGAACGCCCCTTGGAACACCATTCCTCAATTGGTCGATGCCGCGGCCGAGCAATTTAGTGACCGCGAAGCCTTCGTCGAGGAAGACCAACGTTGGTCTTTCGACGAGTACCGCAACCGGATCCATGAGGCGTCGCGTGCCCTAATGGCTCGTGGCATCAGGCACGGTGACCGAATTGCCGTCTGGGCGCCCAACCTCGCGAACTGGGCATTGGCCGCTCTGGGCGCCCATTGTGTCGGCGCTGTACTGGTACCTATCAACACTCGATTTAAGGGTCGAGAGGCCTCCGATCTGCTGGCTCGATCATCGGCCCGCATCCTCTTCACCGTCACCGACTTCCTCGACGTCGACTACACAGCCCTTCTCTACGATGCTGGTGCAGGTCCAGATGACCTTGAGACCCTCGACGAGGTCGTAGTCCTCCGCGGAACGGTCCCCGACGGTTGCACCTCCTGGGACGAATTCTTGGCCTCCGGATCGACGGTGGACGACGCCGACCGGTCAGCCCGGTCAGCTGCGGTGACCGGCGACGACCTGTGTCACATCATGTTTACTTCCGGGACTACCGGCAAGCCCAAGGGGGCAATGCTGCGCCATTCGGCCGTGTGCCGCTCCTTCCTATCGTGGAGCGAGGTAATCGGCCTAGCAGAGGGCGACCGTTACCTAGTGGTGAACCCGTTCTTTCACGCGTTCGGACTCAATTCGGGGATTCTCGCCTGCCTCATGAAGGGCGTGACGCTCCTACCCCATCCGGTTTTCGATGTCACATCAGTCATTCGCCGGGTTGCCGAAGAAAGAATCACCATGCTCCCGGGTCCACCAGCCATATACCAGACGATCCTTAGCCACCCAGACATCGAACTCGCCGACCTTTCGACGCTTCGCCTAGCAGTTACCGGCGCGGCGACTATCCCGGTGCAAATGATCCACGACATGCGCGATCGCCTCGGCTTCGAGAAGGTAGTCACTGGATACGGCCTGACTGAGTCATCGGGCATCGCCACGATGTGCCGCCACGACGACGATCCTGACCTGATTGCCGGCACCTCGGGACGAGCCATCGACGACGTTGAAGTTCGTGTCGTTGACCCTGACGGTTTCCAGTGTCAGGCGGGTGAAGCAGGGGAGGTGGTAATCCGCGGCTACAACGTGATGGTCGGCTATCTCGATGATCAAGAACAGACCGTTGAGGCAATCGACAATGACGGATGGCTCCGCAGCGGCGACATCGGTGTGATGGATAACAACGGCTACCTCCGCATTACCGACCGGGTAAAGGACATGTTCATCAACGGTGGATTCAACGTTTATCCAGCCGAGGTCGAGGGCCTAATGCTGGCCCATCCGTCCATTGCCCAGGTCGCCGTGGTGGGCATGCCCGATGACCGCCTCGGTGAGGTCGGCGCTGCCTTCGTCGTCGCAGTTCAAGGCACCGATCCCGATCCCGATCACCTAGTGGACTGGTGCCAATCCAAGATGGCCAACTACAAGGCTCCCCGACAGATCACCATTGTTGACACCCTCCCACTCAACGCCAGCGGCAAGGTCCTCAAGTTCGAACTCCGCGAGCAGATCGCCGCCACCCAAAACCCCGAGGTGAAGAACGCACGGTCAGTAACGCACCACGGGGCCTAACCGGGCGCGCCGGTAGCCTGCACTCGGTTATGAGCGCCACCTCCTCCCCCAAAGACGTCTCGGCCATCACAGACGCCGGCGAAATGGCTTACCCCGAGGTGGGCCGACCCGACTTCCCAGCCATCGAGGCCCGGGTACTAGCCCGCTGGACCGAAGAGAACACGTTTGAGAGATCGGTACAAGACCGTCCAATTGAAGACGAATACGTCTTTTACGACGGACCCCCATTCGCTAATGGGCTCCCCCACCACGGGCACCTGCTGACTGGCTATGTGAAGGACGTTGTCCCCCGCTATCAGACCATGAGGGGCCGACGTGTTGAGCGTCGCTTCGGATGGGACTGCCACGGACTCCCCGCCGAGATGGAAGCCGAGAAGGAGTTACCGGTCTCTGGCCGGGCTGACATCATTGAATTCGGTATCGACCGCTTCAACGCCCAGTGTCGCGAGTCCGTCCTGCGCTACACGACCGAATGGGAAAAGACGGTGACCCGTCAGGCCCGTTGGGTCGACTTTAAGAACGACTACAAAACCATGGACCGCTCCTACATGGAATCGGTCATGTGGGCCTTCAAGCAACTCTGGGACAAGGGCCTCGTCTATGAGGCATTCCGCGTCATGCCCTACTCGTGGGGCGCCGAAACCCCGCTTTCGAACTTCGAGATCCGCCTTGACGACGCCACCAGGCCCCGTCAGGACCCGGCCATCACCGTCGCCTTCGACCTGGAGCCCATCAATGACGACCCCGGACCGATGCGGATCTTGGCCTGGACGACCACCCCGTGGACGCTGCCATCCAATCTGGCCATAGCGGTGGGTCCCGACGTGGATTACACACTTCGGCAGGACTCCAATGGCATGGTTTACGTGCTCGGCGCAGAGGCAGCCGAGCGCTACGCCGCCCAACTGGAGGGAACCACTGAAGTCGGCACCTGTCGCGGTTTGGATCTAGTGAACCGAAGCTATGTCCCACTTTTTGACTTCTTCACTGAACGTAGCGACGCCTTTCGTATCCTCAGCGCTGACTTCGTGGATGCCTCCGACGGGACCGGCGTGGTGCACATGGCACCCGGCTTTGGCGAAGACGACCAAGTGACCTGTGAGGCTGCCAACATTTCCATCGGCCGAGTAGTACCAGTCGATGACCGCGGGTGTTTCACCGACGATGTCACCCCGTGGACCGGTCTCAACGTTTTCGATGCCAACCCCGAAATCATCCGCTACCTCAAAGACGCCGGCCGGATCATCCGCCACGACACCTACGAGCACAACTACCCGCACTGCTGGCGAACTGACACGCCGATCATCTACAAAGCAATCTCGTCCTGGTACGTGAGAGTCTCCGATCTACGCGAACGTCTTCTAGCCACAAACGCTCAGATCAACTGGGTGCCCGGGCATATCCGCGATGGGCGATTCGGCATGTGGCTGGAGGGAGCCCGCGACTGGTCGATAAGCCGTAACCGTTTCTGGGGCTCGCCTATCCCGGTTTGGCGAAGCGACGATCCCACCTACCCACGCGTCGACGTCTACGGCAGCATCGACGAGATCGAGCGAGACTTCGGAGTTCGCCCCGAAGACCTTCACCGACCCTTCATCGACGAGTTGACTCGTCCCAATCCCGACGACCCCAGCGGAAAATCGACAATGCGCCGGGTCCCCGAGGTTCTGGACTGCTGGTTCGAATCGGGCTCCATGCCGTTCGCCCAGGTCCACTACCCGTTTGAAAATAGGGAATGGTTCGAGGAGCACTTTCCGGCGGACTTCATTGTCGAATACATCAACCAAACTCGCGGCTGGTTCTACACCCTGCACGTGCTCGCCACCGCTCTGTTCGACCGACCGGCCTTCCAGAATGTCATCTGCCACGGGATTCTGTTGGCCGAGGACGGCGCCAAGTTGTCCAAGAAACTTCGTAACTACACCGAACCAAAGGCCATTTTCGAAAATCAGGGTTCCGACGCACTGCGCTGGTTTTTGATGACATCGAATATTGTCCGGGGTGGCGACCTGCGAATCGTCGACACCGGCATAGACGACGTAGTCCGCCAAGTCCTGCTTCCAATCTGGAATGCCTACAGCTTCTTCACCCTCTATGCGAACGTCGATGGACATCGAGCTGAGATGCGCGCCGATTCGACTGGTCTCCTCGACCGGTACCTACTGGCCAAGACCCGACGCCTCGTCGAAGACGTGCAGGATCGGATGGACGCCTACGACCTGCCCGGCGCTACTAGTGAAATCCAGAGTTTCCTCGACGCCCTCAACAACTGGTACATCCGTCGAAGTCGCGATCGCTTCTGGGCACCGGTTGACGACGCCTCCCCCGAGACGACGGCCGATAAACGAGATGCTCATGACACCCTCTACACGGTTCTGGTCACCCTCTGCCGGATTTCGGCCCCGTTCCTACCCATGATTATGGAAGAGGTTCACAGTGGTCTGGTCGGGAGCGGCAGCGTGCACCTAGTCGACTGGCCAGACGCCGACCACCTACCGTCGGACCCCAATCTGGTTGATCGCATGGATCGCCTCCGAGACGTGGCATCTACCGCCCTGCGCCTGCGCGAGGAACACGGACTGCGAGTGCGCCTACCGCTCTCCTCCATGACAGTGGCAGGACCGGACAGCGAGGGTCTCGCCGATCTGATTGGACTACTAGTCGACGAAGTCAACGTGAGATCCGTTGAATTGACTGACGATCTGGAACACCACGCTCGCTTCGTTCTTCGGCCAGACGGCCGTGCCCTCGGGCCACGCCTGGGAGGAGACGTTCAAGTGGTGTTCGCCGCGGCCCGATCCGGCGACTACACGCAAAACGACGACGGCACGGTCAGCGTGGCCGGCCACTTACTGGCACCCGACGAGTTCCAACTGGGTCTCGAATCCCCGGACGGAGATACTGCAGCTGCGCTAGACAGTGGCGACACCGTGGTAGTCCTCAATACTGAGGTAACCGACGAACTCGCCCGTGAGGGTCTGGCTCGCGACGTAGTCCGCCATGTCCAGCAGGCCCGGCGGGATGCCGATCTGGTAGTGACCGACCGGATCCACCTGCATGTTGATGGCGACCCGGCGGTGGTCGCAGCGGTGCGAACCCACGAAAATCACGTAGCAGGCCAGGTCCTAGCCGTCGAGGTCTCTTACGGATCTCTGCCCGACGATTCCGTAGCCATCGAAGCCAAGGTGGAGGACGAAGCTCTCCGCTTCAAGATCACGCCCGTCTAGACCAACCTTTCAGACCGCGGCCACTCAGTCGTCGAGGCGACGACCCTCCTCAACCAAGTTGATTTCCCAGATGACCTGCTCTAAGCGATCCGAGGCGGTGATCGTCGGGTAGCGAAGCGGATTATCTGGGGTGACGCAGGTCGGTAGGGGCGAAAGAAGTGTCCAAGGAGTCGGATGACAGAACTGGACCACAGAGTGGCGCTCGCCTGGCCCTTCAGCCAACACCCGATGAATTCCTGGGGGAATGAGCCCGTTGGTGAGGTGGTCGAGCATGATCCCGGTATTGACGATTACGTGACCATCTGGTGGGACAGCATCCACCCACTCGTCACCGATCTTCACCTGCAGACCCGGGGCTGTTGCCCGGGGTAGAGCCGTGATCAGGTTGATATCACCATGCTCGGCGGCCCAAACATGCTCGGCTCCCGGAGCAGCGGCCATTGACGGGTAATGAAGTGCCCGGGTAAGCGCCGCGCCGTCCCGAAGCATCACATCGAAGAAACCCTCGTCGACACCAATCCCTTCGGCCAAAATCCGCAAAACTCTGCGCTGCAATTCAAGAGTGACCTCATGGAAGTTCATAAGGACCTCGGTAGTCCCGGGTATGTCCTCGTCAGGCAGGGTCGGGGTGCCGTAACGGTGGGGGAACCGGCGCCGAAGTGGGTGGCCCTCCGGCACAGGAGAACTCCAGTTGAGCATTTCCTTCCAGTCCGGCACCTCGGACACCGCCGCAGTCTCCACCAGCAGACCCGTGTAGCCGGTCTGTCCGTTAGCGCCCGGCACCGTGTATCGCTCTTTCCTTTCCTGCGAAAGAGCAAAAAACTCGGCTAGGCGACCGTAGGCATCGTCAAGAAGATCCTCGGAAAGATCGTGACGCACATACACGAAACCGGTGGCGAGGCTTCGCATTGTGCCATCGACCACAGCGTGCCGCGCAGCAGCCCCACCCGACTCGAAGGCCGGAAGGTCCACATCCAAGATCGATAAGCCGCCCATAGACCCACGTTAGGCCGCGCCCTCGTGTCAGCGACCGGTCCAGAGACAGGGTTAAGCAACCGGTAACAATCCACATCAACTCTCGCTAACTCCGCAATCAGACCCTCCGAACCGACTCCAAAAAGGGCTACTCCAAAAGAATCTGGGCAGACAACAACGAATCGCTTGACATGCATGTAATTACATGCGTGCAATTCATATTCCCGGGACACGCCCCGGTCCACCCCTCGACCGGCCTCGGGCAACCGAAACGCCGGCGCCACGAAGGGGGATCGAGCGTCGTGACTCGGGAACGACATAGGTGCCCGAAGTCCAATACGACGGGTGCGGCGGGCAACCAGGCTCCGGCAGAAGGCCGGGCGAAGGGCAGGAAAGCGAGAGAGATGGCAATCACCGAGGACCGGGTCGGAAGCGCTGATCTTGCCAACGGCGGATCTACCACGATGAAGGTCCGCAAGCGAAATGGCGACCTGGAGCCAGTCGACGTCAACAAGATCGTCCGGGCGGTGGAGCGTTGTGCCGACGGCTTAGCAGGAGTCGACCCGATGCGTGTCGCTACCCGCACTATCTCTGGCCTGTGCGATGGCGCAACCACCGAGGAACTTGACGAACTCTCCATCAGAACCTCGGCAGCCTTCATCGTTGAGGAACCCAACTACTCCCGACTAGCTGCCCGGCTACTAGCCACCGTCATCGACAAGGAGGTCCGCAATCAGGACATCCACTCTTTCTCCCAGTCAGTAGCCATGGGCGTCGACGAAGGCCTGATCGGTTCTGATGTGGCTGAGTTCGTGGCTACCAACGCCCGCAAGCTGAATGACACCATCGAGGCTGATCGGGATCACCTATTCGAATTCTTCGGCCTACGAACCGTCTATGACCGATACCTGCTCCGCCACCCCGAGGACCGCAAGGTCGTCGAGACACCCCAGTACTTCTTCCTCCGAGTGGCTTGCGGCCTGTCGGCCAGTCCTGAAGAGGCCATCCGCTTTTACCGTCTTATCTCATCACTCGAGTACCTACCGTCAAGTCCGACACTATTTAACTCGGGCACTAGCCACCCCCAGATGTCCAGCTGCTACCTCCTCGACTCTCCAGAAGACAGCCTGGATGGCATCTACAAGCGCTATGCCGACATAGCCAAGCTCTCAAAGTTCGCCGGCGGCATCGGCGTAGCGTGGCACCGAATCCGGTCCAAGGGCTCGCTTATACGAGGCACCAACGGCCTATCCAATGGCATCGTCCCATGGCTGAAGACTCTCGATAGCTCGGTTGCCGCCGTCAATCAGGGCGGCCGTCGCAAGGGGGCAGCCTGCGTCTACCTGGAGTCTTGGCATTCCGACATCGAAGACTTCCTCGACCTAAGAGAGAACACGGGCGACCCGCAGCGCAGGACCCACAACCTCAATCTGGCTAACTGGGTCCCCGACCTATTCATGGAACGGGTAGAGAAGGACTGGCAGTGGTCACTCTTCGACCCAGCCAAGGTCCCGCACCTGACCGATTTGTATGGACCAGCGTTCGAGGCCGCCTATCTCAAGGCAGAGGAGGAAGGCAATTACGAGCGTCAGGTCCCAGCACGCGAGCTTTACAGCCGGATGATGCGCTCGCTAGCCCAGACAGGTAATGGCTGGATGACCTTCAAAGACGCCTCAAACCTGAAATGCAACCAGACCGGAACCGAAGGGCGTGTGGTTCACCTCTCCAATCTGTGCACCGAGATCCTCGAGGTCACCGACCAGGACGAGACCGCCGTATGCAACTTGGGATCGGTCAACCTCGGCACTCTAGTAACTGACGGTGCTTTCAACTTCGAGCGTCTCGCAGAGGTAGTCCGACTGGCCGTGCCGTTCCTCGACCGAGTTATTGACATCAACTACTACCCAACGCATGAGGCTTCCAAGTCCAACTCAGCGTGGCGGCCGGTGGGCATGGGCTTAATGGGCCTCCAGGACGTCTTTTTCAAACTGGGCCTGCCTTTCGACTCGCCCGAGGCTCGAGAGATTTCGGCCCGTATCTCCGAGGAGATCTATTTCAACGCCTTGTGGGCATCAACCGAGTTGGCCCAAGCGGCCGGCAGTCCACACGACAACTACGCGCTAACCCGAGCCTCGAAAGGTGATCTGCAGTTCGATCTGTGGGGTGTTGAACCTTCGGACCCATCGCGGTGGGATGGTTTGAAGGCCCGTATCGCTGAACACGGCCTTCGCAATTCGCTGCTCATTGCCATCGCCCCAACAGCCACCATTGCCTCAATCGCTGGCTGCTGTGAATGTATAGAGCCTCAGGTCTCCAATCTCTTCAAACGAGAGACGCTGTCCGGCGAGTTCTTACAAATCAACCGTTATTTGGTGCGCGAACTCCAACAAAGAGGCTTATGGAACGAGGCCATGGCCAATCGGGTGAAGATGGCAGAAGGCTCGATCCAGGAGGTCGAGGATATGCCCGAAGACCTGAAGGAGGTATATCGAACGGCATGGGAGATTCCGATGCGGTCGCTGATCGACATGGCGGCGGACCGGGGTGCATACATCGATCAAAGCCAATCACTGAACCTCTTCATGGAGTCACCGACCATCGGCAAACTCAGTTCCATGTACCTCCACGCTTGGAAAGCTGGTGTGAAAACCACCTATTACCTGCGGTCCCGACCAGCTACCAGGATCAACAAGACAACTATCGGAGGTCCGATCGGCGGGGGTGAGTCCGTTGAGAAGCCCTCGTTCACTGACGCCGAGGCCGTGTCCTGCTCGTTGGAGAACCCTGAGGCGTGCGAGGCGTGCGACTAATGGCGCTGGCAGAAGCACCCTTTGACGAGAGTTCGCACGAGGCAGCATCCAACCCAAGCGAAGCGCCAGTTGGTGGTGCCCGTCGTACCAACATCTTGGACCCGGGCTTCGACCTAACGCTCCGGCCAATGCGCTACCCCGAGTTTTTCGAGATGTACCGGGACGCAATCAAGAACACCTGGACAGTCGACGAGATCGATTTCTCAGATGACCTGGTCGATCTAGACCGCAAGTTGGTCCCGGCCGAGAAGCACCTCATCAACCGACTGGTCGCCTTCTTCGCTACCGGCGACTCAATCGTGGCCAACAATCTGGTTCTGAACCTTTACCAACACATCAACGCCCCTGAGGCACGGATGTATCTGTCGCGTCAACTCTATGAAGAGGCTCTCCACGTCCAGTTCTACCTGACGTTGCTCGACAACTACATCCCCGATATGGCAGAGCGAGAAGCGGCTTTCGCAGCAATCCACAACATCCCGTCAATCGCCAAGAAGGGTGAATTCTGCTTCAAGTGGATGAATGCCATTGAACACGTGGAAGAGCTGGACACCGACGAAAAACGCAAGTCGTTCTTGTTGAACCTCATCTGCTTCGCCACCTGCATCGAAGGCCTGTTTTTCTTCGCTGCTTTCGCGTATGTCTACTTCCTGCGCTCCAAGGGGCTACTCAACGGCCTTGCCGCAGGCACCAACTGGGTCTTTCGCGACGAGAGCTGCCACATGAACTTCGCCTTCGAGGTCATCAACACAGTGCGACGCGAACAGCCTGAACTGTTCGATGCAGAACTGGGCGAACGCATTTACGAAATGCTGGCTGAGGCCATCGATTGTGAATACCAGTTCGCCGAAGACCTCCTCGGTCAAGGAGTGCCCGGCATGTCGACTGCCGACACCAGGCAGTACTTACAGTTCGTCGCCGACCAGCGGCTTGTGCAGCTGGGCCTAGAGCGTCGATACCACGTCGGTAATCCGTTCGGCTTCATGGAACTTCAGGACGTACAGGAGCTCACCAACTTTTTCGAACGCACGGTTGCCGCCTATCAGGTGGGTGTCGAAGGCGATGTGTCCTTCGACGAGGACTTCTAGGTCGAAGGCTCGTCCCCAGGTTCCAAGCCGGACTGGTCTCCGTCTTCCATTCTGATCCGCCGACGGCGAATCGACAGCAATACTCCAAGTGCGCCCAGCACCGCGCCTAAGCCCAGTGTCACGGTCGCAGAACCATTCTCCTCTGGCTCTCCGGCCGCACCGATGGCCGCGGCCGGTTCTGTACTCGTCGTCGCTGGCAGTGACGTATTGGCTGACACCGTCGTAGTCGGGATGCCAGCCGACGAGACAGTCGTGGCAGGAAGCCGTTCAATGGTCGTGGCCGGAGCTCCAATGGTCGTAGTCGCACCAGCTGCGCCATCGACCATTCCAACTGCCGATTGGTCGGCCACTGTCGTAAAGGGGCCGGTTATCTCGTAGGTGACCCCAACGTGACGCCCTTCAACTCCATCGCCCCAGTCCAGATCCGGGTTCATATCGCGAACTAAAGCCTCGCCTCGCCCACGCAGTGAACTCAGATACATCCTTGTTCCGGACGGATCGAAACATGGCCCAGTGACTGCCGAAAGTCGGTGGTCGTCGCCAGTCAATCGGCAGAACGGTCGCGCCGAGCCATCAGGACCAAGCAGAACCACCTCCATATCTCCACGGTCCTCGGCGACAAATACTTCGCCAAATGGAGCGACGGCGAGATCACCAATCCCGGCTAGTGGTTGCCGGCGGCGCATCCCATCCCAAACCACCCGGTGCTGACCCTCAACCAGGTCCACAACATGCACTCGGTCATCGACCCCGGTAGTAAACCAGAGGGTCCTGCCATGAACGGCTACACCACCACCCATAGGGGTAACGGTGGCCGCTGCCGCCTGCACCCGAGTCGGAGCGACAGTTCCGGTCGGATCGGCAACAGTAAGCCACCCCACCCCACCGTCCGGCTCTACCACCATTGCCTCAAGGAGACCGGCTTCCAGTGAGTCCGACTCCAATGCGGCGTGTGAAGGTGTGAACCGGTAAAGACGACCGTCTCGGTGGGCTTCGGTCAGGTAGCAGCGACCATCGGTTGGGTCGACTGTCACCGAACCATGAGTCCGCACGCCCAGTGCCGGACGGAGTAACGCCGGACGTTCTCCGAACGGATCGCACTCCCATACCAGTCCAGCACCATCTCCTCCAGCCGGACCAAGTGCCTCCTGACATGACAGCCAGGTGCCCCACGGCGTGACTGCACCCCGACTGTTGGAGTGACTTCCCTTGAGAATCGACCACGCTCCGGTAATCCGACCATCCACGTCGAATGAGATAGTTGAGGCACCTCCGCGCGGGCCGGAGAGTGAATGGAAATCAAAAACCTCGTGGTTGCAGGCCAGTAACCAACCGCCATCTTCAGTCGGAACCGTCCCCTTCCCATCTGGAAAGAGCGGCCATACCAGATCAGTTCCAGCAACCGGCAAACCGCCCTCAGCCACCACACGGGAGGTAAACCCTGCGGGGAGAACCAAGCCATTTGCGTCAGGAGAGACTCGGTCCAGCGACCCATAAGGACCAGCGTGATCCTCGATTGCGACCGCACTAAGTGGTCGGGTCCTCGTAAATCCGACCCCAGACGCCGCGACAGTCAGAAGACCCATCCGCATGCCGGCCCGGAGGAACTCCCGCCGGTGGATCACTCAACTCCCGTCTGTTTCGGAACGCCTACCACCGTATGCATCGAAGAGCCGGGCCGAAGCGGCTGACGGAGTAGTCCGACCAGCCAGCACGTCCGCCTCTTCGGCCACGAGACGACCGAGAACGGCTGGATCGGAACGGAGCGATGACAAAAGTTGCTCTTCAACCATGGACCACATCCAGGCCAAGCGCTGGGTGCGGCGACGGTCCTCCCACTCTCCGGTAGCAGTCAGCATCTCCCTGTGCTCCATGATTTGCGTCCACAGGTCAGCCAAACCTTCGCCGGTTAGGCCGGCACACGTGACCACGGGCGGTGTCCACGACGAGCTGGCTGACTGCGTGAGACGTAAGGCAGCCGAATAGTCGCGGGCGGCGGCGCGGGCCGCCGTCTCATTGGCACCGTCGGCCTTATTCACAGCGATCATGTCAGCCAACTCCAACACACCCTTCTTGATCCCCTGGAGTTCATCGCCAGCTCCCGGCAGCATGAGGACCAAAAAGAAGTCGACCATGCCGGCTACCACTGTCTCGGACTGACCTACTCCCACTGTCTCGACGAGGACGACGTCATAGCCCGCCGCCTCAAGGATGATGATTGACTCGCGGGTGGTCCTAGTCACCCCACCGAGGGTCCCCGAGCTGGGGGACGGCCGGACAAACGCCTCAGCCTCGTTGGCTAAGCGAGGCATGCGGGTCTTATCCCCGAGGATGCTGCCTCCGGTCATCGTGCTAGTCGGATCGACGGCCAACACGGCCACTCGATTACCACCGGCCACTAGGTCCATCCCCAGCGACTCGATAAAAGTGCTCTTACCCACCCCGGGCGCGCCAGTGATACCAACTCGGTGGGAATCAGCAGCGTGCGGGGCAAGTGCCTCTAGCAGGACATTGGCCTGATTTCGGTGCTCAATTCGGTTTGACTCAACGAGGGTCAGAGCCCTACCAACCGCAGCCCGATTGCCGACGAGAACTCCGTCAACAAGTTCGCCGACCTCTAGCCCATCGGTGGGTTCGGTCACGTCAACCGCCATCCACCCGCAGTATGTCAAGAAGTTCGACGGCCGCAGTGGCCACCACGGTGCCCGTCGGAAAGACCGCCGAAGCGCCACTAGCTAGTAGGACATCATGGTCGTCGGGCGGTATCACGCCGCCGACCACGATGGCGACGTCCGACCGGCCATGCGCCACCAGTGCGTCCCTAAGTTCTGGGACCAGCGTCAGGTGCCCCGCAGCCAGCGAACTAACACCGACCACGTGTACGTCGTTTTCAACAGCTTGGCGAGCCACCTCGTCAGGAGTTGAGAACAGGGGTCCGATGTCGACATCGAAACCAAGGTCGGCGAACGCGGTGGCGATGACCTTCTGGCCCCGGTCGTGACCGTCTTGGCCCATCTTGGCCACCAGGATTCGCGGCCGACGGCCGGCCTCGGCTTCAAAGGCGTCGACCCGCGCCCGCGCCGCGACTACAGCCTCGCCATCGCCGACCTCACTGTTGAATATCCCGGAGATAGTGCGAACCTCCGCTACATGGCGCCCGAAGACCGTCTCCAGAGCGTCGCTGATTTCCCCGACCGTAGCCCTCGCACGCGCTGCGCTGATGGCCCGTTCTAGCAAGTTCCCCTCACCGGTCTCCGCACACCGGGTAAGGGCATCGAGTTCCGCTTGACACGCTGCCGAGTCTCGCTCCGCTCTCAAGCGCCCCAATTTGGCCAGTTGATCAGCACGAACCTTCGCGTTGTCAACGCGCCGGACCTCGACCAGGTCCGCTGTGTCCGGACGGTAGCGGTTCACACCGACCACGGTCTGCCGACCGGAGTCGATCCGAGCCTGGGTGCGGGCCGCGGCTTCCTCTATCCGCAATTTGGGTATGCCGGCTTCGATTGCCCGTGCCATACCACCCGACTGCTCTACTTCAGCCAAATGGACACGTGCCCGTCGGGCAAGATCGCGTGTGAGGCGTTCAACGTGATAGCTGCCGCCCCACGGGTCAGCAACGCGACAGGTACCACTCTCCTGCTGCAAGAACAGTTGGGTATTACGAGCGACTCGAGCTGAAAAATCAGTAGGTAAAGCAAGCGCTTCATCTAGCCCGTTGGTGTGCAGCGACTGGGTATGCCCCTGTGTGGCAGCCATGGCCTCGACACAGGTCCGAACCACATTGTTGTAGACATCTTGTGCGGTGAGACTCCAGCCCGATGTCTGCGAGTGGGTGCGCAGCGACGACGACCGAGGATCAGTGGGTCCGAAGCGACGCATCAGGTCGGCCCACAACAAGCGGGCCGCTCGGAGTTTGGCAACCTCCATGAAGAAGTCCATTCCGATGGCCCAAAAGAAACTGAGTCGCGGAGCGAAAGCATCCACGTGCAGACCGGCGTCGACCCCAGCTCTCACATACTCAATACCGTCGGCCAGCGTGTAGGCCAATTCCAGGTCGGCCGTCGCTCCAGCCTCCTGCATGTGGTAGCCAGAAATAGAAATGGAGTTGAAGCGTGGCATCTCGCTGCTTGTGAAAGCAAAGATGTCTGAAACGATCCTCATAGAAGGACCCGGTGGATAGATGTATGTGTTGCGGACCATGAACTCCTTGAGGATGTCGTTCTGAATGGTCCCGGCCAACTGGCTAGGGGCAACGCCCTGCTCCTCGGCGGCCACTACGTAGAGGGCGAGTATGGGCAAAACCGCCCCGTTCATTGTCATTGAAACCGTCATCTGATCTAGCGGGATGCCGTCGAACAGGCTTCGCATGTCGTAAATAGAGTCGATCGAAACTCCAGCCATTCCCACGTCGCTGGCTACCCGAGGATGGTCACTGTCGTAACCACGGTGAGTTGCCAAATCAAAGGCGATACTTAGGCCCTTTTGGCCAGCAGCCAGGTTTCGTCGATAAAAGGCGTTGCTCTCCTCGGCAGTGGAATAGCCGGCATACTGGCGAACGGTCCAGGGCTGGCTGGCGTACATAGTGGGGTAAGGACCACGCAGATACGGAGCAGCACCTGGCCAAGTCTGGAGAAAGTCAAGTTCGTCATGGTCAGCCGCCGTCGCCAGAGCTGGGACGGAAATCTGCTCGGGCGTGTCGCGAGCCAGGTCATTCGGGGTATGGCCAGTCTCGGCAGCGACCCGGGTGGCCCATTCGGCAAGAGCGACCTCGTCGACCAGTGGTTTCGGATCATGGCGTTCCAGCGGCACATCGGAAAAGTCCGGAATCATCATTCGTCCTCCGTAGGGGCCGGCGATCCCGCCACCGAGATCCCGAGGCCGGCCAGAGTTCGTCCGAGCAGGTCGACCACATCACTGTCAGCGTTAATGAACTCATCGACCCCAGCTTCCAACATCGCCGCCGCCAACTCATCTCCAAGATCCTCTGTTCGCCCAACCAGGTGGACGGATCTCACACCGCCCGCCTTCAGCTCCGCCGCGGCTTCCACGCCGTCGGTGGCATAGCGATCGTCTGACCCGCAGACCACAACAATCGGAGGGAGCTCGACGACGCCCTCGACGCCCGTCGGAACCATTCGGATACCGGCCACCGCATAGAGGTTCGTAGCAAAGGTCTTGCGTACTGTGTGCTCGGCTTGGGATCCAAGAGCCAACATGCCGACTTTGGCTCCACCCGCAGTCTCTGTGGCGTCACGCAAGTCCTCGAAGACGGCAGACCGGCGGCGCAAAGGCAGCGGTCCATCCGGCAGTGTCGGCGAAGCAGTCCGAGAGAGCCGGACCTCGTCGATATCGGGAAAATCAGACACCCCTGTGACGACCTCGCTGCGAGTAGCCAGATGATTCAACCGCTCCTTCCAGCAGACTGACGCCTCCTCAGCGATCCGACCGGAGGCTATGGCTTCACCCATTCCACCAACGCCCTCAACAACCTGCAGGTGCTGCCACGCCTTCTCGGCAAGACGATTCGTCAAGTGCTCCACATACCAAGATCCCCCGGCCGGATCTATCACTGCTGCCAGCGAACTCTCCTCAAGAAGGAGTAGCTGCGTGTTTCGAGCTAAGCGACGGGCAAACTCGTCGGAGCGCCCAAGCGCCGAATCGAATGGTCGGACGGTGATGGCCTCCGCTCCACCAAGGCCCGCAGCAAACGCTGCCACAGTGCCCCGAAGGAGATTTACCCATGGATCATGGCGGGTGAGGTCGCTGGCCGCGGCGACAGCATGCTGGACTTGACCGCGACGGGTCTCATCTGCGCCACTGGCCTCAGCAACCCGGGCCCAAAGCCTGCGAGCGACACGCACTCGCGCGATTGTGGTGAATTGATCGGAGTCAGCTGAAAGCGTGAACGACAGTTGGTCGAGAGCCTCTTCCACTGTCAGTCCGTGCTCGACGATCTCCCGCAATACCGCTACCCCAGTTGCCGTAGCCCAACCGAGTTGTCGAGCGTCAGTGGCACCGGCGTCGGCATACGGCGTCGCATCAACGACCAACGGACGAACACCAGGGAGGTCCAAGCAACGGTCTACTAGCCAAAGGGTCGCTTCGTCGAAAGCAGCAAGCCCGCCGTGACGAGCGGCCACGCCTAGAGGATCGAGACCGAGAACCCCTCGACGTTCACATGCGTCCACGCCGGCGCCTTCCCATAGATCAAGAAGCCAACCGGCCACCTCCCGGGTATTTGGCCCGGGTAGAAGTGCCACCGTGACCATCTCTAGATGGACGCCATCTAGCACTCTGGCCAGATCGTCAGGCGAGACAATACCGATGGCTATCGGGTCGAGAAGGACAGAGGTGGAACCGCGCAGCAGTTCGTCCAGCACAGAAGAATTCGCGGCAGCCGGTCCTTCGTCGGCCACCAAAGCTCGGACGTCCCAGCCACCAACCAAGTTGCCTGAGGCCGTGCTGCTGCGCGTCCGATCGCCAACGCCAGGCAGACCTGAGGGGTCACCAGAGGAGTCGAACGTATCGGACCCGTGGACGGGAAGTATGTCGATTCCGTCAGCAGTGGTCGTGGTTAGATCAGCGAGGGACCGACCACGCAGGCCGGCAACGGCTAGTTCTTCCCACTCGGCTCGTGTCAGGACGTCAAAGCCTTCAGCAAACCGCTCGGCCGCGCCGGAAGAGGGTGGCATCGCCGCCTCACCCTTTGACATGGCGCTGATGGTAGGTGACGGTCCGTAAAGTCCTTCGCTCTGTGTGACCCATGACCCCGATCCGCCGATGCAGGTCCAATGACGGGTGCCGAAGCTACACCTATGAGGCTACGCCTGTGACCGCCGAACCCTTCACCATGAATGCCGGCCATCCGCGGCGATGGCTGATCCTCGCCATCCTCACTCTGTCCCTGGTTCAGGTCGTAGCCAGCGTCAGCTCCATGACCCTGGCCCTTCCGTCGCTCCACACCGCACTGGACGCAACTGCAGCACAGTTGGTTTGGATAAACGCCTCCTACGCCCTAGTCCTGGCCGCCGTCCTCCTCCCGTTCGGCGCCCTCGGCGACCGCTTTGGACGCAGAGGCGCGCTCCTGATGGGCCTTGCCATAATTGTGTTCGGCGCTCTGATGGGATCTACTAGCGATTCCGCACTGCAGGTAACACTGTGGCGCTGCACGATGGGCATTGGCGCCGGCCTCGTGATGCCGGCCACGCTTTCCATCCTTACTTCGGTATTTCCGCCTAAGGAACGAAGCCGGGCCATCGCCATCTGGTCCGGCTTCGCCGGTGCCGGTGGAGCTATCGGCATCTTGGCCGCTGGGGTGCTATTGGAATTCTTCTGGTGGGGCTCAATCTTCTTCGTGAACGTACCCATCGCCGTTGTGCTCTTCGCCTTGGTCGTGGCCTTTGTCCCAACATCGCGCGATACGCAGGGCCGCCCGCTTGATCCACTGGGCAGCCTCCTATCGGCTATCGCTCTCAGCGGGCTGGTTTTCGCTCTAATCCAGGGACCCGAATTCGGATGGGCCAATCCGGTAGTTCTCTTCGGCTTCGCCACTTTTGTTGTGGTCGGAACGATCTGGGTAGCCGTTGAGACAAAGCATCCTCATCCGATGCTCGACCCCAGCCTGTTCCGCATCCCCCAGTTTGGGCTGGGAAGCCTCGGCATCGGAACAGCCTTTGCGGTGATGTTCGGCATGTTCTTCGGCCTTGCCCAGTACATGCAATACGTGCTCGGATATTCGCCGCTCGGAACCGCTATCCGGACACTGCCGTTCGCAGTAGCCATGTTGACCATTTCGCCACTTGGTCCGCAACTGGCGCAGCGTTTCGGAGTTCACGCGGTCATCGGTAGCGGTCTCTCGGTGACAGCACTCGGGCTGACAGCCCTAATTACCGTGGACGGAACCAGCGGGTACCTGCAGGTCCTGATCGGCCTGTACATCGCTTCCGCCGGCATGGCTCTCGCCCTCCCGGCAGCTACCGAGGCAATAATCGGCTCTCTTCCCCAAGACAAGGCCGGCGTGGCTTCAGCGGTCAATGACACAACACGCGAAGTAGGCGCCGCTGTAGGAATAGCACTGCTCGGCAGTCTGCTGAGCCTCGGCTACAGAGGCGGCGTCGGTGATGCCTTCAGCACCCTCGGGCCGGAGGGTGCGGAAGCGGCGCGCGACTCGGTCGGCGCAGCACTGCATCTGGCCTCTCTGACACCAGAGGACGTTGGTGGAAACCTTGCCAACAGGGCGCGCGACGCGTTCGCCTCGGGCTTCTCGCTGTCCATGGGAGTGGGAACTGTCCTTATTCTGTTCGTCGCCGTGGTGGTTTGGAGACGATTCCCCCGGGACCGACTATCTCAGCCAACCTGACGGACAACAACCGTTCCTGTCCGCTTACCAGCCCGCTGACACTGCCTGCGAGAATCTGAGTATGCGCATCTCCACATCTCTGAACTACGCCACCGATCCCTCGACCGCCGCAGCTCAGGCCCGCGAATTGGAAGCGGCCGGCGTGGACCGCATCTGGGTCCCCGAGGCCTACGGATTCGATGCCGTGAGCCTGCTCGGCTTTCTTGCCGCCAGCACATCCAGCGTCGAACTGGGCAGCGGAATCCTCAATACATACAGCAGAACGCCCGCCCTTTTGGCCCAGACGGCCGCTGGCCTCGACTCATTGTCCGACGGACGGTTCGTGCTAGGCCTCGGCGCTTCAGGCCCACAGGTCATCGAAGGCTTCCACGGCCTCCCCTACGACCGGCCCCTAACCCGTATTCGGGAGATCATCGAAATCTGTCGAACCGCCTGGCGTCGGGAACCTCTCATACATGACGGCGAAGTATTCAAACTGCCTCTACCGTCTGACAAGGGAACCGGTCTAGGCAAGTCGCTAAAGATCATCAACCACCTCAAGCGCTCTGACATCGCGATCTACATCGCCGCCCTAGGTCCGAAAAGTGTGGAGGAGACGGCGGCAACCTGCGATGGCTGGCTGCCGTTCCTCGTCTACCCCGAGCGAATGGACCGTGTTTGGGGCGATGCTCTGGCGGCCGGCCAAGCTCGTCGAGACACTTCACTCGGCGAGTTAGACGTAGTGGCCGGCGGCTTGGTGGCTATTGGCGACGACGCTGCGCAGTACCGCGATATGTCCCGTCCCGTGGCTGCTTTGTACATCGGCGGAATGGGAGCCCGGGACAAGAACTTCTACAACGAGGTTTGCCGGAAGTACGGGTTCGAAGCGGAAGCCGAGGCCGTGCAGGACGCCTACCTCGACGGACGCAAGGAGGAAGCTGCAGGCCTCCTCCCTGATGAGTTGATCGAAAACACGAATCTGTGCGGCGACGAGGCTTACGTCGTCGACCGGCTGTCGGCATACCGAGAGGCCGGGGTGACATCTTTGAACGTCACCCCGGTGGGCGGCGAGGCCCACCGGATCCTCGGACGACTGCGGGAACTCGCGGAACACGCCTGACCTGAAGCCAAATCGGCTGAGAGACTCGCCTCGCCGAGAAGCTAAGGGTACGGTCAGCAAACCTCAGTGGCGATCTTCGGGAGCGCTCATGACCGACCAATTTGACCTCGAACCGTTCGCCGTCTCGGTCCCCGATCAGGCCGTCAACGATCTACGCGGACGTCTCGCTGATACACGCTGGGCCGACCAACTCCCCGAGACGGGATGGGACTACGGCTGCGACGGTGAATGGCTGCGGAAACTCGCCGGATACTGGGCCGATGGTTTCGACTGGCGGAACGCTGAAGCCCGAATCAATGCCTTCGATCAGGTGATCACCACTATCGATGGTCAACAAATTCACACCGTCCACCAACGCTCACCAGAGCCGGACGCCATCCCCCTACTGCTGAGCCACGGCTGGCCGGGTTCAATCGTCGAGTTCCTTTTAGTGCTTGGTCCGCTTACCGACCCAGCGTCTCACGGCGGGGACCCCGACGATGCATTTCACGTAATCGCGCCGTCACTGCCCGGCTATGCATGGTCTGGTCCCACCACCGAACCGGGCTGGGGCCCCCACCGGATGGGTGGTGCATTCATCGAACTAATGAACCGCCTTGGCTACGACCGCTACGGCGTCCAAGGAGGCGACTGGGGTTCGGAGATCTCTCAACAAGTAGCTGGTCAGGCGCCGGAGCACGTGATCGGCTGTCACGTCAACATGATCGCTGCCTTTCCTCCCGGCCAAGAAGACGACCACGACGACATCACTCCAGTTGAACAAGGGCACCTCGACCGTTTCGCCGACTTCAACGCCACCGGCCGCGCCTACTTCGAACTCCAACGAACCAAGCCTCAGACTGTCGGTGTTGGCCTGCACGACTCTCCAGCCGGCTTGCTGGCCTGGATCGGTGAGAAGTTCCACGGATGGACTCACCATGACGGTGACCCGCTCGACGTCGTCGACCGAGACGATCTGCTTGCCAACGTGTCCACCTACTGGTTTACCGGCACGGCTACGTCCTCGGCGCGGATCTACTTCGAGTTCGGTCGTGATCTGGTCAAGGGTCGGATGTCGCCGCCTAATCCAGATGTGCCGTTCGGCGTGTCGGCTTTTCCAATGGAGTTGATGGTGGGCCGCCGGCGCTGGGTAGAAGCCGGCCGGAACGTCACCTTCTGGCGGGAGCACGAGCGAGGCGGCCACTTCGCAGCCATGGAAAGACCCGACGACCTCGTAGCCGACATACGCGATTTTTTCCGTCCGCTCAGATGAACACATTCCATAGTTCTGGAACAGTTACTGCTCCGGATGGGGTCATCTTGGCAGTAAATTATTTCGGCCCGGCTAACCCAAAAACAGCACCCATAGTCGCCACCCACGGGTGGGCCAATGATCAGACCGTATGGGCTCCAATGGTCAACGACTTAGGAGGCGATCACCGAATCACTACATGGGATCTGAGAGGCCATGGCGACAGCGACACACCGCCAGTTGGGAATTACACCCGGGCTCAAGTTCTGGACGACCTCACAGCCATCTGCGACTGCACCGCTAAGGATCGCCCTGTCGTTTTGATGGGCCACAGCCTCGGAGGGTTCTTGTCGCTAGCCTATGCCCTCAAATCTCCGGCCAATGTGGCTGCTTTGGTGCTAGTAGCGAGTGGGCCAGGCTTTCGCAAAGCAACTGCGCGTGAAGAGTGGAATCAATCGGTTCTTGCGGCTGCTAGGACGATGGGTCAGGCAGCTGGCGTAGAGGAAATCTCTATGCACTATGACAGCTACGTCATTGATCATTTAAGCAAGATCGAAGCTCCAACGATGCTCTTGTTGGGTGAACACGACAAGCGCTTCGCTGCCTCAGCTGCATTGTTTGAAAGGCACCTGGATATTCGCGCCAAAGAAGTGATTCCAAGCCAAGGACACATGGTCCACCTTAAAGCTGCACCTAGCTGCGCAATTGCTGTCCGCAACTTTCTGAACGGAATCTGAATCCTCTTCAACTAGAGGGGTCACGAAGAACCTGCATCCGATATCTAGGGTGTGCGGTATGCTATAGCACTGATAGTTGGCTCACTTAACATCATGAGTCTGGCCTAGTGAATAGTCGACAACTAGCACATATGAGGCTTCCAACTCGCTGTCTGAAAGGAAGAATGAAGTGGCCGAAATACGAGTACCACGAGTCGGATTTTTCACAGTTCTGGTGGCACTCATCGTTTCCTGTGGCTCAGCCGAGGCTAGAAATTCGTCGGCTGCACCCACCACCACAGCACCCACCACCACAGCACCCACCACCACAGCACCCACCACCACAGCACCCACCACCACAGCACCCACCACCGATAAGTCGGCCGATTCTTCTAATGCCAAAGTCTCTTCCTCAGAAGAGGCCGCTATGGAGGCATTCGCACTCGTCTATAACAGCGAAGCCGAATGGGGTCAAAAAGTCGTTCACTTGGAAGATGGCCCAGAACTCGAAACGAGTAATGCCATCTACAAAGCAGGTGGAGAAACGATGGGAGGGATATCTCTATCCCCTAAAACAGCAGTAATAGACGGCGATGTTGCGAGGATCACATACGACGTGATGTTCGGCGGAAAAGTCGCCTACGACAATATGACGCGGACCATCCGACTCATTAATGGAGTCTGGAAAGTTAGCAGGGTCGACTATTGCGACTTCCTGTCCTCAGCTCGCACTCCCTGCAGCAATTAACTCAAATAGTTGATTAATTAGAGAAATTCGATTATGGGGAACCTCGTATTAGCAGACGAGCAGACACTGGTTTATAAAAGGTGAAACAGTTATCGGCCTTTGAACTAACGCTCGGCTACGAGAACCAGGTAATTATCGACTCATTTACAACCTGCCTTCGGCCGGGAGAGATTACAACCCTTGTAGGACCTAATGGCTGCGGTAAATCAACTCTACTGAGAGGTCTAGCACGACTTTTGAAGCCAAACGGGGGTTCCGTACTCCTCGACGGGAAATCAATTCACCAGATAAAGACCAAGGATCTGGCAAGACAACTCGGGATACTCCCTCAAGGACCAACTGCTCCCGACGGCATGACAGTGCATGAGTTGGTTTCACAGGGCAGGTACCCCCACCAAACGCATCTGCAGCAGTGGTCCTCCAAGGACGAGGAGGCTTGTACCGAGTCATTGCAAATCACAGATCTAACGGCGCTAGCTGACCGTCCAATCGACACACTCTCTGGGGGTCAACGGCAGCGGGCCTGGATAGCGATGGCCCTTGCCCAGCAGACCTCCATATTGCTCCTAGATGAGCCAACAACATTCCTAGATTTGGGATTTCAGCTGGACGTGATGGAAACAATTCAGCATCTCAACCGAGAAAAACGTCTCACTATTCTTCTGGTCCTGCACGACCTAAATCAAGCTGCACGGTATAGCGACTCACTACTTGTCCTCGACGAAGGACAGGTAGTGAAAATCGGAACACCCACAGAAGTAATCACAGAAGAACTAGTTGCCCAGGTCTTTAATGTCCGAGCCCAGATAATCACTGACACCAAGAGCGGCGGACCAGTTTGTATTCCAATTAGCACGCTGAGTGGCAGAGATACTGCAAATGACTAGAACTGCCGAGAAGACTCGTTACCTCCGGAAGAAAGGGCTCTTTCGCTCCTGCGGAATCAGTATTCTGCTGATTTTATCAGCCTGCGGATCCGCTTCTAGACCCATCACTCCAACAACTCCCGAGCATGAACGATCGTCACTAGAAATATCCGATCATCCGGTACTTCCCGCAGTATTAGTGGACCACCTCGGAAACAAAGTTCGTGTCGAGTCCATTGAGCGCATTGTCCCGCTTGATGGTTCAGTAGCGGAGATTGTCTTCGCACTCGGATTAGGCGCAAACATAGTTGCAACCGACCTATCAGCCACGTGGCCACCTGAAGCCGCCGATCTGCCACAGATCGGCTACCAAAGAGCTCTGAGCCCTGAACCAATAGCGGCCTTCTCTCCCACGGTCCTAATAGGAACAGACATAGCTGGACCACCACAGACCCTCAAGGACCTCCGAGAACTGGGCTACCCAGTTGTCATCGTCCCGAATGAACCGCACTCCGGCGGTCCATCAAAGAAAATCAGGGCTGTAGCTCGCGCACTCGGAGTAGAGGAGCGAGGCGACTTGCTCGCCTCGGATTTAGACGAGCAAATAACCGCTGCAACCAAAAACCCGATTCCGGAATTGCGACCTCTAGTTGCTGCAATTTACGTACGAGGAGAAGGAACCCAACTTGTTCTCGGAAGAAATTCATCTATCAATTGGGTGATCCGTGCCGCAGGCGGCCAATCATTGGCAGATATTCTAGAAATTGACGATTACACACCAATTACGGCTGAGACCCTCCTAGTTGCAAACCCAGATGCAATCATAATTCCCGCCGCTGGCTTGGAATCAGTCGGTGGAATTCCCGGTTTACTCGAAATCGGAGGACTTGCCGAAACGACAGCTGGACGTAACCAGTCTGTCTATTCCTACGAGGACCAGCTTTTGCTGGGCAATGGTCCCCGAACTGGCCTTTTATTGAAATCTCTCACGTCAGAGTTAGAAAAATTGGCTGAGGGTAGTTGATATTGAAAACACAACACTAAGGAAGGGCAACTCGTGTCTATAGTTCGAATAAATGCCATTACAGTTCCAGACAATTCGGGAGATGAACTAAAACGACGTTTCGAATCTCGTGTTGGAGAAGTTGAGCATATGCCGGGCTTTGAGAGTTTCGAATTACTCCAGCCAACATCTGGAAACAACACTTGGTATGTCTATACGCGCTGGGAATCCGAAGAGGCTTTTCTTGGGTGGGTTAACTCCGAATCTTTTGCGCGCGGACACGCCCAGGCAAGTGAGCAGCCGGTTGCTCATGGTGCCGAACTGATGGAATTCAACGTCGTTCTAACTGCTGAAGCGCCTGCCCGCAAATAACCTGCTGATACAAACTGCTGAGACCTCTTTGCAGATTTCAACTACCGAATGGAAGATAATAATCGGTGTAACCAGAATTTATGACTCGGCCGAGGCACCTTGATAGGAACAAATCAAATAAGAGACCCTAGCTGGGTTGCTCGATACATGAGGTGCAACAGTGGAGAGCGCGCTTGCTAAATCGCGAACTAACAGAGCCGGCGATAGCGCACTAAAACCAACCTGCTTAAACCGATCTATACGATGAGCATTAAACCCTTAGTCGGTATAACAGTCGCTCTTGTTGTTCTTATTGCCATACTTTGGATCAGCCTTTGGTACGGCGTAGTCAAAACACCTATACAAACGGTATTTAGTGCCATTTTCGACTACGACCCCGAGAACTATGAGCAGGTGGTAATTCGAAAGCTTCGGGCTCCTAGGACTCTCATTGGACTCATTGTTGGTGCATCTCTTGCTTGCGCCGGAGCTCTCAGTCAAGGACTAACAAGGAATCCTTTGGCCTCTCCAGGTCTTTTGGGAATTAACGCTGGAGCTGCCTTTGGCATGGTGGCTGCCCTGTCACTAGCTAATTTGGAGGGCGCTAGAAGTTACGTTTGGTTCGCGCTAACTGGAGCCTTCGGCGCATCGATCTTGGTCCACAACATTGCGCGAATCGGGCGCCAAGGGGCCACCCCGGTCAAAATCGCTTTGTCAGGAGTGATTGTTACGGCGTTGCTCGGGTCATGGACGAGTGCGTTACTCCTACTAAATGAACAGACATTGGACGAGGCGAGATTTTGGCTAGTTGGGTCAATCTCCGGTCGGGGCACCGACGCTTTAGTCAAACTCTCACCACTGATGGCTTGTGGTCTTCTAGCCGCTTTGGCTCTCGGCCGCGAACTGAACATCAATGCTTTAGGGCAACACACTTCGACATCTTTAGGACAACGAATACGATTATTTCGCGCGCTCACCGGCCTGACGATAATTGTCTTGTGCGGTTGTGCTGTAGCGATAGCAGGACCAATCAGTTTTGTAGGTCTGGCCATCCCGCATATAGCACGCTCCATCGTCGGCAGTGACTACCGTTGGATCTTGCCTTACAGCCTGTTTTTGGGTCCCTGCTTACTAATTGGTGCAGACATTCTGGGACGCATCGTAATTCAACCAAGAGAACTTCAAGCTGGAATAGTTACAGCTGTACTAGGAGCCCCGATTTTAATTCTTTTGGTTAGAAATACTCGACTCAAAAACCTTTAATTCTGTGAACCTAATCGGACTTCTTTCTCCAGCACCCTTGTGGTTAATCGGCGTACCGACAGGTGCATTTGCCTTTCTAGTTGTGCTGTCACGACTGGCCAACTCCTCGGACCATAAGGTCAGAATTAAAAGTTCAAGAATTGCACTCTTGGTGAGCAAGCGCGTAGCCAGACTTGTTGGCTTCGTATCAGCCTGCTTATTGGGACTTTTGTTACTCGGGGTATCGGCGGGTGATTACCCAGTACCTATCGCTTCCGTCATCAAGACACTGCTATGGGATCAACATAACGAATTTAGTTTCGTAATTAATTCAATTAGAGTTCCGAGAGTTTTAGTAGCTATTCTGGCGGGAATATGTCTCGCTGTTTCAGGGTATATTTTTCAATGCCTTATAAGAAATCCTCTAGTTTCACCTGACATTATTGGCATCAATAGTGGCGCATCAGTCGGTGCTGTAATCGTTCTAGCATCAGGAGGCACAGTTTCCAGTCTGTCTTCAGCCGCCTTTGCAGGTGCCCTATTGACAGCGGCAGCAATCTATAGCCTTAGTCGGAAGAGTGGTGTATCTGGGTCAAGACTGGTTCTTGTCGGAATCGGAGTTAATGCTGTTCTTGCGGCCGTTATATCCTTCATCCAAGTCACTTACCCTATTGACCGGATAATCGCAGCCGCCCGGTGGCAAGTCGGAAGCCTTGACGGGACATCCTGGACAGACGTTCAACAACTCATAATCGGAATCCTTATTCTCTTGCCTCCGGCCTTCTTATTTACAAGGAACTTGCGCACCCTTCAACTCGGAGATGAGATCGCCACCTCTCTTGGAGTGCATATCGAACGTGACCGTTTCGTAATCTTGTTAATAGCTTCAGCGTTGGCAGCATTGGCGGTCTCAGTTGTCGGACCTCTTGGTTTTATAGCCTTGGCAGTCCCACAATTTGCACGTCTGTGGATTGGAAGGATCACCAGTGGTGCTTTGATCTTTACGGCGATACTCGGAGGCAACTTCTTACTATTAGCTGACACGGTTGCTCTCAGGCTCTTCGCCCCCGTAGCCCTGCCCACCGGGGTGGTTTCCGCTGCCATAGGTGCTCCCTACTTCCTAGTTCTATTAACCAGATACCATCGGCTACGGACTTAGGTCTCTCCGGCAGGCAACTCAGAAGAAATTTTTTTTCTGTCCAGTTCCTAGGTGCTCCAAATGGCAGAAGGAGTTCTCGTCGTGACAACTCGCACCCGAGTCGTCGATATGCCAGGAGGCGATTTCCGAATGGGCAACGAGATTGAGGCATACCCCTTTGATGGGGAGGGTCCAGTTCGCCCGGTCCGGCTGTCTCCTTTCTCCATCTCCACTACTGCGGTATCAAATGCTGAGTTCGCGAGATTTGTAGATGCCACTCAGCATCTCACCTTGGCCGAAAGGGAAGGTTGGTCTTTCGTTTTCGCTGGACACCTTCCTAACGACTTCGAAGAAACCCGAGGTGTTGTCGGCGCGGAGTGGTGGAGGCAGGTATACGGCGCCGACTGGTGTCATCCAGAAGGGCCGCACAGTGATCTCTCTGAAAGGGCAAGCCACCCGGTCGTTCATGTCTCATGGTTCGACGCAATTGCCTACGCCGACTGGGCCGGTGGTCAGCTACCCACCGAAGCCCAATGGGAGTGCGCGGCAAGAGGTGGACTTAACCAGAAACGACTGCCCTGGGGAGACAATAATCAGCCCGACGGAAAAGACACTTATCGCTTCAATATCTTTACTGGGACGTTCTGGCACGACGACAATGCCGCCGACGGTTGGGCTGGAACCTGCCCAGTCGACGAGTTTCCTCCCAATGACTTTGGTTTGTACAACTGCTCTGGCAACGTGTGGGAGTGGACGGCCGACTGGTTCACAGCTTCCCACGGCCTAGGAGACTCGCAGGAACCCCTAGTCGATCCCACCGGTCCTGCGTTGGGTACAAATCGAGTTCTCAAGGGAGGATCTTTCCTTTGTCATGACAGTTACTGTCACCGGTACCGTTTGGCTGCTCGAACCTCCAGCACGCCGGATAGCACCACTAGCCATCAGGGGTTTCGGATACTTGGTCCCAGATGATTTTCAATGCTTTGACAAGGCGCCCAAATAAGTCTCTAGCCTTGTTGAATGGGTTTGCGTTCTCATGTCAATCGACACGTTTCCCTGACTAAACCTGGCGAGTTCGTAGAACCTCAGATTGGGCAACTAACGGTATGGCCGCCAGTTGTTCTGGCTCCGATGGCCGGAGTAACAAATGCGCCGTTTCGGCGCCTGTGCCGCGATTTCGGTGCCGGACTTTATGTCAGCGAGATGATCACCGCCCGTGGCCTAGTGGACGGACACCTTCGCACCGCCCGTCTCGCCCACTTTGACTCCGACGAGACTCCCCGCAGCATCCAGCTCTACGGCACAGAACCTCAGAGCATCGGCAAGGCGGTCGAGTTGCTGGTCGGCGAAGGGCGCGTGGACCACGTAGACATAAACTTCGGTTGCCCGATGCCCAAGGTCACCCGCAGGGGTGGCGGAGCTGCAATCCCGCTGAGGCCCCGCCTATTCGAGTCCATCGTGCGCTCTGCAGTGAATAAGGCGGGACAAGTTCCAGTCACAGTAAAGTTTCGCAAGGGTACCGACGACGAACATCTGACCTTCCTCGATTCGGGCCGAATCGCCGAAGCCGTTGGTGCCTCGGCAGTTTCTTTGCATGCTCGGACCGCTGAGCAGCTCTACTCCGGCAAGGCTGATTGGTCGGCGATAGCTTCACTCAAGAAGGCAGTGACGACGATCCCGGTGTTCGGTAACGGCGATGTCTGGGAGTCGTGGGATGCACTGCGTCTGATGCGTTCTACTGGCTGCGACGGGGTGGTGGTTGGTCGGGGGTGTCTCGGCCGTCCGTGGTTGTTTGGTGATCTGGCGTCCGTGTTCGGGTTACGACCGGCGGTCGGAGGGGTCGAACCGGGCGAACCTCCGGTATTAAAAGACGTGGCAGTGGCCATGGTCCGCCATGCTCGTCTGCTGGTCGACTGGGCTGGTCCAAGCGGGATCCGAGACTTCCGCAAGCACACTGGCTGGTACCTCAAGGGCTACGTCACTGGTCCGGCGATCCGCGATGCACTGCAGAAAGTGCGCGACCTCGACCACCTGGACGAACTGCTGGCTGGACTGCTTGAGTCTTGTGATCCTGATATGCGGCTGGACCCTGCGTCGCTGAGAACTCCCCGGAGTCACCGAAACGGCCCAAAGCCAGTAGTACTCCCAGAGGGTTGGCTTGATAATCCTGAAGACGCCACTCCGCCGCTGGAGGCCGACCGGGTTCTGGTTTCCGGTGGCTAAGAGCCTCTCCACCGACCATCACCTGATCTTCACCCATGTTCTCACTTCAGGTGATTTTGGCCTCAGCGTCACCACGGCGCTTTGATCTCCTTCGATCAGCCGGTATCGATCCGGAAGTCCGACCGGCCAACCTCAATGAGACCCGCCGACCTGGCGAGAACCCGCTCGCTATGGTGGAACGTCTCGCCCGCGAAAAGCGCGATGCCGTAGCCGGGGCAGGTGAACTGGTACTAGCCGCCGACACCGTGGTAGTCCTCAACGGTGCAGTGCTGGGTAAGCCCGGCACCCCCGAGACGGCAAAGAAGATGCTCAGTAGCCTCTCGGGCCAAATCCACCAGGTATTGACTGGCATCGCCGTCGCCGGGCCTGGGGGGACCAGTTCCATGACAGTGTCGACTCAAGTGACTTGGCGACCGCTGTCCGATAAAGAAATCGACTCCTACGTGGCCAGTGGCGAGCCACTTGACAAGGCCGGCGGCTACGGAATTCAGGGCGGTGGCGGCGACTTCGTTGTCACGGTGGTCGGGTGCACGGACAATGTGGTCGGCCTCCCGCTAACCACCGCTCTCGAACTACTGGCCTCGGTCGAGGTGGCCGACGGTCCTTAGCACCACCGAGGTGCTTCGTGTCGTTCCGACAACTCG
>DEAU01000015.1 GCA_002348705.1 Candidatus Neomicrothrix sp. UBA2974
CGCCAAATACCGACTTGATGCGGGCCACCAGAGCCTCATCGCTCACCAACTCGACACCAAGTAGTTCGGCTATCACCTCCCGTGTGATGTCATCTTGGGTGGGCCCAAGACCACCGGTCACGATGAGGGCGTCGGCACGGTCTAGGGCACTGCTGAAGGCGTCCAGCATGCGATCCCGGTTGTCTCCAACCGCAGTGTGTCGGTGACAATCGATCCCGGCGAGAGCCAGTTGTTCGCCGATCCAGGACGAGTTGGTATCCACAATCTGACCAAGGAGCAACTCGGTTCCCACAGCCACTATCTCGCATCGCACTTCCAGCCCCTCCCTCGTCGTCTTCCTAGCCCTCAAGTGGACCGGGAACCGGTCATGCTGGTCGCCCGACTACCGTCCAACAAGTACTGGAATCCGGTGATAAGCGTGAACGCCACGGCCATCCACAGCGACACCTGAACAACGACTTCTGCCTTCTGAAGGGGAGGCAGAACCGCAAGCAGCAGTGCTGTCCCCTGCACGAGGGTCTTCCACTTGGCCGAACGTCGGGACGGGACAGCAAGACCGCGACGAGCGAACCAGAGGCGGTACAAAGTGATCACGCCCTCCCGGACCGTCAGAAGCGTGACTGGGACCCATCCGTAGCGGTCCACCACCACAAGGCATACAGCCACACCGATCACAACCACCTTGTCAGCCAGTGGATCCAGGAAGGCCCCCCACCGACTGACCGTGCCTCGACGTCGGGCCAAGATCCCATCGAAGTAGTCAGTGGATGCCAGTACCACACCGAGCACAAAGCCGCCCCACGTCACTCCGTTGCGTTCATTGTTCTCGAGTACAAAGACGAAAAGAAGAGGAGCTAGCAACAGGCGAGTCAAAGTGACCAGGTTCGCCGGCGACACGACGGTTCGCAGATGCTTCAACGTAAGTCCTCAGCCACAGGCGCCGCCTGGAGGTCAGGCCCCAACGCCCCAGTCACCAGCACATCTTGGAAGGTACCGACCGGCAGATCGACGGGCACGGACACCACCCCGTCGATCTCCGGTGCCTCTCGATGTGTTCGTCCGACACCTGGCTCATCGACCAAAATCTCAACGGACCGTCCGATCAGGGCATCACGTCGGGTCGACGTGATGCCGTCCTGAACCTCACTCAACTCACGCAGTCGTTCAGCAACGAGGCCGTCGTCAACCACGCCGTCTAGACCCGCGGCAAAAGTCTCCGCCTCCTGGCTATATGCAAAAAACCCACACCAATCGAGGTTGGCTTCGTTCAAGAAGTTAAGCAGGGCGTCGTGATCCTCCTCGGTCTCCCCGGGGTAACCGACGATGAAATTGGAACGCAGCGCAGCGTCGGACTCCCGGCTACGGATGGCGACGGTCCGTTCCAGAAAACGACTTCCATCGCCCCAGCGACGCATGCGACGCATCAGCGGTGGCGATACGTGCTGCAGCGACAGGTCGAAGTAGGGAACGCCGGTGGCACACACGGCGTCTACCAGACGGTCGGTGAGCTCCGACGGATAGAGGTAAAGCAGACGGACCCGCTCGACGCGGGTGGCAACAGCCTCCACGAGGGAGACGATTGCCTTTTCGCCCACACCCTGATCTCGTCCATAGGCAGCAAGGTCTTGAGCTACAAGAACCACTTCACGTGTATCCAAGGCGTCGACCTCAGCTAGGACCTCGTTCATGGGTCGGCTGCGCTGCGGTCCACGAAAGGTCGGAATGGCGCAGAATCCGCATGCTCGATCGCAACCCTCGGCGACCTTCACGTAAGCCCATGGACGCGTCGCTGGTGGTCGGGGAAGGTTCAGAAGGTCGAAAGACGGCACGTCACCGCTAACGGGTCGCCGGCCAAGATTGACCGGTACACCAAAGCCCGCTACCCGGTCGACCTCCGGGAGGGATTCAGCCAGCTCACTGCCATAGCGCTCGGCCATGCACCCGGTGACCACCATCTTGGCTCCGTCTCTCCTCTCATCGGAAAGGGCCAGCACGGTGTCGATCGACTCTTGCCTAGCATCCTCAATGAAAGCGCACGTGTTGACGACAATCAGGTCCGCATTCGCCGCAACATCGACCGGGACCATACCGTCAGCTGTGAGGGTCCCTGCCAGCTTCTCAGAATCAACCTGATTCTTGGGGCAGCCGAGGGTAACCAAGTGATAGGTCCCAGCCATCAGACACCCGCCGACGAGGCAAGCACCGCCAGCAGCACCCCATAGGAAACCAGAAGCATCGCTCCCTCGGGACGTGCGATCCGCCGCGAGGTCGACATGCATAAGACCACCAGGGTGGCGATGATCGCCATAGCCAACGAGCCGCGGACCTGAAGGTTCACCTCAGACATCGGCCCTGGCCCTGCCAAAAACAATGCTGCTCCCACGGCAAGGCTATTAAATACGTTTGAGCCGAGCAGGTTGCCAATGATTAGGCCTGTTTCTCTTCGGCGAGAAGCTGCCACCACGGTTACTAACTCGGGGAGTGACGTCCCGAACGCCACCATCGAAAAGCCCACGAACCCGCCACCGATTCCGAAACCGTCGGCAAGCCCCGTAGCCCCGAGGACCACTATCTGGGCAGAGCCCACGGTTCCTACTAGCCCGATCAGCGTCCACCACCAGGTTGACCCGGCGCCAACGCCTGTCTTGGCATCCTCAGACCGCTTACCGTCCTCGGGAGGCTTCTGGGCCAAGAGCAACAAACCGACAACCGTGGCAATGGCCAGGATGACTCCCTCAACACGCGTGGCTCCGTCCTGCACGAGGACGGCAAACAGGACCACTGAGGCCAGACAGAGGATTGCTCGTCGTATTGATCCCCCGGGCAGGTCGAGAGGATGAATGACCGCTCCAATTCCCAGAACCAGCGAGAGGTTGGCCACGTTCGAGCCAATGACATTGCCGACACCCAGGTCGAGCTCGCCCTGTGCCGCAGCGATGACCGACACCACGAGTTCCGGAGCACTGGTCCCGAATCCGACTACCAGAGCTCCGACCACCATCGTCGACACGCCCAGCCGGAAGGCCAAGGCGGTTGCACCGTCGACGAAGCGATCCGCCGACCAAGCCAAGACAGCGAGGCCGCCCACGAGGAAAATTAGGTCAAGGATCACGGGTCGACGTTAGCCACCGTCCACCACGACCCCGCGGGTCGCTGACGGGCAGCTAGAGCCCCTGTTCCTGGCGGTCAGGAATTTCCTCAGGGGCAACCAGAACCTCCCGGGCTTTGGAACCGGTCGACGGTCCAACCACGCCCGCCTCCTCCAACAAGTCCATCAGCCGACCCGCACGGGCGAAGCCCACCCGGAGCTTGCGCTGAAGCATCGACGTCGAACCCAGTTGGCTCATCACCACTAGGCGGCGAGCCTCCGCAAAGAGCTCATCGTCGTTCCCCTTTTCGCCACCTATTGAAGGGCGAGAAGAGTCCTCGGTTATGTCGTCGACCGGGTCAACAGCAGCCTGACCGGCCTGACCATCGTCGACGGATGGTGCATCCGCACCCACTGTCGGATCGCCGGCAACAGAGCCGGCAGTAACAGACGTCGCGGCTTTCGCCTGAACGACCCACGAGGCAACCACCTGACGAACTTCAGCCTCATCCACCCAGGCCCCCTGAATGCGCTGCGGCACGCTGGAACTGGGCCCGAGGAGGAGCATGTCGCCGTATCCAACTAGACGCTCGGCGCCCGGCTGGTCGAGGATGACTCGGCTGTCGGCCAAGCTGGAAACGGCAAAAGCCAGTCGAGCCGGGATGTTGGCCTTGATCACTCCGGTGATCACGTTCACCGAAGGTCTCTGAGTAGCAACCACCAGGTGTATACCGACTGCACGAGCCATCTGGGCTAGACGGGTGATTGAATCCTCAACGTCACGGGCAGCCACCATCATCAGGTCGGACAACTCATCAACCACCACGAGGATGAACGGCAAGCGCTCATAATCGACCGACTCGCCATTTTCGTCGGCTAGTCCCAGCGGGGCCTTGAGATCGCCCCTGTCATGAGCGGCGTTATAGCCGCCAATATCCCGGAATCCGCAACTCGAAAGTAAGTCATAGCGGCGTTCCATCTCCCGGACCGCCCAGTGGAGCGCATTAGCCGCCTTCTTGGGGTCCGTCACCGGCGCCGTCAGCAGGTGAGGAACTCCTTCGTACTGCCCCATCTCAACCCGCTTGGGGTCTACCAGGATGAGACGCACCTGGTCAGGTGTCGAACGCATCAACACTGAGGTGATCAGCGCGTTGATGCACGAAGACTTGCCGGCACCGGTCGCTCCAGCGATCAGCAGATGCGGCATGGTTGAAAGGTTCAGCATCACTGAGCGACCACTGATGTCTCGCCCGATACCGGCCTCTAGAGGATGCCTGGCCTTGGCGGCCTCGGACGAGGTGAGGATGTCGCCAAGAGCCACGACCTCGCGGTCCTCATTGGGAACCTCGATACCAATAGCCTGTTGGCCGGGAATGGGGGCAAGAATCCGGACGTCGGTGGCGGCTAGCGCGTAGGCGATGTCCTTGTGGAGGCTGGTGATGCGGGCGACCTTCACGCCCTCACCTAACTGCAAGGCGTAGCGGGTGACCGTGGGACCCACGGTCATCTCGGCCAAGCGCGTCTGGACTCCGTGAGCGGCCAGTGCCTCCTGAAGTCGCAAGCCGCGTTCCTCGACCGCCTTGGCGTCGACGTCGTGGGTCTCACTTCGTGACAGAAGTCCGACTGACGGGAGGCGCCACTGCGAGTCGGCGCCAGACGGCCCCAGTTCGATGGTGAGTTGCTCGCCGCCCGCAGCCGCCTTCGCCCTGCCCCTCTTCTTCTTGGTGGACGGACTGACGGATTTAGAGGGGGTCGCCACGGTAGGCGCCGGCTCAGGAGTTGGGTGGGGCTCCGGATCCCGATCCGGTGTCGGCGGAGTGGGCATACCTGTCCGCGCCACTGGAGGACCATCCCCGCCAGGTGGAATAAGCAGGTTTCTCAACCAGTTGCGAATCCCCCGGGCCACCGGCCGTAAGCCGGCCATGGTGCCCCGGGCAGCATGGCGGGCGGTGAAGGCCGCCCCCTTTGCCGCACCTCGGGCTGCTTGACGAGCAGTGGTGCGGGTGATGACCGCCGACGCAATCAGGCCAAGACCGACCAAAACGAGAACTGCTCCCCAGGTGGCCATCACGGCTTCAAGGCCCCCACCCACGCCAAGGCCTATCAGGCCTCCAGCTCGACCGAGACCGTCGGCTCCGTCGCTAAGACCTGGACGCCCTCGGGCCACATGCAAGATTCCAGTGACCGATACCACCGCCATGACCAGACCGACGGGCATCCGACGAGAGATCTCGCCGAATTCGGAGCGTTCGCGGAACATGGCCAGACCAGTGCCGACCATGGCCACCGGCAAGGCCACTCTCGTTGCTCCAACCGACCAGGACAAGCCCGAGTCAAGTACCCGGCCGAATACACCTGCGCGCTCCAAGTAAACCGAGAGACCAGTCAAGAGCCCCCCGACTACCAGTACGAGGCCGAGTATTTCGTCGCCGCGACCAGCAAAGGCGGCCCGACCCATGCGCCTGACCAGAGATTCTCGTGATGGTTTCTCCGCGACGCGCCTATCTCTACCTGTTTCGACGGTACCAGCCTTCCGACCTGCAGGTTCGCGGTCGGGAGCCTCCCGCCGATCGTCAGCGGAGGGGACGCCGCCTTCCCGTCCACGGGACCGGCGAGAAGGACGCGACGATCGAGAAGCCATCGGCTGCGACGGTACCACCGAGCCGTAACAGGCTCGGGGCAGCCAGAACCAACCCTAGGAACTCCTACCGAACCTCGACCACCGGCACGAGAGTTGGTCGCCGGCCGGTGCGCCGGGACACCAGACGGCCAGTGGCGCGACGAGTCAGGCGCGCCAACTCGGCCTCACTGCACTCTCCATCAGCGACCACTCCTGCCAAAGCTTGAGCCACCTCGTCGGCCACCTCAACATGCCAAGCATCTCGCTCATCGGGTTCCATCCAGCCTCGGCTTTCCACGATCGGTCGACCGTCGAGACAGCCACCGCGCTTGTCGACCACCACTCTGACGAAAACAAACCCCTCGCCCGACACAGCCCGGCGCTCCTGCAACAGGTCTTCCGATACCCGGCGACCCGACTCGTCGACCATCACGTAAACGTCGGGCACTCGATCCACGTGGGCCACACCCGCACTGGTCAACTTCACCCGATCTCCATCGGTGCATCTCAGCACCTGATCTACACCCATTCCGCGTCCTCGGGCGAGGTCTTCGTGCGCCACCAGATGCGCGTACTCACCATGGACCGGTATGAATAAGTCAGGGTCAGCAGCCTCGTGCAGAGCCAGCAACTCGTCGGCCTTGCCGTGGCCAGTGGTATGAACCCCCAGTTGGCCACTGTGCACCAGTCGCACGCCCCGTCGGGCCAAAGCGTTGTGCAGGCGAGCCACTGCAGCCTCGTTGCCAGGGATGGGATGCGACGAGAAGACCACAGTGTCCAAATCTCCGACGGCCACATACCTGTGACGACCCTGGCCCATCAGGTTCAGGGCGGCGCGCGGCTCACCCTGCGAACCGGTACAAACAATGCAAGTACGTGCGGGCTCCAGGTCCTCGACATCTTGGTCGGTGGCCAGCATCCCGTCCGAAACCCGAAGTAGGCCTAGTTCCCGGGCCAAGGTCATGTTTCGAACCATCGAGGGTCCCATCACTACGAGCGTCCGACCGGTAGCCGCCGCCGCATCGGCTACCTGCTGGATGCGGTGCACGTGACTCGAGAAAGCCCCGACGATGATCCGCCGCTCCTCGTTGTCTTCGAAGATCTGGCGCATCACCGGCCCGATACTCGACTCCGAAGACGAAGAGCCAGCGGAGCCAGCATTGGTCGAGTCGGCCAGGAGGAGGCGTATCCCTCCATCGGCCGCCAGCTCTCGAACCCGGTTCAGGTCGGTAACACGGCCATCGACCGGTGTCGGGTCGAGTTTGAAATCGCTGGAGTGAAGGATTCGTCCTTGAGGAGTGCTGAAGACTGTCATCAGTCCGCTGGGTGTCGAGTGGGTGACAGGAAGGAATTCACATTCAAAGGGACCGATAGGCATGCGCACATGGTCTTCCAGTGCCAGAAGATCGGGAACGGGGATACCGGCTGCCGACAACTTGCCGCGAACCATGCCAAGAGTGAACGGCGCTCCATAAACGGGCATCGTCACCCCCTGCTCACCAAGAGCTCGCAAGAGATACGGCAGGCCGCCAATGTGATCCTCGTGGGCATGAGTAATGACACAGGCCTCGAGGCGGTCGGAGCGATCCAGCAGCCAAGAAAAGTCTGGCAACACCGCGTCGACTCCGGGCATGTCGTCAGGGAAAAGTTGACCGCAGTCCAGCAAAACGATGCGGCCATGTGCTTCAAGAGCAGCGCAGTTGCGGCCGATCTCCCCCAGCCCGCCGAAGAATGTCAGGTAAACGGGATCAGCCACGACGAATATACGGACGCAAGAAGTGGCGGTTAGCCGCGACCGAGTCCGACCAGCACGCGTCGGGCCATGTCCTGCAGACCCTCCGGCTCGGGCCCCATAGGCGGACGGCAGTCTCCACCAGGAAGGCCAAGGACCTTCATCATCGCTTTCGTCGGAATCGGATTTGGCTTCAAGTCACCCGACTCGAAATCCCATGACCCAAGTAGACGCTGGTTGGCCGCAGTAGCTTCGGCCACGTTCCCCGAGAAGAAGGCATCCATCATGACCACCATTTCGGGAGTGGCCCAGTGGGAGGCGACGCTGATCACGCCCACCGCTCCAACTGCCAGCAGGGCCAAAGTGAGAGCGTCCTCACCGCTGTAGACCTCGAAGCCGTCGGGGGCCGCAGCTACGACACGGGCCGTCTCGGCCAGGTCGCCAGCCGCATCTTTGACACCGACCACGTTGTCCACTTCGTCAGCTAGCCGCAGCATTGTCGCAAGTTCGATCTTCCGGCCCGACCGTGGCGGAATGTCATACAACAGAACCGGCAGTTCGGTGGCTTCCGCCACCACCCGGAAATGCTCGAACAGCCCAGCCTGGGATGGGCGGTTGTAGTAGGGGGTGACAGTGAGGATGGCATCCGCCCCTGCGACCGTGCACCGTTCGGTCAACTCCACAGCGGCCACTGTGTCGTTACTGCCGGCACCGGCAATAACGTGGACATCGACGGCATCTGCGACGACCTCGACGAGGGCAACCTGTTCGTCATGGGTCAGCGTCGGAGATTCGCCAGTGGTGCCAGCCAGTACCAAGCCGTCGTTGCCTTGGTCAACTAGCCACCTAGCCAGCTCGACGGCTCCGTCAAGGTCAACAGCGCCTTCTTTGGTGAACGGAGTGATCATCGCGGTGATCACTCGCCCAAACCTGGGTTTCATCTTCATGTCTCTCTCTCAGTCGATTCCCGTCCAGTGCCAGCCTCAACATCCAGTTCGAAACCGTCAGCTGTCGTGCTCGCTCGCCCGATCAATTCCGAGGGTGGCGAGGAGATTTTCATGCAACTGGAACCAGATCGTGTGGTATGAGTCGATGATTGGTCGGGCGAACCAGTCAGCCTCGCCGGCCCGCACCCGCTCTAGAGCCGCGGTGAACCGGTGGCGGTATCCGTGAAAGCGTGTCAGGAGTTCCGTCAAGTCGTCACAGATCGGGCCGACGATTCCATCGACCTCAACCAGCCGTTCAATTACGGCATTGTCCCATTCATTATCCGCGTGGTCGTTGACCACTGTTTGGCCATCAGGATCGTCCGGGTCAGGGCGCAGTTGCCAATCAGTGCACAGGCCGAGAAAAGACGCGTTAACGGCCAGAAACCGCCGGTAGGCCTCTTCAACACCTTTCCTGCATCCCGCCGACTCCAGTTCGGAAGCTAGAAGTGATTCGCCGTAGGCACGCCCCTCCGAGGTCAGCGCCCAACCTGAAATTCGACCCTCTCGGTGTCGCAAGAACCCGAGATCAGCCAATCCATAAAGCACCGCCACCACCTCATCGACGGCCAGGCCAGTGGCCTCCACCACGGTGCCAGCCTCAACAAAGCCTTGGACCCGGAGGGCGTGGACAATCTGGAGTTCCAGAGCGTTCTCTACCGTCGAATCCGAAAGGGTTGCAGCCCCGAGATCCGGGATCTGGTGTGTCGTCGACATGGCGTCCACGCTACAGGGGGTCGTCCTCGGGCATCGGGGCGGTTTCGTCTCCTCGCCGCACCAGACGCACGAGCACCAGCGGATAGCCGACCAAGCCAATGGCAGTAAAGACGAACCACTGGACCGCATACGAGAGATGGGGTCCTTCCCCCAGGTCGGAGACTGGCACCGCGACCGGCCAGTCCTTCATTCCAACAGCCTCCTCCAACCGAACCCACATCGGCGCCAGACTGACCTCCCACCGTGACTCCAGAGCATCACGGTCAAGGCGATCGACCTCAAGGTCGTGGCCACGCTCACCAGACCGGAAAACATCCAGAGTGCCCTTGAGTACCAATTGGTCGCCGGGTTCCCCTGCCGGAGACCAATCTGCGACATCTCCCTCCTTGTACAAAGACCGAGCCACGAAGCCACGATCGACTGCTACACCCGCCCACGGGTAAGCGGTATCGATTTGGAACAGAGTGACCACGTGGACACCCGGCCCGCCGCCCATCGAACGGTTGACCAACACCACCTCAGCGTCGCGGAGCCAAGCTCCGTCCATTCGAATCCTGGTATGACGAAGGTCATCGGGCGGGACGCCCGAGTTCAGTGTGCTGAAGGCTTCAGAGATTGGGGTCGGAGGCACCAAGGACCGCTCGGCCACAACTCTGTTGTGGTCTCGACGGGCTTGAAGGCGCCGTATCTGCCAGAGGCCGAGGTTGACCGTTGCCGCCAGCAGAGCAATCACCACCAGATGTGAGAGCAGCCACCACGGTTTCAGGAAATTGCGGACTTCGGTTCTCACGAGGAAGGGACCCCGTCCCGGCGCCAACGGTCCTCAGAAACCCAAGAGCGCATCGAGGCCCACGGTGACACCGGGAACAGCAGCAATGGCCCGAACTGCCAGAACAACACCGGGCATGAATGAAACCCGGTCACTGGTGTTGTGACGGATGGTCAGAGTCTGGCCAGCTGCGCCCAGAATCACCTCTTGGTCCGCGACAGCGCCGCGCATCCTCAGACTGTGGATCTTTATGTCAGCTGGACCGGAAGCCCCTCGCGATCCCGGTATCGCCTCCCGGGTGGTGGGGTCGGACGCCCAGTCAGCTGACGCAGCGGCCATGCGTTCCGCGGTAGCCGCCGCCGTGCCTGAGGGGGCGTCGACCTTGCCATCATGGTGGATCTCGACGATCTCGCCGGTGTCGAACCATGGCGCAGCAAGTTCGGCAAATCGCATCATCAGTACGGCTCCGATGGCAAAGTTGGGCACCACCACGCAGTTGCTATTCGTGAATACCTCTCTCAAAGCGACCAGGTCGGCGTCGTCCAGACCGCTAGTACCAACTACTGCATGCACTCCGTTTTCGGCTAGCACCGGGAGGCATACCCGACTGGCCTCTGCCACCGTAAAGTCAACCACCACATCGAGGCCACCGTCGATGGCAACCATCGCTTCGGCGTCTGCCAGGACTTGGACTCCAAGAAGTTCGTCCCCGGCCGCCGACGGATCGGCGGCCGCCACCAAATCCATGCCGTCGGCTTCAACAATGGCCTCGGCAACAGAGCCACCCATGCGTCCAGCCACGCCCAGGACACCGACACGTATGGGCATCAACGCAGAGTCCACCATGACGCCGAGGCTATCGGTCATCGATCGGGCTATCGGAACGAGTTCTAGTCTCGCTGGGCACTCTGATCAGGTCTCGGGGCCGACCTCGGCGACCGTGGCCTCTGGCGTCAGCACAGCAGCCAGAACTGCGTTTACCTCGTCGAGGGTGACCTCACGCAGGAGGTCGACATACTCTTCCAGTGGAATGACTCTGCCCAGCAGACTTTGGCTGGTTCCCAATCGAGACATCCGACTTCCAGTGCCCTCAAGGCCCAAGAGGATCGATCCCTCAAAACCTGCTCGAGCTATTCCCAACTCCTCGGCGGTGATTCCATGGGCGGCTACCTCGGCCACCTCCTCCGCCACCACCCGCTTTAGCTCTTCTGACCGTTCGGGCGCCGTACCGGCATATACCGATACCACCCCTGCGTCCAAGTATCCGGCCATCGAGGCAAAGACGCTGTAGGCCAGCCCCCGGTCCTCCCGAACGGTCTGGAAGAGGCGACTGGACAGCCCTCCACCCAACACATGGACACCGATGGCCAGAGCGTGACGGCGCGGATCGTTTCGAGAAAGGCCCTGCCATCCCCATGCAAGATGGACCGCCTCGGTCGGCCGGACGAGCCGACGGGCGGATACGGGCAACGACACCGGCGGATTCCGAACCGGAGTCTCACCCGAGTCACGGCCATCGAAGGCCGCGTAGACCTGCTCAACCAAACGATCGTGGTCAACCGCTCCAGCGGCAGCTACCACCAGATTGGGAGCGCGATACCACTGGTCGTGGAAGGCGACGATTTCTTCACGATCGAGAGTTGTTACTGAGTTGACACTGCCCAGAACCTCGCGGCCCAGGGGGTGGGCGGGGAAAAGTGCCTCATAGAGGAGTTCGAAAACCACATCATCTGGATCGTCCGCCTGAAGATGGATTTCCTCGAGGATGACCTGTCGCTCAGTCTCGACATCAGCCGAGCGCAAGGCAGGTGTGCTCAACACGTCGGCCAGCAGAGACACGGCCAGTTCCTGACCGCCTTGACTACCACCAGCCGGAACGCGCGCGTAGTACGCCGTGTACTCCTTCGCCGTAAACGCGTTCATCTCGCCGCCAGTCGCGTCCACTAGTTCGGCGATCGACCGGGCTGACCTCTCTTCGGTCCCCTTGAACAGCAGATGTTCAAGGAAGTGCGAAGCACCAGCAATCTCAGGCGCCTCGTCACGTCCTCCGACACCCACCCAAACCCCGATCGAGACCGAGTGAGCGTCGGTCATCCTCTCAGACACCACGCTCGGTGCTGCCGTCGAACCGTGTTCAGGCAGGCTCAACTCGACCACCGAACCAGTGGCCATACGGGCGCCATGTCGGCGCCCAGAGTCAATAGCGCCGTTCGTCAGGACGAACCGTCGACCACGGATTCGGCTCCGTTGGACCTAGCGTCGACGCCGGCGACCACCGCCGCCGCCGCGGTTGGCCGGTGCAGCAACACCGAGATCGCCGTGAACCGTCTCAAGTTCAGCTTTGAAGGCGTCCTCGAAGCTGGCCTCGACGGGCATAGCGGATTCCACAACATCGGCGACCTCGTTGGCCTCATCATCCAGAGCTGCTGTTTCATCAGCAGAAGTTGCGCCGGCATCGTCCTCGGTTGCCGGCGCGTCATCACCACCATCAGCGACCGGTGTGTCATCCGCCTCAGAACCCTTTGAGGGCACATCGCCAGCTGGCTTTAGCGAAATCTTGCCGTTCGGGTCAACGTCCTCGACCACTACCGATAGAGGCTGGCCCAACTCAAGTACGTCCTCGACCTTGTCGATGCGCTTCCCGCCGCCCAACTTCGAGATGTGCACGAGGCCGTCTCTACCGGGGAGGATGTTTATGAAGGCGCCGAACTTGGTGATATTCACCACTCGACCTTCGTAGACGGCTCCGACCTCGGCGGTCGGTGGGTCCACGATGAGCATGATCTGGCGCTTAGCCTCAGCCACCTTGTCTCGGTCCGGCGAAGCAACCGACACAATGCCGACCATGCCATCGTCGTCAACGCTGATATCGGCGCCTGTCTCAGCCTGGATGGTGTTGATCATCTTGCCCTTCGGGCCAATGACCTCGCCAATCTTCTCGACTGGGATCTCGAAGGCTTCGATCTTCGGGGCATTTTCGCCGACCTCCTCACGCGGGGCGGGAATCGCGTCGGTCATGACATCGAGGATCTGGAGACGAGCCTCCTTGGCTTGCTGCAATGCTGCGGCGAGGACGTCAGCCGGAATGCCGTCGATCTTGGTGTCAAGCTGCAGAGCAGTCACAAACTCCGCTGTTCCGGCCACCTTGAAGTCCATGTCTCCGAACGCGTCTTCCGCGCCGAGAATGTCGGTCAGAGTTACGTACTGGCCGTCCTTATAGACGAGGCCCATGGCGATGCCGGCCACCGGAGCCTTGATCGGCACGCCAGCATCCATCATCGAGAGGCTTGAGGAACACACCGAGCCCATCGAGGTTGATCCGTTGGACGACAGGACCTCAGAAACGAGACGCAGCGTGTACGGAAACTCCTCAAAACTCGGGACAACAGGGAATAGAGCCCGCTCGGCAAGCGCACCATGACCGATTTCGCGCCGCTTCGGGCCTCGCATGAAACCAGTCTCTCCAGTCGAAAAGGGCGGGAAGTTGTAGTGGTGCATGTACCGCTTGCGATCGACGGGGTCGATACCGTCAATCATCTGGTCCATCCGTCCAGTGCCTAGCGTGGTGAAGTTCAGTACCTGGGTCTCACCGCGCTGAAAGAGACCTGAGCCATGGGCGGTTGGGATAACCCCCACCTCGGAAGACAGCGGCCGGATGTCACTGGTACCGCGGCCATCGATACGGACACCTTCAGCGACGATACGGGTCCGCACCGCCTCCTTGGTCATTGTCCGCACGGCAGCCGAGATCTGGCGGTCAGCGTTTTCGACATCGGCGAACTGTGGCAAAAGTTCCTCGAGCAAGGAGGCTTTGACTGCCGACTCGGCATCCCCGCGCTCAGTCTTGTCGGCAATGGTCTGTGTCTCAGCAATCTGGACAGCACCTGTCTCCTGCACGGCAGCAAGGATTTCCTGGCTGTAATCGACAGACACCTCATATGGCATGGTCTCCGGAGCGCCTACCACATCGACCAGTTCCTGCTGTAACTCAATGGCCTCCCTGATGTACTGCTTGGAGAACTCCAAACCACCGGCCAGAACCTCCTCATCGACTAGCGGAGCACCGGCCTCGTAAACATCACAAGTGGCCTCGGTGCCGCCAGCCTCAACCATCATTACCGCGACATCCCCGTCGTCTAGCAGGCGTCCTGCTACGACCATCTCGAAGGCTGACTCAGCGCCCTCCTCGTACGTGGGGTGTGGAATCCACTCACCGGCCGCTGACCAGGCGATGCGAACCGCACCCACCGGGCCGTCGAACGGGATGCCCGAGAGCATCAAGGCTACAGAGGCTCCATTCAGGGCTAGGACATCGTGAGGATGTTCCATGTCAGCACCCATCACTGTGCCCACGATGTGGACCTCGTTGCGAAAGCCGTCGGGAAACATAGGCCGCAAAGGGCGGTCTATAAGACGGCAGGTCAAAATGGCTGATTCTGGTGCTCGGCCCTCGCGGCGAAAGAACGAACCGGGGATCTTGCCTGCGGCATACATTCGCTCTTCGATGTCAACGGTCAGGGGAAAAAAGTCAGCCCCAGGACGGGGGGATTTGGCTCCCGTGGCGGTCACCAGCACCGTCGAACGGCCGATCTGAGCCAGGACGGCCCCACCAGCCAGACCGGCCAGGCGGCCGGTCTCAAACGACATGGTCTTGTCGGTCCCACTAAACGTCCGGGCGACATTGGTTGCTTCAGTCATGCTTCTCTCTTCTCGTTGCCCGCCCGGAACGACTCCGGGCGGTTCGATACCGCGGGTTGGCGGCTTTGCGGGTTACAGACGCGTAGCCTGAATCCCGTTCATCGATCAGGTTGTCGGTCCGTGGTTCCGGCTCCCGACACGAACCAGGTGGCCTTATGTCCACCCGATGGTTGATTCCGATTTAGCGACGCAGTCCCAACTTGGCAATAATCGCCCGGTAACGCTCGACGTCGTTCTTCCTGACGTAGTCGAGCATCCGCCGGCGGCGACCCACGAGCATTAACAAGCCCCGGCGGCTGTGATGGTCCTTCTTGTGGACCTTCAGATGCTCGGTCAGGTGGTTAATACGGTCACTGAGCAGTGCTATCTGCACCTCGGGAGAACCAGTGTCGGTCTCATGCAGTCGATTGGATTCGATGGTGTCGCCCTTGGGCGGCAGGTTGGTCGGCATCGGAACCTCGGGTTTAGGACCCGGCCTCATGGCACGCTGCGCGTCGCCGGAAGCCATACGGAGGGCCGGAGGTCTTCGATTCCGACCCTGGACGACCCGGTCGGACCGCCCTCGGAGCTACAGGGTACCGGCACTGGCCCTATTCTCACCCCGTGGCAACCCAAGCCGTAACCGGCCGATTCACTCATCTCGCACTCCCCTGCCACGACCTCGACGCCACCATCGCTTGGTACGAGGCCCACACGCCGCTGCGGGCCTTTCACCGACGGGCAGATGTCGATGCCGAAGTGGCCTGGTTGGCTGAAGGGCCGCGACCAGATGGAACCGTTAACCCGGTCGGAATCGTTGCTGTGCAGTCGTTTTCTGACCGGGACGCTGCCCTACCAATACCGGTGCTCACACCCTTTGCCCATCTGGGTTTCGCCGTGGACGATCCCGTCGAGGTGGACGCAGCGGCGGAACGGGGTCGAATGGCGGGCTGCCTCCACTGGGAACCGATCGATCACCCTCCGCCAGTCGGCTACCTATGTGCTCTAGTCGACCCTGATGGGAACGTTGTCGAATTCAGTTTTGGTCAGAGTCTCAGCACCTGAGACTCCTCAGTCCCGCAAAACCGCCAATAGGCGAACCATCTCGACAGCGGCTTCAGCGCAGTCAGATCCTTTGTCGCCCTTGCCCACGTCGGCCCGCTCCTTAGCCTGTTCCAGGGTGTCGGTGGTCAGAACCCCGAACACAATTGGCACACCTGTGTCCTGGCCTGTTCGCATGATGCCCGCAGCGGCCTCACCGGCTACGTAATCGAAATGCGCTGTCTCACCCCGGATCACCGCTCCAAGGCAAACCACGGCGTCGTAACGGCCTGACTTAGCCATGGCACGGGCCGCCAGGGGTATCTCGAACGCGCCGGCAACCCATGCAAGATCGACATCGTCGTCAGCCACACCAAGGGCCACCAGACGGGCCCGGGTGCCCTTTAGCAGATTATTGGACACATAATCGTTGAAGCGGCCGGCCACGATGCCGACCCGCAAGCCAGTGCCGTCCAACGATGGTTCAATAATGTTCACAACGCATCCTCCCCCACATCCGAACTCTCGTCGGGCAGCAAGTGGCCGAGGCGGTTGCGCTTGGTTTCTAGATACCGGACGTTTTCTGGGTTGGGCGTCGTGTCGAGCGAGACTCGCTCGACAATCTCCAAGCCGTAGCCCTCAAGCCCGCCATATTTGGCCGGGTTGTTGGTCATAAGACGCATTTTGGTAATACCCAAGTCGGAAAGTATCTGCGCTCCTACCCCATACTCTCGGGAGTCCACCGGTAAGCCCTGCCGTATGTTGGCGTCCACAGTGTCAAGTCCCTCGTCTTGGAGTCCATAAGCACGAAGTTTGTGTCCGATACCGATACCTCGGCCCTCATGGCCGCGGAGATAGACCACCACCCCGGCACCCTCGGCGCCGATTCGGGCCAAGGCAGCATCTAGCTGAGAACCACAATCGCACCGCAGCGAGCCCAAAAGGTCGCCGGTCAGGCATTCCGAGTGGACCCGCACCAAAGGTGCCTCGAGCTCCGACAGTTCCCCCAGCGCGTAGGCCACATGCTCATCGTCGTCGAGCAGCGAGACATATGCGTGGGCCGTGAATTCGCCGTATCGGGTTGGGATACGGGCCGAGCCGAAATGCTCGACCAACTTCTCGTGACGTCGACGGTGGCGGATCAGGTCGGCGATCGTGATGAAGTGCAGGTTGTGCTCGGTGGCGAACACCTCAAGGTCAGGTACCCGGGCCATCGTCCCGTCATCGTTGACGATCTCGCACAACACCCCGACGGGTTGACGGTCAGCCAAAGCGCAGAGATCGACGGCGGCCTCAGTGTGCCCTGCTCGTTTGAGCACGCCACCGGGCCGAGCCCGCAACGGAAAGATGTGGCCGGGACGGGCGAAATCATGGCGGAGTCGGTGCGGATCGGACAGAGCCACCACGGTGGCCGAACGGTCAGCAGCCGAAATGCCAGTGGAGGTACCCTCGAGCAGATCGACCGAGACGGTGAATGCCGTGCGCATCGACTCTGTGTTGTCCACCACCATGAGCGGCAAGTCCAACACGTCCGCCCGATCGTGAGACATGGGCGCGCAGATCACGCCGGAGGTATGACGGATCATGAACGCCATCTTCTCTGGAGTCATGGCATCGGCGGCGATAATTAGGTCGCCCTCGTTCTCGCGGTCCTCATCGTCGACAACGACAAGGAAATCGCCGCGGGTGTATGCCTCAATGGCATCTTCGATAGTCGACAGCGGCATCAAACACTCCCGTCCCATTTGTCGGCGTATATGTCATCTGCGGAAGCGGCCCCGTCGCCGGCGGAGGAAGCCCAACGGGCAAGCTCAGCGGTCAGTAGGCCGGCTATGTAGCGAGCGATTACGTCCACCTCGACGTTTATCCGGTCACCGCGAGACCGGCAACCAAAAGTCGTGGACTCAAGCGTGTGGGGAATCAAGGCGACATCGAAGGAGCCGCTATCCGAAGCCACTGATGCCACCGTGAGGCTAGTGCCATCGAGCGTCACCGATCCCTTCTCCACCACTTGGCCAATTAGGTCCTGAGGCAAACGAAAGGTCAGGCGACGGGAGCCGTCGGACTGGTGGGCTACTTCAACCATCTCAGTGACGGTGTCGACATGGCCTTGGACCACGTGGCCTCCGAAACGACCATCAGCAGCCAGTGGCCTCTCCAGATTGACCGGATCGCCGACCTTCAGGTCGCCAATCGTGGTGCGATCAAGGGTCTCAGGCACGGCGTCCACAGCGAACCAGTCCTTGTCCCACTCTGAGACGGTCAGACAGCAACCATTGACGGCAATCGATGCCCCGTGGCAAATATCACCGAGCACCAGACTGGCATCAACTACCAGACGACAGCCGTCGCCGACTGTATCGACCGAGCGCACAGCGCCCATCTCCTCGATGATCCCTGTGAACATGAAGCAGTCTCACTCCGTTCCAATCGCCCCGGGAGTGCGCGGCGGGAGTCGACAGGACCGAGACGACCGCCTAGGACCAACTCCACGAGCGCTCCCAAGCGCCACAGGTTCGGTCCGCGGCGTCGCCACCGCATCCGACGTCCTCTCCCATCCGGACTTTGACCGTCGGCTCAGGATTCTCACCTGATCGGCCCCGAAGAACGCCGACACCTTGGAGGCGGGCGACGCCGGGGTTCGCGGGCTGTGTCAGCTAAAGCCGACTTACCGCCGGTTGGGAGTTCCACCCAACCCCGAGGACTACGTTGTGATTACGAGCGTATCTGCGGTTGGGCCCTGTCGCCCAATGGACTAGCTGATTGCGCTTCTCAATAGAGGCCCAAGAGCCGTCCGGAAAATGCAAGAACGGCAATCGTCATCACCGGGCGCACCACACGTGCGCCACTAACAACCGTGAATCGCGCCCCCACCGCCCCTCCGCAGGCGAAACCGACTGCCAGCAGTAACGCCGGCACCCAGTCGACGTGGCCGCCACCGACGAAGACCGGCAATGCGGTGATCGTTACGGCCAGAATCACCACCACCTTCACACTGCTGGCCACCACCACATCCATGCCCGATCGGGTTAGTGCAAGAGCGAGGATCAGACCCATGCCGGCCTGAAAGGCCCCACCGTAAAAGCCGACGCACAGAAAAACAGCCGTTGCCAATGAACCCGACCAGGTCCGACTAGCAGCGGGAACCTTGGGCGGCCTAAGTGCCAAAAGAAGGAGTGGAACCATGACAAGACCAAAAGCCTGCTCAAATGACTCGGCATCCAACCTCGATACGAGCAGTGAGCCCGCGAGGGAACCAGCCATCACCGGCACGAGAACCGGAAGCACCCATGACATCCCCGAGACACCCATTCGCCGAAACGCTGTAGCTGCCGAAGCGTTGGAAACCAGGATTCCGACCCGATTCGACCCATTGGCCACATCGCCCGGCAATCCGGCAAAAATCAGCAAGGGAACGGTCAACAGTGACCCTCCCCCGGCGATGGTGTTCACGCAACCGGCAAACAGTCCCCCAAATACGAGTAGCAGAACATCCAGTGCGTCCATGCCAATTTCCGTCCTAGGCCGGTCAGGCCAGCATGGCACGGGTGTCGGCCACATCACGGTGCAACTGCTTGGCTAGAGCTTCGTGACTATCGAAGGCCTGCTGAGATCGCAAACGGCGAACGAATCGAACTTTTGCCTGTTCCTCGTAAAGATCCGGTCCTTCGTCGCTTGGACCACCGACGTCCAGCAGGTGGGCTTCCAGCAGCAAGGCCCCGTCGTCATAGAAGTGGGGCCGAGTACCTAGGGAAATTGCCGCCGTGTGGACTACCCCATCAGGCCGTTCATACCAGCCGGCATAAACAGCGTCTTCGGGCAGCAGGATCGATGGGTCGACCCGGACGTTGGCCGTCGGAAACCCCAGTTCGCGTCCCCTCCGATCGCCTTCGCTAACAAAACCACGAACCTCGTAGGGACGACCAAGCAGGGCATTAGCTCTTTCGAGGTCGCCGCTGGCCAGGGCACGACGGATGAACGTGGACGAAACCTGTTCATGATCACGGGCCGGAGTTCCCTCGGGGCCGACGAGGCCTAGCCCGATCACCTCGAATCCCAGTTCAGAGCCCATGTCCCGAAGCATGGCGACGCTGCCTAGACGGCGATGGCCAAAGTGAAAGTCCTCGCCCACAACGACCGCGGCGGCTCCTACACAGTCGACTAGGACATTCCTGACAAAGTCCTCTGCCGACTCCGACGCCCGCTCATCGTCGAACGGAACAACCATGGTCAGGTCAAGGCCGGTTGTCGCCAATTGCTCCAGTTTTTGTTCCGAGTCGGTCAAGAGCAATGGAGCGGAGTCGGGGCGGACCACGCTGGCCGGGTGTCGGTCAAAGGTGACAACCGCCGAAGCGAGACCTCGCTCGGCGGCCAGACGCCGCACCTCCGCTATGACCGTTCGGTGTCCGATATGGACCCCGTCATAGGCACCAATGGTGATAGCCGTGCGCGGCGACTGCGGGTCGCGACTGCCGATGTCATAGCGGATCTCCACGGCGGCGAGGCTACCTAGCCGACAGGACCGCTCATCTGGCAGTCGAACTCAGGTCGCCTCTAGTCCGGAAAGACTCCACATTGGCTACCCCGGAGCTCAGCTGCAATACCGTCAAGATGACTAGCGACGGGTTCCACGAAGTCCTCGTTTGGCAAAAGGTAGCGCGGACTCCGTTCGAGACCATCAAAGACGCGCTTTGCGAACTCATCGGCTTCTAGTCGGCTCGGAAACGGGTCGTTGGCGAGCATCTGGGGAACCTCTGGACCACCGTAGGCGTGAGGTCGGTTGCGAGTTGCTTGGCGGATCCGGCTGCGGACAGGACCTGCAACCAGCGCTGTCACCAGCATCTCAGGGGCAACCTTGCTGAGTTCAATGCGCAGGTTGTCGCAGAGCCCAACGACGCCGTACTTCGTGGCCGCATAGGGAGCATTGCCGATGCTCTGGCCGGGAGCGAGGCCCGCCACAGATGCAGTCGCGACCACGTGGCCCGTTCCACGCTCGATCATTGCTGGCAGGAAGGCCGCCCAGGTGTTGACCACACCCAGCAGATTTACTCCAATGATCCATTCCCAATCTTTTGTGCTCTGCTCCCACATGGGGACTGCAGGGCCGATCACGCCCGCATTAGCTATAATCAGGTCTGGAATACCCGGACCTTCAAGGACCCTTTGGGCAAATCCGTCAACCGAATCAGGGTTAGCTACATCAACCAGTCCGGACACGACAGTCCTACTTGATGGATCTAGGTCCGCCACCAGCGCTCTGAGAGCCGGACCTTCAATGTCGGCGAGCGCTGCTCGGTAACCGCGCTCAACACACTCGCGAGCTAGGCCCTCGCCAATGCCACTAGCCGCACCAGTAATGACAACTATCGAACCCGGCGCAAGCTTCACCGCTTCGGTTTCCGATCGGTGACCTATGCCGGGTGTTGGACAACCGCAACTGACCGAATTGGTCCGCCTGCAGTCATCACCCCGGCAATCCGGCTTGAAGTCAAGTCTTCCAGCACAAGCTAATCCTGCACCAGGAGTTACTACCGTTGAAAGTCGACAAGAACACTCTGACCAAAGACCGGCAGTTCAATCGACGGTTTGCCCTTATCTAGTCGTGGTTACGCAACATCGCATCGCGTGGCGCAACGGCTTCTCAGGAACTCGCTGGCGCCAACACCATGGCCGGCTTGACTTGTCCCGGCCGTTCGCCGTGCGGTTCATAGACAGCTAACAGGTCACCTTCCAACCCGTAGACCGGCCAGGGTCCAGCGTCGGCCCCTTCGAGTCCGACTCCCAGCGATTTGGCTTCCAAAGGTTGCCCGTGAGAAACCGCGGCTGCCAGGTTGTCATCTACCACCACCCGCGGCAGGTCGCGAAGTGCCTCGGATGCCGGCAGCAGCACTGGCCTTTCGAGAGGGTGGGCCTCGGCCAAGGTGAAAGACCCAACGGCCGTCCGCCGAAGGTTACGCAGATGGGCACCACCCCCGAGCGCCGCCCCGAGGTCGGCGGCAAGGGTTCGCACGTAAGTCCCCGAAGAACAGGCCACGAAGATGTCGTAGACCCCTGGTTCATCAGTTGGGGTGACGTCAAAGCGGCCCACGCTGACCGGCCGCGCCGCTCGCTCAACCTCACGGCCCTCTCGGGCGATCTCATGTAGGCGGCGGCCCCCCACCTTTACCGCGGACACCATGGGCGGAACCTGGAGGATCTCGCCGGTCAGGCCCTCTGCCGCACCAACCACCTCGTCATAACCAACCTTGGACATATCGTGGACGATGGTCACCTCGCCAGCGGAGTCCAGCGTCGATGTTTCAGTCCCCAGAACAACCTGGCCGGTGTACTCCTTGCCGAGGGCGGTTACGAAGCGGAGAAGTCGCGTTGCACGGCCTACCCCGAGCACCAAAACCCCGGTGGCGTCAGGATCTAGCGTTCCTGAGTGGCCCACCTTCTTGGTGCTTAAAACTCCGCGGAGCCGGGCCACCACATCGTGACTGGTCCAACCAACATCCTTGTCAATCACAACCAGACCATCCGTTAGACGATCACCCGGGGAAGCACCACCGGCCATCGGTTATTTCTCCGCGTCGTCGAGTGGCCCGTCAGCCGGGTTCCCACGAGGACCAAGGCCACGCAGGATCTCCTCAATTCGGTCGGCGGCGCGGACTGTCTCGTCCACTATGAAAGTGAGCGGTGGGATCCGACGAAGTCGAGCCCGTTCTCCGATAACCCGATGAAGACGAGGTCGATACTCGTCCAAAGCCTCCAACAGCTCGTCGTCCGGCACATCTGATGTGATGTAGGCCCGAGCGATGCTCAAGTCCTGATCAGTCTCTACGCCAGTGACAGTGGTAAAACCAAGGCGCTCATCGTCAATACGCTCCAACTCCTCAGCCAATATCCGGACTAGGAGCTCATTTAAGCGGTCGGTCCTCTGGAAACCGCGCGTTGGACTACCGGAGCGAGTCCGGGAAGCGCGCCGTCCCATGGCCTGCCCCTAGGCGCGGGAGGTTTCCCGCTCCTCGAAGGTCTCGATCACATCGCCTTCCTTGAGGTCCTGATAATCAGACAGGCCTATACCACACTCGTAACCTGCCTGAACCTCGCGGACATCCTCTTTGAAACGCTTGAGCGAACTGACGTCGCCCTTCCAGATGATGGCGCCCTCGCGCAGAAAGCGAACCTTAGAACCACGGGTGATGGTCCCATTGGTGACATAGCAGCCAGCCACCTTGCCGACCCGTGGCACCGAGAAGACTTCTCGGACCTCGGCATCACCGGTAACGACCTCCTCGAATTCTGGCGCAAGCATGCCAAGCATGGCCGACTCGATGTCCTCAATCAGTTTGTAGATGATCTCGTAGGAACGGATCTCGACCTTCTCGGCCTCAGCCAACTCGCGGGCCTTGCGCTCCGGCCGGACATTGAAGCCAATGATGGTGGCGTTTGACGTAGCAGCCAACTGGATGTCGTTCTCGGTGATACGACCCACAGCCCGGTGCACGAAGGCCAGCCTCACTTCCTCTCTCTCCAACTTGCGCAGACTCTCAGTGACCGCCTCTAGCGAACCATTGACATCAGCCTTGACGATCAGATTTAGCGTCGCCGCCTCGCCCTTTTGGATCTGCTCAAAGATGTCCTCTAGGCGGGCGCCCCCGGACAGAGCGTGTGCGTCGCGACCAATGTTGGCCTGACGACGCCAGTGGCCACGCTTATCGGCCACGCGGCCGGCAATCTTTTCGTTGGGAGCAACCACGAAACCCTCGCCTGCGTCGGCTACGTCCGAAAGACCTAGTACCTGAACCGGTGTCGACGGGCCGGCCTCTTTGACCTGCTTTCCCTGATCGTCGATTAGTGCCCGGACCCGACCCCATGCAGCTCCGGCAACCAGCGGATCGCCAACCTTCAGGGTTCCTCGTTGCACTAGGACAGTGGCCACTGGACCTCGCCCTATATCGAGGAACGACTCCAGCACAACACCCTGGGAACGGCCGTCGGGGTCGGCCCGCAGATCCTCAACTTCCGCGACCACGTTTAGGTTGTCAAGTAGATCGTCAATGCCCAGATTCTGCAGAGCTGAGACCTCTAGACATATGGTGTCTCCACCCCATGACTCAGGAACCAAATCGTGCTCGGCCAACTGACCCAGCACCTTCTGGGGGTCAGCATTGTCGCGATCGATCTTGTTGATGGCCACAAGGATTGGGACCTCAGCCGCCCGTGCGTGGTCCAGAGCTTCAAGTGTCTGGGGCATAACTCCATCGTCAGCTGCCACCACTAAGACCACGATGTCGGTCGAACTGGCACCACGGGCCCGCATCGCGGTGAAGGCCTCATGGCCCGGAGTATCGATGAAGGTAAGGAGCTTTCCGTCACGCTCAGCTTGGTACGCACCAATGTGCTGGGTGATACCACCAGCTTCGTCGTCGACAACGTTCGCACTTCGGATTTGGTCCAAAAGTTTGGTCTTGCCATGGTCAACGTGACCCATCACGGTGACGACCGGAGGACGAAACGGTGCTTCGTCATCGTCGAGGTCATCAACGACATCGAGTAGCTTGAGCAGTTCGACCTCCTGCTCCTCGCCCGGATCAACCATACGGATCTCGGCACCGATCTCTGCGGCAAAAAGCTCGATCATGTCATCAGACAGAGACTGGGTAGCCGTCACCATCTCTCCCTGCTGCATCAAGAAGCGGACTACATCAGCGGCAGTGCGATTTAGTTTGGGACCCAGGTCCAGCGCAGTACAGGCACGCTCGACAACGACCTCTCCTTCAGGAACCGCTGCGTCGTCGGGCGTGTAGGAGGGGACATCCATCGGCTGGAGTTCCTCGCGGCGCCGGCGACGGCGACCCTTGCGACGCGGTGGGCGGCGCCCGCCAGGACCACCGCCCGGACCTCCAGGCCGCCCTCCTGGACCTCCGCCCGGACGACTACCAGGACCTCCTCCAGGCCGGCCAGGACCACCGCCCGCACCGGGCACCGACTCTCGAGGACCACCCCCCATTGGTGGACGGCGACCTACCGGCGGTGGACTGCTCCGCCGGCCTGTAGGGGCAGCAGGGGCAGGCTCTTCGTTACGTCGACCACCTAGGCCCGGAGGCGGTGGAATCGGCTTACCTGACGAAGAGACCGGTGGACCAGGAGGTGGCGGAATGGGCTTGCCGGACGCCGAAAGTGGTGGCTTAGCACCAACCGGAGGCACCACTGGAGAGGTCTCGTCGGTGAGCTTCGCAGCCGGGTCAGGCACGCCGGGGGCAGCATCATTAGGGTCGGAACCAGCGGGGAGCGACGGCTCCGATGGAGCACTAGGCGTCGATACTGGTCGAGTTGGACCGGACGAACCGCTGGATGAGATAACACGGCGGGCAACCGGCTCCGGCTCAGCAACC
>DEAU01000023.1 GCA_002348705.1 Candidatus Neomicrothrix sp. UBA2974
CCGAAGCGCCGGAGCATTTCCTCACCGAGCCATGCGACCCGGTGGGGACATCCGGTATTAGCCCGAGTTTCCTCGGGTTATTCCAGTCTTCGGGGCAGGTTTCTCACGTGTTACTCACCCGTTCGCCACTCACTCATGTGACCCGAAGGTCGAGTGCGTTCGACTTGCATGTGTTAGGCCCGCCGCCAGCGTTCGTCCTGAGCCAGGATCAAACTCTCCGTCGAAATCTCAGGTCATCGCCGCCGAAGCGGTTCCAACCGTCGAATCAGTGGTGCGACAACCCCAAATAGGAGTTGCCGACGCGAGTTCGAGGCCGAGTGGGACACCAATCCCATCCGACCTGGCACAGGGCAATGGTGATCGGCTAAAGCCGGCCACCGCTGTCCGTTCAGTGCTATTGAAATTGTTCAGGGTCTGTCCAGCGACGACTCGCGATCGTCAGGTGGACAGCCCGCACTGGCTTTTTCGTCCTCTATCCCGTTTTCAAGGAGCACCTGAAGGCCGCTGGCCTCCGGGCACACGCTGTACGACCGGATATGACCCGGCCGACGGCGGTGGTGCCCTCAACCCGCGACAGCGATTCGATCCGAACAGACCTGCCGCTGGGCGGGCGCTCACGCTATGGCAACTGGAATAGCCGGTCAAGACCGACCCCGGTTCCGGTGAGCAGACTGACGATATCCATCATGACAACCCGCCCCAACCCGCGTAGCCGCAAATTTCGCAAACCGGCGAGTGAAAAGTGGCGTCTTGCCGATCGGAACTCGGTTAGCCAAATACCAGAAGGTGGCGACTCCGCTTGCCCTTCTGCAGCAGAACAAACCGGTCTGCGACGACTGAGTCATCAGGTAAAGCCGTCACATTTTCACCAACCCGGACACCGTTCACCCGGACTCCCCCACTGGCCACCGTTCGGCGCGCGTCACCCCGCGACGAACAGAGTTCAGACAACACCAAGACGTCAATAAGCGACTCCACCCCGCTCACGTCGACTATCGACACGATGGTTTCTGGAACGACTCCTCGGAGAGCCTCGAGAACTTCAGCGGTGGGGATCTCGTCACCGAACAAACCGCTAGCCGCTAGGCGCGCCCGCTGGGTGGCTTCATCTCCGTGGACCAACGAACAGACCTCGTCGGCAAGGCGCTGCTGAGCGATACGGCGTTCCGGCGCCACAATGTGGTCAGCCATCACCTCGGCCACCTCCTCAACGGGCACAAGCGTCAACTGCAGCAAAAATCTCTCGACATCCCGATCGTCGACATTCAGAAAATACTGGTGGAGCTCGTAGGGAAGGGTTCGCCTTGCGTCCAGCCAAACTGCCCCATCGGTCGTCTTGCCAAACTTGGCGCCATCGGCCCGAGTTACCAGCGGCACCGTCAGACCATGGGCTGTAGCTGCCGACCTGCGTCGGATCAGGTCTATGCCGGCAGTGATGTTTCCCCACTGGTCCGAGCCACCAACCTGCATCTCGCACCCAAGGCGGGCATGCAGTTCGAAAAAGTCGTTGGCCTGGAGAAGCATGTAGCTGAACTCTGTGAAGGAGATGCCCTGATCGCCTGCCAAGCGCGATCGGATTGACTCCTTCCCGAGCATCGTGCCGACGGTGACGTGCTTGCCCACGTCACGCAGAAAATCAAGCACCTCAACCCCTTCGGTCCATTCCCGGTTGTCGACAAGTACAGCCTGCTCGTCACCCGGTCGAAGGCCACCGTCGAAACGAAGGAAAGCCCGCAACTGTGCAGCCACTGCATCCACATTGAGGGTCAGCGTGGACCCATCTAGGAGGTTTCGCTCATCGGAGCGTCCACTCGGGTCGCCTACCATCCCCGTAGCGCCGCCAGCTAAAGCGACTGCTCTGTGACCCGCGTCCTGAAATCGTCGAAGTAGGAGCAATGGAACGAGATGGCCGATGTGGAGACTGTCTGCTGTTGGGTCAAAGCCGCAGTAGACAGTGATTGGTCCCTCCTCCAAGCGTGAGCGGAGGGCATCCTGGTCGGTGCTGTCCTGAACTAAGCCACGGGCCATCAGGTCGTCAAGGATCTCTGCGCTCACACCTAACAGTATGGAGCCTCGGACAGGTCGGCTGACGCCCCACCGGGGTAACCCCGAGCCAAACTGTGAGAGTGGGATACCTGTATCGCCTCCGCTTCCTTTGTGTCTTAGTGACACTGACCGCCTTCGCCACCTCCTGTTACCGGTATGAGGCCCGCGAATTCGAGATCACTATCCCCGAGCAGGCCGAATCTTCGGCGGTCGTCGATCGCTACGGTCGCCCGATCACGACGCTGGTAGCCCCCGAAAATCGCACGAGTGCTCGCACCCTCAACGAAATCCCCGAGTTAGTCCAAAACGCTGTCATAGCTATCGAGGACGAGCGCTTCCACGTCCACGACGGCATGGACCTCAAGGCCATCGTGCGAGCAGCGCGCAGCAATCTCGAAACAGGCGGTATCAGCCAAGGTGGATCCACCATCACCCAGCAGTACGTGAAGCTCGCCATCATCAGGAATTCAGAGCAAACGGCTAGTCGAAAACTCGAAGAGTTGTGGTATGCGACACGGTTGGAAGACCGATATAGCAAGGAGTTCATCCTCCTCCAATACCTGAACACCGTGTACTTCGGCCATGGCGCCTATGGAGTCAAGGCAGCTGCCCAGACGTACTTCAACAAGGACATCTCCCAAGTAAACCTTTCGGAGGCGGCATTGCTGGCCGGGATTATCCAACTCCCCGGTCGATACAACCCATTCGTCAACTACTCCAAGAGCCTCCGCCGCAGCCACCAAGTACTCGATCGAATGCTGGCCAACGACTACATCACTGTTGAGCAGCGCGACGCGGCCTTAGTCAACCCACCTCAGCTCGAGGAGTACACAAACCGCCTTGAGACCCGCTACCCAGCCGGGCACTTCGTTGAGGAAGTAAGGCGCTGGTTCCTCGACAACCCGGCCTTCGGTGCCAGCAGAGGCGTCCGAGAGCGGCTGCTCTTCGAGGGTGGACTCCGCATCGAAACCACGATTGACCTCGACCTTCAGGCAGCGGCCGAACAGGCCGTCGAGACGCATATGCCAGCCGGACGCGGACACCCCGATGCAGCAGTGGTTGTCCTGGAGACAGGGACGGGGAAAGTGCTGTCCATGGTGGGAGGTCGCGACTTCTTCGCCGATGACGAAGACGCCAAAGTGAACCTTGCTATTGGCGCCGGACGGCAAGTCGGGTCATCAATGAAATCCGTCGCCCTCGCGGCAGCCTTCGAAGCTGGCTGGCGCATGACCGCCACCTACACCGCACCCAACGTCTTGGAGTTCGAAATCCCCGGAGCCGACGAAGAAAACCGCGTATGGCGAGTCACCGGCGGGGTCAACGGCCACGACGCCACCGAGGCACGTTTCGAGCATGGCCTCCAGGCTCTCCTCCAATTTTGGCTTCGAGAGGAACACACTGACGTCCCCGATGCACACACCGAGACAATAAGAGTGGAGAAGGAACGCAACGGCGAGACCGAGGTGACCTATCAGGAAGTGGACCTGTCTCAGTGGGTGGCAAATCGACGCTGGGATTATGACCGTGAACGCCTTTTTGCCGACCGAGTCGAACAGTTGGAGGCCATCCCCACGTGGTCGTGGGAGCCACCTGACGGTCGAGAGTTGCTCCCACCGCCTGATGCCGAGGAAGTAACCCTCATTCGGGCTACACGAAGTTCACTCAACACCGTCTTCGCCCAGTTGAGCATGGAGTTAGGCGCACAGAGGACAGTCAACATGGCCCGACGCCTAGGGATCCGCTCACCGATTCAGCCGGTCAACTCAAATGTTTTGGGAACTTCGAACGCAACCATGCTCGACATGGCATCGGCCTACCACACGCTCGCCAACCGGGGAGTAGCTATCGCCCCGAGCTATGTGTCAAAGGTGACACGAGCCGACGGCACCACTCTCTGGTCATGGACTCGGACTCAGTCCCGGGCACTGGATGCTCGAATCGCTGACAGGATGACCTGGATTCTGGAGGGAACGATCGAGCAGGGAACCGGCTGGCGAGCCCAACTAGAGGGCCGGCCAGCAGCTGGCAAGACTGGCACTACGCAGAACTACGCAGATGCCGTGTTCGCCGGATACACCCCTCAGATGACCACGGCTGTGTGGGTCGGCTTCCCCGAGGCTCAGATACCGATGATCCCCCCAACGACTGAAAGGAAGGTGTACGGGGGCACGTACCCAGCAATGATCTGGAAGGACGTGATGGAAGCTGCCCACGAAGGAATGACCGTGGAGCATTTCGCCGGCCTACCGAGTGAACTCCCGGCGGTCATCACCCCCATCCCTGCGAGCCCTGTCGCTCCGGCCGTTACTGAGGCTGTCGAAGTCGATGAAGTCGGCCAGGAGATCATTCTGTCGCCCGGCACAGTGGCCACACCAGAGGTGGTCGGACTCACACTTGCCAACGCCCGCGAACTGCTCGCCGAATCTGACCATGGCGTTTGGATCGCCGAAGTCCGTGAGGTCGAGGCCTTGGGGACCGAGCCGGGAACCATCCTCCATCAGGATCCGGGCATAGGCACGACAATCGATACTGGCGGAGCCCTAGTCGTCGACGTAGCCATTGAGCCGACGGAAGTCGAACCTGTGGACACCCCGGACGTTACGTGGCGTCTCTTGCTTGAGGCCCGGCCGATGCTAGAAGCTCTTGGCCTCGGCTACTCGGTAACAGTGGTGGCTGACCCCGACCAGCCCAACTGGGAGCCAAACCTAATCTGGAAGCAGGAACCACCACCAAACGCCGTTGTGGTGCCCGGCACAGTCGTCGAACTTTGGGTGACGCCATGAGAAAAGGCCTCAACGCCACTGCTCTCCGAGCATTCCTCGTGTTGCTGGTGCTCGCCATGGGTGTCCTATGGATCTACGCATTCTTCCTCGCCCCATCCGGCAACCCTGATCGTCTTCAAGACCGCGCCTGGTCGACGGCCGCCGAGATCCAGTGCGCCGAGGCCCTCGCCAGGATCTCCCTCCTGCCTACCGCGGCCAGTGCCTCGGACCCCGCCGATCGGGCTGAAGATTTGGACGCAGCCACGGCAATAGTCCGCTCACTGGTCGATGATCTAACCGCACTCTCCGGAGGCACGAATGAAGATAAGGAAATCATCGCTCAGTGGCTAGCCGACTGGGGTGTTTATTTGGCCGACCGTCAGGCTCACGCGAAGCGCCTCCGCGATGAAGGCGACGTCAAACCCCTGCTCACCGCCCTACCCAGCGGGGCGGGCAGCGTTCTGGAGCGGATGAACGGCTTCGCCCGGGTCAACGATATGGAATCGTGCCTTGACCCGGGCGACATGTAGGCGTTCCTCCTACACCGGTCTGATTCAGGCTTGGCGCAGCACCTGAGATAGACGGAACAGGCTGTGCTCAGCCAAACGAATCAGCCCCTCGTCGGCTCCCAAGGCAGGGAGACCGCCCAAACTCACCCACCGCAAGGCCTCAGATTCGTGGTTACCAACCGGCCTAGAACCCGGCGGAGCAACGACCAGAAACCTCACGTCGTGGTGCTCGTGGACGTCCTCAGTGGGTGGATCCACGAGGTGAACTTCAAGATCCACTGCAGGCTCCACGACCCGTAATCCCTTGATGCCCGTTTCTTCTATCGCCTCTCGCAATGCCACTCGAGCCAAGTCGTTGTCACCATCAGCATGGCCACCGGGCTGGAGCCAGCGCCGGAGTTTGGTGTGAAAAAGGACCAAAATCCGTCCGTTCGATGGGTCCACCACCAGCGCTGAACCCGTCAAATGCCCCGGCCGGCAGTTCCGGTCGAGGGGACCCGGAATAGAACCCCAGTTGTTATCTAGGAGCCCAAGAATGCGATCGCGATCAGGGCCAGATGGTCCAGCCTCCACGAACGGTCTTGGACCTTCGGACGAACGGTCCACTACCTCGGCCCAGCCTGAGCCGATGGCCTCAAGGTCAACCAGCGAGATCTCCGTCACCCACTCAAGTGGGCCCGAATGGCCGGTGGCGGCGGGATCGGGGCATGGTCGCCCACGCTCACGCCGACGTAATAGACGGTGGCCGTCAGGACCAGTCGTTCTCCAACAAGGGCTTCAAAAGCCACATCAAACGAGGTGGTTCCCCACCGGACGACCTCGGCAGTGACAGTCAGGATCTCGCCGAGGCCTGCCGGACCATGCCACGTCAGATCTGCCCGCCGAAGCATGATCTCCCATCCGGTCTCCTCAAAGTCACCATCAAGAGAGCGGAGCCAGGTGTCGGACACGTCGTCGAGGTATGCAAGGTAGTGAGCGTTAAAGACCACTCCTTGGGCGTCAACCTCTCCATAGCGGATTCGGATGTCTTGGCTATATGGCATTGGCGACGTCTCCTGCTAAGGCCCGATCAGACCCCGAGTCTGGCTCGCTGTGAGTTGAGCTGATCAGCGAAACGAGCCCGCTGGACAACAACCGGCTCCGGACCGGCTCCTCCAGGTGTACTGCGCCGACGCATCGGCATGCCTGACTCCAGCAGTGCGGCCGCTTCCGGGCCCAGTCGATGATCGCTAGCCACTAGGTCGTCAAAGGACCCATCACCAGCTAAGGCAGACCGGACCAGTGACCCAACCAAGGTATGGGCCTCCCGAAACGGCATGCCACCGGACACTAGGTACTCAGCCAAGTCAATGGCTGCGACGTAGGGACCGTCGGCGGCCTCAGCCATCCGGCCTGTGTTGAGCACCATTGTGGCCACCATGCCGTCGAGGGCGAGCAAGGTAAGCCGGACCGTATCGCAGGCGTTAAAAAGCGGCTCCTTGTCCTCTTGAAGGTCCTTGTTGTAGGCCAAGGGCAGACCCTTGAGGGTGGTTAAGAAGCCGGTCAGGTGACCAACCAAACGACCAGCCTTCCCCCGGGCCAGTTCAGCGATGTCCGGATTCTTCTTATGGGGAAGCATTGACGACCCTGTCGAGAATGCATCGTCGAGTTCCACGAAACCAAACTCTTCTGTCGACCAGAGGACGAGTTCCTCACCGATCCGCGATAAATGGACGCCTAGCAGGGCGAGGACGAAGAGAGTCTCTGCTACGAAATCTCGATCGGACACTGCATCCAGTGAGTTCTCGAATCGCGACGAGAACCCCAGGTCAGCTGCCGTACCATCGGGGTCTAGCGGCAGCGAGGAGCCAGCCAAGGCTCCCGCTCCGAGGGGCGAAACGTCGGCACGGGCCCGGGCGTCGAGCAACCGGTCCACGTCTCGGGCTAACGCCCAACCGTGGGCCAAAAAGTGGTGGGCGAGCAGCACCGGTTGGGCCTGTTGCAGGTGTGTGTAGCCGGGCAGGTACGCCTCGCCCGCAACATCAGCCACCGCAGCCAACGTAAACTGGAAATCTGTCACCAAAGCGGCTAACTCGTGTAGTTCGCGTTTTGTCCAGAGCCGCAGGTCTGTAGCCACCTGATCATTCCGGCTCCGGCCAGTGTGTAGACGTGCCCCGGCTTCCCCGGCCAACTCAGTTACCCGTCGTTCAACAGCCGTATGGATGTCCTCATCCTCGTCGACAAAAACGAACGTGCCGTTGACTAATTCGGCCTCAGTAGCGTCGAGAGCCTCGAGAACAGCCGAAGCATCTGCATCCGATATCAACCCGACCCGGGCCAGCATCCTGACATGTGCCCGCGATCCCTCCACATCCTCTCGGAACATCCGTTGGTCAAACGGCAGGCTGTCATTCAGGGCCTGTAATGCTTGACTCGCAGTGCCCTCGAATCGTCCGTGCCATAGCGTCGCCATTGGCCTAGCCCCCAGTCCGGGCTGCCCGTCGAGCCACCGTCCGCAGCCTAAGGGCGTTCAACTTGATGAAACCCTCAGCGTCAGCCTGGTCGTAGACGCCCTCATCTTCCTCGAATGTGGCGATGGCCTCGTCAAAGAGGGTGTCTTCGGACTCCCGACCCACAACCTCCACATTGCCCTTGTACAGGCGCAACCGCACCCGTCCGTTCACGAATAGCTGACTGTGGTCGATAGCCACCTGGAGCATCTCCCGTTCTGGACTGAACCAGAAACCGTTGTAGACCAGTTCGGCATACCGGGGCATCAGTTCGTCCTTGAGGTGTGCAATCCCGCCGTCCAAGGTAAGAGACTCGATTGCCCGATGAGCCTTCAGCAGGATCGTTCCGCCCGGGGTCTCGTAGGCTCCCCGAGACTTCATACCCACGAAACGGTTCTCGACGATGTCGATTCGACCGATGCCGTTGGCTCCGCCGATTCCGTTCAGTTCTGTCAGCACTGCGGCAGGGGTCATCGCTTTCCCGTTCACCTCCACCACGTCACCCCGCTTGTAGGTGAGGTCGAGGTAGGTCGCCTCATCAGGCGCCATCTCAGGACTGACCGTCCACCTCCACATCTCCGACGTGGGCTCTTTCCATGGATCCTCCAACGAGCCACCCTCGTAGGAGATGTGGAGCAGGTTGGCATCCATCGAAAATGGCGACTCGACACCTCGTTTCATCTCTACCGGAATCCCGTGCTTTTCGGCGTAGGCGAGCAGGCTCTGCCGTGACCCCAGATTCCACTCTCTCCATGGTGCGATGACTCGGATGTCGGGCCGCAGCGCGTAGGCCCCTAGTTCGAAACGGACCTGGTCGTTGCCCTTACCTGTTGCACCGTGGCTAATGGCGTCAGCACCGGTTTCGTCGGCGATCTCAACTAGCCGTTTAGCGATGAGCGGCCGAGCGATGGAGGTCCCCAATAAGTATTCACCCTCGTAAAGAGCATTGGCACGAAACATCGGGTACACGTAATCCCGGACAAACTCTTCCCGGAGGTCCTCCACATAGATCTCCTTGACCCCCATCGATTCTGCCTTGGCCCGGGCCGGTGCAAGTTCCTCGCCTTGACCGAGGTCAGCAGTAAAGGTCACAACCTCGCAGCCGTATTCCTCCTCTAGCCAGCGAAGGATGATCGAGGTGTCTAGGCCGCCCGAATAAGCCAAGACAACCTTGTCAACGCTCGTAGTCATGATGTTTCCGTTTCGGTCCTGCTCAAGGTCATGTCTTCGTTTTCTCGCCCTTTGCCTTCAGAGCCCGGCTAGTCCCCGGAGCCGGTCAGCCAAATCCGTTCCCGTGGTGTCCTCAGCCACCACCACCATCAGCGTGTCGTCACCAGCCACAGTGCCGATCGAGCCTTCAAGACCCGTCCGGTCGAGTGCCGAAGCAACGACGTGAGCCGAGCCCGGTGGAGTGCGCAGAACTACGAGATTTCCTGACGAGGCAACGTCTACTACCCACTCTCCTAGCACCCGTCGCAGTTGGTCCGCGGGCACGTTCCGGTCGGCAGGATGCTCAGGAATGGCGTAGACACTGGAGCCACCCTGCACGCGAACCTTTACTGCTCCAAGATCGTCGAGGTCGCGCGACACCGTCGCCTGCGTAGACACAATGCCCTCGCTGGCGAGCAATTCCACTAACTGCTCCTGACTGGCTACCACCTGTTCAGACAGGAGATGGGTGATCCGATGCTGTCGCTGGTGCTTGCTCACGACTCTCCCTCTCTGTCGGCTTTGGTCTCGCTCAGCAGCCAGGCCAGCAAGCCCCGGGCAGCATGCATCCGGTTTGCAGCTTGGAGCCAGACCCGACTGGCTGGACCATCGACCACTCCGTCGGTCACTTCCTCTCCCCGATGGGCAGGCAGACAGTGAAGAAATACGGCCTGCGGGCCTGCGGCCTCAAAGAGTTCCTCGTCAACTCGAAAAGCCTCGAAGTCAACAAACCGCTGGGTGGCCTCTTGCTCTTGGCCCATGGAAGTCCAGACGTCGGTGTAGACGGCATCGGCCCCCGCCACCGCGTCGACAGCAAGGTGAGTTTCAGTAAAGGAGACGCCAACGGCAGCCAATCTGTCCCGATCGACCTCGGACAGCCGGTAACCCGACGGACCGGCAAACCGAACCTCGGCGCCAAGCATGCCAGCTGCCAGAGCCAACGAACGAAAGACGTTGTTTCCGTCGCCCACATAGGCCACGGTCCGACCGGTCAGCCCATCGGCAGGCCAATCGACCTCAGATGGCCCAGAAAACTGCTGAAGCAATGTCAGCACATCAGCTAATGCCTGCAGGGGGTGGGCGGCGTCCGACAACATGTTTACGACTGGCACTAAGTCCTCATTCGCCATCCGTTCGACAGTGGCATGATCAAAAACCCGCGCCCCTATGCAGGCGTGATAGCTAGCCAACGTGCGCGTTACATCCTCAACAGACTCCCGCACGTCCAGTCCGACCTCGGCGGGTTGGATACAAACGGGGTGGCCGCCGAGTTGGAAGACCGCCATCTCCATTGAGTTGCGAGTCCGAACCGATGGCTTCTCAAACAAGAGTGCCATACCTTGGCCTTCAAGTACCCGTGGCGGAACGGGATCCACGGCCAACGCCAGAACGCGACGCAGTTCGTCGGTGGAGAGATCGTCAACCTCTAGCAGGTGCCGCATCCCTACTCACCTTCCTTGCCCTGTCCGTCAGAAAGGACAGAATCAGCTTGTTCGACATCGCATGGGGAAGACCCCAAAATCCCGGCCAAGATCTCCACGCCCTGTGTCAACTCGTCGGACGACACGGTCAATGGTGGCGCCATCCGCAAAGCGGTAGGCGTCACGCCATTCACGACCAACCCAGCGTTCAAGCAGGCCAGAGCCACCTCAGGGGCAGTCCGACTGGCAAGAACGTTCGTATCCAGTTCAACAGCTAGTAAAAGACCGAGGCCGCGAACCGAAGCCACACCAGCAAGACCTTCTAGAAGCGCAGCCAGTTCAGCACCTCTCTCGGCAGCCAGTCTCGGTGCCTCGATCTCCTCAAGGATCCGCAGGACCGCCCGGGCAGCCGAAGCGGCCAAGGGTTGGCCAGCAAAGGTGGACCCGTGGTCACCGGGACCAAAGGCGGAGGCCACCTCGTCAACGGCCCATACCGCTCCTATGGGAACACCATTGCCGAGACCCTTGGCCATGGTTACCACGTCGGGCTGAATGCCGGCATGGTGGAAACCGAACCATTTGCCCGTGCGACCCAAGCCTGTCTGAACCTCATCGAGAATGAGTACGAGGCCCCGCTCGTCGCAGATCTGTCGCACGCCTCGCAGGTATTCCGTCTCAGCCGGATTGACCCCGCCTTCGCCCTGAAGGGGCTCCAACAGCACAGCGCCGACCTCCGGATCTAGGACAGCTTTTAGAGCGTCGAGGTCATTCCAAGCAGCATGGCGAAAGCCTTCGGGAAGCGGCTGAAAGGGTTCATGTTTTTCCGGTTGGCCGGTAGCCGCCAGCGTGGCCATCGTCCGCCCGTGGAACGACCTGAAGGCGGCTACGACGCCATGCCTTCCTCGGCCGTGGTACTTCCGAGCCATCTTGATCGCTGCCTCGTTAGCTTCGGCTCCCGAGTTCTGAAACAGAACCCTGCCGGTCTGACCGTCTTCGCCGGGCCCCGACCGAATCAACCGATCCAGCCGCTCAGCCACCTCAAGTTGTGGCTCAGTGACGAAGAGGTTCGAAACGTGCAACAGGGTGGAAGCCTGTTCAGCCAGCGCTTTGGCGATCTGTGGGTGAGCATGACCCAGCCCGGTTACCGCCAAGCCACAGAGGAAATCGAGGTACCGCTTGCCGTCCTCGTCGAACAGTTCGGTCCCCGAGCCCCGCACGAAGGTGACCGGCGGAGTGCCGTAGTTACCTACCATGATTCGGTCCCACCGCTCGCGGGTCGTCGACGCCTCGATGATGGGACTCACGATGGGCTCCCCTCGGGGCCTTCGACACCTCGCCCGTCAGCAGCGACACCGCCGTCGGGCAGGACCATCGTCCCGATTCCCACATCGGTGAAGAGTTCGAGGAGCACCACATGGGGAATCCGACCATCGACCATGTGGGCTGAGCCGACACCAGCTTCCACCGCGTCCATGCAGGCCTGGACCTTTGGGATCATCCCGCCGCTCACGGTTCCATCGGCGATCAAGGCAGCAAGGCCGGATAAATCGATTCGCGAAATCCGAGTAGAAGGGTCATCCACGTCGATAAGCAATCCCTCAACATCAGTGAGGTACAAAATCCGTTCGGCACTCAGGGCACCAGCCACAGCTGCAGCCACCGTGTCAGCGTTGATGTTGTATGCCTGTCCGTCCAAGTCTACGCCGATGGTGGACACCACAGGGATCAGGTCCTCAGCCAAAAGCCGTTCAATGATGGCCGGGTTCACCGATTCGACATCGCCCACAAAACCCAACTCAGGGTTACGAGCTGAAGCTTGAATAAGCCCAGCATCTTCACCCGATAGGCCAACAGCCAGCGGACCATGTCGGTTGATGCTCGACACGATGTCCCTGTTGACTTTGCCGACCAGCACCATCCGCGCTACGTCAAGTGTCTCGGCATCGGTAACCCGTAGGCCGTCCCGGAACTCCGATTCAATGCCCAACCGGTCCATGAGGGCTCCGATCTGGGGGCCTCCACCATGGACAACTACAGGTCTGATGCCCACAGAGTGCATTAGGACCACATCTTCGGCGAACTGGGCAGCCAGTTCAGCGTCGACCATTGCATTGCCACCAAATTTGACCACAACTACCGAGCCGGCAAACCGCTGGATATACGGCAGCGTCTCCACCAATACGGCGGCCCGCCGCTCGGGCGAGAATTCCGGAAGAACGGCAGATTCCTTGGAGATTTTGCTGCTCATGAGGTCCGCATGTTTTCGTCGATGTACGCATGACTGAGGTCAGTGGTGACTATCCAGGCCGAACCGTCACCTTGGCCTAGGTCAATGTCAAGCTCGAGACGCCGACCTGACATGTGGGCAGCCAGTGCGACCTCATCGACCGTCTGGATAACGCCGTCGGCGTATACAAGTTGGCCACCGTAAGCGATAGAGATTGTCTCTGGATCGAAAGCGATACCAGCCGCCCCCATCTCGGCGGCGAGCCGACCCCAATAAGGATCCTCGCCGTACCACGAGCACTTAACCAGTTGACAGTTGGCGGTGTCCCGTGCCCCCTTGACTGCCTCGGAATCGGTGGCCGCCCCGGTAACGGTCAGAAAAACGGTCTTCGTGGACCCCTCTGCGTCATCAGCCATCTGAACAGCCAGATCCCGACAGGCGTCAGCCAATGCAACTTTCAGGTCAGTGGCCTCCACTGGACCGGCCGTCCCCGACGCTAAGAGGAGCACAGTGTCGTTGGTTGACTCGGCCCCGTCCACGGTAAGGCAATTGAACGAAACACCCACGGCATCACGCAGCATCCCGGTAGCCGTGTTCGCGTCGACCTCTGCATCGGTGGTCAGAACAGCCAGCATGGTCGCCATGTTGGGCTCCAGCATGGCTGCTCCCTTGGCTATGCCACCCACGATGAACGTAGAGCCGTCGACCGTGGGTCCGGTAACCACCGTGGCCTTGGACACCGTGTCGGTGGTCATCATGGCTATCGCGGCGGCCGATCCCCCATCGACATCTAGGCCGGCGACCAGTGCGGGAATGGCCGATTCGATCCGGTCCATAGGCAACGGGAAGCCGATCCACCCCGTGGAACAGACGAGCACCTCGTTGTCGGCGCAGCCCACGGCATCAGCCGTAAGGGCACACATGGCCTCAGCGTCAGCTCGCCCATTGGCACCGGTGGCCGCATTGGCATTGCCGCTATTCAGCACCACGGCCGCTGCTCGACCACCGGTGGCCGCCAAGTGGTCCCGGCAGACCAGCACCGGCGGGGCAGTCATCCGGTTCGAGGTGAATACGCCAGCCGCCGTCACCGGTTGGCCGTCGCCAGTGGCCACCAGAGCCAAGTCATCAGCCCCCGTAGCCTTGATTCCGCAGGCCATGCCAGTAGCAACGAAGCCCGGGACGGCAGTAACGCTCATGGGTACAGTCCGATGGTCGAGAGACCAGTTGTCTCATCGAGTCCTAGTGCGGCGTTTGCGCACTGCACAGCCTGTCCTGAGGCGCCTTTGACAAGGTTGTCGATGGCACATAGGACCACTAGGAATCCGGTCCGGGGATCCACCCGGGCGGTCAGGTGGGCTACGTTCGATCCGAGCGTGGCCTTGGTTGACGGCGACCGCTCGTCGACCACCACGAAAGGTTCACCGGCGTAGGCGTCAGCTAGGAGATCTAGGGCACCGTCGGTGTCTAGGTCACTGACCGGTCGCGCATAGCAAGTAGCCAAAATGCCACGGTTCATGGGCGCCAGGTGGGGCGTGAATAGGACTGACAGGTCGTCGACGATGGTCCCATCGGCCCGGGTAGCCAGAACCTGCTCGATCTCCGGAGTGTGTCGGTGACTGATCAGGCTGTATGCCATGTAGTCCTCGTCAACGGCACAGAACGTGGTGTTGGACCTCGGAGACCGTCCGGCGCCGGACACGCCGCTCGCGGCGTCGACCACCAAGCCGGCTGTGTCGACGGCGGTGGCTCTTACGAAGGGTGCTAGGGCCAGGCTGGAAGCCGTCGGATAACAGCCGGCAACAGCCACCAGACGAGCACCGGGCAGGCCTGACCGGAAGAGTTCGGGGAGGCCGTATACAGCCTCATCTAGCAAAGCGGAAACTTGATGATCTTCGCCGTACCACTTCGGGTAGAGGTCGGCCTCGCGGAGCCGAAAGTCAGCGGCCAGATCCACCACGTGGCCTACCCGGTCCAGCAGATCGGGCACCAAGGTCTGAGAAGCACCGTGGGGTAAGCCCAAGAAGGCCACATCGCAGCCGTCAGCCGCAATTGGGTCTGTTGGCGTGTACGACAGGTTTGGGTAGTAGGCGGCCAGGCTTGGATAGAGATCTGCCACAGCCGCACCGACCTGAGTCTCTCCGGTGGCCACAACCACACTGAAGTCAGGATGATTGGCACACAGCCGGAGAAGTTCGGCTCCAGTAAAGCCCGAGGCCCCGATGATGGCGATCTTCAACACTGATATATCATACATATACTTACATATTCATACAACATGCTCATGCATTGTTCCGCGCATCCGCAGATCAACGACGCAATTCCTTGTTGCAAAGCGAGCGTCTTCAGTCGTTGTCGGCGTTGACCACGCCGACGACGACCGGTTCGAACCCAGCGGCCGAAAGAGTCACATCCACAACCTGGTCGCCATCAGACAGACCGTCGTTCACA
>DEAU01000004.1:0-4811 GCA_002348705.1 Candidatus Neomicrothrix sp. UBA2974
AGAGCACCTGCATGACGCGCAGGGGGTCGGGGGTTCGAATCCCTCACGGCCCACCACGGTGACCAGCGGAAATGCTGGTCGCTTGTGCGTTTTGGGGGTGCCCGAAACGCTGCTAGTAGCCATTCTGGTAGCCAACTGTGTTATCACGGAACGAAGCCTCTGCGGCACTGCCAATTCTAGGTGGCACGACGGGGTCGTGCTGAAAGGTATTGACGTACACCCGGACACCTGTCACACATCGCTCCCGTCTGGCAGGCTTCGACCATGGACGGTAACGTTTGGTCGCCACCAAGGGGTTCTTGGGCTTCGGACGAGGCCACTCGGAAGAAGATGTTGGGCAACCGGAGCCGTGACACGAAGCCGGAGATGCTCGTCAGATCCCTCGTCCACCGTCGGGGCCTTCGCTATCGGGTTTCGCAACGGCCCATTGCCAATGTTCGACGCACTGCTGACCTTGTCTTTCGCCGGGCGAAGGTTGCAGTCAACGTCGACGGGTGTTTCTGGCACGGCTGCGAACAGCACTACAAGGAGCCAAAGACCAATACGGAGTACTGGCGGAACAAGATTGATGGCAACCGGCGTCGCGACCGGGAGACGGACGAACTATTGACGGCGGCGGGGTGGCTGGTGTTGCGATTCTGGGAACACGAAGATCCGGCCGAAGTAGCGGAAACCATCGAGCATTCAGTTCGGATAGCGCGCAGCCCCGTGCCGATGGGGCCAGCCTGAGACGATGCGGCACCTTGAGCACGCCGAACGAGACCTCCTTGTTCAGTTGTCATCCATAGACGGCGCCGAGGTCGGCCTGTTCGAGGTCACCGCCGTACAACTCGAGAAGAGCATCATCGATGCCAATTTCTCGATCCGGACCACGTTCGCCGCTACGGGATTCCACCACTACGCGCTGCAGCCACAAGGCGACAAGGTGGTTGCAGAACTCTCGTTGTTGACCGCGAATGGCATGGTGGAAACAAAGGTCTCGCTCTACCGGCCAAATACGAAGGCGGGAGATCCCCGGCTTTGGATCTACGGGTTGGACAGCCTCTGCCCAGAGACGAGGCCGCAAGACATCGTCGCAATAGTTCAAGATGGCGATACGTGCGCTGCCCTCAACCTCTCGTACCTCGTCAGGTCCGGAACCGGCACTGATGCCGTCGACCCACTCTTCACTAGGAGTACCTCCGCCCCATCTGGTGTTGCCACAGCACTCCTAGACAGGCTGAGGGAGGTTGCGGGAACCGGACCCGTGCTGACGACCAAGACGGGCGACACGGCCGTTGGATTCGCCATCGAGACGGCTCTAGGAATCTCCGCGAATTCGAGAAAGACCCCTGACTTCCATGGCATCGAAATCAAGAGTGGCCGGTCACTTCGCGGGGACAAGAACAAGACGCTGTTCGCGAGGATGTTCGACAAGGAGAAGAGCCCGGTCGGGTCCTACGCGGGGCTCTTAGAACGCTGCGGCTACTTCAAGGACGATGGCTTGAAGTACCTCCAGTGTTCGGTTGTCGGCAGCGCTGCAAACCCCCAAGGCCTCGTACTTTCAGTGGACTACGAGGAAGGAATTTTGAACGAGTACTGGGATGGGCCGGAGGGCACTGAGCGCGTCGCCATTTGGGAACTAGAGGTGCTGCGCAACGCCCTAGCCGAAAAGCACAACGAGACTTTTTGGGTGGAGGCCACAGAGGTCCAAACGCCGCATGGGAAGGGATTTTCATTGAAGAAGGTCCTCCACACTTCTTCGCCGAGGCTCTCGGCCTTCTCCCTGTTCTTGTCCGATGGAACCGTCTTCGTCGACCACACCATTCGGCAAAAACCGGAAGGCGGGACACGGGACCACGGGATGCTCTTTCGAACTAAGGCGAAGAACTTGGATCGCCTCTTCAAGGTCGAAGGTGAGTACGCCCTCGTCTAGTTAGCAATCCAACAGGTTGACGAGTAGTTCCCCAATGGCCTGTGCCATGAGCGGAGGCACGGCGTTGCCTACCTGTGAGTACTGGGGAACCTCTACCTTGCGCCGGTGGCTTCCCGTGGTCTCCTTGGACCGGAATTCGAACCAGTCGGGGAAGGACTGGAACCGGGCTAGTTCTCGGACCGTCATGATCCGGTTCTCCACGGGGTGTACGTAGTCGTCGGGAAGGGTGACCACGGTTGGTGCTGGGGCACCGGCAGGGACGACGCGTTGGGTGTGCTTCCTAGTGTCGAGCCGCATGACGACGTCGACGAGGTTGTCGTCGGGATTTTCTTTCAAGGATTCTGGACAGTCATCGACGAGGTCGCCCAAGACCTCCCTGATCGACGCTCGGACCTCTGCTTCGTCTTCATGGCGTGATGGCAGGCCAAGGAGGGCATTCAGGCTCGGGACCAGATTGTGGTCTCGCCGGTTCTCGGCGAAGTGGTTCTGGAACCGGTCTTGGTTGAAGAGGTGGTAGAGGGCGAATCGCTCGGTGACGCGCTTGGAATGGTTTCGCTCCTTGTGGTTGAGCAGCGGACCCGGGTTCTTGCGCCGAGGCCCCCTCATGGCCCGCGCGAAGCGGTGCTCCTTCCTGCGATAGTCCGCCGAGTCCTTGTACCCGGCGACATCGATATCGATGAGGCCCTGTTCGGCCGAATACTCGATTGGTCGCCGTCTCCCATTGCGCCGCTTGTCGACGAGTGAGCCGGCTTCAGGTACAAGTTTGAGGTTGGGCATGTATGCCGACCCATTTAGGAGTGCATCGAAGGCGCCTTGCGATCGCCAAGGCTTGCTTGGCTCTTCAGGGCCCGTGATGCCCTTCGCGTCGGCAAGGTCTTTCCGGAGGGCGATGAGCATCATCCGTGGTCGGTTTTGGGGGACCCCGAAGTGTCGGGCGTTCACTTCGACGGGTTGCACGACATAGCCGGGGCCCCCTTCTTCGACCCCGGCCACCTCTAATGCCCTGCGGAGTTGGGAGAAGGGCGGTTCGATCCCGCCGCGCGAGGCAAAGGCCATGTTGATCCCGGCGACGTTCTCGATCACGACAGCCTTGGGATCAAGTTCCTCAACGAGTTCGAGGAACGCCCACGGCAACTGGTTCCGCTTGTCATGGGGGTTCCGCCTCCCAGCCATCGAGAACCCTTGGCAAGGTGGGCCACCAACGATCACCTCAGGCGAAAGTTTCTTCAACTCCAACATGGCACTGCTGTCAGCGAGCAACTCCCAGATATCACCAACGACGGTCCCATGCCTGACCTGCTCGACAAACGATCCGCCCTTCAACTCCTCCCAAAGCGCCTGTTGCTCCGCGCCCCAACCATCGCCTCGCAGGTGAAAGTTTCGGAAGTGGGTCTCGGCGGCCATATCGGACTTCTCGACAGCAGCGACCAGTTTGAGCCCAGCGTGCTCTAGGCCCAGCGACAATCCCCCGCAACCAGCGAAGAGGTCGAGGAAGCGGATTTCACTCACGGTTGGGTCCTTGATGTCCTTCGTGCCATAGCCGACAGGAAACTACTCAGGTGTGACATCGACAGGTGGCCAAGCGGTCCCGTCGGGTACCTGACCACGAGGGAGCCAGACGACCCACCGCATTTTGGGCAGAGATGTCCTTAAACCGGCTTAGCAAAGGTTTGCGTACACGAACTGGATCATGTCCTGGTGTACTCAATCGTGTACTCAATGTCGTGTCGTCGCCGAAGAGCGACGGCACGACCATATGGAACCTTTCATATGTATAGGTAAAAGTGTCCCACTTTTAATTTGAGGTTTTTTCGAAAACCCAGCAGAAATCGCTGAAATGGTCCGGATTTAGCCCTTGACCGGACATCTGCGCGTATCTACACCGAGGGCGTCAGAGACACCCACCGCCGTTAGTCGTAGGGGTCGTAGGGATTCCCCCATACGTCATTGTCGTACATGTAAGAGGGGTAATCCGGGTCGTAGCGGAACGGGGAGTCGTGCGTAACCGAGGTCGGCAGTTTCTGCTGAATCTGTGGCCCATCGTCCACGTCGCCCCTGAAGGCGATGTTTACGAAAAGACTCGTTGCAACAAGTAGCAACACACCGGCAATAGCCATTCCCAATCCGATCTTGTTTAAAAGGACGGACCGCCGGAGACGCTTTAGGCGACGTTGACGATCATGGTCGGAACGCCACTTCTGCCGGCAAAGTGAGCACCACGTATCGCTCTCGTCCTCGTATATCGAAGGGGGACTGAACACACCGCACTTAGCGCAGTTCCTGCTCTTCTCGGCCACGCTCAGAGTCTTGCACCCAGCCGACTGAACTCGTTCGGGCGAACCGGTTAGTTGATGTCAACCAACCCGGACACGCCTGTACGTATCTACACCGAGGGGGCGGGAGACTAGATGCATAAAATACCGCCCCCAGTTGCTGCACATCCAGTGCATCGACACCCATGGGGGCAGGTATGGAAACTTCAGCAGCGATCTACGTCCGCCAGTCGCTCCAGCAAGCCCTAACCCTCAGTCGCCCCGCTCATAAGCGTCAAGGTCCCCGTAATAGGACGAAGGCGAGTTAGATCCACCGCCGAGAACGGCTGACATACACGACACGAACATGATCAGCATTACGACGGCCATGAGCCATTTCCCCATCCCGAGATACTGACATGGCTCTCGGCCCCTAGGCCATGTGCGCCGGCGTCAGAGACAACCCCGCCCCCTCAGGGGAGGGGTGACAGACTGAGACTGTGAAGAAGTCCGCGGTTGCAGTGGCTGTACTGCTGGTGGCTTCGGCCTGTGGTGGTAGCAGCGACTCCGCAGAGTTGCAGGCGTTGCGTGAAAAGGTTGAAGCGCTCGAGGCGCAGACTACCACTGCTTCACCGGCCACCACT
>DEAU01000004.1:5166-5720 GCA_002348705.1 Candidatus Neomicrothrix sp. UBA2974
GGCCACCACTGCTTCACCGGCCACGACTGTGGCTCCGACGACGACTGTGGCTCCGACGACGACTGTGGCTCCGACGACGACTGCGGCACCCATAGCCACATCAACTACAACCACCAGCCGGGCTCCGACTACAACTACGAATCCCGTTGGGTTCGGCCAGTCGCTGTCGCGGGACACAGAGATAGCGATCCGCCGCTGCATCGACACGCTGCTAGATGCGGTTAGTGACCACCTCTTTATTGGTGTCTACGGGGGTTTTGAGCAGGCCGAAGCACCCTGCGATGAGGCAAAGATCCTTCTTGATGTTGACCAGCAGGGAGTCATCGGAGAAACCCCACTAAACATTCTCGCGCTTGAGTTCGCCATGTTGAAGTTCAACGCCGGTCTTGTGAGTACTGCACAGGCGCTTGGAGGCTGGATGCTGCCCGAAGAGGCACCAGAACCCTTTCAAGACGGCCTACCTGCCCTCTGGTTGATTGAAGAAGAGTTCGATCAACTTCTCAACGCCATCTCTGGGCCAGCAGCATCTTCCCCCACGACTACTTCACCACCCA
>DEAU01000018.1:0-142 GCA_002348705.1 Candidatus Neomicrothrix sp. UBA2974
TTCCATCACGGCAACGGCACCCAGTCAATCTTTTGGGAACGGCCCGAGGTTTTCTTTGCTTCACTCCACGGGCACCCCGAGGATGCCTTCCCCCACTTCTCGGGCTGGGAGGACGAGGTGGGCGCTGGCGCTGGCGCTGGCG
>DEAU01000018.1:439-581 GCA_002348705.1 Candidatus Neomicrothrix sp. UBA2974
GGCGCTGGCGCTGGCGCTGGCACCAACCGTAACTACCCAATGCGACCGAGTACGGCGTTCGACGAGTGGTCGGTAGCGCTGGAAGACGCCTGTGTCCAAGTAGCCGCCTACCGGCCCGATGCCTTAGTGGTTTCACTCGGAG
>DEAU01000018.1:901-1235 GCA_002348705.1 Candidatus Neomicrothrix sp. UBA2974
GGACGCTTTCATCGACGACCCAATTAGCAGTTTTGAGTTGACTAGCGAGGATTTTCTAGCGGTGGGTCGGCGTATCGGCGCCCTCAGACTCCCGACAGTATTCGTGATGGAGGGTGGCTACGCAGTGCCGGACATCGGTACCAACGTAACCAATGTGCTAATTGGGCACCTCGAGACCTGAGCTGCGCTACATGGTTGACTCGCTTTCCGACGTCCAGTCGCGCAACGCAAGCATTGTGAAAGTCGAGGAGCAGACCCTCGTCGTCGATAGATGGTCCCCGATGATAAGGCCTAGATCGGCCATGGTGGAGCTGATGGGACTTGAACCCACGAC
>DEAU01000018.1:1537-9818 GCA_002348705.1 Candidatus Neomicrothrix sp. UBA2974
GGGACTTGAACCCACGACCCCCTGCTTGCAAAGCAGGTGCTCTCGCCAACTGAGCTACAGCCCCTGGTGCCTGATGGCAGGGTCCAGCGTACGGCCGTGATCGGGCTCGACGGTCCTTCAGCTCAGTTAGAGCGGTTGCCTTGATCAAATACCTCGGTTCGAAGCGGCGGCTGGTACCGGTGCTGGAGGCGCTGTTCGTGGCATCCGGAGCTCGTACAGCATTGGATCTATTCACCGGGACGACTCGGGTGGCTCAAGCGTTCAAGCGTCACGGGGCGGTAGTCACTGCAGTCGACTCGGCTCGCTACGCCGAAGTATTTGCTCAGTGCTACGTAAGCACGGATGCCCGAGAGGTCGACGATCGCGAGCTGGCTGCAGCGATTGACCACCTAAATGGCTTGACTGGCGAAGAGGGGTACGTCACCGAGGTGTTCTGTCGTCAGTCCAGGTTCTTCCGTCCGGAAAATGGGACTCGGATCGATGCCATCCGTCGGGCCCTCGACGAAGATTTTGCTAACTCACCGCTATTTCCGATACTGCTGACCAGTTTGGTGGAAGCTGCCGATCGAGTCGATTCCACCACAGGTGTCCAGATGGCATACCTAAAGGGTTGGGCGACGCGAGCCAGAAAGGACCTGTCGCTGCGAATTCCCGAACTATTGGTCGGATCGGGTGCGGCAATTCATGGCGATGCCCTTGAGCAGGTGCGTAGTGGCTTGCTTGGTGGGTTCGACTTGGTATATCTCGACCCGCCCTACAACCGGCATCGATACACGGCGAACTACCACGTCTGGGAGACGCTTGTGGCGTGGGACGCCCCCGAGCACTACGGCCTAGCCTGCAAACGAACGGAGGTTCGCGACGAGCCGACCAGCATCTTCAACCGTAAGCGTGAAATGCCAGGTGCACTCGCAGAGGTGGTGGAGACCGTCGAAGCCGATCTGGTGGTGCTGTCCTACAACGACGAGTCCTGGATCTCTCGTGACCAGTTGGTTGATATGTGCAAAGTTCGAGGCGAGGTGCGAGTGCTTGCCTTTGAGCAGGACCGCTACGTTGGCGCGCGGATCGGTATCCATGGTCCCGACGGATCGCGAGTGGGTGAGGTCTCCCATACCCGCAACCTTGAATATCTGGTGCTGGCTGGCGATTCGACAATGTTGCGCTGCATGGGGAGGGCGGTAGCCGAGGCGAACGGACGACAGTTAGCGCTAGACGGTTGATCGCGAGCACAACAGTTTGCTAAATATCGATAACCCCCGCGCCGTGAAGTTTCCATTCAGCGCAACTCGGATTCCGACAGAGTGAAGCTTCCGGGATCACCTAACCGTCCGCAACTTTGTCCGTGATCGGCAGGTATGGCACTAGGCCGCCATAGGACGACCGAAGGGCAGATCATCCTGCCATTCGGTCAAGAAAGCCTCCGCTCGTTCGCAGGCGCCAATGATTGGCCCATCCTCATGGCGCATCACGGAAGAGATTGTCTCGGAGATTAGAGAGCAGACTTCGTCTCTTTTTCCGGCGACCAGCGGACCAATCGAGGTGATGAAGTCTGGAAGGGCCAGCACTCCATTGCGCTGGCAGTGTGCAACAGCCTTCGTAGTAATCGGAAGAGGTCCGGTGGGGACTATGGCCCGGCAACGCAAACGGTCGGCGACAACGTGGTCGACCATGCCGACTTTCGCTCCAACGAAGAGCAGGTCGGCTTCGGCGGTCAACGGATCATCGACCTCGACAACCTCTAGACCATTCGCCGCCAGTTCAGCGATCAATGCTGGTCCCGCAGAACCGTCGACTACTGAGGAAGTGGCATCAGGCTGTGCACTGCGGGCAGCTGCCACCGCTCCGGCGGCCAACATGCTGGGATCCGCAATGGCTTCCACAGCGCCTAGGGAACCCGGTTCGATTCCCTTACCAGCCATCATTCGGTACTCGATGTCCCAACCAGCTACTTCCTCGACGAAGTTAGCTACCGCAGCTTCCCGATCGTCCGGTGCGGCGTTTATCCCAGCTGAGATCCCTGTCTCTTTGCGACCAAGTGCGGCTAGGGCGTAGGTAGAGGTGCGGGCTAGTTCTTTCGCACCACCCTGGAGGACCTTTGGGGCGCAACGGATAAGACCATGCCCAGTCGCATCGTTCAGGTCGATAGCCACGAAGGCGTCGATGTCATTGAGTTTTCTAATAAACACCAGTCAGTCCCCGTTGGTATTCGTCGACTCATCATCGTGAGCAGTTACCACCTGTTCGACTCGGAAGCGCGTGTCTTCGAGACGTGCCCGACAATGGCGAAGCAGTACATCTGCTCGTCGGACCCGGTCGGCCAGCAGGTCAACGTCAGTGGCGTCGGATTCCAGAACCGCGAGGATCTCCTGTACCTCGTCTAAGGCCTCGGTGTAACTAGGAAGGTCGGCTTCGGTCTCCTCGTTACTCACGTACGGCTCCCCTGGTCTTCGATATCTGGGTACCCGGCCCATTGTCCTTAACGGTCTGGGTTGTGCTGACTAAGCCGACGGTACTCGTCACCCTGCCGTCAACAAGCGTCGTGAGCAGCGTGGCGCCAGCAACTATCCCATCAACAGACCGCACTAGGGCGCCATCACTCTGTCTGGTGATCGACCATCCACGAGCCAATATTCGGGCTGGGTCCAAAGCCCTGAGATGAGATTCTGCAGAGTCCAGTCGGTCACCGTGTCGGTCTAGGAGGGCTGTGGGGGCTCGCCACAATCGTTCAAACTGAATATCTAATTGGTCGCCGAGGCGCTGAAGGGTGCTGGTTGCTGTTCCAGCAATGCGGTCGGCTAGTTCGCCAACGCGATCACTGGACCGGCCGAGGGCTGCGCGGGCTCGCTCGGCCACGGCCTTGGCCAGAAGGTTGACCGTCTGATCGTAGGAGCGAACCTGTTCTACAAGTGCGGCGGCACAGGCAGTGGGCGTCTTAAACGAGGTATGGGATACTTCGTCGGCCACCGACCTGTCCACTTCATGGCCGATTCCGGTCACTACGGCGATGTCGAGAGCGGCGATAGTGCGGGCCAAGACCTCGGCATCGAAGGTCGCCAGGTCGGCGGCCGAACCGCCACCACGAACTACGGCCACCACGTCAGGCCGATAAGTAGCCACGGTGCGAATTGCTTCGGCAAGCCCCACTGGGGCTCCGTCACCCTGAACCTGCGCGTCACACTCGAGCACGTTGAACGGCAGGCCACTCCGAGCTAACTCGTCGGCGAAGTCGGCGTGGGCGGCCGACCCCAGACTGGTAACCAGCCCGATCCGCAGTGGGGGGACTGGAATGGGAATCGAACGGTTGGCGCGAAGAAGGCCTTCATCAGAAAGCGACCGGAGTAGTCGGTCGCGCTCAGCGGCGAGACGGCCGAGCGTGAAAGACGGATCAACCCCGTGCATCACGAGCTGCAGTTTCCCGTGAGGTCCATAAAATTCGAGGCGCGCCCGAAGGCGAATCAGTAGGTCGTTGGCGAGTGTCAATCCGCCCGCCGCAATCAGGGTTTGGTCAATGGCGATCCTGTCTCCCTTGAAGAGTGCCACGCTGAATCTTGCGGCAATCGGTCGACCGGGTACGTCAGAAGGCTCAATTAGGTCAAAGTAAGCATGGCCGGATCGGGCATCGTGAAAGCCTGAGATCTGACCTTCGACCCACAGGTCGTCAGGGAAGATCGAATGGAGGCCGTCCCGCACGATCTCTGCCAGTTGGCTGACTGCTAGGACTGGAAGTTCAACGTCACAGGATGCTTTTGCGTCGTCCACGCAGTGAACCTAGCGGGGCTGAAGACGGTGTTCCGGGGCCAAAATCCTTTGATTTATCGGGCTAATAGGAATAGCGAATGCGTCGTCCGCCTTGGAGCCATTTGCTGAGCGGAGTACGTTTCCGCGGTCGCACTTCGGTTGGAATAGGTATTTGTCAGAAATCCCAAGGAATCTGGGTTCCAGTGAATCGGCGACGGAATCAAGAGGGGCGAAAAATGACTGTGACGGCTGAGATGGCCACAACGGGAGTCGCGGCCTACGGGGTATCGACCTTGGCTGCTCAGATTCAAGGTCATGCAATGGTGAGACCTGACCACGTCGTGATGCGGGAGAAGGATTTCGGCGTATGGAGAGAGTTCACCGCTGCCGAGATCTGGGACACTGTTCTGGACGCTGCTCACGGCCTTTTTGCTCTTGGCCTGGAGGTTGGCGACCGAGTCTCGATTCAGTCTGAGAACCGACCGGAATGGATGATTCTGGACTTCGCCACCATCGCCGTTCGGGGCATAACCGTTGGCTTTTACCCCACTAACCCGACCGCCGAGGTGGAATATCTGCTTTCTGACTGCGGGTCAGTGGTGCACTTAGCCGAAGATCAGGAACAGGTCGATCGGGTATTGGAGATCGATCGGCAGAAGATCCCCAACGTGCGAAAGATCCTCTATTGCGAGCAGCGGGGGGTCCGGCGGTATGACGATGATCGCTTGCTCGATTGGGACGACTTCCTGTCACTTGGCCGCGAGCATCGGATGGCCCATCGGGGGGCGGTTGAGAGAAGTATGAGCGAGGCTCGTTGGGACGACGGGATGACACTCGTCTACACGTCGGGCACGACGGGACCCCCAAAGGGGGCAATGCTCACCCACAGGAACGTGGCCTATTCGATGAGCCTGTTTCGCGATAGTTCGATTCGGAACGGCTATCTCATCGGTCCGGACGACGAGATCCTCTGCTACCTACCGCTGTGTCACGTGGCGGAGCGAATCTTTTCAACCTTCCATGTTGCGGAGTTGGGCATCACGGTCAACTTCGCAGAATCCATTGACACAGTTCAGGCAAATCTGCGTGAAGTCCAGCCCACACTTTTCTTTGCTGTGCCTCGGATCTGGGAAAAGATTCATGCTGGGGTCATGATCCGGGCTAACGACGCCACACCGTTGAAGCGTTTGTGGTGGAGATTCGGCATGCGTCTAGCTGCCGTAATTGGCCGCGAAAAGGTGGCCAACGGCGGGCTTCCAACGTTCAAGAGTCGTTTGCTCGACGCAATCGGCCGCCCATTGGTCTTCCGTCCCCTCCTAGAGCGCATAGGTATGCGTCGGTGTGTATGGGCAGGGACTGGCGCAGCACCCATCGCACCCGAGATCTTGGAGTTCTTCACTGGGATCGGGGTTCCGGTCTATGAGCTATATGGAATGACAGAGAACTCGGCGATCGCGACAACCAACGTTCCCGGCCGGATGAAGTTGGGCACGGTTGGTGAACCGTTTGGTGGGATTGAACTACCTGACTCGCAGTTCCGCATCGAAGAGGAGACTGGTGAGATTCAGGTAAAGCACCCAGGTGTCTTTGCCGGCTACTGGAATAAGCCCGAGCAGACGGCTGAGACATTTACCGATGATGGATGGCTCAAGACGGGCGACGTCGGCGAGTGGGTGGATGGTACCCATGTGCGGATTGTTGACCGGATTAAGCACATCATCATTACGTCGGGCGGCAAGAACATCTCGCCGTCAGAGATCGAAAATAGCCTTAAGACATCTCCCTATGTCAAGGAGGCCATGGTCATCGGCGACCGCCGCAAGTACTTGACGGCTTTGGTTGGCATCGAGTTAGACACGGTAGGGGACTGGGCGTTGCGACAGGGCATTCCCTATACGACCTACCGGGATCTAGGAGAAAAGGCTGAGGTACTAGAGCTCATCCAAGGCGTCATCAATCACACCAACCAGAAGTTTGCGTCAGTCGAGACAATAAAAAAGTTTCGCATGATCCCAAAGGAACTTGACCACGAAGACGGCGAGCTCACTGCTACCCAGAAACTCAAGCGAACTTCCATGGAGGAAATGTTCGTCGATCTCATCGAGGAGATGTATTAGTGGACATCTTCCCGGTGTTGCTAGCGGCTAATGGGCTTGACACCTTCGTCCAGACCTTGATCAAGGCCTTGGCTCTGGGATCTCTCTATGCCCTTCTCGCGCTCGGTTTCGTCCTGATCTATAAGGCCACTCAGACAGTCAACTTCGCTCAGGGCGCGTTAGCTCTCGCTGGTACCTGGTTGTTGTCGATGATCTTCATGGACTGGGAGATCCCTGGCCGCTTGATTGGAGGACCTGGGTGGATCCACTGGATCATCGCGTTGGTCCTTGCCTCAGCGGCTACAGGTGTGATTGGTCTTGTCATTGAACGACTCACCATTCGGCCCATGATCGGTGAACCCATCTTCTCCATGGCGGTCATCACTCTGGGCCTCGAGGTAGTCATAAGGGTCGTCGCCTTTGATGCGGTCAACACCACTCCACGGGTCCTCGGGATTCCCTGGGGTACGGAAACATTCCAAATAGGCGGCGCCATGGTCGCTTGGTCATACATAGCGGCTATTGCCATGGCTGCTGTCGCCTTCATGGCAACGTGGCGATTCTTCAAGACCCGAACCGGTGTGGCGATGCGGGCAACAGCATTCGACCAGGAAGCTGCTTTAGCGCAGGGCATAAGCGTTGGCCGAATCTTTGCTATTGCATGGGCCGCTGGGGCTGCCCTAGCTGCAATATCGGGAATTTTCGCGTCGATGCCGCCGTGGGGACCAGCAGGCATGGCTAGTCGAGACGGAGCCTTCTTCGCTTTTCGCGCTTTACCTGCTGTGATCCTCGGTGGCTTGGACTCAGCTATAGGGGCGTTGGCCGGTGGGCTGATAATTGGTTTCGCTGAAGTCTTTGCTGGCCAGTACCTCGCTTCTTATACCGGCGTGCTCGGAGCCGGCTACCAGCAGGTGGTCCCCTACGTCGTAATGCTCATCGGTCTTTTGGTGCGGCCATACGGCATGTTTGGCACCGAGGAGGTTCGGCGCGTATGAGAGGTCGTCCGAACCTCTACATCTCATATGAGAGTGAGTCGCAACTCATGCCCACTCTCACAAAGAAGATCGCTCTAAGCCTCTTCCTGCTGGTTCTCGTCCTCATGCCGTTCGACTTGCCGGTCATTGACCAGATCCCATTTGTTCGCTTTCTGGGCGACAACGTCTGGCTTCGGCTCGTTAACAGAACCCTGTGCTTCGCGATTGCTGCACTTGGTCTGAACATCCTCATGGGTTTGGCTGGCCAGATCTCCATTGGCCACACCTTCTTCGGGGGGGTGGGTGCCTACACGGCAGTTCTTGTCGGAGGAAAGTCCTCGGCAAACCTCTGGGGCTGGGGCCTCCCGATGTGGGTTTGGCTACCTGCCGCCGGCGTCGTGGCCGCACTAGTTGGCATCGCAGTTGCACCAGCCGCAGTGCGGGTCAGAGGTCTCTACCTAGGCATCGTGACTCTTGGCTTGGTCTTCATAGGCCTCCATTTATCTCGCGTCTTTCCTGAGATCGCCGGTCCGGGTGGTCTTGGCCGAAAGTGGCCAAGACTGGAATTCCGACTTTGGAAAGAGGAAGACCCGTTAGTTGATTTTTCGAGGGACGGCCACTGGTTCTGGTTCGACATCAACAAGAACCAAAAGACCTACCTTTTCCTGCTCGCCATTGTCATTGTCATGGCCTGGGCGGCAGCCAATCTGGCTCGAAGTAGGACAGGCCGTGCTCTTCAAGCCATCCGGGACCGCGACATTGCTGCTGAGATTATGGGAGTGCCCGAATATCGCTACAAGACAACTGCCTTTGCTATCTCGTCGTTCTATGCGGGAATTGGTGGAGCGGTGTTTGCCTCCTTCTCTGGACAGATTCCCCCTGAACAATGGAGCCTCATTGGCGCAGTGAATTTCGTCGCAGCTCTCCTAATTGGTGGTATGGGTCGAGTATCAGGCGTCTTGATGGGCTCCTTCTTCGTAATCACCTCCCACCGTTTTGTTGAAGAAATTGTGGACTGGATGAAGCACCAGGCTGAAGATGGCGGTCTTTTCTCGGGAATCTTCGACTTTTTTGTTAGTACAGGGCAGGGAGACGGAGGTTTTGTGTCGGTCATGGAGACAGCGCTGGGATACCCATTGCCAGTAAGCGCTCTTGATGAGATCATTTTTGGCCTCCTAATTATCTTCTTCCTGTTGTTCGAGCCACTTGGCCTGTATGGGATGTGGATCAAAGTACGCAACTACTGGAAGGGATGGCCGTTCAGCTATTGAGCCGCCATCTCCAATAGATCTCGGTGCCTAATAAGAGGTCCATCGAGAACCGACAAAAGAGGGGAAACCTGACATGAAGCGATTGACCAGAGTGTTGGCAGTTGTGCTGACACTGACGATGGTCGCCGCATCCTGCGGTAGCGACGATGACGGCAGTGGCGGCGACGCTGCGCCGGCTACGACTGCTGCGCCGGCGACGACT
>DEAU01000001.1 GCA_002348705.1 Candidatus Neomicrothrix sp. UBA2974
AACAGGCACAACCTCACCCACGTCGCCGTATAGCTCCGCCCAGGCCTCTTGGCCCTCAGAAGTCTCGCCTCCGATGAAATTGCCCTCATCGTCGTAGGCGTGCTCACCGAAGTGTTCTTGGTATTCAGCCGCTACGACACCACCCTCTGCAGCCTGCTTGATCGACAGGCTGATTCGGCGGCGCTGGAGGTCGAGGTCAATGATCTTCACCCACAGTTCCTCACCGGGAGTGACCACCTGTTCAGGCAGGTCAACGTGATGGGCGGACATCTCGGAAATGTGAACGAGACCCTCTATCCCATCGCCCACCTGCACAAATGAACCAAAGGGAACCAATTTTGTCACTCGACCGTAGACCAATTCACCAACCTGATGAGCGCCAGCAAACTCCTGCCATGGATCCTGTTGAGTGGCCTTTAACGACAGGCTTATCCGCTCGCGACTTAGGTCTACCTCGAGCACCTGCACTTCGATCTCGTCACCAACCGACACAACGGTGCCAGGATGATCGACATGCTTCCAGGACAACTCCGAGACATGGACTAAGCCATCCATGCCACCGAGATCAACGAAAGCACCGAAGTTAACCACGCTGGATACGGTGCCCTTGCGGACCTCGCCGGGACGCAAGTCATGCAGGAACTCCTCACGCTGCTCCTTCTGGGTCTCTTCTAGCCAGGCCCTGCGAGACAAGACGACGTTGTTGCGGTTCTTGTCCAACTCGATGATCTTGGCATCGATCGTGGTGCCGATATACGGCTGCAGATCACGAACCCGTCGCAATTCAACCAGCGAGGCTGGGAGGAATCCTCGGAGACCTATGTCGACGATCAAGCCGCCCTTAACAACCTCGATCACGGCGCCGGACACCATCCCGTCGCCCTCCTTGATCTCTTCGATCTTGCCCCAGGCCCGCTCGTACTGCGCCCTTTTCTTGGACAGAATCAGGCGGCCCTCCTTGTCTTCACGTTGGAGAACTACGGCCTCGACCTTCTCGCCGACCGCCACAACTTCGCTGGGATCGACGCCATTGCGGATCGACAACTCGCGCGGTGGAATTACACCCTCCGACTTATAACCAATGTCCAATAGAACCTCATCCTTGTCGACACGAACCACAGTTCCCTCGACAAGCTGACCGTTCTGAACGTCAACCATGGTGGCCGAGTAGGCCTCGTCCAAGCTGAGAGAGCCGAGGTCATTTTCGGTGATTGCACGGGGGGTGTATTCCCCGCTCTCGTCAAAGGTCCCCATGGGCGGGGAGTCGTGTGCGGAGGCGGTAAGGGTGAGGTCTGGCACGGGTCTTCTTCTCGTCGGATGGGACATCGATGGATAGGGTCGTCCAACGGTCAGCCGTGTAAGGCCGCCAATCGGACCGGGGAAGCCTACCGGGAGTGTTTGGGAACCCCGTTAGTGCCCCTCAGCTCAGGACCGTCATTTCCTTGGGGCGAGTGCCTGAGCTCTGCGGCGGCCCACCAGCAGAAATTCAGGGTGGTCCAAGTCCGGCGGGCGGGACCTATAGTCACCGGGCCTCACGGAGCGAACCTCCAGTACCTCGAGTCCCATCTGGTCGGCCATTAGACGCAGCTCTCTAGGCGTGAAACAGCCGGTCCACAGTTCGGTCGGCGCCTCGATGCCCGCGGGATTGCGAAGCACTGTCTTTTCCCGGTTCACTCCACGGCCAGCATCGAATTCATCGTCGGGTCCCAGAACACGAACCTGAAAGTACGCCGAGAAGGCAGTAAGTGCGACGCTTCCGCCTAAATGGACAGAAGAGACAATACGTTCCAGAATGATCCCGTCAGGGTCCGTCTGACCAGAATCGGCCATCGGGCCGTTGGCTAATCCGAAGGCGCCTTGACAAATCGAGATAGCGGCGTCGAATTCAGCTTCGAAAGCCATTGTGCGTGCGTCACCACAAATGAACTCGGCTCCGGGTGGCGCATTGCTTCTAGCAAGTTCCACAAATGTCTCCGAGATGTCAATTCCCACCACCTCGAAGCCACGTCGAGCCAGCTCGTGTGCATGTCGACCCGGCCCGCAGCCCACGTCAAGCACACGCGCCCCTGGCGCCAACTCAAGAATTTCCACCAGAGCATCGACCTCACGAACCGTGCCGTAGGTGAATGAGTACCGCAGATAGGCCCTTCCCAGGTAGTTGGCTACGGCCTCGAACCAATGGCCGGGCTGCTCCTCCGTCATCCCTTGGCAGCAGCCCACGTAGTTCCGGTAGCCAGTTCGACTGCTAAGTCCACCCTTAACTCGTAGGCCCCACACATCTCAACATTCACCATGGCCTCCACGTCAGATAACTCGTCTGGCAAGACCTCCAGGATCACCTCGTCATGAACCTGCAGGACGAGGTTGCTCGCTGAAGCTTCAGCCCGCAGTCGTCCATCGATGCGGATCAGGGCAACTTTGAAAATATCTGCAGCTAGCCCCTGAATAGCAGCATTCATGGCCTGCCGTTCTCCGGCCTGTCGGACATTGAAGTTCGGCGACGAGAGTTCTGGAATTCGTCGACGTCGTCCAAACAGCGTCTCCGTATACCCCTTTCGCCGAGCCTCTTCAACGGTGTGGTCCATGTAGGCCCGGACAGCCGGGAACGCTGAGAAGTATGAGTCCAGGATCTCGGCAGCCTCTTCTACTGGGCAGCTGAGCCTCCGGGAGAGTCCGTAGGCCTCCATTCCGTACGCCAGGCCGTAGGCCACCATTTTTGCCCGATTGCGAACTTCAGGAGTGACGTCAGTTGGGTCCAGTCCCCAAGTCTGAGCTGCTACCGCGGTGTGGACGTCATCTCCCGCCTCGAAGGCGGCAATTAGTCCTGGATCGCCGGCTAAATGCGCGATACATCGGAGCTCAATCTGGTTGTAGTCGGCTACCAGAAGCACTTTGCCGGCAGATGGAATGAAGGCTCGTCGGAAGGCTCGTCCCGCCTCCGTTTTAACTGGAATATTGTGCAGGTTCGGAGCGTCGGAGCTCAAGCGTCCGGTACGAGCAACCGTTTGATTGAAGGTGGCTCTGATCCGATCGCCGGGACCGACCTCCGACAGGAGTCCCTCACCATACGTTGATCGCAACTTTTCGACCTCCCGGTAAGCCAGGAGGTGCTCTACCACTGGATGGTCGCCCCGAAGGCGTTCCAGCGTCGCAGCATCAGTGGAATAACCCGTCTTTGTCTTCTTTCCGGGAGTAAGGCTTAACTTCTCAAAGAGCACTTCACGAAGTTGTTTGGTGGAATTGACGTTGAATTCTTCGCCAGCGGCCTTGTGGACAGCGGCCCGCAGACGATCGCAATCGGCGGTTAGCTGATCGCGTAGGCGGGTTAGTTCAGCCACGTCGACCCCCACACCAAGTTCCTCCATGCGGGCCAAAACCGCCACCAACGGAACCTCCATTTCGGTGTTGAGTGCAGTCAGCCCCTGTGCCTCCAGCGCCTCTGCCAACGGAACGCGCAATGCGGCGGCCGCTGCGGCTCTGTGTCCAGCCTCAGATGCCGGGTCCTCGATCTCGCCTTCTAAGTCGAGTTGGCCCGCAGGCGGACCAGTACCGGGTAGAACCCGATGTGCGTAGCGCTCCAACAGCACAGCTAGGTCGTAGGTGTCATTCGCCGGATCCAGCAGATAACCAGCTAGAGCTGTGTCGAGCACAAGGGCCACGTCGCCAAAGCCGATGCGACCTAGAGTCCGTAGCAACGGTTTGGCGTCGTGGACGACGATGCCAGGTCCGTCCGGCCCCAGCAGTTCAGCGGCAGCGTCACGTACCGTCGCGTCCTCGAGTGCCTCCTCGGAAATCCACCAACACCGCTCTCCAGTTGAGATAGCTAGTCCACCGCCCAACTCTGGACCCATATCGCCGCTGGGCGGACGCTCGACGGTAGCTACCCCTATTGGATCGGTAGCCCGCAGCCGGACTTCGTCAACCTCAGCGGCGTCGCCTAACCAAACCAGTTCCACCGACAGTGGGCCTTTCGAAACCTCGTCAGTGGCCTCACTACCGCCAGCAAAATCAGCACCCAGCAGTGCCCCAAGACGATCCCGAGCCCGGGATAACTCCAGTACGTCGAGCAAACTCCCGGCGCGCTCCACATCAACCGGTCCGGCAACCACATCATCGATGCTCAGCTCGAGGGGCATGTCACGCACGAGCATCATCAACTCCTCGTTTAGACGCGCCCTTTGCTCGTGAGCGGCAAGGTTTTCGCGAAGTTTGGGCGTCTGCTGGTCAACGGCAGCAAAAACTCCGTCGAGACTCCCGTAGGTGTTAACCAACTTCGCTGCAGTCTTCTCACCTACCCCGGGAACGCCCGGAAGATTGTCTGATGGATCGCCTCGCAAAGCCGCATAGGCCACGTAGTCGAACGGTGACACCCCTGTTCGTTCTGCAATCCCTGCCTCGTCGTAGAGCGCGTAATCCGACATACCCCGCTTGTTGTAAAGAACCCGAACGTGAGGATCTTCAACTAGTTGGTAGCTGTCGCGGTCTCCCGTCACGATGGTCACGTCGCGACCTGCATCACGCGCCAAGGTAGCCAGCGTGGCGATTATGTCGTCAGCCTCAAAGCCCTGCGCATCGACAGCCCGAAAGCCCAACGCTTCGACCAGTTCACGAACGAGGTCAATTTGTTGGTAGAGGCTTTCTTCCTGTTTCTCTCTGTTCGCCTTATACGAGGGAAGGCGGTCGTGACGAAAGGTTCTATCGGAGCGGTCGAAGGCCACTGCTAGACCATCCGGTTCGTGCTCCCGGAGAAGAGTGGCGAGCATCTGGGTGAAGCCAAAGACCGCGTTTGTCTCCTGACCTGTCTTCGTCACCATGTCCCGCGGGATAGCGAAGAACGCCCGATAGGTCAGCGAGTTCCCGTCAAGGAGGAAGAGTCCCGACATCGCATCGACCCTAATGGCCCTCCCTAGGCGCTCTGGATTATCCCAACGGCGCTCTCTTGCTCACGTGCACCAAATCTGGTTAGCCGGGTCGAAACTCCTCGTCCAGAACTCGGCGAGCTACGTCGACCATCGACTCCCGCATGGACATGGCCGTTCTCTGAAGGAACCGGTAGGCGTCAGCTTCGGCCATTCCAGCCTCGTCCATGAGAACCCCCTTCGCCCGATCAATCGCCTTTCGGGCTTCCAAGCGATCGGAAAGGGTGCGGGCTTGGTCGGTCAATGCCCGCATCTCTCGATGTCGCGCTCGTGCGACCTCGACCGCCGGAACCAACTCGGACCGTTGAAAGGGCTTTACCAGGTAGGCCAAAGCACCCGCCTCTATCGCTCTGTCAATCAAGTCTCGCTGGCTATAGGCGGTCAGTATCACCACGGCGGCATCATGCGAAGCAGCAATTCTCGACGCGGCCTCTATGCCATCGAGCCCCGGCATTCGAATGTCAAGGATCACCACGTCAGGATCCAACTGGCCAACAAGATCGACAGCATGGTCTCCCCGCCCGGTATCGCCTACTACCTCATATCCCTCTTCTTCGAGAGTTTCTTTGAGGTCGAGGCGAACAATTGCCTCGTCCTCGGCTAACACCACTCGGACGCTGGGAGATAGCGGGGCGGGATTCCTCCCGCCTCCCCTCTCGTCAGGCACCGGCTGTGAGGCGGTCGAGAAGGTCGTCCTGAGTTAACTGCAAACGAGCGGTCTCGGCGACCAGCTCGTCACGGTGGCGTTGCATGGCTCTAGCCTGCCGCTCGGCTCCCCGGTGCGCACGTTCAGCTTGAGCAGTCTCCGAGACGAGAGATCGGACCCGAGCATCATCTGCTTCAGCTACTAGGTGCGCCAACTGCTCCTCCGTCACCGCAAGGTCCGATCGGAGACGCGCCAACCTCTCTCCGATCTCCGTAAGTCGTCGTTCGATTACTGGACGCGCCATGAGACAAGTCAGTGTACGAGTCCTCCACCAAGCCTTGACCCTGCTTCTGCTGGCAGGCTGGTCAGATGTCGTCCCGTCAACGCCTAGCAGTCGGAACTATGGCCTCTCTGCTGGCAGCGATACTTCTCTCCTGCGGAGGCGGCGATCCGGCCTGTGACCTACCGCGGCAAGAGGCACCGGATCCCGCTTCGGAACTGCACGTTCTTGACGACTCCGGGCTGAGATGGTCTTCAACGGCTCCGACGTCCGGACCGCACCGGCTCGCAGTCCCGCAAGGAGGTCTACAAATCAATGAAGTAGACGAACTTGACCAGGTCGCCTTCTTGGAGGCAGGAGGCATCATCATTCAGGTTCGTGGTGACACGGTACCTGACGTCCTAGCCGATCTCGCCGCTCCGGCTGTGCTGATTGCCCCTCGTTCCGTCCTTTCCGACAAGGTCGTTGCTACTGCATGGACGTGGCGCCTTCGCTGTTCGACAATTGAAATTGGGCCACTGCAATCCTTCATTTCCGATCGTGCTGGCACCAGCAAAGGCCACTGAATGATTGATACCGCACCTGAGGAGCCCATCTGCTGATCTGCAGATGGTCAATATCTCAGAGGAGCGGCTACTTCAGCTAACAACGGCGAGTCGACGCAATATGTCAACCAGTTGTTCGCGAGCAGTAATGGGTCCAAGCGACATCGTGCCCGGGGCGGGACTTGAACCCGCACGACCTCACGGCCAAAGGATTTTGAATCCTCCGCGTCTGCCAATTCCGCCACCCGGGCGAGCCGTCCGATTCTACCGCTGACCCCCGACAGCCGTAGGCAGATCACCTCGGATCTATGAACGCGGGTCTCTCCCTGCTCTCAGCCACCTACCATGTTTACGCGTGAACGGGTCAGGTGCAGACGCTCCCGACCCCCAAGGAGACCAATGATCGCCTTCACCTACTCTGGTCAGGGATCCCAACAGCCCGGCATGGGCGCCCCCTGGGTTGACCACCCAGCTTGGGAGCTGGTGGATGAGGCTTCTCAGGCTGCCGAACGCGATATTGCACACCTCCTACTCCACGCCGATGCCAACGAACTTCGGGAGACGCGTAACGCCCAGCTGGCTACTTTCGTTACCAGCATGGTGATTCTCGATGCCGTTACTCGCCTCGGCATCGACGCTGCTGGTCATGCCGGACACAGCCTTGGCGAGTACAGCGCCCTCACCGCCTCGGGTGCTCTTGACTTCGTTGATTCTGTCCGTCTGGTTGTCGAACGAGGCGAGGCCATGCAGGTCGCCGCGCAGGAACCAGTTGGCACGATGGCTGCCATTCTCGGACTCGATGACGAGAGCGTGACCCAGGCCTGCTCGACGATCGAAGGTGAAGTCTGGGTAGCCAACTTCAACGCTCCCGGACAAGTGGTGATTGCTGGAGCACCCGATGCGGTAACTGCTGCGGGCGAGGAGGCGAAAATCCGAGGTGCAAAGCGGGTGACAGCCCTAGAGGTCAGTGGCGCATTTCATACGCCATTTATGGCGCCGGCGCGTGACCGTCTTACAGCCGCTATTGACAACGCCGAGATTCGCTCTCCCCAAGGTGTCGTAGTGGCCAACGTAGACGCCACTGCCCACGAGAACCCAGCTACTTGGCAGGTGCTAATGAGCGCGCAGTTGTGCAGTCCCGTGCGTTGGCACCAGAGCCTTCACACTTTGGCAGATGCAGGCTTTACGACCTTCGTAGAACTCGGACCTGGCAATGTCCTGACTGGACTGGTGAAACGAACGCTAAAAGGAGTCGCGCGGCTAAGCGTAAACTCGCCAAGCCACCTAGACGCTCTCCTCGAGACCTTCGCGTCTGCGGCCTCCGCTGAAGGGCGTTCCAGAACAGCTGGCGTAGAGGGTGAACATCTCTTCGCTACCGACCGAATGGTGGTCAGCCCAGCGACGGGTGTTTTCACGCCTGTCGACGGCCTCGATGTCGGACAGCCTGTGACCGCTGGCACCCTCTTGGGGCACATCGGCATTACTGAGGTGCGATCGCCGTTCACGGGAGAGTTCATGGGTTGGCTGGCTGTCAAAAGTGAGCGGGTCACGGCCTCAAAGCCGATTGCTTGGCTCCGCACCGAATGAACGCACCAAGAGGTCCGGTGATCGGACCGGAGGGGAGCATCCGATGACTGACATCGAGAACCAGGAGGAAGCCAACAGTGGTCGCACCGTGCTCGTAACTGGTGGAAACCGAGGTATCGGATTGGCATGCGCCCTGAATTTCGCGGCAAACGGGAATCAGGTAGCCATCACCTACCGCGGTGAGATTCCACCCGAGGCCAATGAATCCGATTTGCTCGCCGTGCGGTGCGACGTCACTGACACTGAACAGGTGGACGCTGCATTTACCTCCGTCGAGGACGAGCTGGGACCTATAGAAGTGCTGGTAGCAAATGCCGGAATCACCCGCGACGGCCTGGTTCTGCGTATGTCCGACGACGACTTCACCAGTGTTCTCGATGCCAACCTCACCGGCGCCTTTAGGGCCGCCCGCAGAGCCGTGAAGGGGATGATGAGAGGTCGGTGGGGTCGAATTGTTTTGGTCTCGTCGATCGCCGGGCAGATTGGCCAAACTGGGCAAGCCAACTACGCCGCATCGAAGGCGGGATTAGTTGGCCTTGGGCGCTCACTGGCTAAGGAATTCGCCAGTAGGAATATCACCGTCAACGTCGTCGCCCCCGGGCCAATCGTTACCGACATGCTGGCCGCACTTCCAGAAGACCAACTGCAGGCCTACGCCGATGCGGTTCCCCTGGGCCGGCTAGGCCACGTCGATGAGATCGCTGCTGCCGTAAGCTTTCTGGCCTCCGAGGAGGCCAGCTATATCACTGGGGCCGTATTGCCGGTCGACGGTGGCCTCTCAATGGGCTAATTACTCGCGTCAAAAGGGCATGAATCCTTGCTCCCGTGCTGATGGTAGCTAAAATTCACGGGCTGTAACAGACGTCTTACTCCACGATTATTTCGGATCATCAGCCGATGCACCTAGGGTAAGACCACCCTGATCGCCAACCAGAAACGGAGTATTACGGTGAGCGACGACAACTTCGAACGGTTTAAGCAGTGCGCTGTGGAAGTCCTTGCAGTTGAAGCCGACCAGGTGATTCCCGAGGCCTCGTTCGTTGATGACTTGGATGCCGACAGCCTCGACTTAGTCGAACTGGTCATGGCCCTTGAAGAGGAGTTCGGAGTGAATGTTGAGGAGGAGGAACTCGAAGGCATCACCACCATCGGTGCTGCATACGACCTCATCAACGGAAAGCTCTAATGACTCGGCGTCGAGTCGCCGTCACCGGTCTAGGAGTCGTCGCCACCTGCGGTATCGGGAACGATGCATTCTGGAACGGTCTATGCGGACCAGCTCCCGAGGGCGACCGTGTTGTCTTGGACTTTGACCCCACGCCTCACTTCGGTAGCCCGAAGGAGGTGCGAAGAAGTGACCGCTGCACCCAATTCGCCATAGCTGCTGCCGATATGGCGCTTGAACAGGCAGGTCCGCTTACGGCCGATCCAACTCGACGAGGCGTTCTCATCGGAACCGGCATTGGCGGCATCCAGACTCTCGAGGACCAGATTCTGGTCATGCATGAGAAGGGTGCCCGAGGGGTCTCTCCGTTCTTGGTGCCGATGATGATGCCGAACGCAGCGCCGGCAGCCGTCTCTATGAAGCACGGCTTCCAGGGCCCCGCCGAGAACACTTGTACGGCTTGTGCTGCAGGCACTCATGCAATTGCAAACGCAGCCCGCCTTATCGCTCATGGCCGCTGTGATGTGGTGTTGGCTGGTGGCAGCGAGGCCCCATTTGTCGATGCGGCCATAGCTGGTTTTACCAATATGACGGCCTTCTCGTCAGCCGGAATCTCGCGGCCCTTCGATGCAGAGCGGGATGGCTTCGTTATGGGGGAAGGCGCCGGTGTACTTTGTCTTGAGGATTGGGAGACGGCTGAGGCCAGGGGCGCCACCATTCTCGCTGAGGTATTAGGCGGTGCAAGTACTGCCGACGCCCACCACATCACCGCGCCATCTCCGGGCGGTAAGGGTGCCATCACCTGCATACGACATGCGCTTGAGGAAGCTGAGGTCGAACCCTCTGCGGTAGTCCACGTGAACGCCCACGGCACCTCCACTCCGCTGAACGACATGGCTGAGGCAGTCGCTATGGCCGAGGTGTTCGGCGTCAACGGCCCCCGCGTGACCTCTACCAAGGGCATCACAGGCCATGCACTCGGCGCAGCTGGCGCCATTGAGGCAGTTGCCGTAGTGCTGGCCATCGAAAAGTGTCTGATCCCTCCAACAGCCGGTTACACCACGCCTGATCCCGAAATGCCGGCTATCGACATAGTTGCCGGTGCTCCAGCGCCATGGGAACCCGGCATATCGATGTCCAATTCATTTGGCTTCGGCGGCCACAACGGATGCCTGGTCATCGGCCCCGCCTGACCTTTTCTGGCCTTTTCTGAGCTTTTCAGGCATTTGGAAATCCGTCTGATTAGACAAAAACGAACATCAAGTCACAGCGACAGGCCTCCTCGCCCTCAACCGATGCACGCCCCGTTCCCTTACCCGCTCGAGCAGATACCCGTCCCAGCTCCACTTCAAGATCAAGCCGTTCGCCCGGGATCACCTGACGACGAAATCGGACTCGATCCAGACCGCCAAACAGGGCTAAACGTCCGGCAAAGTCCGGTCTAGCCAAGAGGGCATAAGCTCCAAGTTGGGCAATCGACTCACACATCAACACTCCGGGAAGCGTCGGTCGGCCGGGGAAGTGGCCAACAAAGAAGGCTTCGTCGCCGCTCAGGTCCCAGTAGCCCGCTGCACGCTCCCCCACCACTACGTCAGTAACCGCAGTGAGGAACAGGAAGGGGGCCCGGTGCGGAATCACTTCCTCAGGAGGTGGCAGATCCGTAGTCACACATACTCCAGTTGGTTATCGGAGCTCATGAGCCGAAGCGCCTATCTGGACCCGAATAACGAAGGCCGGGACGCAGCCGCCCCAGCCTTCGTCCAGATGATCGATTTTCCGGGTCGAAATGCCGACCCGCGGCACTCACCAGGCGGCGGGAGCTCCACCGCTTTTGGCGGCGGCCTTCAACTTCGAACCGACTGACACCTTGCATGCCTTGGTTGCCGGCACATGAATTGACTCGCCGGTCTGCGGGTTACGTCCCATACGGGCAGCTCTAGTGACCTGCTCAAACGAGATCCAGCCGGGAATCGAGACTTTGTCTCCACCAGCAGCCACCGCATCGGCCACTACGTCAAAAAAAGCATCTAAACAGGCTCCGGCGTCCTTGTTGGAAACGCCGGCACGCTCCGCCATCGCACCGATCACATCGCTCTTGTTCATCGACCATCTCCTTTTGGGTTTCGGGATGGGCGCGCCCATCTCGTGGTCAAATAACATCCGACACCCTCAGCGGCCCAATGTCAAGCATTTCCGCAAGAAGAGGCCTGCCATTTCAGGGATCAACGTCCCATTTGTCCTCTGGAACAAATCACAAGAGTTAGCAAAGCGGTTACTCAGAGGCGTTCACCAGGTGCTGGGCCGCGTTCTGGAAGTACTCCATAACTGCCGATTCGGCGGCAGGTGGAAGCCCAGAGTCAACAAGGGCGTCCGCCATGCACCGCAGCCACGAATCCCTCTCCACGAACGAGATGACGAATGGCGCGTGACGCATCCGAAGTCGGGGGTGGCCACGTTCTTTGCTGTATTCGGGCGGCCCGCCCCAGTATTGACGCAAGAAGCCGGCCAAGCGATCCGTCGGCAACTGCAGGTCATCAGGATACAGCGAGCGGAGAACCGGATCGGAAGCCACTCCCTTGTAGAAACGGGCAGCCAACTCGTCGAACCACGCCGATCCGACCATCTCGTACAGAGTGTCGTGGGCTTTACCCTCGCGTGTCGTCCAGATCCGATCTCTGCCTAGGGGTAGGTTCATCGGGCATCGAGGGCGGTTCGGAACGACGCCACCAACTTCGCTACTCCCTCTGGCCCAGCGCCATTAACCATGAGTTGCACGACAGCCGAACCCACCACCACACCATCGCCATAGCGGGAAGCCTCAACTGCTTGTTCGGGTGTACCGACACCTACGCCAACCAGAACGGGGAGGTCGGTGACCAACTTCAGGCGGGTGGCGATCTCAATGGCACTGCTTGCCAACTCCGACCGAACGCCGGTAACACCCAGCAGGCCGACTCCGTAGACGAAACCTTTCGAACGGGCACAAATTTCTGGAAGTCGGCCTTCCGGCGCCGTGGGAGCAGCCAGCAGAATCGTTTCCACTCCGGCAGATTCAGCGGCCTCCAACCAGGGACCAGACTCTTCCAGCGGAAGATCGGGCAGGATGCACCCGGTTACATCAGCAGCCATTAGCGATTCGGCAAAACGCTCCAAACCCATCCGAAACGCAATGTTGTAGTAGGTCATCACTGCTAGCGGCACTCCCACATCAGCGCCGCGCAAAGCTTGGAGAATGCTAGAGGGTGTTGCTCCGGCCGCCAGGGCCAGATCGTTGGCAGCTTGGATGGTCGGGCCATCCATGACCGGGTCAGAAAAGGGAACCCCGATCTCGATGGCATCAGCACCCGCTGCGGCCACAGCTCGGACGGTCTCTAGCCAGTCGTCGCCCAACCCACCGGTTATATAGGTCACGAGGCATTTCCCACCCGCATCCCGCCGGGACCGCAAAGCCGACTCGACAGGTCCAGCACTCACGACAACAGGTCCATCATTTGGGCTACGTCCTTGTCACCCCGCCCGGAAAGGTTCAAGACCACAGACCTGCCGGCTAGTGAGGCCCGCTCTCTGGACACCCATGCAAGGGCGTGAGCCGACTCGAGCGCTGGAATGATGCCCTCAGCCCGGCTCATCAACTGGAAAGCCTCTACGACCTCCTCATCGGCAACCGACTCATAGCGGGCTCGCCCTGTCGACGCGAGGTGAGCGTGTTCAGGACCCACGCCGGGATAGTCGAGTCCAGCGCTGATCGACTCCGCTTCCTGAACCTGCCCAAACTCGTCCTGCATGAGATAGGACACCGATCCGTGAACCACTCCCGGAACTCCTCGGCCTATGGCCGCCCCTCCAGCCGGTTCCACCCCAACGAGCTCAGTCTGGGCATCGGCAAATCCCGAGAAGATCCCGATGGCATTCGAACCGCCGCCCACGCAGGCCACTACTACGTCGGGAGGCCCACCAAGAACCGACTCACTTTGTTCTCGCGCCTCACGGCCAAGCACCTCATGGAAGGTGCGAACCATCCACGGATAGGGATGTGGACCGTTCACTGAACCGAGGCAGTAGTGAGATTCAACTACGGTGGCCACCCAGTCCCGCATCGCCTCGTTGACTGCATCCTTCAAGGTTCGGCTGCCCGACATAGCGGTTCGGACCTCCGCACCCAGTAGTCGCATCCGGAACACATTGAGCTCTTGACGGCCAACGTCAACTTCGCCCATAAACACGCAACACTCCAAGTCCATCAGCGCTGCCGCTGTAGCAGTCGCCACACCGTGCTGGCCAGCCCCCGTCTCAGCCACTAGTCGTGTCTTGCCCATCCGTTTAGCTAGAAGAGCCTGACCGAGAACGTTGTTGATCTTGTGGGACCCGGTGTGGTTCAAATCCTCCCGTTTGGCGAAAAGTCGGCATCCGAACTCTTCCGAGAGGTTGTGGCACTCAGTCAGAGGTGAAGGTCGTCCCGCATACTCGGCCAATAGATGGTCGAGTTCGGTTCTGAACACTGGATCACTCCAAGCGGCACGGAACTCTCGTTCTAACTCCTGACAGGCGGGAACCAGTGTCTCAGGGACGAACTGTCCGCCGAAGTCACCGAACCGTCCATTCGGAAGTGGGTCCTGCAGTCGATCACTAGCTCCGTCGCTCACGAATTCTCCATCGGTCCGTCTTCCTCTTGCCAGTCAAAAGGCCTCTGATTGGTGTCCCCCACATACTCCGCGGACTGCGGCGGCGTGGCCGCACGTGCATTAGTCATGAATGCCCGTAACAGCCGCGGGTCTTTTCGACCAGAGTCCGCTTCCACTCCAGTGGCGACGTCTATGCCGTAGGGACCTACCCGCCCGATTGCGTCAGCAACGTTCCCGGGATTTAGACCCCCCGCTAGAAGCATCGGCTCCGATACCAAGCGGGGGTCAGCCATCGACCAGTCGAAGACCTCGCCGGAACCTGGCGCTGGTCCATCCAGCAGGAGGAGATCTGCGCCGAACTCGTCAAAGCGTTCTAGGTCGGGAGAGCCGGCGGCCAGAGCGCGGATCGTCACCGGGACACGTTCTGCCACCCAACGGGTGGTGGCTGGCGATTCGCTTCCATGGAGTTGGGCGGCACGGAGGCCGATCGTATTGACGGTCTCCACTACCCGCGCCTTGCCCATATCGCGAAATACCCCAACCGTCATGACATCAGCCGGAAGTTGGCTAACGATGTCACGCACGACCCTCTCTGAGACCTGACGACGCGACGAACTCATAACGAATCCGACCGCGTCTGCGCCCAGCGCGGTCGCCAGAAGGGCATCCTCAACGTTCGTGATGCCGCAGATCTTGATGAACACGTCTAAATCATCCCATCTGCGCACATTGGCGCAGAGATCGCACAGCGGAACTCCGATCACTGGCAACCACCACCGACTCTCCTACGAGGAGTGCGTCATAGCCCGCCTCGAATAGGGCCCGCGCGTCACTAGCCCCACGGACTCCAGACTCTGCGACCAGGACCACCCCCTCCGGCATAGTTGACGCCATCCGCAGCGCACGATTTGTGTCGACTTCGAAAGTCATCAGATCCCGCTGATTAACACCGACAAGATTTGCTCCCACGGCTAATGCACGTTCCAGTTCGAATTCATCATGAACCTCTACCAGGGCATCAATTCCCAAGTCGAAGGCCAATGCCTGAAAGTCTGCCAGTTCAGCATCGTCAAGAGCAGCGGCAATCAGGAGGACGGCATCCGCACCCATGATCCGGGAGTCGCAGATATCTCGGGCGTCCACTGTGAAGTCCTTACGAAGCACGGGAAGATCGACGACCTCCCGGGCGGCCTTCAGATCAATCACCGAGCCTCCGAAAAAGTTCCAGTCAGTAAGAACCGATAGGCAGCTTGCCCCTCCATCCGCATATTCAACCGCCACTTGGGCGGGATCTAGGTCGCCTATGAGGTCACCCTTAGACGGGGAGCGTCGTTTTATTTCGGCGATTACCGCAGGCTCACCCTGGGGACGACCCTGAACAGCGACAACGAAGCCCCGGCTTTCGGGAACTGATCGTGCGTCCTCAACCAGTTGATCTAGCTTCCGGAGGTCTTCACGGGCCGACATCCGATGCTCTTCCAGAATACGGTCCAGATAGGTGGCCACAGGGCGAGGCTACCGACGACACAGGTCTGGACTGGTTTGTATTTGCGCTATAGCCGATCTAGTACTCAGGGTGGCCACTAGATGGCCCCGGCTGTCCAGGACAACTACCCATTCTCCCATTTGGAACGGTCAGTCGGCGCGAAGCTCGACGATCGTACTCCCAGCATGGACCTGCGTCGGCACCTGGACGCCACGCTTGACGAAAGCCAGCGCTACGAACGTGCCGTCGGACTCTACGCCTAGGGCATCTTCGGGCTTGGCAACAACGCTTGTCAGTAGTCCAACCTCTGCCCCGCCGTCCGCAAGTGGGGCCCCCGCAGCCGGCACGGGGCCCGACCCGACAGCGCGGACAAGGCGAGTTGGTGTCCCTGCAGTTCGGCTGTCTACTCGCGCCACCAACTCCTGTCCGGTGTAACAGCCCTTGGTGAAGCTGGCCGACCGGTCAACAACCCCGGTGGCTCCCGGGATTGTCCCCTCGTCCATTTCGGAACCCATCGCTGGAATTCCTGCGGCGACTCGGCGGAAATCCCAATACGACTCCTCAACTTCACGCACGTTGTCGGGAATAGCGACTTCCGGGCCCAAAAGGTCTAGGCCGGTCAGGCCCGGCCAAGCCACGGGAAGCGCTAGACCGCCATCAGGAGAACCCATTGAGTCCGGCTCAACATCAAAGACAGTTACCAGTTGCCAAGGAAGAGCAGAGACCTTGCAATCGGTCCGAAGCATGAAGCGACTAAGGCGGGCCACCACGGCTGCTCCCCACCCGCTATCGACATCTAGTAGATATTCCGCCTCATCAAGCCGGGACAGGCGCATCCAAGCTGCAACCTTGCCTGTGGGCTGGAGCGCAAAGGTCTCTGCCGCTTCCCCCAGGCCAAGTTCCTCGACGTCTTGACTTAGCTGACCCTGCAGATAGTTCTGGGAATCGGGCCCAGCGACCAGGACTACGTCTCGCGACCTTCGAACGGCAACCGGTGGAGAAACTGGCATCGATCACTCCTTCCCCACAGCGCGTCGGGTAGCTGTCATCCGGCGAGCCGCCGGAATAGCGGATAAGAGGGCCCGAGCCTTATTCCGGCATTCCAAGTCCTCGAGTTCCGGGACGCTGTCAGCCACTATGCCCGCCCCAGCCTGAACTGAGGCAAGACCATCGGCCACCAGCATCGTGCGAATTGCGATCGCTGTGTCAATATTCCCCGAAAAGTCAAAGTAGCCAACCACGCCGGCGTACGGCCCCCTCTTTACGGGTTCTAGAGCATCGATGATCTCCATCGCCCTCACTTTTGGAGCCCCCGAGACTGTTCCGGCGGGCAGAGTCGCTCGCAGCACATCGATAGGTGTTCTGTCCTCTGCCAAATCTCCAGCCACCTGGCTGGTGAGGTGCATCACGTGGCTGTAACGCTCCAATACCATCATCTCCTCGACCTCTTCCGTGCCGAAGGCGACAACTCGGCCGATGTCATTTCGAGCTAGATCCACCAGCATCACGTGTTCTGCAATCTCCTTGGGATCCTCCATCAGTTCAGCAGCCATACGGCGATCTTCGCTCTCGCCCCGACCCCGACGTCGTGTACCTGCGATGGGGCGAGATGTGACCCGACCATCAAGCAATTGGACCATCGGTTCGGGCGAAGCACCGACTACAGACAAGTCCTTGTACTGAAGGAAATACATATAGGGACTGGGATTGATCTGCCGGAGCACCCGATAGACGTCGAACGGATCGGCATCCAATTCGACGTCATACCGCTGCGAGAGGACTACCTGGAAGACCTCTCCGGCGAGGATGTGCTCGCGCGCCGCTTCGACGGCTAGGCCATATGCCTCTGACCCCATTGTCGAGGTGACCTCGGGCAGCTCGTCGCTGAAATCGGGCGGCACCATAAGAGGCTCGTCGAGAGGGCGAGCGCCATCAGATGCCAGAGCATCAAGGCGAAGGAGGGCTTCGTCGTAGACCTCGTCCAACGCCGTCTCGTCAGCATCGACTGGGACGGCCACGTTCACCAGCAACACGGCCCTTTGTCGCCAGTGGTCAATGGCTACGAGGTCCCCGATTACTGACATCACGGCAACCGGAAGACTCAGGTCGTCTTCTGGAACGTTAGGCAGGTGCTCGACCTCCCGAACCACGTCGTAGCCGAGATAGCCCATAAGTCCGCCATGCAAAGGCGGAAGGCCATCAATATCCGGCGATCGGTAATGGACCAACAGATCCTCTAAAGCGGCAAGGATCCCGTCGTCGATCCGGATGCCATCCGGTAGATCTCCTTCGACAATCAGATCGTCATCCGTCAACGCGAGAGTCAGTGAAGGATTGCGGCCAATGAATGACCAGCGACCCCACGACTCGTTGCGATCAACGCTCTCCAGCAAGAAGCCTTTGCCGTCACCAACGCATCTAGCGAAGAGCGAGACCGGAGTTGTCAAGTCAGCCAGAAGCTCCCGCCACACTGGCACCACGGAATGGTTCCGAGCCAACGCTCGGAATTCGGCGCGGTCGGGATTAATCACGGTCTCTAGTGAGGGGCTGGACAAGTTGGTCAGACGCCGCCGGGTCCAAAGGCACGAAAGAAGCAGCTGTACTCACCGGTATGACAGGCCCCGCGACCCTCCTGTTGAACTACGAAAAGAAGGGAATCTCCATCGCAGTCGTAGTAGGCGCCGCGCACGTACTGGCGGTCGCCAGAAGTCTCGCCTTTGCACCAATATTCCTGTCTGCTCCGGCTCCAGAACCAAGTTCGTCCGGTTGCCATGGTCTTACGAAGCGAGTCAGCATTCATCCACGCCATCATCAGGACCCGACCGGTGCTCTCCTCCTGAACGATGGCGGGAACCAGTCCGTCATCGTTGAAGACAATCCGCTCAAGTTGTTCATCGGTTGCGGCAATAGGCGTCGTGGCAATACTCATTGGCCCAGCCTACGGTCGGCGCGATTGGCCTACGGCACGAGATTCTCAGCAATGTAAGCCAAGCTGCAGAAGCTCCTAGAGGTAGAGGCCCGTACTACCTTCCTCGAGACGGCGGGCAGCTACGGCATGGACGTCACGTTCCCGAAGAATGATGTAGTCGCGGCCCCGAACCTCGACCTCGTAGCGGTCCTCCGGATTGAACAAGACCTGATCTCCAATTTCCATAGCCCGCACGTTCGGTCCTGCAGCCACTACTTCGGCCCAAGCCAGACGCTTACCGACCTGAGCTGTAGCCGGAATGAGGATTCCGCCCGAGGACCTTCTCTCGCCTTCCTCAGTATCGGTCCGAACGAGGATGCGATCATTCAGCATCTTGATAGGCAGGCCCTCATGGTCCGAGGGGCCCGGCAGCGAACCATTGTCGACGGATAGTCCATCCGCTGTGGCTTTAGTGGTGCTCACGGTGGGAACGGTACAGCCGATGGTCTAAACAGCCTCGTGCAGAGCCAGCTAGGTGATGTGGACGGGCCTATATCGTCGGACGGACCGTCACCCCAGCGGCAGAGAGATGGGCCTTCGCAGTCGACACGGAGTATTCGCCAAAGTGAAAGATTGACGCTGCGAGGACTGCGTCCACACCCCCCTCCAATGCCCCCTCGACCAGGTGCTCTAGGCCACCCACTCCCCCACTGGCAATCAACGGCACAGTGGCCACCGGAGCGACCTTCTGAAGCATCTCTATGTCGAAACCGTCGCGAGTGCCGTCACGATCCATGGAAGTCAGCAAAATCTCCCCCGCGCCCTGGTCCACGACTTCAGCTATCCACTCATCCAGATTTCGCCCGGTCGGAGTCCGACCACCATGGGTAAAGACCTCAAATCCGGTGGGCACTTCGCTACTGCGTCGTGCGTCGATAGCTACGACCACACACTGGCTGCCAAACTCGTTGGCCAACTCTCCCACTAGAGCAGGCCAATTCACTGCCGCCGTGTTGACCGAGACCTTGTCGGCTCCTGCTCTGAGTATGCCCCGCGCATCATCTACCGAGCGGATCCCGCCGCCCACGGTGAAAGGAATAAAGACCTCCTCAGCGACACGGCGAACCATGTCCAGAGTGGTTCCTCTGGCGTCGGACGAGGCGGCGATGTCTAGGAATACCAGTTCATCAGCACCCTCAGCGTCATAGCGTGCCGCCAACTCCACCGGGTCGCCAGCGTCACGCAATCCCACGAAGTTCACACCCTTGACCACCCGACCGTCTTCAACGTCGAGACAAGGAATGACCCGGACAGTTCTCACTCAGTTCCCCCCCGAAGCGAGTCGGCAGACTGTTTCGGCAAGATCAACTGTCCCCTCGTAGAGAGACCGACCGAGAATAACTCCCGCAAGCCTGCGGCCAGCCACGTCCAGCCCTGCGAGGTCATCGAGGTCGGCCGGCCGCCCAACTCCTCCAGAGGCGACTACGTCTACTTTGGTCATAGCGAGTGCTTTAGCGAGTCCGTCCAAATCGGGCCCCTCGAGGGTCCCGTCGCGTTCGATCTGGGTAATAACGAAGGCCTCTGTCCCTAAGTCCGAGTAGCGCACCAAAGTGTCGTCGATTCGAAGACCACTGCCCTCGGTCCAACCCCGCACGGCCAATTCGTCTTTACGCACATCGAGCCCCACGGCAACCGAGCCGTAATCGGCTATCGCCCCCACCAGGTCCGGTTCCTCGATCGCCGCAGTACCTAGCACCACCCGACTTACCCCAGCCCCGAAGAGAGCGCGCGCATCGTCCAAACTCCGGACTCCACCACCAGCCTGGACTGGCACATCTAGAGCCTGAGCGATCGCCGTCACCACGTCACGGTTGACCGGCTTACCACTCCGGGCCGCATCGAGATCTACCACGTGGACCCAGTCCGCACCTGCTTCCTGGAATGCAAGCGCCTGAGCGACGGGATCGTCCCCATAGATGGTCTCTCGGTCGTAGTTTCCCTGCAGCAGGCGGACGCAATGACCAGCGCGCAGATCGATGGCTGGGAACAGGGCCGGAAAGCTCATACCGACCTCCGATCGCGTTGGCGTGCTTTGACAAGTGACACAAAATTCGCCAACACGGCCAAACCAACACTGCCGGACTTCTCTGGATGAAACTGGCAAGCCCACAGGTCGCCAACAGCTTCTGCAGCACAGACCTCGGTCCCATACTGGCAGACGGCCACTGAAGACGCTCCGATTGGGGCGGCGTAACTATGCACAAAATAGGCCCACGAATCACCTTCAAGGCCTGCGAACATTGGGTGGTCTGGTGCCCAGGGTGGCAGCTCTAGCCGATTCCATTGCATCTGGGGACGCTTAATGTCCCCACCGAGTAGACGAACCTCCCCGGGCAATACCGCCAGACCAGGTGTGCCTGGAGATTCGTCGCTGCCCTCGTGGAGCATCTGCAAGCCAACGCAGATACCGAGGAACGGCGGACCAACAGCCTTGGACGCCGCTGCGGCGGCCAAGGCTGCGGCAGAACGCAAGCCCGCATCCTCTAATGCCTCGATGCAGCGACCAAATGCTCCAACACCGGGCAGCACCAGTCCGTCCGCTCGGTCCACCAAATGTGGGTCATTAGTCAGTCGGGCATCTGCGCCCACCTTCTGGAGGGCTTTCTGGGCCGACCGGAGGTTGCCGATCCCATAGTCCAGAACAGCCAGCAACGGCACTGAAGTATTGCTGTCCCCGGAAAGCTCGGTCACAGGTTGCCCTTCGTCGACGGGACTTCAGCTCCTTCGATCCGAACGGCGTCGCGAATGGAGCGGGCAACACCCTTAAATGAAGCCTCGATGATGTGGTGAGTGTTTCGACCTCGCACCGACGTTAAGTGAAGAGTTAAACGCGCGGCCACCGTGAAGGCCCGCCAGAACTCCTCCAGCAGCTGGGGGTCAAACGGCGGATCGCCTAGGATCTTCTCGCCGGGAAACTCGATTTCGTGGTGAAGATAGGGCCGGCCCGAGAGGTCAAGAGACACGTCCACCAGTGCCTCATCAAGGGGAACTCGCATTGAGGCGAAGCGGCGAACCCCTGCTTTGTCCCCGAGGGCGTCGGCAAAAGCCTCGCCCATCGTTATTCCCACATCTTCGACGGTGTGGTGAGCATCCACCTCGAGGTCGCCCCTGCAAGTGACTTCCAGACCCATGCCGCCATGACGCCCGAGTTGGTCCAACATGTGATCAAAAAATGGGATCCCGGTCGAGACTGAGACACCGCCAAACTCTGCGCGATCTAGATCGACTACGACGGCGACAACCGTCTCCTTGGTCGTGCGGTCTCGACGTCCAATTCGTGTCATCTCAATCCCCTTCCGTGGGTGAGTTCTCATCGAGTGCCTCCCGGAGGGCTTCCAGAAAACAATTATTTTCGTCTGGCGTACCTACGGTCACTCGTAGACAACCCTCGGTGCCAGACAGATCCGTGAAGTCGCGCACTAGCACCGATCGGTCTAGAAGCGCCTGCCAAACTTCGCTGCTTGGACGAGATTCTGTCCGAAATAGTACGAAGTTGGCCTCCGAAGGCCAGGTGGTTACTGGTAGGCGAGCAAGCCCTGCGAGCAGGCGTTTACGCTCCGCTATCAAAATGGAGACACGCTCGGCCATGGCACCCGCGTGGCGAAGCGCAATGACTCCGATCTTCTGCTTCAAAGAGTCCAGATGGTATGGCAGGGCCACCCTGTCGAGATCCTCCACACACCAAGCAGGAGCGAGCAGGTAGCCAAGTCGAACGCCAGCCATTGCCCATGTCTTGGAGAAAGTTCGACTCACCACTAGAGGCCGATCATCGGCAAGCAGTGAGATGGCGCTCTCTGTGGCGAACTGTCCATAGGCCTCGTCGACTACTACCAAGCCCCCATAACTGGCAGCGACATCGACTACCTCAGCGACCAAATCCAGTGGGTCGACTGTCCCGGTGGGATTGTTGGGTGAGCAGAGAACTACCAAATCGGGTCTCTTATCTTCTAACAGTCGGAGAGAGTTCTCTCGGATGAGTAAGTGATCCGCACCTCGTGGACAACGGACCAATCCCGTACCTGTAGTTGACGCGATCTGCGAGTACATGGCGTAGGTGGGGTCAAACACGGCCGTAGTACGGCCATAGCCCCCGTAGGCCAGATGGAGGCTCTGGAGAACCTCATTAGAACCATTGGCAGGAAAGACCGAGCCGGGGCCTAGTCCGTGTGCTTCACCTATGGCCTGGCGGAGTTCCTTCGCCAAGCGGTCGGGGTATCGGTGCCAGACTTGATTTTTCAGGGCAGAGGCCACTTCATTCACGAAGTCGTCAGGTGGAGGCAAGGGCGACTCGTTGGTGTTGAGCCGCACATCAACTTCAACCTGAGGCGAGTGATAGCCCGCCATTGCCACCACGCCAGCGCTCGGCAAGGGTCTTACGAAACTAACCACCGTTGCCTCCCTGTGTTCGAATTCGAACCGATGCAGCATGAGCATCCAATCCCTCAGCACCGGCTAGTGCAGACACGTGGGGTGCTAGACGCTCGAGTGCAGACCGGTCAGCGGAGACGATGTGAACCTCCTTCGTGAAATCGGCCACCGTCAGAGCACCTGAGAATCGGGCGGTACCTGCAGTAGGCAGCACGTGGCTGGGGCCGGCCACATAGTCGCCAAGAACAGCGGGCGTCCAAGGGCCACAAAACACTGCGCCGGCGTGCCGGACACGGTCCGCAAAGTCTTCAGCGCCATCGACCATGAGTTGGAGGTGTTCAGGAGCGATGGCATCGGCCACAGCAAGGGCTTCCTCCGGTCCGTCGACGAGAACTGTCCACCCAGCCGAAGCCAGAGTGTCAGCGACATCATCTCGACGAGCAGACGCTTCCGCTATGCGGACAACGTCAGCTTCCACAGCGTCTGCAACCTCTTCGTCCCATGTCACGAGCCATGCAAGGCCATCGGGACCATGTTCGGCTTGAACCACCACGTCGATGGCAGCAAAGGCCGAGGGCACCGTGTGGTCGGCTACAACGACCACTTCAGACGGGCCAGTGAAGGCCGAAGGGATGCCGACTAGACCGGCGACCTCGCGCTTGGCGAGCGCCACATAGACATTGCCAGGTCCTGCAATTACGTCGACTTTTGGAACAGACTCAGTGCCGTAGGCCATTGCAGCAATGGCCTGAGCACCGCCAATGGCGAAAACGGAGTCAACGTCAGCTACCGCCGCTGCCGCCAAAGTCACGTCAGCGATTCGTCCAGTTGGGCCCGGCGGCACACACAGAACCACTTCGGCCACGCCTGCTACCCGAGCGGGAATAGCGGTCATCAGGACAGTCGAGGGGTACGCGGCCCGTCCCCCGGGCGCGTAACAGCCGGCCCTCTCCACTGGCCGACTAGCGGACCTGACTACTAGACCCTTGTGCTCGGTTCGGCGTTCCGGCCGAACCTGATCCTGATGGTGGTGGCGCACGTTGGCAGCGGAAAACTCCAACGCCGTCCGGATCTCGGGGTCGATTCGGCCAAGAGCGCCCGTTATCTCTTCTGGATCTACTTGAATGCTCGGGGACTCCACACCGTCCAATCGCGAGGTTAAGTCACGTAGCGCGTCGTCACCGCGATCAACGACCTCAGCAATGATGCTCCGGACCACCTCCATCGGGCCCTCTCCGGCCACTTCTCGACGCGGAAGGACTGCGCTGAGATCACCCGTAGATCCGCGTAAATCAAGACGACGAAGCACCCCGTAACGCTACCGGTCGACACGGCTTGCCTCTGAGAAGATTTCAAGACCCCAACGCGGCCAGACTGGCGCGGTGCCAACCGATCGACGGGATGCCATGGAGCCAACACGACACGTAGCCGAACTGTCCTCAATCGCCTCGCAGTTGTCTGCAATGCTCGAACGCCTAGAAGACATTGCCCTAACGCAGCAGTCAGGCGAAGAGAGGGCCAGCGGCCCCACACCCCTGCTTGAGGTGGAACGCCAACTACGCGGAGCGCTGAGGGAGTTGGAACGTGTTCGGCGGCTGTAGAGCAAGGGCGCCAATGGCGGAACAGGGAACAAAAAGTGGCTCGGCGCCCCTCAGGGCGCCGAGCAGGCGAGGTGGGTGGCGGGAACCCCCTCCTCGCAGGCTGGGTGGCGGTACCCAGCACCCAAAAAACTAGCCAACCGTCGTCGAGCAGGGCGATTTCCAGAGACGGTTCTGTCGTGACATCTGTCACCAGTTGTTCTGAGATCGACTATCTCAGACCTCACTCGACGGACAAAAGTCTTGCAGGACGCACTCCCCACAACGCGGCTTGCGGCTCGGGCAGACCCGTCGACCATGCAGAATGAGCCTAAGGCTGAACTTCCCCCGTTCAGAGGAAGGAACCATGGGATTCAATTCGAACTCGACCTTTACCGGATCGGTCTCAGTCGTCATCCCCAGTCGGCGCGAAAGGCGACCAACATGGGTGTCCACAGGAAGTCCGGGTAGGTCTAGAGCAACACTCCTTACGACGTTGGCTGTTTTACGTCCCACTCCTGGCAAGGAGGTCAAATCTTCCATTCGACCAGGCACTTCGCCGTCGTAGAACTCCACGAGCCGCTGTGCCATACCTAACAGGTTCTTAGCTTTGCTGGCATAAAAGCCGGTAGATCGAACGATTTCCTCAAGTTCCTGCGGGGCGGCGCCAGCCAATGCTTCGGGCGTCGGGTAGGTCGCAAACAGGTTCGGAGTAACCATGTTTACCCGTTTGTCAGTGCACTGTGCCGACAAGATAGTGGCAGCCAACAACTGGAACGAACCCTCGTGGTCCAGCTCACAAACGGCATCGGGATACTCGATAGCCAAGCGACGGTGAGTCTCTGCGGCTCGTCCCTTTGGTGACCTCGGTCGTCCCATAGGGACCGACGGTAGCCTCGCCGATCATGACCATGACCATGACCATCCTGACCGTCTACGACGGAACTGACGCCGTCACCCTGACCGGAAATGCCGAACGGTGGTTGGTAGAGGTGGACCTGGCTGAGCTTGGCGACTCAGGTAAGCCAACCGATGAACGCGGCACACCGGCCGACCGCGCACGCCGCCTCCTAGAAGCTGCGACTCACACCATCACCCTCGAGGGTGGCGGCCGACTCGAGTATTGGGTGGAGAAGGTTGATAGCGAGAGCGACGCGGTCGCCACCCGAGCTGGCTTCGTTCCATGGCGCGACCTGCTTCGCCTGCGACGGGAACTGCCGGCTTTGCCCACCGAACTGGAGGTCCGCTCCTACACCAACTTGGATACCGCAGCCTTTCTGGAAGTCAACAACCGGGCCTTCGACTGGCACCCAGAACAGGGCAACATGACCCCCGAGCTACTCGCCGCCAAACAGGCTGAGCCGTGGTATGACCCCGACGGTTTTCTGGTGCTGGAAGAGCAGGGATCGGTGATCGGGTTTTGCTGGACCAAAGTCCATGCGGATCAGAACCCAGCCCTCGGCGAGATCTACGCTATTGCCGTCGATCCGGACCACCATGGGAGGGGTCTTGGGCGCGAACTGACATTGGCCGGTCTGGCCCACCTCTCCGAGCTTGGCCTGCGCCACGCCATCCTCTTCGTCGAGTCCGACAACCGACCGGCCCTGAGGATTTACCAGAATCTGGGTTTCGAGGTGGAATTCACCAACAGGGCTTACCAACGCTTCGTCCGATGAAACCGGTTCCGACAATGGATCAAGTTGCTAGCCGGTACGACTACGACCGCGAGGGCCTCGCCGCTTTACTGGCCAAGGTGGCTGATCAAACCGGTAAGGCCGCTAGTCCTTCATATCGAGTAGACCAACTCTGGCAGGGTCTTTACCGGGACCTGGTAGCCCCAGAAGACCTCACCACTCTCCCAAAGGTCCTCAGAGCGGAATTGGCTAAGGAGTTGCCGCCCGCATTGACTGAAGATTCTCGGTTAACTGGCGACGCCGGACAAACTGTGAAGTGGTTGTTCCGACTGGCCGATGGGGCACTAGTTGAAACGGTGCTGATGCATTATGAGCAACGGTCTACCGTTTGCGTAAGCACTCAGGCCGGATGTGCCATGGCATGCGGGTTCTGCGCTACTGGCCAAATGGGGTTTGATCGCCACCTACGCACTGGCGAAATTGTCGAACAGGTCGTAAGAGCTCAAATGGAGGCAGGAAGTCGACGGGTCTCCAACGTCGTGTTCATGGGAATGGGTGAGCCGTTAGCCAACTATGACCGGACATGGGCTGCTATAGAGCGGCTCCATGGTGACTTCGGCCTGTCCGCTCGACACCTAACCGTGTCGACAGTCGGAGTCGTACCTGGCATACGACGCCTCACTCATGAATCCTTGCCAATCAACTTGGCCGTCTCGCTTCACGCCGCCGATAACGACCTTCGCGATGAGTTGGTGCCCATTAATCGGCGCTACCCGCTGGAGGTTCTCGCCGACGCCTGCGCCGAGTATGTGGCAGCCACGAGACGCCGACTGTCCTTCGAATGGGCACTAATCCACGATGTCAACGACCGCCTAGAGGACGCTGTCCGCCTCGCCGATTACGCGAAGCGACTCGGCGCTCACATCAACCTAATTCCACTCAATCCGACACCCGACTGGCCGACACGCGGTTCTTCCCCTCAACGGGTTCGCTCCTTCGCCGCAGAGGTCAACTCCCATGGAGGAAATGCCACCGTGCGACGGACCCGCGGGGCCGACATCAAGGCCGCCTGTGGCCAGCTTCGTACCGACCGAGTTGACCAAAAGTGGGGACATCCCGATGGCGTGGTCCTATTCGCCGATCCACGAGGCAAGAAGCTGCCGGGCTGACAGACTGGACGCGTGAAACGCCGTTGGATTAACAGAATGCACCCGCAGACGCTGGCATCGGCCACAATGCTCCTGTACATCGAGGGGGTCTTCAACCTCGTCCGAGGCCAAGTGCTCTTCCTGGTGGGAGTAGCCATGTTCCCAGCGGCATGGGCCATCGCTAACGATAAACGGTGGGGGTGGCGACTTGGCGTCGTTGCAGCGTCCTTGGCTGTCTTCATCCGATTGGCTTGGTATGGCCTATCCAGCCCTATCTCGTTGGCCTTCGCTCTCCTGTTCCCGGTAGTTCTCCTCGCTCTACTCGTCCACCCCCAGAGCCGCGAGCACCAGCGGATCTGGTTTGACTAAGGAATTACTGCGGACCGAACGACCGCTCTCCCCGCAAGGTTTCAAGCCACCACCGTGACCAGCGCTAACGGCATACCCGACCCCAGCCAGCCCCTACCAGCCGGCGAGGAAAAGGTCAGAGCAGTACGGTCAATTTTCGACACCATCGCTCCGCGTTACGACCTGGTCAATCGGATCCTGACTTTCCGTCTAGACGTCAGGTGGCGAAAGGACACGGTGCGACGACTCGCCCTGCCAAACAACTCATCTGTTCTGGACCTCGCCTGTGGCACTGGGGACCTATGCCGAGATCTCGAGACAGCCGGACACCGCCCAGTAGGAATCGATCTCTCCTGGGGAATGCTTGCCTCAGCTCGAACAAAGGCTCCACTCGTCCATGCTGACGCTCTGCAACTGCCGGTGGCGGACCAATCCGTCGATGGAGCCACTTGCGGCTTCGCTCTCCGCAATCTGACGGCACTTGAACCCTTTCTGGTTGAATTGGCTCGAGTCCTTCGCCCTGGCGGCCGGATCGCTCTCCTAGAGGTGGACAGCCCCAAAAATCCGCTCCTGCAGTTCGGTCACAGTATCTACTTCGGAAGAGTTGTTCCTCTAGTCGGTGGCATCTTGTCGAACCGCAATGCCTACCGGTACCTGCCGCGTTCGGCGGTCTATCTGCCACCGGAAGATGACCTACTGAACGCCATCACGGCGGCAAAATTCGGGGACGTAGCGAAGAGTCGCTGCAGCGGTGGCATCGCCCAAATACTGACCGCCACTCGAATCTGACCAGCTATTTACGGATCGCGCCCATTAGTCCACAACTGTCAGGACGACAGCACCAGTCCTACCGCTAGTAGCGCTCCCGCCAGCATTTGAACGCGGCCAGTGAGACCCAATACTTCTATCAGTTCAGAACCATCCGCACCTCCAAGCACCCTTTGGACCGCTGGACCAGCTAATAGACCAGCGACCAACACCAAAGCTGCCCAGGGTCGAGACAGCGCGCAAAGAGAACCGACCACCAACGCGCCGTCTAGGAAGAAGACATAGAGGATCCGTGCGCGACGATCACCGAGACGAACCGCAAGTGTGCGCTTACCGGAAGCAGCATCACCCTCCCGATCTCGAAGGTTGTTTATAGCAAGGAGGGCACAAGAAAGCAGGCCAACGGCGACCGCTGCCGGCCAAGCCACGTTGGGCACTTCTCCCTGGTGCACGTAGGCGCTTCCGACGGTGGCTACAAGCCCAAAAAAGATGAAAACAAAAGCCTCACCCAATCCTAGGTAACCATATGGGCGGGACCCGCCGGTGTAGAACCAACCAGCCATTATGGAAACTGCACCTACCACCAGCAACCAAGGAGTCACGGCCGTTGCAAGGGTTAAACCCGCCACCCCGGCCACAGCAAACGCCGCAAGCATGGCCAACCGCACCTCATCGGCCGAAGCAAGCCCCGAACCGACTAAACGGATCGGCCCCACACGCTGTTCTCCGTCGATGCCGTGAACACCGTCCGACAGGTCGTTGGAGTAGTTGGTTGCCACCTGGAGAGCCAACGCCACGATCAGAGCGGCGACGGCCCGCCACCAGACGATCCCCGAGCCGGCAACGACCGCTGTACCCACTAGGACTGGGACGATCGCAGCCGGCAGCGTGCGGGGCCGTGCCCCAAGGATCCAACGTCGCATGCGCCTAGTCTGCCAGTGGCATCATTCCACCAACCTGATTGACAATGCGGATCTCGCCCGATAATGCCGAGAGTGGAACAAACCCAACGTAGGGTCGCCGACGTGAACCGTCTTAGCTCCGAAAGCAGTCCATATCTGCGTCAGCACGCCAACAACCCAGTCCACTGGTATCCATGGGGCGATGAGGCACGCGAAGCAGCCGCTGAGCGCAATGTCCCCATCCTTCTAAGCGTCGGCTACTCGGCCTGTCACTGGTGCCATGTGATGGCACACGAGTCATTCGAGGACCCGGAAATCGCAGCGCAAATGAATGATGGGTTCGTAAATATCAAGGTTGACCGCGAGGAACGGCCTGACGTTGACTCGATCTACATGGATGCCGTAACCGCTCTAACTGGCCGAGGTGGATGGCCTATGACTGTGTTCTGCCATCCGGATGGCCGGCCTTTCCACGGCGGTACTTATTGGCCAAGCCAACCCCGTGGCGGCATGCCCTCTTTTCCCCAGGTGCTCGAGGCTGTCATCGACGCTTGGAACGAACGCTGGGACGACCTCGACAGTCTCGCCAATCGACTGACTGCCTCAATGGCCCGACACAGTGACCTTTCCCCAAGAAACAGCGTTCCTCCCGCCGACACCTTGGAGCGTGCCGTGACCCAGTTAGGCGAACAGCACGACGATTCTTGGGGCGGCTTTGGTGCCGCTCCTAAGTTCCCTCAAGCCATGAGCCTCGAAGCGTTAATGCGATACCTCGTCGCCACAGATGAAGACAACTCGTTGCGCGTCCGAACTGTGGAAGTGGTCACAACCACCCTCGACGCCATGGCCTCAGGCGGAATGCACGACCACCTGGGAGGCGGGTTCGCCCGTTACTCGGTGGATCCTTGGTGGCTAGTCCCCCATTTCGAGAAGATGCTTTACGACAACGCCCTACTGGCCAGGACCTATATGCACGGGTGGCAGGTCCTAGGACACCGGCGCTGGCGGGTGGTGGCTACCGAGGCCATCGAATATGTGCTGCGCGACCTTCGTCATCCGAGTGGCGGATTCTTCTCCGCAGAAGACGCCGATTCCGAGGGTGCCGAGGGAAGTTTCTATGTGTGGGAAGTGGAAGAAGTGCACGACGTGTGCGGAGACGACGCCGAACTAGCAATTGAGTGGTACGGGATTACAGAAGCCGGGAACTTCGAAGGCGCCAACATTCTCCACCGTCCCATCCGGGGCGACCTTGAGCGTCCCGACGCCATCGAGCGCTGTCGGACAGCCCTGTTTGCATCTCGCGAAACACGGGTCCGTCCCGGCTTGGACGACAAAGTACTCACCGAGTGGAACGGTCTGATGCTGGCCACACTGGCTGAGGCGGCCATGGCATTCGGCCGAGAGGATTGGCTCGAGGCAGCTAGGACCAACGGCGACTTCTTGGTGCGGAACCTTCGACGCAACGACGGACGCTGGCTGCGGTCGTGGCAGGCCGACACCGGGGCCCACACTCTGGGCTTTGCCGCCGACCACGCTGCAATGATCGATGGACTGACCCGACTCGGTGAGGCTTCCGGTGAAGCACGTTGGACCGAATTGGCCGCTTCGACGGCCGACGCGCTACTTGATCAGTTCCTGGACTCAGAGCGGGGAGGCTTCCACTCCACTGGACACGACGCCGAGGCATTGGTCCGACGTCCGAAGGATCTTCTGGACAACGCTCATCCGTCAGCTAACAGTTTGGCCGCAGTGGCCCTCATGCGCCTAGGGGCACTAGTCGGCGACGCCCGATATGTCGATGCAGCCGAAGGAGTGTTGCGCCTACTGGGCGATAGTGCGGCGAATCATCCGACCGCCTTCGGCCATCTACTTGGAGCGATCGACCTATGGCACACTGGCATCACCGAAGTAGTGGTTAGTGGTGAACGCCCCGACCTAGTCGCCGCAACCGCGACTTCGTGGCGACCCAACACGGTACTTGCCTGGGGCGAACCATACGGCGGCCCACTCTGGGAAGGTCGGAACGGCGACCAGGCTTGGGTCTGTCGGAATTTCACTTGCCAAGCCCCAGCCACCACAGTCACCGATCTACTGGCAGCGATGAGTGATTAACCCAATCGACTCGCGACACTACTTCAGATCAACGCAGGACTGAAATAGACCGCCGCCTGTTGAAAGCAGGAAGCAGCTGTTTCTGGCGAGATTCCCCTGGCTGTGAGGTGGCCCTGCCTTTGCGGTTCTTGCGTCTTGTCACGCTGCCGATTTCTCCAAGATGTGGATCCCGCAGGCAGATCCCAATCCAATGACATGGGCCAAACCCACTCTCGCTCCCTTTATTTGACGGTCACCAGCCTCTCCTCGTAGGTGAGTGGTCACCTCATAGACATTGGCTACTCCAGTGGCGCCAATTGGGTGGCCTTTAGAGATCAGACCACCTGAAACGTTGACCGGAGTTCGTCCGTCGCGAAACGGCCCACCCGAGTCGATGAACTCACCAGCGCCACCTCGCTCGCAAAGGCCAAGATTGTCGTAGTGGATGAGCTCTGCTGTAGCAAAGCAGTCGTGCAACTCGACCAGGTCGAGGTCTTCGGGCCCGACTCCGGCAGCTTCATACGCTTGCGCAGCAGCATTGCGAGTCAAGGTATTCACATCGGGTTGCACCTGGCCACTTTCCACCCACGGGTCACTAGTTAACACGGAGGCTGAGATCTTCACTGCCCTCTTCCGCACGTCGATAGGCAGCGAACGCAGCCGTTCTTCGGAAACCAAGATCGCCGCTGCGGCGCCGTCTCCTGTCGGGCAGCACATGAGCAACGTATTTGGGTAACTCTGCACCGGCGAGCTCATAATCTCTTCCATCGTGAACTCCTTCCGGTACTGGGCCAAGGGGTTCAGCGTCGAGTGCTGGTGATTCTTGAAGGCCACGCGGGCGAACTGTTCGAAACCAACTCCCTCATTCTCGTACGCGTACTCCATGCCTGCCTGAGCGAACACCCCCGGCATGGTCTCGGTGCCTAGGATTCCATCGACGGCGGTCACGGCACCATGACGTCCCGAGGGTTCGTAGACGTTGGCTTCCTCTTTAGACCCCCCCCGCAGTAGGCCCATCTTGCCCATCTGCTCTACACCGAAGGCCAAACCCATCTGCGCCTCACCGGCCTTGATCGCCATGTAGACCAACCGCAGCGCGGTCGCTCCTGTAGCGCAGGCGTTGGTCACGTTGTAGACCGGGATGCCAGTCTGGCCGATTTGCTTCTGGACTCGCTGACCCATACCTGGCGGTTGAAACAATGATCCAGCGGCTAATACGTCCATGTCGTGAATGGTCGTTCCGCCATCCGCTAGTGCGTCCATGCAAGCCTGTGCAGCTAAGTCGACTGAGTCAAGGTCGGGATACCGACCGAAACGGGTCATGCTCGCTCCGAGCACCCACACTGCGTCACCCATCGCCTGTCCTCTCTATACCAATAAGTCGTTGGAGTTATTCTGACCAACTACCAACCGCTCAAGCAGCGACATAGCCGAAAGCCATGCACTCTGTCCCAATGTCATCGGTTCCGCAGCCGTATGTGGTCAAACGCACGCGCATACCGAGTTCGACCTTCATCGGGTCGTTCAGCCCCACTACGTTGGCTCGCACTGAGGTGCCGTCATCGGTCTGCACAATCGCCGAAACATAGGGAACCGGTATTCCCGGGGCAGCCCTGTGAACCACGCTGAACGAGCGAAGCGTGGCCTCATTGGATACTCGTGCAGACACAAATTCAACTTTCCCGCATCTGGCGCATGCGTTCCGACGGTCGAAGTAACGAGCCCCACACTCCTTGCACTCGTTGGCCACCAGATGAGGGTCGTCACCAAGAATCAAGTAGTCGACAATTGGAACATTCGTTGGCACCTTGACCGCAACATCAGTGCCGTCTGTATTCTCGTCAATCACAGTTTCCGACGGTACCGGCGGAACATCGATCCCTCCCAACCGGGTCAGGCTGTTCGAGGGATCAACCCTGTCACCAACTGCCGCGATGAATAACCTCGCTGAGAGGACGTCGGCCCCGCGTTAACGATCCGCTAGCCCGCTCACCATTCGGGTCCGGGTAACCAATGGCAACAGTTCCAACGGCACTCGCCCCATCCGGGATACCGAAACGTTGGGCTACTGCAAACTCGTGCTCAAAGAGACCAAAAAAACAGCAGCCCAGCCCAGCCTCTACGGCGAGAAGCTGCAATGCCATAGTCGCAAATGCAGCGTCGACCAGCCAGTACGGGACTCCCCAGGCTTCAGTCGAGACTCCAAGTCCACTATCCGCCTTGTCGGCCTCGGAGTAGCGTTCTAGGTAGCGGTCAGACATCCCGTAGGGCACAACCAGTGCAGGAGCCCGTAACAGCCCAGGCCAGGGGAACACCTCCCTCCGTTCGGCAGAAAGAGTGACTTCCCAATAGTCGGCAACCTCGGTGTCACAGAAGACAAGGAAGTCAACGCCCTGACAGTTGCCGGCCGTCGGGGTGCGGCGGGCCTGATCTATTAGATCGTCGATCAGGCCAGGCGGAAGTGGATCTCCTGCAAACGAACGGCAGGATCGCCGTTTCTGGAGGGCTTCCGCGACAGTCACAGTTTTGACCCGAGGGACCCCGGCTCACAAAGCCCGGAGCAGAGATCAGGCAAGCTTCGCGAGGTCCTCTGACAAGGCCCACCCGGTCGCCACGAGTACATCGCCATCGGCAACGTTCAACTTGTCAAAATAAGCAGCCACGTCGGCGTCGATCTTCTCCTCTTTGAGGCTTGTGTGGTCCATCACACAAGCCTGGGTTCCCTTGCCGGGAGAGGTAAAGCGCTTCTCGTCGTAGGTCAGCGTTGATAGGCCAAAGCGCTTCACGAAGCGACGACCCCATGCCCGTTCCTCCCCGGAAGACTTGTGGCCGGGCCGGGGAACAATCCCGGTCAAGATCTTGAAGGCTTCAAAGCCGGATGGCTCGTTAAATCGCGCGCCAATCACTACGTCCTCGTCAGGAAAGGCCAGTACCGCCCGACGCAATTGTTCGGTCATCAAGGCGCGAAGCACAGTGTCACGTTTTGAAGTGCGGTGGATTGATGCCAATCCAATGATCACCGACGGTGTCCCGCCGATGCGTTCCAAAGTGAAAAAGGTGAAGCCCTTCAGACGACCACCCTCCCGAGCCGTGCTGATCAGAACCCACTCCTCGGTCTGCTTAGAGATCAGACCTATACCGAACGGGTTCGGTCCATCGGCACACAGGTCGGCCATCTCTTCAATCTCGGCATCGCCGAGCATCGTGCAGTCCTTGGTCTCGACCTCGATTGCCATACCCGGGTGCCTCCGCTCTCGACCGTTTTCCGGTGAGAAATCCCTTGCCAGCAGATGCGCGTTGTGGACCCTCAACCGTGACCTCTTCATTTTGCCCCGGCGCTCGGAGCATCCCAACCCTTAGCCGCTAATACAGGATCACGGCGGCTAGACGGCTATACGGCAAGTACAGAGTCGGCGCCTAGCAGTACTCGAATTTCGCCGACCAATCCGCCGACAGGGTCCACCGAATAGTCGTCTGGCAACCGAAGCACCTGGCGGTCCCCGAGATGGAGAAAAACCTCCGAGTCGCCAGGATGAGCTGCAAGTAAGCCCTTTAGTTCTTCGATGATCTCCGGTCGCACCTGTTCGACAGGAAGACGCACCCGGATCGGCCGAGCCTCGTCGAGTTCTGCAGTTCGCAGAATTTCCACGTCATGGCAAATGAGTTTGGGAAGATCCTCTCGTCTGTCAACCCGCCCCTTAACCAAAACAATCAAGTCGTCTGCCAATTTATGACCGTGCTCTGTCATGCTCTTCGGGAAGACCATGACTTCAATTGAGCCTCCAAGGTCCTCCAAGGTGAAGACGGCCATGAGGTCTCCCCGCCGAGTCCATTTCTTGTCGAGGTTGGTGATCACTCCGCCTAGGGTCCGAAACGAGCCGTCTTCCACCCGGTCAGCGTCCTCCAGCTCAATGACCGAAGTGTCGCATCGTCGGCGTAGGGCAGCTTCGTAGCCGAGAAGCGGATGATCGGATACATAGAGGCCAAGCATTTCTTTCTCGAAAGCCAATCTGGTCGTCTTATCGAATTCAAGCTCCGCTATATCGGCACGCTCTTCAAAGATTGGACCGTCACCATCGACGACACCAAACAACGACTGGACACCCATGTCGTATTCCTTTCGTCGAGCCACCGTGTGATCGATGATCTGCTCGCAGGCGTGCAGTAGGCCCTGTCGGGTATGTCCCATTGCATCGAATGCTCCAGCCTTAATGAGCGACTCCGCGGTCCGCTTGTTCAGAACTGACGTATCGCACCGCTGGCAGAAGTCATAGAAGTCGACAAACGGTCCGTTGGCACCTCTCTCTGCAACTATCAACTCGACCAGACCCTCCCCTACGTTGCGAACTGCAGAGAGCCCGAACACGATCTGCCCCCGTGAAGTAGACGCAGAATTTGAATTCGGCACCGGCTCAAAGTCGGACCGGGCAACGTTCACATCGGGCACTGTTACCTCGACACCCAACACTCGGCACTCGTTGAGGTAGATCGCCGCCTTGTCCAGATTGGACTTCACGCTGGTTAGTAGGGACGCCATGTACTCCACCGGATAGTGAGCCTTAAGCCAGGCAATCTGGTAGGCGATATAGCCGTACCCATAGGAGTGACTCTTGTTGAAGGCATAGTCTGCAAACTGTTCAATAACATCGAATAGTTCTTCACCAAGAGCCGCCCCGTAGCCAGTGGATTCGCACCCAGACACGAAAGCGGTTCGCTCCTTTTGCATCAACTCGCGGATCTTCTTGCCGCAAGCCTTGCGAAGGTTGTCGGCGTCAGCCAGGGAGTAGCCAGCGAACTTCTGTGCCACCCGCATCACCGACTCTTGGTAAATCATCAGACCGTATGTGTCGCCCAAAAGCTCCTCGGCGTCAGGGTGGAAGTAGCTAACAGGCTGTCGGCCGTTCTTTCTGTCGGCGTAGTCATTGTGCATATTGGCCGCCATCGGGCCAGGCCGGTACAGCGCTACGAGAGCGGCGACGTCTTCAAAGGTCGACGGAGCCAGCGATCGCATAAGTGATCGCATCGGCCCAGACTCCAACTGAAACACCCCGATGGACTCGCCGCGGGCCAACATCTCGAAGGTCGGACCGTCTTCTAGGTCGACAGCATCGATATCAATGACCTTCCCAGTGGTCCGTTCGATGAGGGCTAAGGCGTCGGTGATGACGTCCAAGTTCCTTAGACCAAGAAAGTCCATCTTCAAGAGACCTAAATCCTCAACCCCATGCATCTCGTATTGGGTAACGACCGGGGCGTCCTCAGGCGCCTGACCAGACTCAGGCTTGCGCTGGATAGGGAGATAATCGGTAAGCGGTTGGCGAGTAATGACAACAGCGGCAGCGTGGATCCCGTCCTGGCGTCGCAGTCCCTCCAGGCCGCGAGCCACGTCGACCACAGCCTTAACGTCCTGGTCTCCGCTATACATTTCGCGCAAGTCAGCTGCCATCTTGAAACCGTCGACGTGCTTGTCGGTTTCCTCTAGGCAGGCCGCCAATGGGGTGTCACGACCCATAATGAGCGGAGGCATCGCCTTGGCAATCTTGTCACCGACTGCATACGGATAGCCAAGCACCCGGGCGGCGTCGCGCACTGCGGCTCGAGCCTTAATCTGCGAAAACGTTACGATCTGTGCCACGTGATCGCGCCCGTATTTCTCCGCCGCGTAGCGGATCATCTCGTCACGAAAGCGAGAATCGAAGTCCATATCAATGTCCGGCATAGAACTCCGGCTCGGGTTTAGGAATCGCTCAAACAAGAGGTCGTATCGAATGGGATCTAGATCAGTGATCCAAAGGCAATAAGCTGCGGCACAACCAGCTGCACTCCCACGGCCCGGACCCACCCGAATGCCCTGCTCTCGAGCATGGCGGATCAGGTCCCAAGTGATCAGGAAATATGACGAAAACCCCATCTCGCGGATTGTCGTGAGTTCGTAGGCAAGCCGCTCAACAACCTGATCGTCAAGCCTCTCCCCCCAGCGCTTCTTCGCTCCTTCGAAGGTCAGGTGCTCCAGGTAGGCATCAGCCCCATCGAATCCCTCTGGAATCGGGAAGTCGGGAAGCTGAGGCTTTCCGAACTCGATCTCCACATTGCAACGCTCGGCGATCCAAAGCGTGTTGTCGCAAGCTGAAGGGACGTCTCGAAAAAGATTCCGCATTTCTGCAGAAGTCTTCAGGTAGTGCTCTTCTCCCGAGAACTTGAACCGGTCCGGATCGCTCATCAGCGAACCGGTCTGGACACACAAGAGGGCATCGTGAGCGCGAGCATCTCCACGGTGGGTGTAGTGGCTGTCATTGGTCGCCAGGAGTGGTGCTCCCAACTCGGCGGCTATGCGCTCCAACTGTGGGTTTGTTCGGCGCTGTTCGGGCATTCCCTGGTCCTGCAATTCAATGAACAGGCTGTCCCGGCCAAAGATGTCCTGGAGCCTTCCAGCCTTTGCACGAGCGCCGTCGTAGTCGTCGCGCATCAGGGCCTGCAGAACATGGCCACCCAGACAACCGGTAGTAGCAATCACGCCTTTCGCATGTTCGGCTAGAACTTCCCAGTCGACACGGGGCTTGTAGTAGTAGCCCTCGAGGAATGCCCGGCTCGCCACCTGAATCAGGTTCCGATACCCCGTGTTGCTCTCGGCCAAGAGAGTCAGGTGGTACATGAGTTTGCGTCCACTATCGGTCTCGCCACCCGAATCATCAATTCGTCCACGACGCGAGGGGCGCTCAAACCGGGTGTCATAGGCCATGTAGGCCTCAGTGCCCAAAATCGGCTTTACCCCCCGTTCCCGGCAAGCCCGATAGAAGTCGAGAATCCCGTACATATTTCCGTGGTCAGTAATCCCTAGAGCCGTCTGGCCATCAGCAACCGCTGCATCCACTAGCTCCCCGACACGAGCAGCCCCGTCGAGCATCGAGAACTCGGTATGCACGTGAAGATGGGTAAACCCTGCGCTCACTGCATCGCCTCAGTCACGAACAAAGATCCGGTATGGCCTGCCAAGCATCCGGTCACAGATAAGTGCCGGGACGAACCTCAGGACCTGTCCCAGATCCAGGCTCCAGTTCACCGCGACGCATCCCAGCAAGCTGCTGTTGAGCCGCCATCTGCTGGGCAAACAGGGTTGCCTGAATGCCCTGGATCAGGCCCTCTAGCCAGCCGACCAACTGGGCCTGCGCTACCCGCAACTCGTCAACCGATGGAGCGGCATCCTCGGCGAAGGGCAGTGCCAGCCGACCCAGCTCCTCACGAAGGTCGGGCGACAGAGCTGAGCCAAGCTCAGTCACCGAAGTGGCGTAAATCTCTCGGAGGCGGTCCCGGCTCGGTTCGTCAAGCGCGGCTGAACGCACCTCTTCAAGGAGTTGACGCATCATGGTTCCAACCCGCATGACTTTGGCCGGGTGCTCTATCGACTCATCGACCTCGTCCTCGCCGCCATCTTCGTTGCCATCAACTCCTGCTGGTAAGACCTCTGGATCTACGGGTCCGTCAGACAGGTCGGGGGATTGGCTGGTTTCGTCTTCCATCGATAGCGACTCTAGGCCGGAGCAGTGTCAGAAGGAGACGATTTCGCGATCCCTTTAATGCTTCCTTGCAGATCATGCCAGGGCACCCACTGCGGGCACATCTAACTCTTCATCTGTCAAGCCGCCATGTCGGCCAATCAGATGGATTGAGGTGTGTTCAGCCAAATCAATGAACGCCACTGGCTCACGGGCTACAAGTGCCACATCGCCAAGACGACTCCGGGCCGCCTCAGTGACCACGGGCCCCAACCAGCCATCGCGCACAACCTGATTCACTCCGACCACCCATGCCACGTCGGCAAACGCTTCAGTTGTCGCGGCCAAAAGGTCTTCTTCCCCTCCGGAGCGAGCATGCAACCAACGAAAACGTCCCTCGCCGCTCTGGCCGTCAATAAGAGAGGTCACTGCGCTCGGCAGTTCTAGGAGTTTTTCGTCGACATGCACCTGCCCGTGGTCAGCTGTTACCACCAGTGCTGTCCCGGGCGGAAGACGATTGAGAAGTTCAGCGACCATTGTGTCGCAGGCCGAGAGTTCGGCGTCATAGCGCTCTCCAAGACCAAACTCATGTGCCGTTCGATCGACATCGTCCCAATAGGCGTAGACAAAAGCCTCCCCCCGACTAAAGGCTTCCAACACCGCTGTTACTAGACCATTGCGGTCGCGGTAACCAACCAAGCGGGTGTCAGAAAGATGTGCAGCGGTAAAGCCTGAACCGAGAAACGACTCACGCGTCACTACCGGAGGTCTCTGATCCCCAAAGAGCACGCAGGGCTGAAACGTCCGAGGGTGGTGCCTGCGCTGCGCGTCGCCACTACCCGTACTCCATCGCAACGCGTTCAATATCTCACCGTGGGATGGCACTCCACCGACGGCGATCCGATAACCAACAACTCCATGCTCACCGGGTGGTCGGCCAGTTGAAATCGATGTCAGGGCAGCGGCCGTGGTAGTAGGCGCCACTGTCGAAATCGGACCTCCAGCCATCTCGCTGAGCGTCGGGGCTACTCCCTTCCGCTCGCGAAGTTGATGCCAGCCAAGGCCATCTAAAACAAGGAGCAGTGCCCTTGAGGCCTCGCCAACTTCGGGAGGTAACCAAGCCGGCCAACCTCTCGGATTCCCTGGTCCCTCAAGCAGAGCCGGCACCAGACCGGTCACGCAGGCACCCCCATAATCCGGAAGGCGAGGCCCGACCGGCACCTCCGCCGAACCCAACAACTCGGAAGGTTCACTTCGCTCCATGCCACTGTGACGGTAGCGGGGCCTAGGATCGACCAGCGTGAAGGTCTCGACGCGGGGCGACTACGCTAGCCGCGCTCTCCTGTCTCTCGCCCTGCATGGCGATAACCAGACTCCACGTTCCGTCCGCGACGTGGCCGACCGGACCGGGCTTCCGCAGCCCTATCTGGAACAAATCCTGTTGGCCCTCAAAGGGGCAGGAATCGTACGGTCCAAAAGAGGGGTTGGCGGAGGCTACGTATTAGCCCGGGAAGCCTCAACCATCTTGCTCTCACAGATAGTGGCTGCCGTGGATGGACCTATAGTGGCCGGAGATTTTGGCGACCCCCACACCGGCGGCGCCTGCGACCACGAAGGCCAGTGCGTGCTGCTTTCGATCTGGTCGAGCGCGGGAAGCCATATGCAGGCCTACCTAGATTCTTTCACCCTCGCCGACATCGCTGAGATGGCTCGTGGCCAACTCGACTGGCCCAGCACCTGACAAGACCTGCGTCAGACCTCAGGCCCGGAGTCGTCCGGCGCTCCAAGCAACTCTAGGACCCCCTCAAGTTCATCTGGAAGAGGCGAGTCGACGATTACCCGTTCGCCTTTTGTCGGGTGGTCAAATGAAAGGTGGACAGCATGCAGGAATGGTCGAGTAAGCACCACTCTGCCCCCTGTGCCGGACAGTCCAGACCGGTCTCCACCGTATGATTCGTCCCCGACAACTGGATGTCCAATAGCGGAAAGATGCACCCGGATCTGATGCGTCCTTCCGGTCTCTAATCGACACTCCAGAAGACTCAGTTCAGGCGGCCCTGACCAAACCCGTAGTTGCTGAAAGCGGGTGCGGGCTGGACGTCCCGAAGAAACCACGGCCATTCGCGTCCGGTCACGGCTTGACCGACCAATCGGTGCATCAACAATGCCGGTAGTCGACTCCGGCCGACCCCAGACCAAGGCGAGGTATCTCCTACTTACGGAATGATCGGCCAACTGCGCCACCAAAGACGCATAGGCCTTCTCGGTCCGCGCCACAGCGAGTGCTCCCGAGGTTCCCTGGTCTAGCCGGTGGACTATCCCAGGTCGAGCCGCAGACCCAACTCCAGCTAAATCCGGGTAGAGGTCAAGTAGGCCATTCACCAGCGTGCCGATCGGATTTCCGGCTCCAGGGTGAACGACCAAACCAGCGGGCTTGTCGACAACCACGACCTGTTCGTCCTCGTATAACACGTTGATGGGAATCGAGGAATCTGCACCCGGCACGCGGACTGCTTCCCGGCCCAAATCGGACACCACCAATTCATCCCCTTCAACCACCCGGTGAGAGCGCTGGTTGACAACCTTCCCGCCAAGGGTGACCCGACCGCTATCGATAGCATCACCGGCCCGGCTCCGGCTCGCGTCGGTCAGCAAGGCAACCACTCGATCGACCCGCTCCCCGTCAAGAGCGGCAGGTACTGGAGTTTGAAGGGCTGGTTCGTTTTCCATGCTGCTCACGATCTGCGCCAACCACGCAAAACCACCACCACCCCACCCACAACGATTGCGGCATCAGCCAGATTGAATACCGGCCACCACTGGAAATCGACGAAATCGACCACGGCCCCACTGAGTATCCCCTGATCCGCCCGGAATACACGGTCAGATAGGTTGCCTAACGCCCCTCCGACTACGGCACCCACCACTATTTGTGAAGGCCCATCGTCAGAAGAGGTCGCCAACTTCACGAGGAAGACCACGACACAGAGGGCCAGTAGCCCTACGAGCGGGCCCCACCCCTCTCCACGACCAAAGGCGGCGCCCGTGTTGTGGACTAGGCGGAGTCGAAGTGTCCAAACAACGTCGATCGTCCGGCCGGTAAGGACTTCTAGCGCCCACCACTTCGTGACCTGGTCAAGGACCAGCACGACGACACCGGCTAGCACCGGTGCCATCCACCGGCCCTCAGGGCCGGCTCTAGAGGTCACCGGCGACCCAGCCCTCCGGCCTTGAACTCGACCCGCTCAGCGGCCCAAGGAATGGCCTTCAGACGCTCCTTCGGGACGTTCTTACCCGACACTACGCAGACTCCATAAACCCCGCGACGGATGCGATCTAGAGCCGCATCGATCTCATCGACAGCAGCTCGAGCCTGAGCGCTGAGAGCCAGATCAAGATCCCGTTCAACCGCAAGAGTGTCACCCTCGCCCGACTCGTCATCGAACTGCACATCGCCCGGATCGCGGTCCTCAAGAAGCGCGTCCGCCTCAGCCTGAAGGTTGTCCGCACTCTGCAGATACCGGGCTCTCTCTGCCAGAAGGGCCTTCTTCTGCTCATCGAGAAAGATCTTGCCAAAAGGAGACTTTGGTTTCTTCACAGGCGCCTTCTTCGCC
>DEAU01000016.1 GCA_002348705.1 Candidatus Neomicrothrix sp. UBA2974
ACTGAGGCTGTGGCGACGACGACTCAGGAAACCAACGTTTTTGCAAGTTCGAGTGGAGATCTTCGCTCTTGCTTTCTCCGGACACTCGGACCAGAGATTCTTGAAGAGCTCGCGGACGGTCGTCAGCCAACTCCAGAAGAAGAAATGCGGCTTGGACCATGTATGAATGAGTCACAACCGGGCTCAGGCGACGAAGGGATTGCTGGAGGTGGAGAGGGTGAAATCGCTTCGCAGCCTCTCGGTCAGCCATCGAATTTGTTTGCTTCGGCTAGTCCCGAACTGCGGGAATGCATTATTCGAGCTGTCGGTCAAGAAGTATTCGAGCGGCTGGCACGTGGTGCGCAGCCAACTCCGGAAGAGGGAGCGGAATTCGGACCATGCCTTGGGACCCAAATTCCAAATAGTGCTGGAGTTGGCCAAGAATCGTCGGATAGCAGCTCTTGTATTCCCGAAGATCCGACTGGGTACGGTCGGCCAAGTCGAGATTTCCTCCTCGGCATCAAGGCCTTTCAACTTCAGCCGGGCAACCAGTCAGTTTCAAACGCGGCTGATATCAAGGCCCTTGGAATGAACACTGTGAGCCTCTCATTTCAGATTCCATTCGATGAGGGCGGTTACGTCCGTTACCCATTCTCGAGTTTTGGAACCAGCCACCCGACGCTCCAATCCAGTCTTTGCCATATCGGCAACCTCGTGCACGAACTCAAATCAGCCGGGCTGAGTATCTATTTATCCGGAGAGCCCATCTACTACGCCGTCAAACCCGGTGTAGTCCCTCCGGCTCTTGCCTCCTCGATTATTCCTACCTATGTCTCTGAACTTGGTGTAGTTATGGCGGGGCTGGCGGAAACAGCCGAGCGGTACCAAGTCGACTGGCTTGCCCCCATCAGTGAACCCGACAAGTACTTCGGTTCAAGCGCGGCGGATGAATTCATGCAAGACATCCGACCGACCTTCAATAATTTCAACGGAAAGCTCGTATGGCAGATCTATGGAAGTGACCAGAGGCTCGACCTCCGCGGCTTCGACATTGCAGGCTTAGCGGTTCTTGGTTGTGACGTTGACGGAATCGGTGGGATGTTCGACACCTATATCTCGGAAGTGGTCGCCTGGGCAGAGGCGGATGGGGTATCCGAAGTTGCACACGTTGAGTTCGGTTGCGTGGGCTCGCCACAAGACATCTCGACCGCAAAAACAAACTTTGACCGCTGGTACAAATCGACGTCGGCGTTCGCCACTGGATTGATTGTTCTCGACGAACCAGCGTCGGCTCCGAATGCTCAGCAGGTCGTGGGGACGTGGTTGGAGGAATGGGTAGTCGGTATTGCCGGCGAGCTTGGCCTTGATCAGTAGGGGAGTTTGTTCGGTCGACCGTTTGCGTCTAACTGTTCTCTAGGAGACCCGGATCCGACAAGCGTCGTAGAGACGGTTTTTGAAAGCTGCTTCGTCGATGGCCCAGACAACCCGGATATTTGGCCTTGCGGCGTCGAGTCGTCGGTCGGGAAGCACCGCTCCCCTAGTCGGTTCGTCCAATCCCACGACCAAACGCTCGTCGGTCGACGAGGTGACGATCGACTCGTCTAGGGCGACTGCCATAGCCACCGGATCCGGCAGGTCCATACCGGCCAGCCCATTGTCGCGGCAGTAACGGTCGACGTCAGCGTTGATTTCGACGGCAAAACGTCCGATTGGACCACATCCCCGCAGGAGATCGGTTTCCTCGGGGGCCATAACGGCGTAGGTGCGGCTGATATTCCAACCGATCATGGTCTTGTCGCCGTCAGCGGCGAACACGTTTGTAGCGGCCTCAGGATCAGCCCAGACGTTGTATTCGCCAAGGGCATTTACGTTGCCTACACCGTCAGGTGAACCGGCCATAAGAAATGTGTGGACGAATCGACTGAGGAAGCGGGGTTCCTCGCGAAGTGCGAGAGCGATGTTGGTGAGTGGTCCGAGGGTGACCAGAGTGTGGCGTCCTGGTTCATCGGTGGAAACCCGAAGTAGGGCCTCGACAGCGTCTTCAGAGTCAGGTCCGCGGGTGGGAAGAGGTAGGTCGGCGGAACCCATTCCGTCTTCGCCGTGCACGAATTGAGCAGTTTCGAGAGGTCGTTTCAGTGGCCGTTTTGCGCCAGCGTGGACCGGTACCGAACCTTTGTCGACCACATCGAGGGTTGTGATGGCGTTTCGGACCGCCAGTTCCAGCGGCACGTTCCCGGCGACGACGGTGACCATTCGGATTTCGACGGTCGGATCCAGCGCGGCAAGTACCAGAGCGACGGCGTCATCGGACGCGGTGTCGGTGTCGACAACAAGACTTCGAATCGTCATGCTGTTCGCTCCCGAGTATCGGAATCCTGTGATTGTTCTGCGTTTCGGGTGTCCTCCGCTCGCCTAGCCAGGTATGCCTTGTGGTCTTGGTATTGGCCGTCCACCAAGAACCCCCAGCCATGGCCGTGCGGAGGCCCTGCCACGAACAGTGTCCACACCGTTTGGTCTCGGTGTGTTCGCACGATGCGATGAACGGTGTCAGCGTCAAGGCGGTTCACCTGTCCAACTCGGTAAGTCCGGACCTTCTCAGCGAACGGACCTCGTTCCTCGGTGTAGGCACCGCGCAAGATCAGGCTCCATGACCATGAGAACGGATGTGTGTGTGGGTGGAGGTCTCGGTCGGGCAGCCGAATGGCGTGAAGGAAGACCGATCCAGCGGGGGTGTCCCATCGCCACCGGTCTAGGTAAACACGATGAGGTTCGATGGCATCTTTGATGGGCTGGTGGCGGCCGAAAGACCATCGCCATTCGCCATCAACGAGGTTCCTCCGGTGTCGTCTCCAACGCACCATGATCAGGGTAGTCGGCAGCCCCTCGGCGGGTTTGTGGAAAGTCGCCACCAGTGCCGAACGATTTGGTCAGCGCGATCACTGTTGACCTCTTGGTAGGTTCCGGCGCTGGTCGATTTGGATAGCTGTCTCGCAAGGATCGCCGAAGCAGCCGTAAGAGATAGACACGGCCGTTCGACTGCTTTGTAATGGGACCGACCCATCGAGCCATTGAACATCTATAGGAGGACCTTCAGATGACTCGAGTCGGATATCAGATTCCGAACTTCACCTACCCCGAGGCTGCAGGGGTAACGATTTTCGATTCTGTTATCGCTCAAGCCAGAGCAGCGGAAGCTGCAGGCTTTGACAGGGTTTTCGTAATGGACCACTTCTATCAACTCCCGGGAATCGGAGCTCCAGAAGAGCCAATGTTCGAGTGTTACTCAGTCCTCTCGGCCTTGGCCCAGCACACCGAGAAAGTCCGCCTCGCCGCGCTGGTGACTGGTAATACCTACCGTCATCCCACACTTTTGGCTAAGGCAGTCACTGCTCTTGACCACGTCTCGTCAGGTAGGGCGACTCTCGGTATCGGGGCTGGCTGGTTCCAACTTGAACACGAATCTCTCGGATACGAATTTGGGACATTTACCGATCGATTCGAGAAACTTGAAGAGTCGTTGAAGATCGTCATTCCGATGCTTCGCGGAGAAAGAGTGAGTTTCGTCGGTAAGCACTATCAGGTCGTAGACGCGATCAACTCGCCTCAACCAGTGTCAAATATTCCCATCATGATTGGAGGAAGTGGTGAGAAGAAAACCCTGAGAATGGTTGCTCAGTATGCAGACGAGTCCAACTTGTCCGGTGGTCCGATAACTGAAATTCCACGCAAATTGGAGGCTCTCGAAGAGCATTGTGAACGTCTAGGGCGCGACCGGTCAGAGATCATGGTGACGAAGCTGCAGATGGTTTGCGTGGCTCCGACTATGGAGGAAGCTGAGTCGGACCTGCGCGAGATGGCTGCAGTAAAGGGATGGTCTGAGGAGGTCATCGAGATGGCCAAGATGGTTCTGGTCTTTGGAGACCCAGACACGGTGGGTGAGAAGCTACAGGCATGTATGGACACTGGTATCGACGGGATGACGATCAACCTGGCCGCCAACGGCTACAAACTTGAGCGGATTGGTCTCCTCGGCGAGATCGCATTGGAGGCGACTGCGATTTGAGAATGGTGTGAACCTCGCAGAACGAATCCGTGGACTGCACTGTGAGCCATCTGCGGACTCTGGCGTCCCTCATCGCCGCTCGAAACGTGGCTCGTTGGCAGGGTTTCAATGAGCATTGCCCTCACCTGTCTGGCTGGGACACTATTTGCGGTTAACGCCACTTTCACACGGTTAGCTCTTGACCGCACGGGGATCCGAACCGATGTAGCTGCATTTGCCACAGTGATTACAGCAGCGATTGTGGCCTCAACCATTGCCATCATCGGTGGCGTCCGGATCAGCGATTTGGGATGGACAGACTCCAAGGGGTTCGTCGTTATCGGGGCGATCGTTCCCGGTGTTGCCCAATTGACCTTTTATGCCGCAATCCAAAGGGCTGGACCATCTCGTTCCGCCATCATGCTGGGCACAGTCCCAGCTTGGTCAGTTGTTCTGGCCACCATCTTCCTTAATGAGGACTGGTCGGTTTCAGTAGTGATCGGGACCCTTCTAGCAGTTCTGGGCAGCGTACTTTTGGCGACGGAGGGAGTCACGAGGCCGACTGTTTCCCGTTTGGGCTTGGCCCTTGCTGCTATAACCGCGCTTCAGTTTGCCATTCGGGATGTTCTGACACGGTCAGTGACCCAAGGAAGCAATCTGGGTATCTCCGCGGCATCCGCTGTAGTTCTTGGTGTTGCTGCTCTTGTATTGGTTGGAGTAGCGGTTGGGTCTGCCAAGCCGCGGGAATTTGGCGCGCAGTTCCGTCGCAGTATGCCGGCGATGCTGATTCCAGGTATTGCTGTCGGCCTCGCTATGCCGTCCCTTTTGGCCGCTTTTGAGCGGAGCCGCGTTGGAATCGTTTCTCCACTTCTAGGGGCTACCCAAACAATTGGCGCGGTTCTACTTTCTGGCCTCTTGATTGGAGGCACTGAAATTGGTCAGCGAGTTGTCGTTGCAGTCATTGTGACGTTGGCTGGAGGTACTTTGATCGGCGTTACCCGCTGACCTTGAAACCGTTATTTGGGATAGGATACGCCGGCTAAGAGGCCACCTCGATTAGAAATAGAAGTCGGCTGGAAGAGGAACCTCGCCGCCTCTCACCGGGGTCTCAGACATGATGTCCTGTGCGTAGGTTTTGGCATCTACGCGGTAAAAGAACGAAAGCAAGCGTTCTGAGAAGCGCCAAACACCATCGACACGGCGGTATTTATCGTCATAGTGGAGAGCTGCCAGTTTCGGACTTTGTGTCGGATCGCCTGGGATTAGTTCGGCGTGGCCGAAAAGCACCCCGGAGGCCCGATCTGGATTAGCCGGGTCCAAGTCAATGATGTGTCCATGGGTGACATGTAGCGAGTTCCTGTCCGCCGCCGCAACTGCGGTCAGGAAAAACTCGATTAGAACGGCGCTTCCCTCAAACGAGAATTCTCTATTTGCTGCGTGAAACTTGACGTCGTCGGTGAAGATTGACTCGAGTATTTCAGAGTCTTTGCCATCAACAGCCAGGCCATAGCGGACAACGAGCTCTCTGATCTCCTCCTTTGCCTTTAGGCCTTGGAGAAGTAGTCCAATGTCATCGCTCGCCTCTTCTACGCTCATAAGGGCTTGCTCCAATTGCTCCTAATAGAACTTCAAGAGGTGAGCGTATGCCGGGTGCATCAGGTGCTGGGAAGCGATACGAAACTACCCATCTTCGTTGTGTGCATTGAGCAAGATGACACGGACGATCAGGCGTATGACAGGAAGTCTTAGTGAGCTGTTAGGTCAGCACCCTTTTCGGTTCGGGTTGGTCACCCTGTGTGGTCGAAACCTGCCGAGCCGTTTTCAATAACCTGCCGAGACCCCATGGTGGGGTCTCGGCAGGTTTGTGTTTGCCCAGTATGTGAAGGGTTTCTGGGCCACGGGGCCGGTGTTTATCCCAGCAAGATGCTGTTTCTATCCCAGCTGGCCTGACCGCTCGGAGTGATCGAGAAGAGCGATGTTTGGTGGTACGCCCCCTAGGGCAAGTCACAGTTTTTCAAAAATCCTTTCAGTGAGGTCCGTGGAACGAATCCACAACCAGCACCTAGAGACATCTGAGGGATTGGGGCTCACCCGCAGTCCCTTGGCGGGATAAGTGGAAGACTCGAACTGTGAAGAAGTTCGCGCACGTTGAGGCATTACTCCAGCGACGGTTCGCAGCACTCGCCGTTCTGGGATTTGCAGCTATCAGTTGTGGAGGTGCCAGCAAGCAAGGCGAAGACGTTGAAATGTGTCTGGGGAATATCAACGACGGTCCCCGGCCTTGTGATGATGGAAGCATTCTTGCTCTTGCGCTGGCTGGACTGCTGATCCTGGTTTTGATCGGCATCTTTCGGCTTGCGTTTCGGAGCTTGGCGGGTCCCATGGCTGCAGTGGTTCTTCCACTTTTTCTTTTGTATTGCATCCGCAATGAGATGGGGCTGGATGGCACAGACCTGCTGGAGGTGCTGGGGCAGGTCTCGCTCTTAGGGCTGTCCGGTGGTGCGGCGATCTACTTGATGGTCGAAATCGTGGCACTGGTCAAACAGAAGAAGAAAGAACGGCAAACGGCGAAGAAAAACCGGCAGGCTCACTACGACCGAGGGCTCGAGGTTCTAAAACAGTTCGTCGAGCGTGAGGGACATGGGAGAGTGCCTATTGGAAATAGCGAGCCCGTGGGCCGGGAATCCACACACACAACTGAAATGGGTCTTTCTGTCTGGTGCCGCGACCGCATCAGAGAGCGCGAACTGGGGGAGCTAACAGAAGACGAGATTGCCGAACTGGATGTTCTTGGATTCGACTGGGACCCCGAAAAGACTCGGTTTCGTCGCCATCTAGGGGCTCTCCGCCAGTTCTCCGAACGCGAGGGGCACATGTTTCCTAGTCACTTCCATCGAGAATCGTTTCAAGGCACAGAGGTAGATCTCGGCGAATGGTGCCTACTACTCAGAAACCTCGTGGGAAAGGGGTGGTTCTCGGATGGGCGAATGCCCTCTAAAGAACACCTTGCTGAACTCGAAGAACTCGGGTTCTTCAACCCGAATGAGGTCTAGCAGAGGTTGAGGCCATCAACGCACGCCTCTGAGGCGAAGTGCCTGTTCAGAGCCCCTTTTCCATGCCAAACTGGTGGGGACCAATCACGGACCTCACCAACTTTTGAAAAACTGTGGCACGCCCCCTAGAGCGGGCCCATAAAGCCAAAACCTGCGGGAGCCTCGCTC
>DEAU01000040.1 GCA_002348705.1 Candidatus Neomicrothrix sp. UBA2974
GGAGCAGCCGTCGTCGCCGGAGCATCATCTGCAGCCGGTGCAGCGGTCGTAGTGGCCGCGGCCGAACCTCCGCTCGACGAGGCTGAAGACGAGTCGTCACCCCCGTCCGAGCCACAGGCTCCGGCAAGCAGTGCGAACACCGCCAGCATGAGTGTCAACCAACGAAGTCGCGTCCTCATGGGACGTACCCCCCCATCTAGTGAATATCAAAAACCCGGACTGCGGGCCGCCCGATATAGGACAGTCCGCAAGGCCTGACGTTTACCGTAGGTCAAGGCTTGTGTGGGCCGCCAATCCGCTTCCGCAAGGTATTGCCAAAAATGGTTTTGGGCCTCCTGAGTGCGTTTCACCAAAGGAATGCCCAGTCCCTCGATCGACATACCAGACCTCGTCGGTCCGGCCCTAGTCGGTCAGCGGGATGACGGCGTCTTCCGCGACCACTAGGCCCACCTCATCGCCCATCACCAGTCCTGGCATGGCCTCTTCGACCGGAACGCGGACCTCCACATCGCCGACGGCGACCGTGACCACCGGACGGCCAGACCGTCTGGTGGTCGACACCACCACAGCCGCGGTGCCCTCAGTGGCACCACCGAGGAACAGGCGGTCGGCCCGCAAGAGCACCGTCCCCGACCCTGCGCCGAGTTGGCCCAGGGCGCAACATCCACGGACGTCCAAGGCAAGCAGATTCTCGTGTCCGAGGCACCGCGCTGCATGCACGCTGCCCGGATCGGCCCAAACCTCATCCGGCACACCGATCCTGTCGATGCGTCCGTCGCCGAGAACGGCAATCCGGTCAGCGAGGGCAAAGGCCTCGTCGTGATCGTGGGTGACGTGGACCGCTGCAAGATCTAGCCGCCGCAGCAGGGCCCCCAACTCGTCGGTCAGGCGCTCACGCAGGACGCGATCCAGCGATCCGAGCGGCTCGTCCAGCAGTATCGCCCGAGGCGCGGCAGCCAGCGATCGAGCAAGAGCCACTCGTTGGGATTCACCACCCGACAGGGTGTCGACCCGACGCCCCTCGAAGCCAGCCAGACCGACCATCTCCAAAGCCTCCGCAACCCTGTGGGTGACCGAGGGAGCCGACGCGCCGGCCACACGGAGGGCGAAACCCACGTTCCCAGCCACGTCCCGGTGGCCAAAGAGGACGTGGTCCTGGAAAACCAGCCCGACCTGACGGAGATGGGTGGGTAGGTCGGTGAGGTCATCGTCATCCCACCACACTCGGCCGGTCGTCAGTTGCTCCAGCCCCGCCACGGCCCTCAACAGGGTGCTCTTACCGCAGCCCGACGGACCAAGAAGGACCAGTACCTCACCGGGCTCCACGGCTAGGTCAATCCCTTTCAGCACCGCCTTGCCCTCGAAAGCTACGCGCAGATCCTCAACCCGCAGGCCCCGACGATCATCCACAGCGGACGCGGTCACCAGTCCCCCTTCACTCCGCCGCGGTTTCGACCTCCCTCGATGACCAGCACAGCAACCGCGGTAAGGGCCATGAGCACCACGGCCAGCGCCATGGCCTGACCCCGCAGGGCATCCCCTGGCACTCCCAGCAGTCGGAAGAGGGCGAGCGGTGCAGTAAGTCGGTCCGGATTCCGAGGCAAGAACGAGGTGGCACCGAACTCGCCGAGCGATACGGCGACCGAGAACGCAGCACCCACTGCCAGCGCCCGCATGGCCAGCGGCCCATCGACCTCTCGTCGTACCCGGGCCGGCGAAGCTCCAAGGGTGGCCGCCGCCTCCCGGAGCCTTTGGTCGACGCTCCTCAGGGTGGGCACGACAGTGCGCATGACGAACGGAATGCCGACCAGAGCATGGGCCACCGGCACCAACCAGCGAGAAGACCTAAGGTCTAGGGGTGGCTCGTCTAGGGCAAGAAGCATGCCGAAGCCCAGCGTGACCGCCGAGGCCCCGAGCGGCAGCATCATCCCAAGGTCGAGGGTCCGGGCAAAGCAACGACGACCGTGAACCACTACTAGCGAAGCGAGGCCACCGACGATGGTGGCTAGACCGGCAGCGACCGCGGCAAACAGCAGCGAGTTTCCCAGCGCACCAAGCGCCGAGGTCGGCAACAAACTCACCCGGTCGGCTAGAGCCGCGTAGTGATCGACAGTCCAGCCACCCCCGGCGCCGGAGCGGCGTAACGAACGTTCAAGTAGAACAAACACCGGCAAGCCGAGCACCACTGCAAGCAGGCAAAGATTCCCGGCCAGCAAACCAATTCCCGCTCTTGGCAAGGATGTCCGCCGAACCGGACGCTGGGTAACCGTTCGGCGTCGCTGCAGCCGGTTGGTCGCCACCACAGTTGCCACCACCGCCGCCAATTGAACGAGGGCTACCGCTGTCGCCGACGCCAGGTCGCCCCGAGACACGGCATGGCGCCACACCTCAGTCTCCAGCGTGGCGCGAGCCGGACCGCCGAGGACCAACACCACACCGAACGACGTGAAGCAGAACAGGAAGATAATCGACGCAGCGGCGGCAACCGCCGGTCGAAGAGCCGGCAATGTAACCCACCGGAACGCTTGCCATGGCGTGGCCCCCAGCACCCGAGCCTGCTCGCCGGACCGGGGATCGAGGTCTCCCCAGAAAGTACCGACAGTGCGAAGCACTACGGCGACGTTGAAAAACACGTGGGCCAAGAGAATCGCCCCAACGGTGCGGGTCAATCGCATCGGTCCATCGTCCAGGCCGAGGCGCTCGAAGACCGCCAGAAATGCACCGCCCACAACCACTGTGGGCAGCACGAAGGGCACCGTTGTCGCGGCTCGCAAGAGCGCCTTTCCCCGAAACCTCCGTCGAGCTAGCAGATGGGCACCCGGTAACGCCACCAGGATGGTCAGCACGGTGGAGACGACGGCCTGCCAGAGGGTGAACCAGGCCACCGAGCGAAAAGATGCCCGACCGGGGAGTTCGCCGAGGCGACGCAGTCCGTCGCTACCGAGACCTTCGACGATGATCGTGACCACCGGGTATACGAAGAAGACGGCGAGGAATCCCGCTGGAACGACCACGACACCAACCGCGGCGAGCCGACGCGGCAGGGAGGTCACCGCAGGACGATCTGTGTCCACCGGTCAGTCCAGGCGTTCCGGTTTGCCTCGATGATGGCTGGATCAAGCACGTGCGGGTCATCGGCTAGTTCTACGAAGTCGACGAACGTCTGTGGCAGGTTGGCCGATGCCAGTGCCGGGAAGACGAACATGTTTAACGGGATGTCCTCCTGGAAGGTCTTCGACAGAAGGAAGTCGACGAGAAGCTCAGCGGCCAGACGCTTCTTTGTCCCCGCAAGGATCCCGGCAAACTCGACCTGACGGAAGCAGGTATCGGTCACTACCCCGGTCGGGGGTTCTTCAACGGGCGGGTCGGCGTACAGCACCTCAGCTGGTGGACTGGAGGCATAGCTGACCACGATGGGTCGAGTACCGCCACCCGCGACGAACTCTCCGTAGTAGGCGTCCTCCCATCCGGCGGTAACCACCACGTCGTTGGCTCGCAGTTCCGCCCAGTAGTTCTCCCAACTATCGCCGTACTCTGCAATGGTGGCCAACAGGAAGGCCAGACCCGGTGACGAGGTCTCGGGATTCTGTACAGCCAACATTCCGATGTAGGCGGGATCGACCAAGTCATCGAGAGTTGTCGGCGCCGGCAATTCGTCGTCGAAGCTCTCGATCCAGTAGTTGACGCAGACGTCGCCAAAGTCGACCGGAGTGACTCGGTATTGCGGATCGAGTTGCAGTTCTTCTGGCACGCCATTCAAAGACGGCGACTTATAGACCTCGAATAGTTCGGCATCCAACGCCCGTTGGAGGAAGGTGTTGTCCACCCCGAACATGACGTCTCCCAGAGGGTCGCCAGCAGTTAGGATGGCCGAGGCGACCATCTGGCCGGTGTCACCCGCCGTCTGATGGACTACTTCGATTCCGGTGGCCTCGGTGAAGGCAGCCAACGTTCCCTCCGAGACCCAGAACGAGTCGTGGGTGATGAGGGTCACCGGGCCGATCGGCGGAACAGACTCCTCAGTGGCACCCAAACCACCAGAGCTCAGAGGAACCGAGGTGGCGTCGTTGGCCCCGGCACAACCAGCCAGCAGAAACCCGACGATCAGGGTGGCCAGGGTGTTGGCGTTACGGCGACACAAGATGGGATCTCCCTTCGCCGGCATTATCCGGAGCAGGTTCTGGGCGGGTCGACAGCACCCCCGATCACCACGCAAGGCGTCGGTTACTGCCCTCTCAGCCCGGCTTGAGGCCCGAGCTCCCCGGTCTGTTGTCGCTCACACGATAGCGCTAACCGATGATCCGAGTCTCGGTCAGGAGAGCGTGACAGTAAGGACGGATCGGACGTTGGTCGATGAGGCACCCAGGTGGACCCGGTAGACGCCCGGATCAACCACCCATCCGGCCTCGGTCCGGCGGTCACCACCTCCACCGGCAGCCACCGGCGAGGAGTCCATTCGCTCGGGCCACGTCGGATCGCCCGGATCCCAGTAGGCAAAAGCCCGGTAATCCAAAAACAACTCCACCAACTGTTCCTCGCCCGGCTCCAGTCGTACCTTGGCCAGACCTCGCAGTTCCTTCGTCGGCCGCATCAGCCTAGGGCCATCGCTGCCCACGTAGGCCTGGACCACCTCACTGCCCGACCGGTCGCCAGTATTGCGGACCGGCACGGAGACCAGAACCGACTCCCCAGCCTTCAGGTCGGCCACCGTCGCCGGTGACGAGATGGTCGCCTCACCCCAAGCGAAGCGGGTATAGGACAGGCCGTGGCCGAATGGAAAAGCCACCGATAGGTCACGGGCCTCGTACCACCGGTAGCCGGTGAAAAGGCCCTCGGAGTAGACGACCTGCCCGTTTTCGCCCGGATGACTGAGATACGCCGGTGTGTCCTCGAGGCGGTGGGGAATCGTCGTGGGCAGACGCCCCGAAGGTTCCTCGTCCCCAACCAGGACGTCAACCAACGCGTCGGCCATCTCCTGTCCACCGAACCAGGTCATCAAGACCGCGGGTGCGCAGACCGCCCAGTCGCTGGTCACCACCGAACCGCTGTTGACAACCACCACCGTCCTCGGATTCGCCGCACAAACCCGGCGAACCAACTCAGCCTGATCGCCGGGCAGGTCCATCGACTCTCGATCGCGCCCCTCGGTCTCCCAGTCAAGGTCGGTACCAACTACCACGACAGCGACATCTGCTCCTGTTGCAGAAGCCACAGCCCTGTCCATGAGGTCGCCGCTACTCGGCGTCCGCACCCCGACCTTGACGCCACCCAGGAAGGTCGCTCCCACCGACGACCATTCGACGACCACCTCAACGGGCTCTCCAGCACGAAGGTCGGCTTCGAAGGAACGCTCAGCACTCCCGAAGCCGAAGAACTCATCTCCGGGACCCATGGGGTCTACTACCCCGTCGACGAGAACCTCGCCGTCAACGAACAGGCGCGCCCTGCCGCACTGGACCAGGGTGAGGAGGTGGAGGCCGTCGACGACCGGAGTGAACCAAGTTGAGGCCCGAAATGAGCAGTCGCGCGGATCGGACACGCCGGGGGCCGAGTCGAAATGGAGAAGGAGACCGTCGCGCGAGCCCCGACGTCCAACGACCGGACCGGCTAGCTCGGTGCCGTCGTGGTACTCGACGTCAAAGCCCCGGCCGCCGTCGGTCCTCCTGGTGGCAACACCCCCCATCGGCTTAGCGGTTCGTTCGACCACCGTGCCCATCTCATGGACGATCTCGATGCGATCACCCAGACGGGACTGAATAGCCTCGAGCGGCGAGGTCTCGTGCTGGGCAACCAAGGCTGCAGAACCGCCTCCCATAACCATTGCGGTCACCGCGTTGGGACCGATGACGGCAAGACTCTGGATTGACCCGACTTCGAGGGGCAGGACCGGCTCGCCAGGAGCCGATACGGGGGGTTCGTTTCGAAGCAAGACGAATCCTTCAATTGCCGCGCGGCGAGCAAGAGTCCGGTGTGCAGGCTCGTCAATTTCCTGTTCCGGCCGGTCGTGGGGCTCGGTGAGCGCGCCGGTCCGGGCCATCAGGCAAAGCAGTGCACGAACCGAGTCGTCGACCCGATCAACCAGTACCTCACCCGCCTCTACAGCCGCCACCAACCGCTCGCCGTACCACCGAGGTGGCCCCGGCATCTCGAGGTTCAGGCCGGCGTTTGCCGAGGCCGCAGTGGACTTCGATCCGAACCAGTCCGAGACGACCACCCCATCGAAGCCCCAGTCTCCCCGGAGCACCTCGTTAAGCAGCCAGGCATGTTCCGAGGAGTGAATGCCGTTCACCCGGTTGTAGGCAGCCATCACCCCCCATGCCCCGCCGTCGACAACGGCCATCTCGAACGGTCGAAGCGATACCTCTCGCAGGGTGCGCTCGTCCACCTCCGACGAGATGGTGGTCCGCTCGAACTCCGAGTCGTTGGCCACAAGATGCTTGACGGTGGTGCCCACGCCGCCGCCCTGCACTCCTTTCACGAAGCCGGTCGCGATGCGCCCCGTCAGGTACGGGTCTTCGGACATGCATTCGAAGTTGCGACCGCCCAGTGGGGTCCGGTGCAGGTTGACCGTCGGTGCCAAAAGCACGTGGCAGCCCCGGGCCCGGGTCTCGGCGGCGAGAACCCAGCCCAATTCCTCGACCAAATCGGGATTCCACGAAGCACCAAGGGCGGTGCCACACGGAATACAGAGTGCAGGTATCCCAGTTCCGAGCAAGCCTGTACCCCGGGCCCCTGCTGGGCCGTCGGTGACCTTGAGGGCCGGAAGGCCGAGGCGGCCCACAGGACGAACCGACCAGAGGTCGCGGCCCGACATGAGGTCGGCCTTCTCAACCAGCGTCATCTCGGCGAGGACCGACTCGATCCACGCATCCTGTCGGTCCGATCCTGAGCCGGTCGTTCGACTTCCCATGTCCTGATGGTCGCCCATCAGGACATCCTTATACCCGCTCGGGCACACTCGAAAATCTGACGCTCCGTCAGGAAACCCAGAGGGGCCGGGGTTAGCCTCGCCCTCATGTATGACCTGCTCATCCATGGTGGAACCGTCGTCGACGGCACTGGCGCACCCGGCGTCCAAGCCGACGTCGCCGTCACCGAGGGACGCATCGCAGCGATCGGTGACCTGGTTGGCAACGACGCTCGAGAGGTGGTCGACGCCACCGGACGAATCGTGTGCCCCGGTTTCGTCGATCCCCACACCCACTACGACGCGCAACTCTTCTGGGACCCATACGCCACACCATCCAGCCAACACGGCATCACCAGCATGGTCATGGGAAACTGCGGATTCTCCATCGCCCCCATCGGGGACGAGTCCGACGCCGAGTACCTGGCCGCCATGCTCGTCAAGGTCGAGGGCATGTCCCCAACCGCACTAGCCGAGGGCGTCGACTTCGACTGGCGAACCTTCGCCGAGTTCCTCGAACGCTTTGAAGGCAACCTCGCGGTCAACGTGGCGGGCATGGTCGGGCACAGCGCCCTGCGACGGACAGTGATGAAGAACGATGCGACCGTTCGAGAATCCACTCCGGACGAACTCGATGCCATGAAGGCACTACTGGCCGAGTCGATCGAAGCCGGCGGCCTCGGCTTCTCTACCAGTCGGTCGTTCACCCACAGCGACGGCGACGGCCTACCTGTCCCCTCTCGCACCGCTGCCGCCGACGAGGTCGAGGCCCTGTGCGCCGTTGTCGCCGATTACGAGGGAACCACGCTGGAGTGGGTGGCCGACGGCTGCTTGAACGGCTTCCGCGATGACGAGGTCGACCTGATGGCCCGCATGTCACTAGCCGGCCGACGACCCGTCAACTGGAACGTACTCACCGTCGACTCGGCCCGCCCCGACGACTATCGGAACCAGCTGGCCGCCTGCGAAGAGGTCGCCGCCCGAGGTGGGAAGGCCATGGCCCTGACCATGCCGGTCCTCGTTGGGATGAACATGCACTTCCACTCCTTCTGCGCCCTCTACTCGCTACCCGACTGGGGAGAGATCATGGAACTCCCCCACGACGAGAAGATGGCTGCTCTATCTGACCCCGAGGTCCGCCGCCATCTCGAGGAGAGGGCGGCCTCACCCGAGGCGGGGGTCTTCTCCCGGCTAACCGGATGGGATCGCTACCGAATCGGCGACACCTTCTCGGATGCCAACGAAGGTCTCAAGGGCCGGCTGGTCGGAGACCTGGCCCGTGAACGCGGCATTCGCGACTTCTACTGCCTGCTGGACGTCGTCCTAGCCGATGAACTGCGAACCGTGCTGTGGCCCGGGCCAACCGACGACGACCCAGCCAGCTGGTTGATGCGTCAGGCTTGCTGGGACCACGACCACGTGATGATCGGCGGATCGGACGCAGGTGCCCACCTCGACCGCATGGCCGGAGCCAGCTACACCACCGAATGGCTAGCCGACTGCCTACGTGGTCAACAACTAGCCTCCGTTGAGGCAGCCATCGCCCACATGACGGACGTCCCCGCCCGGTTCTTCGGCCTACGCGACCGTGGCCGGATTGCTGAGGGTTGGCACGCAGACCTGGTGGTGTTCAACCCCGAAGTTGTCGGTGCCGGCGAGTTGCAACTCCGCCGCGACCTGCCCGGCGACAGCCCAAGGCTCTGCGCCGAGTCTCTGGGTGTCGAGCGGGTATTCGTGAACGGGGTCGGCACGATTGTCGACGGCCAACCACTAGGCGCCTTGCCCGGACGCGTGCTTCGATCGGGAACCGACACTGCAACGGTGCCGATCCCCGCCGACGCCTAGCAACGACCTACTGGACGATCCCGACTCGGCCAGCGTCGCCCGAGAGACCGAGCTCAGCCCTCCGGCGGAGGCGGCACATCGACGCCGCCCGGAACCTGCGCGTAGTGGTCGTGGACTGCGATGAAGCGGCCCCGGCCTCCGGTGATGGACCGGAGGTCGATCGAATACCGCAGCATCTCCGACTCGGGGACCATCGCCGTAATGACCTGATCGCCCCACCGGTCCAGATCCGAACCTTGGACGGCGGCTCGCCGCGACGACAGATCGCCCATGACGTCGCCCAAGCACTCCGATGGGATGGTCACCTCGACGGCTGATACAGGCTCCAGCACCACAGGTCGGGCTCCAGCCAACGCCTCCTGGAAGCCCAGTCGCCCCGCCATCTTGAAGCTCATTTCCGAGGAGTCGACCGCGTGGTGCTTGCCATCGAATACGGCAGCCCGTACATCGACTACCGGGTAGCCAGATGTCCCACCGTGCGCCATGGCTTCGATGATTCCCGTCTCGACGGCCGGAATGAACTGACGGGGGATGACCCCACCGGTGATCTCGTCTACGAATTCGAATCCGTCGCCGGCCGGCAACGGCTCGACGCGGACCCAAGCGATTCCGAACTGCCCATGGCCACCACTCTGCTTCTTGTACTTGCCCTCGGCAGAAGACGGTGCGGTGATGGTTTCCCGATAGGCAACGAGCACATCCTGGGTGTCCACCTGAACGTTGAACTTGCGCTCCAGACGGGCTACTACGTGGCGAAGATGCGTCTCGCCAAGGCCACCCAGAAGAGTCTGGTGGGTCTCGTCGTTGCGCGTGACGGTAAGGACCGGATCCTCCTCAACGATGCGGTGCAGGGCATTGGCCAATTTGTCCTCGTCATTACGACTTCGGGCCCTCACGGCCATCGATAGCACCGGCGATGGAAATCCGATGGCTGGCGCCTCGGCCCGGCCAGATGCCGAGAGGGTGTCGCCAGTCAAAGTGCCGGAGAGTTTGGCTACCGCACCGACGTCGCCTGCCATCAGCGAATCGACGCCGACGGACTCGCTTCCCTGCAGGCTCATGACGTTCCGGAAGCGTTCATCGTCGCCGGTGCGCGCGTTCGTGAGTTGAAGGTCCCTGGAGACTGTTCCGGCCAAAACCCGGAAGTAAGACACGTGCCCCAGGTACGGGTCCACGGCCGTCTTGAAGACCTGGACCAGAGCGTCGGCCGATGGGTCGGGTTCCACTTCCACCGTTGAGCCGCCAACGGTGACCGGGATAGGGGACCGGTCGCTTGGTGACGGCCCAACCTCCACTATGTAGTTGCATAGCCGGTCGACTGCGATGGGGATGGTGGCTGACCCGCACACCACCGGAAAGACAGTGCCCGCAGCAACGCCACGGCCTAAAACCTTCTCCAGTTCCTCAAAGCTCGGGACATCGCCCTCGAGGAAGCGCTCAAGGAGTCCGTCGTCGGCCACCACGATGTTCTCGACCAGCGAGTCGTGGATCTGATGCTCCCGCTCTTCCATTTCCTCGGGTATCTGGCCCAACTCCGCCTGGCCACTGTCATAGATCCACGCGGTGTCGGTTAGCAGGTCGGCGATGCCATGAAACGACTCCGCCTCGCCGATAGGAATCTCGAGTGGCGCTACGCCAGCACCGAAGGCTTTCTGGAGTTCGGCCAGCACCGCCTCAAAGTCGGTGTGTTCACGGTCCAGTTTGTTGACGAACACCATACGAGGCAGGTCCCGGTCAGCGGCCTGGCGCCACAGGTCAATGGTGGCGTGATCCAGCCCACTGGAGGCGTCGACTACGAATACCGCCAGGTCGGCGGCCGACATCGCTCCCACCGCCTCACCGGCGAAGTCGAAGGTGCCGGGGGTGTCCAAAAGATTGACCTTGTGGTCGTGCCATTCGAGGGTTGCCAGCGCAGTGGTGAGTGAGTGGCCGGCCTCCTTCTCCTCTGGCTCGTGGTCGCAGACTGTCGACCCGTCCTCCACCCGACCAGCCCGCGCTAAGGCCCCGGACCGATAGAGCATCGCCTCAGCCAGGGAGGTCTTCCCCGATCCGGGTGGCCCGACAAGGACCACATTTCGGATCCGATCTGGCTCGAAGGCCTTCACGGCACACCTCCTCCGCCGACGGGACGGTCGTCCGCGCCGCCGGCTCCGTCCGACGTGGAGTCGCGACCGTAGCCCCCATTCACCCTTGGTGACCAGTGCCGCAAAGCGATCTGCAAATCAGATCCTCTTCTCCGAACCGCCAAGTCCTCGCTGATCGGGCACGATCCCCCACATCGCGGCTAGCCGTGCCTACCGTCTGGGCATCGCGCCAAACCGACGCAATTACGTCTTCGACACCTCAGCACTTTTGATCGACTGGTTCGCCTACAGCCGGTTTGGCCTACGCGACACCGTCCTCACGGGATCCAACGGCCATTCGCTATTCACCCGCCACGAGGCGACCCGGTCCGGGCGTTGGACAATGGCCGTCACAGTCAGTGGCCCATTCGACACCGATCCCCGAAGCTTGGACTGAGGCCTCGATCGGTGGAGGTCCGCCGACCCTTTCCCTGGGGCGAAATGGCCTCGGTGGCGATCCCCCTGATCGCCGTATTGGTTCCGGTGGCCCGCATGATGGGCGCCAGTGCGCTGTCGATGGAGGAGGGCAACGTTCTAGCCGTCTCGGCTGGCATCCTCGACGGCCGACTCCCCCACGCCGATGTGGGCTACCTGTACGCCCCCGGCACACCGTGGACAGTGGCTGGCGCGTTCGGTGTCTTCGGCACGTCGGTAGTCGTCGAACGCATGGTGGGACTTGCCCATCGACTCCTCCTCGTCTGGGGGATTCAACGCTTGGCCCGTCGCTGGGGACTGTCCACCGCGACCTGCGCTGCACTGGCGACCTGGGCCATCCTCGCCCCCTTCGGCCTCATCGCTTACCCGTGGATGGCTGGCCTAGCCTTTCTGGCTGCCGGGACAGCGCTCACCCTTGACGGAGAAGATCGCCGAACCGCTGCGGTAGGCGCCGCCTTCTGCGGCCTCGCCATGGTCCACCAACTGGTACTCGCCCCGGCAGCACTGCTGGTCGTGACCGCAGCGTTTATTCCGGCCGAGGAGGAGCGGAGGACACGCCTTGGCACCGGACTGGTGGCCGGCTTGTCACCGTTTCTGCTTCATCTCGTCTTGGTAGGACCAAGGGCCATGTTCGAGGGAATGGTCGTAGACCCAATCTTCCGCTTGCGAGCGGGCAGGCGCCTGCCCCTGCCTCCTGACCCGGCTGACAGTGGCGACTTCTTCGCCCGACTGGACGACTTCGTCCGCGGCCCGGAAACACTGCCCGGCCTTGACCGGCCGGCCCAGATCGCCGCACTGTTCTGGCTGTTGTTGGCCGGCACTTTTGTCCTGTGCGTAGTCGCATGGCGCTGGCGGGGCTCAGCTCGAAACCGGCTAGCCATCATGGCTGGTGTCGGCGTAGCGCTGTTACCCATGGCCCTCCAGCGACCGAGCCCCAACCACCTCAAATTCGTAGGAGCGTGGACAGTCGCCGTCGTCGTGGTCGCAGTATCGGTGCCACTCGGCCGTTGGTTAGGGCACCGAATGCGACATGCTGCTGCCCCGATAGCACTAGTAGCAGTACTCGGCGGCCTATTCGTTGTCGCCCCCCACCATGTGGGACGGTTCACCGCGGAGGCCTTCACCGACCGTCCCTTTGACAGGTCCACGGCGACCGTCGTCAACGACGGTCGCACCGTACCGGTGGGACGCGGCCCGGCTGCCGAGGCGATAGCCAACGAGATCTCCACGGTGGTCTCCATGGTGGACGCCCTGACCCGTCCGGGCGAACGCTTCTTCGTCGGTCCGGCCGACCTGACCCGAACCAACTATGGAGACACCTTCTTCTATTTCCTACTCCCTGACCTAGCCCCGGCAAGCAGTCACCTCGAGATGAACCCCGGTCTCGCCAACCACTGGGACGGTGGCCTCGCCGACGACCTGGCGACAGCAGACCTTCTGGTGCTCACTCCACGATTCGACGGTTGGTCCGAGCCCAACGCCTCCGTAAGACCGGGAGACCCGGTCGCCGCAGCCCTGGTAGCCGAAAGGTTCTGCGACATTGGCGGCACCACGACCTGGCGGCTCCTTAAGACCTGCGGTCTCCCTACCCGCCCGTAGCGACGACCGGTAGCGTCCCCGGGACATGGCCGACGACCGGGCACGTCCCCGCTTTTCCTACATCCCCGGCCTTGACGGCATTCGGGGCATCTGGGTGGTTATTGGACCGCTCCTGTACCACGCGGCCACGGACACCGTCTCGGGCGGCATTCTCGGCATCGACCTGTTCTTCACCCTCTCGAGCTTTCTCATCATCTCGATCGCCTTAAACGAATTCGAGGCAACGGGTCGCATCGACCTGAAGGCGTACGCGGGCCGTCGGGCCCGGCGGTTGCTTCCAGCCCTGTTCCTGGCTCTCGGCTTACTCACCCTCTACCTGGTGCTGCTCGTCCCGCCCGACGAGTTCGCCCGCTGGACCGGGGCGATCTTCTCGACCCTGACCTACAGCGCAAACTGGTACGAGATCTTCTCCGACGTCTCGTACTTCGAAGACTTCCACCACTCGCCGCTCCGCCATGTTTGGTCGTTTTCGATCGAAGAGCAGTTCTACATCTTCGCGCCGTTGTACTTGATCGCCGTTTTGACCCTGTTCAAGCGAAGGGCCAACACGATGCTGCTGGTCACCATGGTGATCGGAACGGCGCTGTCCACCTGGTGGATGGGCCATCTGTACCCGGGCCACGGTGACCCATCACGCGTCTACTACGGCACCGACACCCGAGCACACTCCCTGTTCGCCGGGATCATCTTGGCCGTGGCCGTCCGAATGCACGGACCTGTTCGCTCCCGTGCCGGTCAACTGGCGTGGGTCGCCGGAGCCTACGCAGCAACTTTTTTCTTCTCATGGGCCATCTTCGAGATATCCGAACGCGACGCATGGATGTTCGAACACGGTGGCTTTTTGATGGTTGCCGGAATCTCGTGCCTAATGATCTACGGGGTCGCCCAACCCGGAGAAGCGGCCTGGCACCGCAGGCTTCCGGCTTTCCTCTCCGCCGACGACGCCTCAGTCGCCGGCCGGATCGCGTGCGGAGCGCTCTACGCCGGGCTCTTCACCTGCGGGTGGGCAGTAGTCAGCGTTGTTCGGGGCAACACCCCGTTTGACCACTGGCCTTACCTGTTGGGCGTCGGAATCGGCTGGTTCTGGTACGGAGTAGACAGACCGCAAGTAGGCCCGCTTCACTGGTTCCTCGAGTCCTCACTAATCCGCTGGGTAGGCAAGATCAGCTACGGCCTTTACCTTTACCACTGGCCCATCTACCTGCTGGTCACGCCCACCAGGGCTGCCCGTTTGGTGCCCGGTGTCGACGCCATCGAGGGAAACAACCTGGTCTGGATCCACCTAGCACTGACCTTCGCTGCCGCGACCGCTAGTTGGTACGTAGTCGAACAACCGGTGCTCAAGCGACGGTTCCCAATCCTGGACCGGCCCATGTCGGCGGTATCGGGCACAGCAGCCGGAGCAGTGGCTGTGGTACTGATTCTCGTGGGCCTGCTGTGGGTTAACACCCGCCCTGCCGAAAGTGGCCCACTGTCGGCGTCGGCCAGCCCGTGCACTGAACAAGGCCTCTTGCCGCCACCCTCGGACGAACGCCTCAGGATTCTGGTGGTGGGTGACTCGGTAGCCCTGCAAATCGGCGAGGCACTGTGCGGTTGGGCAGTCGACAACCCAGACCACATGGTGGTTCTGAACGAAGCCCATCTGGGATGCGTGGTCGGCCGACACGGCCTGAAGCGAATCCCGGAAGGCGATGAGGGCCCGGTCGGAGAGCTTTGCTCGGCTTGGAACGATCCCGTGCCAACCCACGTGATGCTGGATCCCGAGGTGGTGTCCTGGCCGGCAGCTGTTGAGGCATTCCGTCCCGACGTGGTGCTCGGCCACGTGACGGCCTGGGACGTAACCGACCGCCTCGTACCGTCTCTCGGCGACGACTGGGTGTGGGTCGGAATCCCGGCCTACGACGAATACATCTCGTCGGAGTACCGGCTTGCCAGCGAGGTCCTGGGATCAACCGGGGGGCACGTTTACTGGCTGGAGGGTGCCCACATCCGTCGCGAGATCAGACCCCAGAACCATCCTGACCGGATTGACCGACTCAACGAGTTGGTGCGCGACGCGACGGATGACCTCGATTTCGTCACCACCGTCGCCTACCGGGAGTTCATCGGAGCCAACGGCTCGACCCGGGAACGCGAAACACGCGGCGACGGAGTCCACCTGTCGGAGGCCGGCATGGCTGAGGTCCCCGAATGGCTGCTGTCCACGGTGTTCGAAGAGACTCGCAACTGGCCGAGCGGCTGATCCTCCCGATCAGGAATAGGCCGATCGGCGGACCAATTAGGTCCGGTCAGCCCACCATGCGTCGAGGCGGCCCTCCAGCTCGGAACGATCCAGTTCACCCTCAGTGCGCTTGACGGCCAAGAGGTAGGCCAGAGCTTCGCCAACCTCGCGTCCCGGCCCGATACCCAGATGATCCATGATTGCCTCACCGTCCATCCCTGGCCGCTCGGCGTCTCGACGCGCCTGTTCGGCAAGTTCGGCAATCCGCGCCTCTAGGTCGTCCATCTGGATCTGGATGCCAGCAGCTCTGGCCTTGTTGCGGGTGGTGCAATCACAGCGGATGAGGTGGTTGAGGCGACCCAGCAAAGGACCGGCATCACGGGCGTAGCGGCGCACCGCAGCGTCAGACCAGCCTTCCGCGTAGCCCTTGAATCGGCCGGACAGGCGGACCAGCTCGGCTACATCCTCCACGAGGCCCTCCGGGTAGCCCAGGGCAGTGAGACGCTTGCGGGTCATACGAGCACCCACTGCCTCGTGGTGGCGGAAGGTCACCCCACCGTGGTCGAACGACCGTGTCCGGGGCTTGGCGATGTCGTGGAACAACGCGGCTAGGCGGACGCTGATCTCGGCGTCAGTCTTGGCGACAACAGCCACCGTGTGGCTGAGGACGTCCTTGTGACGGTGGATCGGATCCTGTTCCATCCGCAAGGCGGACAGTTCGGGGACCAGGTGGTCCATCTCGCCAGAGTCGATGGAAGCCCACAGCCCAGGCACGCAGTCATCCTCGATCAGGATGGCGGTGAGGCGCTCCCCCGCCGACCGGTCGACCCCTCCGTCGACCGGGGGATCGGAGGGCGACGCCTGATGGAGCGTGTCCGGCGCGTCGTTCCCGCTCATGGTCCGATTCTAAGGAGGCGATTCCTCAGGTCTGACGGCCTCCAACCCAACCTGGCCAAGCAGGCCTATCAGCCGACCGGACAGGCCTCGATGTCGAGGCTGAGCATGCGGGCAGCGTTCCCGCGGACGATCTTCCAAACCACGTCGGCGGGCAAATGGCCCATCATTTCGGTAGCCACCTGCTTCGTGTTCGGCCATGTGGTGTCGGTGTGCGGATAATCGGTTTCGAAGGTGATGTTGTCCACCCCGACTTCTTCCAGAGAACGGAGTCCGTGGTTGTCTCGGAAAAAGCAGCCAAAGATCTGCCGGTAGTAGTAGGTCGAAGGCGGCTCGGGAACAAGATCGGCCACGCCCCCCCACGCCCGGTGTTCCTTCCAGACATCGTCAGCCCGCTCAAGGATGTAGGGGATCCAGCCGATCTGGCCCTCGCTATAGGCAAGGCGGAGATCGGGGAAGCGGACCAACACCCCGGAGAACAGGAAGTCGCTCATTGAGGCGATGGCATTGTTAAAACTCAGCGAGGCAGCAACGGCCGGCGGGGCGTCCGGAGAGGCGGCAGGCATCTTCGAAGATGAGCCAATGTGCATATTGACAGTGGTCTGCGTCTCGGCACAGGCTGCGAAGAACGGATCCCAATAACCGCTGTGGATCGACGGAAGGCCCAGATTGGGGGCGATCTCCGAGAAGCAGACGGCATGGCAGCCACGCTCGGCGTTTCGCCGCACCTCGGCAGCGGCCAACTCGACATCCCACAGTGGGATAATGATGAGGGGAATGAGGGCTCCTCCGGAATCGCCGCACCACTCTTCGACCATGAAGTTGTTGTAGGCCTGCACACAGGCCAGTCCCAAATCCTTGTCTTGGGCCTCATGGAAGGTCTGGCCGCAGAATCGGGGCAGGGTGGGGAAGGACAACGATGCCTCAACGTGGTTGGCGAGCATGTCCTCGACCCGAGCCTTCGGGTCGTAACACCCTGCTCGCATCTCGTCGTACGTGATCGGCGACATTGTCATCTCGTCGCGGTCGAAACCGACTGCAGCCACGTGACGCTTGTTGGGGTGGACGACGTCTTCGTAGAACCAGATGTCACACCAGGGAGCATCGGGGACGTCGAGCTCGTACTCGTACATCTTCGCCCCACCCACCCACTTCATCTCGCCGAGGCGACGGCGCTCGACACGGGGCCCGCGATCACGGAACTTCGTCGGCAACCACTGCTGCCAGAGATGGGGCGGTTCGACGATGTGGTCGTCGACGCTGATGATCAAGGGGATCTCAGTAGTCACTGGTCATCTATTCGTCGATAGGGAATCACTGTACATTTCTGACGGTCCGTCAGATTCTAGGCCGGGTGCGGCAACGACGCTCCCCCAGAATGCATAGGGCCAGGCGAGTACCGTCGTCGGCAATGGACTCAACCTCAGTCGAAGGACCCCCCGAAGACGGACCCCACGGCAACGCTGCCACATACCAACGCAACGGGCACGTAGCCACAATCACCTACAACAGGCCCGAAGCTGCCAACACCGTCAACGGTGCGATGCGGCGCGATCTGAACGCTGCGTGGGAGCGCTTCATGGCCGACGAGGACGCCTGGGTTGCCATCGTGACCGGGGCCGGCGACCGCACCTTCTGTGGTGGCGCCGACCTGCGAGATTCCGACGGGTCAACCGGAGAATTCGCCGGCACATTCTGGGAGGTCCCAACCATCAACTCCTTCGAATCGGGCCTCGAAGTGTTCAAGCCGACTATCGCGGCGGTCAACGGTGCATGCATCGGCTACGGCCTAACTGCCGCGGTGGCCTGCGATTTCGTGATCGCTTCAGAGCGGGCCACGTTCTCATGGCCCGAAGTCACCATCGGCATCCCGACCATCGTGGGTGCAATCCGGCTACCCCGAAAGGTGGCTTGGGCCGATGCCATGGAGCTACTCCTTACCGGCGAAGCAGTGGGCGCCGATCAGGCACGGGAGATGGGCCTTGCCTGGAAGGTGGTTCCCCACGACGAGTTGATGAGCAACGCCCTAGCCCTGGCCGACCGGCTCTGTCGCGCCGCTCCACTGGCTGCCCGAGCCACCAAGGAGGTCGCTGTCCGGACCCGGGATATGGGCTGGACCGATGCAGTCCGCTTCGGCGAGACGATGCGAAGGGTCGCCGGAGCCACCATGGATGCCGCCGAGGGCCGGACGGCATGGAAGGATAAACGGCCCCCCGAATGGAAGGGTCGCTAGGCGGGCTGCCACTATCGAGTGCGTCCCGCGGTCTCACAACCGCTCCACCACCCCTGAGGAGGGGCCAATGAAGGTCGGCATCGCATTCGCCAACACCGGACCGTTCGGAACTGCCGAGGGAGCCGCCCTATGCGGACGGTCCGCCGAAGCAGCCGGCTTCGACTCGCTTTGGACGGTCGAACACGTCGTCTACCCGGACAGCTACGGCTCCACCTACCCGTACGACGACTCCGGGCGCATGCTCATGGCGCCCGATACCGACCTGACCGACCCCCTGACATGGCTGACCTGGGTGGGTGCCCACACCTCCACCATCCGCCTGGCCACCGGCATTCTCATACTCCCAGAACGAAACCCGGTCGTCCTGGCCAAACAACTCGGAACGATGGACACCCTGACCGGCGGCCGAGTTGACCTCGGTATCGGAGTGGGATGGCTACGCGAGGAGTTTGACGCTCTCGGCATCCCGTGGGAGCGGCGCGGCGCCCGGACCGACGAGTACGTGGCCGCCATGCGAACCCTGTGGAGCGGAGACAGCGTGGACTTCGACGGGGACTTCGTCTCGTTCTCCGGCGTGTCCTCCAATCCCAAGCCAACTAGCGGCGCCGTGCCCATCGTGGTGGGTGGCCACACAGACGCCGCAGCGCGCCGAGCCGGCCGGCTCGGCGACGGTTTCTGGCCCGGCAAGGGCGACCTTGACCACCTCCTCGACGTCATGCGTCGGGAAGCAGAGTCTCGCGACCGAGACCCAGACGCGATCGAGGTCACCTGGGCCGGCGACCTGACTGCCGGAGACGACCCACTGGCCACTGCCGCCGAATTAGCGAGTCGGGGCGTCGACCGGCTGATCGTGCCCTCCTTCGTCTTCTGGCAAGACACCGAGCAGAGGATGGCAACCTTCGGCGACGACGTGGTGGCCCAACTAGCCGACCTGTAGGGCTTCAAGGCACCAAGGTGCCCTACCCTGACAGCGTGCACCCCCAAGTCGCTCGACGGTACCCACGATGACCGGGATGATGCGAGATTCACGCGGGGGCCGATACCGAGACTTTGGTCCGGCCTTCGGACTCGGCCGTGGAATCCGTCAACCTCGTCAACGCCGCGGAGGTCTTCCGGGGGGAGCGGTGACCTGGTTGGTCGGTCTGCTATTCGTCGCCCTCATTGCCGTCATCCTCCTTGGAAGCGACGAGCAGGCCGAGGAGCGGGCCACCGAACAGGACCTGACAGCCGCTGTCCAGGGAGCAATGGTCCAGGCCGGCCTACCAACCGTCGAGGTCAAGGTCGTCGACTGGACAGTCATCCTCACCGGTCGGGTTGCCAACGCCGAACTGAAGGAAGCCGCCGAGCGGGTGGCCTTCGCACAGCCCGACGTCATCAGCGTCCAGAATCGCCTGTACGTCCCACCGCCGATCGAAGAGTTAGTGCCAACGTCGACCACGGTGCCCGACTTGCCCGCATCGTTGCGCGACCTTGTGCTCCAGGCTCGTCTCAGCGCTGTGGCCGCCCATCCGCCCATCCAGTTCGAAAGCGGTGGTGACCGAATCACCCTGGAATCGGTACCCACGCTGGACCGCCTGGCTGCTTTCCTGCTGTTCGAGCCGACTTTGCGAGTACAGATCATCGGACACACGGACAGCGACGAGAAAGTCCCCGGCGACAACCTCCGCCTATCGGCAGTTAGGGCCGAGGCTGTCCGCACCCAGTTGCTCGCCCGCGGTGTGGAACCCGAAAGGCTGGTCACCCTCGGCATGGGTCATGCCGACCCCATCGCCGACAACCTCACTAAGTCCGGAAAGGCCGCAAACCGCCGCATCGAATTCCTGATGCTCCGGCCCGGTGAATCCGGCCTCCCTGGTCCCCTGGAGGAAGCCTCTATGGAAGAAGGTGACGCGGCAGTAGACGACAGTTAGCAAACTTTGGGGCGGTCCCAAGAGCAAGGATCCCCAACCGATCGCGGTCGCGATGGGAAAATGTAGAAACAGGCCATCGGAAGCCGTCGCAGACACGCAGTGGTCGGGCACTCAAAGGGGAGGGCTCAGATGAAGGTCAACGGTTTCTGCACCGACTGTCGGCGTGCTGGCTCGGTCGAGGTGGTCGGACTGGTCTGCGATCGGTCTGGTGCCTCAGCCAAACCAACTGGTCTCTGCACCGACTGTCGGACTAGACGCCATCTTTTGCACAACTGATCCGACCAACTCTTCAGATCCGAGCCAAGAGTGCTGACAGCACCAGACGACTAGGCGGGCTTCGCGCGGGCCTGTCAGACTCGGCTCATGACCGAGGTCGCCCAGACGCCCGAGACCTCCATTCCAGCGAAGATGGAACCAGCCTGGCGAGGCGTCCACCACCTAGCTCTGATCACCCCCGACATGGACACCACCGTGCGCTTCTACGTCGGCGTGCTGGGCATGACCCTGGTAGCGACGCTGCGTGCCGGCCCGATGCGTCACTACTTCTTCGAACTCGGACCCGGGAACACCATTGCCTTTTTTGAAGTCTCGGGAGCGGCGACGTTCGCCAAGCCGGCTGGCGCTCCGACCAACCGGACCATTCAGTTCGACCACGTGGCCTTTGCCGTCGAGGACGAGGCCGCACTATTGAACCTTCAACACCGCCTCTCCGAGGCCAACTGCGAGGTCACCCCAGTCGTGGACCACAGGGTCCTCCGGTCGATCTACTTCCACGACCCCCACGGCATCGCCCTTGAGGCGTCATGGTGGACGGTCGACTCCGATGGGTTGTCCTTTCGTCCTGAGGACCCCATCCTCTTTGCCGATCCAGACCCCGTTCCAGCCGTGGCCGAACTAGCCGACGGCGACCTCCGCTCGACCCCTGCCACCCGGCTCCTCTGAACCGGAGCTTTAAGTCGTACCGTGGGGTGGAGATCGCGGGTCACCGGCGCTGCAGTCGACCTGTTCAGCCATGCCCCAGACCCTTTGGTGGCGACGTTCGACTACCCCGGCGACCCTGGGTTGTTCGGCCCGGAATCGGTCACCTGGCGGATCATGTCCGACTGTTCGACGTTCGTCGGAGGAGTCCGCGCCCTGCTGGTCCAGGCCGCCCACCCCGAGGTGGCCGCTGGAGTCGGTGACCACTCCTCGTACCGGGCCGACCCTCTGGGACGCCTGTCGCGCACCGCTTCCTACGTCACGGCCACCGCCTACGGTTCACTCCCCGAGGTGGACAACGCCGTCGGATTGGTGCAACGCCTCCACCGTCCGGTAGCCGGCACCTCGCATCGGGGGCGTTCCTACTCCGCTGGCGACCCAACGATGGCTGCCTGGGTGCACAACGCCCTGGTCGACTCTTTCCTGGTGGCGCACCGCACCTACGGGCCCAAGCGGTTGACGGATGCCGAAGCGGACGCCTACGTAGCCGAACAGTGCCTGCTCGGCCGGCGCATGGGCGCCGACCCACTGCCCGACACGGCTGTGTCGCTTCAGCGCTGGCTGGTGGAACATCCCTCTCTGGGTGCCTCCCCTGCCGGCACAGACGCCATTGGCTTCCTATCCGGACCTCCGTTGGCTCCGCTCGTCCGAATGGCCTATCGGATCATCCACGACGCAGCCGCGGCAACCATCCCCGACCCGATTCTCGAGGTTCTGGACGTCCGTCCACCGCGAGGTTCCGTTGCCAGAGGACACATGCTGGTGCGCTTCCTGCGCGCTGCGCTCGGATTCTCGCCGGCATGGGCCGCAGCGCTCGAACGCTGCGGCATACAACGGCCGCCCGGTGTGCGCTTCCGCAACGCCCCGGGCACCACACGCTGAAAGCCCCGAAGTCTGAGTCAGTTGGCGAGAACCGGCTCCGACGAGGTGAACGCCACGGGAAGGTGCTTGATCCCGTTTACGAAGTTCATGCGCAGGCGGTCAGCCGGCCCCATGGTCGCAATGTCGGGCATCCGAGCAGCCAGTCCTTCGAACATGAGTTTCAACTCCATGCGAGCCAGGTTGGCGCCGAGACAGTAGTGAGCGCCTCCGCCACCGAAGGCCAGGTGATGATTTTCGGTCCGAGTCAGGTCGAGCCGGTGCGGGTCGTCATAGACCCTCTCGTCGCGGTTTCCTGACGGGTACCAAAGGGTGACCTTCTCCCCAGCCCGAATCTGCTGGCCGCCCAACTCGACGTCGGCAGAAGCTGTGCGCCGGAAAAAGTTGACTGGGCTGGTGTAGCGCAGCAACTCATCGACGGCGTCATCTGTCATCTCTCCCGTCTCGACCACCCTCTCCCACTGATCCGGGTGGTCAAGAAAGCCGATGAGGCCCAATGAGATGGCATTGCGGGTTGTTTCGTTACCCGCCACCAGCAACAGGGCAAAGAACAGATCGCGTTCGATGTCGGTGAGTTCGGTGACAGTGCCGTCGTCGAGGGTGACCCGAGCAGTGGTCAGGGTGGTCCACAGATCCTCACGTGGATTCTCGCGTCGCTGGTCGGACAGGCCATGGGCGTAGATCGCCATCTCGATCATCGCCGTGTCGTAGGTGGTGCGGTGATCGGAATCATCGGCTTCCTCGTCGACCGGATCCTGATACTCGGGGTCACTGCCGCCGATCGTCCGGTTGCTCCAGTCGAACAGGAGGTGCCGGTCCTCGTCGGGAACGCCGATGATGTCGGCTATGGCCATCAGGGGAAGTTCGGCAGCCACGTCCACCACGAAGTCAGCAGACCCGGCAGAACAGATCCGATCCAGGATGATGTCGGTCCGCAAGCGCATCACCTCTTCCATACGACGGACCATTCGAGGCGTGAAACCGGTGTTGACCAGCTTCCGGTAGCGGGTGTGTTGTGGTGGATCGGTCATCACCATCTGGAGACCCGGACCACGACCAGGAGCAATGTCGTTGAGGGCGATGCCGCCCGCCCCTTCCCGGCCCGGCCCGGTTTGATGAGAGAAGGTGGTTCCGGCCCGGTGTGCCTCCGAAATGTGCTCATAGGACGACACCACCCAGAACGGTTCAGGATGTTCATCAGTGGGCGGGTGGCGCCAAACCGGCGCCTCGCGGCGGAGAAGGTCGAACCAGTCGTGCGGCATCCGCTCAGCGAAGACGTCTAGGTCGGTGAGATCAATCTCGTCCAGTGTCGGGGCCACGGGTTCCTCCAGTCGGGCCAGGACCTGACCCCTCCGTTCTCGCAACCTACAAGGTCACCTAGGTCGTTAGCCGGCGCGCGGAGTTCCCACTGGCAATAGTCAAAATCCTGGGCAAGTAGGCCGAGATAATCGCTCCGCTGGAGGACATGACCGTGAAGACGGTCGGCGGGTTCAGGAGAAGCTGAGCACCGGGTCACCCCATGGGGACTCGTCCGGCGTAATTCCCAATCCCGGACCGGCCGGCAGGTCGATCCATCCACCAACGATTCGGATCCCGTGCTTCTGGTCATAATGGCCGTCCACGTACGGTTCGGCGATCCAGGTCCCTTCGAAGTTGGCCGGGTCGACCGTTGCTCCAACGTGAAGCGAGGCGGCAGCCACTAGGTCACCGCCCCACGTGTCGTCGACGGTATGAGGCCTTCGGGTCGCCGCACAGACGTCTCGCACGGCCCGCATCGCGCTGATCCCGCCCACCCGGCTGACCTTCATCCCAAAGCCGTCGGCCACCCGCTGGCCGATAGCAGTCACAACCATGCCGATGTCGCTGGCTGACTCATCGAGGTAGATCGGGTGACAGACCTTTCCGACGAGCGAGGCGTTCTCCTCGTATGTCGCGCAAGGCTGCTCAAGCACCATGGGGATGTCGCGACAGGCTTGCGAGACTTGGATTGCTTCCATTGTGTTCCAGCCCTTGTTGGCGTCGGCGGCTAGCCGCACGCCGGGCCGCAGCGTGGTGGCCACGGCCCGCAGGGCAGCCACGTCCTCCTCGACGGTTCGCCCTCCCACCTTCAACTGGATCCGGGGGAAACCCTCGGCCTGTCGGGCGTCGGCGTCGGCAGCCGAATCCTCAGGCGATGCGATCAACACCCCATGGTACGACGGCACCCGCTCACGAACCGCTCCTCCCAGCAGGTCGCAAACCCGCACCCCATGGGCCTTGCCGGTGGCATCCCAACAGGCCACATCGATAGCAGCCTTGGCGTATAGGTGGCCCATGAGGGCGGCGTCCATCGCAGCCTGCACCCGTCCTGTCGCCGAAGGGTCTAGCCCGATCAGGTGGGAGGCCATCTCTGCTAGCGCCGCCCGAGCGCCGAGAGCGTGCTGAGGCTGATAGGTGGGGCCGAGCGGGCAAGTTTCCCCGTATCCAACCGTCCCGTCGTCGCACTGGACGCGGACGATCGTCGTGTCCAAATGCCAGACATCCTGTGTAGCCATGCGATAAGGGGCCCCGGGTTCAGGCCCGCGAACCGGCAAGTCATGCTGGAACACGTCAATGGCAACGATCTTCACCGGGAGAACCTCCAGCGGTCCGACTGTCGTGTACTGGCCCCGGAAGATTTCCCGGAGTAGCAGCGCGCGACGCGGAAGGTAGCAGCGGATACCGACCGTTGCCGCGCCGTCCGCCACGATTCCGTTCGGATTTGGCCTACAACTCGACCGAGGATCCAGTCACCAGATTCCGGCATCGAAGGCAGCGCTGCCTCGGGTCGACCAAGTTCGTCCGGGCACTGCGAGGCAGTGTTGGCCCGGGCGCTCTCCTGCTGCGCAATACGGCTAGATCGCTACTTGTTAGCAGCCAAGAATGGGTCGATGAACACTTCGTCCATCGCCCATTCCTTGATCGCCACTCCATCGAAGAGGCGCAGCATGCTTTTGGTCGGCCGCCAGTCGTAAGGGCCTCCCGGGACGCTGCCGTCGTCGAGGGTGATGGTCGTCCGGAACGGAGGGGTCCCTCGAGCGACACTCACGGAACTGGATTCGAAGTCCAACTTGCGGATCCGGTAGTCCTTGTCTGTCAGATGAACCTCGATCGGTGTCTCCGAGGATCCCGTAACGCATACGTCAAGGGTGAAGACATCGTTGATCGAGTCATAACCCCTGACCGAGATGTCTGCGTCCCAGGTCACGTCGGTGCTGCGCGAGATCCGAAGCCAACTCCCCTCGTCGAAGTCGTGACCGTTGCTGTAGACCCGTAGATGACCACCGGAGGTCGATTTCACGTCGAAGTCCCGACCACTGAGGTCGAGGTATTCGGGCTGGGAAAACTGTCGGCCGTCGGTGCTAACCAACTTGGTGAACGGCGTACCGGCATAGACGGTGATGGTGCCGTCGTCCGAGACCACGGCCGAGGGGTGGTCCAGACCTTCGACGACAACGCCTGGATCAACAGACCAAGTGAGCATGTCGTTCGAGGTGGCGCTGACCATCCGCAGAACCGAGTACCCAGAAGGCTGCGCTGCTTGCTCTCCCGCTGGATACGCCACGAGGTACATCCGGAAAGAACCATCTGGCATTTCGAACACGAACGGACTCTGGATGTTTCCAAATGGAAAGTCTTCGTTGGTCAAGCGGTCGCCGGCCTCCTCAGTGAACTCGAGCCCATCTGCTGACACGAAACTCTTCACCGCCGAACCACCGGGAACGTTCTGGACAGCGAAAAGCCTCCAACCTCCGTCATCTAGTGACACCAACGACGTGTGCGGCATACCCGCGGGGATGACCGAACGCGCCTCCAACTCCCAATCCACGCCGTCGTTGCTATTGGCAACAGTCAGCCCGTCAGGATTCGCTCCGAAGTACATCCGATAGGTCCCATCGGCCAGTTGGACGACCCTCGGGTCGGACGCACCGATGCTTTGGTCGAGGACGCCGGCAACCGGACTGTGACCTAGTGCCACCGCGTCCATCAACCGGTTGGTCTCGGTAATCCAGCCGAGACCGGGGACCGGTCCCTCATCGGTCGGACACTCGACTGGCTCCGGGGCGGCAGGTCCATCGTCACCCGGGCGGTCGAACTCCCCATCATCACCCGGGCGGTCGAACTCCCCATCATCGCGACCAGGACCGTCGTTCTGGACTGGACGGGAATCATCAGCGGGCGCCGGTTGCGGACCGGTGTCGCGCGACGGTCCAGCCGAGAGACATGACCCGATGACTTGACCCTCAGCCGCATTGGGCTGGCGACCACGAGACAACTCTCCGAAAAGGTTCGCTCCGAACCCTCGAAGCAGACAGTCCCTTAGGTTGGGGTCTGATGTGTTGAATGGGTGCGGCGCGCCGTCGGAGTTTGCCTCTTGCGCAGTTCCACCTGCAGCCGAGTCATCGGGCTGGCTCGTCGACGCAGCAACCGCCACCGACGTCGAAGTAGCCGTCG
>DEAU01000014.1:0-129136 GCA_002348705.1 Candidatus Neomicrothrix sp. UBA2974
ATCTGGCGGGCTGGTGGTTGTTGGAGCCAAAGTCCCCTTGGTGGTGGCCGGCACCAGAGCGTCCTGATGGTCTGGTGTCCTTCCGCACGAACTGGCTGAGCCGACTAGCAGTAGAAAGCCCAGCAGCGCTATCGGGAGACGGAAACGCATATGGCCATTCTCCCAGAGGCAGTGGCGGCCTAGGCCATTTCCCTTCGAAACACGAACAGGGAATTACCCGATGCAAAAGGCTGGCTAATGACGACTTAGAAGGCGAAGTAAAGAAATGGTGCTACCCCGTCAGGTCCGAACACGTTAAGGATCACGAATACTGTTGCCACTAAAGCCGCTTGAAGCACTACGGGAATCTGACCCGCTCGCTCCCACAAACCGTCGAATCGACCCCGCGGCCATACCTGTGTCATCGCTCCGATAGTGAGCAGGGCTAGAACGCCACGGTCCACCGAGGGCGCAGAAGTCCATGACCCACCCAACGAGCCAAAGACCTCGAGGGCCCTTGGCAGATCAACCGCTCGAAAGAAGATCCAACCGGCGCACACCACGTGGAAGACAGCAACCCTACGTATCAGTTGGCCTAGCTTCCCGGTATGACGCGCGGGCGCCAGTAGTGGCACGAAGCGCTCTATTACTAGACCTACACCGTGGATCGCCCCCCACAAAATGAATGTCCAGCCTGCGCCGTGCCACAGACCACCAAGAAGCATCGTCACCAGGAGGTTGCGGGCCGTACGCGCCCTACCGCCCTGGTTACCACCTAGCCCGATGTATAAATAGTCGCGAAGCCAAGAGCTCAAACTGATATGCCAACGGCGCCAAAAATCTTGGAGACTCAGGGCCCGATACGGCTGATTGAAGTTGTCCGGAAATCGGAAGCCGAGTAGAAGAGCTATCCCGATGGCGATGTCGCTGTAACCGCTGAAATCTCCATAGATCTGAAGCGCGTAGCCATAAACCGCCAGAAGGGTCTCCAAGCCGGTAGCACCACCAGGATTGGCGAAAACGCCGTCAACCAGTTCGGCACCCAAGACGTCAGCAAGGATTACCTTCTTAAAGAGGCCACCAACGATAAGTCGACCGGCTCGGCCGGTCTCAAGCGGACTTCGGTCTTCCGTGGCTAACTGTGTCAAGAAGTCCCGCGCTCGGACTATCGGACCCGCAACAAGCTGTGGGAAGAATCCAACGAACAGTGCGAAATCCAGCAGTTTGTTAGTGGGCGCGAGCACGCGGCGGTAGATGTCGATGGAATAGGACATCGTCTGGAACGTGTAGAAGCTGATACCCACCGGCAGGATGATCCGCAACGGCCCTGCCGAGACATGAAATCCCAGACGGGCAAGGAGATCGACGAACGAGTCCACAAAGAATCCCGCGTACTTGAATATCGCGAGCATTCCGAGGTTTGTTAGGAGACTGGCGGCTAATCCCAAGCACCGGACCCGGCGGTTGTCGGAAGCATGTATCACCCGACCTGCCATAAAATCGACGATCGTTGAGATCCAGATCAGGGAAAGGAAACGCCAGTCCCACCAGCCGTAGAAGACAGCGCTGGCTGCAACCATGGTCGCCTTCCATGCTCTAGGGCGCTGGAGGAGCACCGTGTGCGCGAGGAGGACCAGCGACAGAAAGACAGCGAATGTAATCGTAGGGAACAGCATGGGCTCAATGAGTCTGCCACCGTCCTTCCAATAGGTCGGAAGCCGCGCAGAGTCAACCAGGAGGGGCCCAGTACGATCCGAGTCCCATGAGCCCCGAGCTACCTGAGGGCGACCTCAACCGGCTAGTAGCCAGTTCCGGGATTCGGCGAATCCACGTCCTGTCATGGCGCGACCTTGAGGATCCCGAAGCCGGCGGATCTGAGGTCTATGTCCATGAGGTTGCCTCTCGATGGGCGGCTGCAGGATTAGCGGTCTCGATTCGCACATCGGCTATTCCGGGCGGCAATGAAACTACAGCGCGTGATGGCTACGAGGTCGTCCGGCGATCCGGCCGTTATCAGGTCTTTCCTCAGGCTGTTCTCGACGAACTGACACGCCGCCAAGGACCGAGGGACGCTCTGGTGGAGGTGTGGAACGGGGTTCCGTTCCTCTCACCACTCTGGTCGCGAAAGCCCCGGATCGTTGTTCAGCACCATGACCACGGCGCATTGTGGCCAATAGTTATCGCCTCGCCGTTTCTTGCTCGAGCGGGTTGGATCTTTGAACATCGACTCGCACCTCTCTGCTACAAAGACACGCCGATCGTCACCCTTTCACCTTCCTCAAAGGCCGAGTTGGTCGCCAATCTTGGACACGCCGCGGAACAAATCCATGTGATACCGCCCGGCATAAACCCGCGATACCGGCCTGGAGGATTTCGAGCCGAAGATCCGACTGTGCTCAGCGTCGGGCGCTTGACTGCTCCAAAGCGACTCGATGTGCTTCTCAGAGCATTGAAAGTGGCTCGTGAACATCGCCCGGGTCTTCGAATGGAAGTCGTTGGAAGCGGTCCCGAGTCAGGGAGTCTTCTGGAGTTGGCTAAAAGCCTCGAACTTGCCACAGCCGTTGAGTTCCTTGGCCGTATAGGTGATGGAGATCTCGTTCACGCCTACCAGCGCGCGCGAGTCGTTGCTAGCGCGTCGATGAGCGAGGGCTGGGGAATGACTCTCACAGAAGGAGCAGCCTGTGGCACGCCGGGAATTGCCACTGACATACCTGGCCATCGAGACGCCATTGACGATGGACGATCGGGACTCCTAGCAGCCACTGATGCCGATCTGCCGGACCTCATGCTCGAGGCCTGTGGGCCAAGATGGGACGGCTTATCGGCTGGCGCCCTATCTCTCTCTCGCCTATTTGACTGGGACCGCACTGCTACTGAGGTCTTTCGAGTCCTTGCATCGACGGTTAGTTCATGAGACGAAAGCCCACAGCGCCTCGCCTAAACCGCGACATTGTTCTAAGGGGACGCCTCGACATTGCGGTGATCGCACTACTTGCCTACGGGCCTCTTCTCCTTTCCGATGTGGGGCGGGTGGTAGCTGACACGAAGGCATATCTCTACCTCGACCCTGCTCGGCTACTTGCCCGAGCTCCATGGATGTGGCACTCGGAGGTTGGCCTGGGAACCGTCACTCACCAGAACATCGGCTTCGTCTGGCCTATTGGCCCCTTCTACTGGTTGGGAGAAGTTCTCGGTCTTCCCGACTGGGTGACACAGCGCCTCTGGATGGGATCCATTCTTCTGGTAGCCGGGTTGGGAACCCGGTGGTTACTGCAGACCTTGGGCTGGCGAGGACCAGCGCTCCTCGTGTCCGCCTTGGCCTACATGCTCAGCCCGTACCTCTTGAACTTTCTCTCCTGGGTATCTCCAATACTTCTGCCTTGGGCGGCCTTGCCATGGCTCCTCGGCCTCACGGACCGAGCCCTGCGAAGTGTCGGTTGGCGACACGCCGCCGCTTTCGGCCTCACAACTCTGACTTGCGGCGGGGTTAACGCCACCTCACTTCTCCTGGTTGGACTTGGACCGGTTTGCTGGCTGATCTGGACTGGGTTTGAGGGTTCACTCCCCTGGCGGCGGGTGGCAATGACGGCCGTTCGTATAGGAGTTGCTGTATTTGCAACCAGCCTGTGGTGGATCGCTGGCATCGTTATTCAGGCCAAGTACGGGCTCCCGACACTCCACCTGACCGAGAACTACAGGGTGGTCTCCGATGCTGCTACAGCGCCGGAACTCTTTCGAGGCCTGGGCTATTGGTACTTCTATGGCCAGGGTCATGTCGGGCCGTGGATCGAGTCGTCGAATTCGTATACCCGTTGGGCTCTGCCACTGTCCTTTGGCCTACCTCTCCTCGGCCTCTTTTCAGCAGCAATAGTCAAGTTCCGCCACCGGGGGCACATGCTGGTCTTGCTCGCAGTTGGACTACTTGTCGGGATCGGAGCCCACCCATATGACGACCCGTCGATTCTCGGCAGAATGTTTCGTGAACTCACCCTCACCGACGCCGGGCTCGCACTACGCAGTACGGCTCGGGTGTTACCACTAGTCGTCCTTGCGACTGCGGTCTTTCTCGGAGCCGCCGTGTCGGCCATCGGGCGGTGGAGGCCACGCTGGGAGAATGCAGTAGCAGCTTTGATCTGCGCTCTCGCTGTGGCAAACCTGTCGCCGGCTTGGCAGGGCAAGTTACTCGGCGAGATCTACCAGCGGGATGAGAATATTCCGGCTGCGTGGTCCGATGCCGCCGCATATCTAGATAGAGGCAACAGTGATACCCGAGTACTGGAGGTCCCCGGATCCGATTTCGCAGCGTACCGTTGGGGCCATAGTGGCGATCCCGTACTTCCGGGACTCATCGATCGTGATCACGTGGCGAGAGAGCTCATCCCTCAGGGGTCGCCGGCATCAGCAGAGATCATCGTGGCCCTCGACCGCGAGTTTCAGGAGAACCGGTTCGATCCCGATGGCCTCGCTCCCCTAGCGAGACTCCTCGGTGTCGGAGAAGTCGTCGTTCGGTCAGACCTTCAATACGAGCGCTATCGGACCCCACGCCCGTCTGACCTTTGGGCGCAGCTCGTTGACGCCCCCGGATTCGACAAGCCGGTCACCTTTGGTGATTCCATCCCAAATATTGCCGGTCCAGAAAGACCGTTAATCGACGCCCATACGCTTTCCCGTCCCACTGACCACTCAACTCCTCCGGCAGTCGCCGTGCTACCTGTGCGAGAACCGAAGGCCATCGTCCGGGTCGCCGAACCTGATTACCCGATTGTCGTGGTTGGGGATGCGGCAGGAATCGTGGCTGCCGCCGGCGAAGGTTTCCTCCAGCCCGGTCGACCCATCCTGTTCAGCGCGTCATTGACTGAGGAGAACGCGCAGAGACCACTGGTAATTGGCCCCGACGCACTTGTCGTTCTGACAGACACCAACCGGCTTCAAGGTCGCCGCTGGGGCACGATCCGGGAGACCCACGGTTTCACCGAGCGATACGGCGAGAACCACGACCCGTCCAATCTTTCCGACCAACCCCTGCAGGCACTTCCCGACCATGTGGGGACGCAGACAGTGTCCGTATCTAACGGTCTTAAAGTCGATGCCAGCGGTTACGGAAATCCGGTGACCTACACGCCAGGCGACCAGCCGTACCACGCTGTAGATGGCCGATATGACACAGCGTGGCGTGTCGGGGCCTTCAGCGATGTAAGGGGCGAATGGCTGACGATCACTCTGGACAAGGCTGCAGTAATCAATGGCATAAGAGTTCTTCAGGCTGCCGGGCCAAACCAGAATCGGTGGATCACCCGCCTCCGGATCCATACAGGACAAGCGACGCTGGTTCGCGAATTGAACAACTCCTCGCGGACGCGCCCCGGACAGATGTTGCCTCTGGAGCCCAACGCGACCTCCGAAATCAGACTCGAGATACTCGCCACTGACGTAGGTCCGCAGGATTACTACGGGGGTTTTCATCCAGTCGGATTCGCCGAAGTCGTCGTTCCCGGCGTAACAATCGACCAGACGATTTTGCTACCGACCGACCTAGCAGACGCTCGACCAGCTGACTTCGGAGCCAACGTGGCGGTGATCCTCTCCCGTGAGCGCGTGGAGCCACGAGACGCCGATCGACATGATCCTGAGTTAGCCCTTGACCGGACCGTCACTCTTCCCTGGCCGAGAACTCTCAAACTTCGGGGCGAAGCTCGTCTCTCGACACACACTCACGACAGCATCTGGAACAGCCCCACGGGCCCAATCGCCACTGCATCAGGCAGTCTTCAAGGCAACCTGCCATCCCGTCCTCGTTCTGCTTTCGACCACAATCCCGACACCGCCTGGCAGTCGCCAATCAATGCGGCAGAAGGGTCGTGGCTCCAACTAGACATGGAGGCCGCCAGATCTTTTGACGACCTCCATCTGGTCTACCGCGCCGATGGCCTTCACTCGGCGCCACTTTTAGTTCGAGTTCTAGCTGACGGTCGCGAAGTTGGATCCACGAGGACAACCGGAACATTGCAGACCTCAAGCGGCTCCGTGCATGTCCACCTCGACGTCGGACCGTTCACCGCCCGAGCACTTCGTCTTGAGTTTCTAGCAGTTCGGCCCCGGCTGACACTTGGGTGGACAACTGGCCAGCCGGAAGTTCTCCCTATCGGAATCGTCGCCGTGAAGAGCCGCTCTGGTATTCCAGCTGCCGGATTCCGGCCTGACACTGTCGTAAGTGCGTCCGCTGCTCCCAATCCCGCGGATGGATGTCGTGATGACCTTATTTGGATCAACGACAAGGCCATTCCAGTACGAGTGGTCGGTTCAGCGGAGCAGGCGGCACTCCGTGAAGCACTCGTCGTCGAGGCCTGTGGCCCCCCAGTTGATTTGGAAGCAGGCCCGAGCCGTATACGCACTGCTGCTGGACGCGACACGGGTATTGACATCGATCGCCTAGTTCTCGATTCGGGAGACTCCAACGGCAACCTCGCCACCACCAATTTCCACCTGCCTGAGGTGAGCGCGATGAAACAAGGGCGGACACGCATGAGCGTGGAGATCGGGGCAGGTAAAGATCCCCTATGGCTGATTCTCGGTCAAAGCCATAACCCGGGCTGGAGCCTACGCGACGGTGATGGAACCGACTTTGGCCCCCCTCAGTTAGTCGATGGCTACGCCAATGGATGGTTGGTGGAACCTTCAGAGACTAATTCCACCACCTTCACCCTCGAGTGGAAACCACAGCGGGCAGTCTGGATTGCTCTTGCAACTTCACTTTTCGCAACAGTTGTCTGTCTTCTGGGATTCTTCTGTGGAGGCCGCAGCGTCCTGCCAACTAAAGAGCCTGAAGTGACTTTCGTGAACCCGTTACACAAGAGAAGTATTACGAGCAACCCAATTGGCGCCCTATTTGGACTCGTGATAGCTGGATTCACGCTAATAAACCTTCCGGGATGGCACTCTGCTGCAGCTCTGGTCGGCATACTCGGTGCTCTGACGATTACTGGGCGCGTAGGACACAGGGCTGCTTCCCTAGCAGCAGCGACTGCGATGGCTGTAACTGCGGTCCTTATTGCCCTAGAGCAGATCCGGGAGCGCCATCCTCGCGATTTCGTCTGGCCGCAATTCTTTGACCAGTTTCACGTGTTGGCGGTATTGGGCATCCTTCTCACGGCCGCTGCCGCCTTGGAGGAGCTTTTGGAACGACGTTCGACGATCTCAGGTGTCGGCGATTTCTATTCAAAGTGGAGTACCAGCCCCGGTCCAGAGCCAAGTGGCTACTGATGCACAGACGGCTATTGCAGGTGCGATACCAAGCAGTCCTGCCGCCAACCGGTTATCGAGTCGACCGGAAATCAATCCCAAGGCCCTGGGGGTCCATGCGAGGATCGCTAAAACTGCAAGCGGTCCCGAATAGCGGGCCATCTGCATTCCAATGTGGGCATAGTCAATCCTGTCGGTGAAATAGATGTAGGCAGCGGCGTAAATCGCTACCACTAGAAGCGCCACTCCCCCTCCCATCAATACTCGGCGAACGCCGCGTAGGCGTCGTAGGTCCTGTCCGTCGAGTGTCGCAAGAGCAAGAAGAGTCACCGCCGAGAGAATCCAGGGAACCGCGCCAGGCAGGTCTGCCTCCCAGAAGCCCAACTGCCGGTACCAGCCTTGGATGTAGTGCCGGAACTCCGTGATCCATGTGTCGACCGTTGCCCAGAGAAACCCCGGCAGGTCGCCAATTAGCCGGTCTCGCTGAACAGCCGGCTGGTAGTTGATTTCCTGGATCAGGGTAGTCGTCGTCGCTCGATAGTTCTCCGAGGAACGCGCCAGTGATGTCGCCAGACCGACCGTAAGAGCCCCAGCGGCGGCCAGCGCAGCGCGGCGACGTCCTTGACTCCGATTCAAAATCCAGGAGAGCGGGAAGAGCGCCAACACGAGGAAATATGGAGGTTTAGCTAAGGCAAGAAGGAAGGTAGAGGTCAGCAGCGCGCCCCAGTTGAGATTCTCTCCGGCTTCTACCCGGGACCACGTAGCCACGGCTATTAGGACAGCAGCGATCGTTAAGCCGTCTGGCGAGACCGACGAGGCCAGAGCGAGGTTCAGCGGGATAAGCGCCGCTGCCGCCAATGACCAGCGAAACGCTCTTGCTGTGCGGACTGCCCAGTAAGACAGAGCTAGGTAGGCGCCCAAGGAGGCCAGGCGTCCAGCCCATAGGACAATTACTCCGGGTGCATCGACTGCGACTGGTATGACCGCACCGAGAGTGGCCGGAAGGTAGCCGACCGGAGTTGAAGCAGTGGTGGGGCGGGTATCCACGAAAATCATTCGCCCGTCGGGGCTGTGATCCATTAGTGCTCGAACCGAAATCATCGACCACGGAGGCCGACCCTCTCCGTGATCGATGATTATCTGCGATGTTGCTTCCCGGTGTGCGGCGGGAATAAACGATCCAGTCCCCGAAGGCGTTATGGCAGGCTCCAACTGACCGTTGGCCATGTCGACAACACGGGCGAAGTGGGTGAATTCGTCATAGGCCGTCCACGCTGGCGACAAAAAGGAGATAAGGACACCGAGTGGCAGGCCGACCAGTATGAGGAGTCGCTGAGGCGTCACTGCATACAGCGTAGAACTCCCTCCTGATTCAGTGAGAACACACTGGCTTTGGTCCCATCATCTATTTTCTGACCAGTTCATTTTCGGTCTGACTCGTTACTGTCGGGCTGTGTCCGATCCTCCCGTTCTTCTAGTCCATGGATTCGGCACGTCTTTTGAGTCCACCTGGCGGCACAACGGCTGGGTTGATCTCCTCGAAGATGCTGATCGCTCGGTCATCGGCGTGGACCTCCTCGGCCATGGATCTGCCCCAAAACCAACCGATCCAGAGGCCTACCGGGATCTTGAGGAACGAATTCTCCTAGAACTGCCGGACCGACCGGTCGACGCCATCGGATTCTCGGCGGGTGGTGTTGCGCTGCTCTGGCTTGCCGCTCACTATCCGGATCGTTTTCGCCGACTTGTAGTTGCGGGGGTTGGCCGAGGTTCCCTCAATGATGCCGATGAACGAAGGCTCGAGATCGTTGAAGCTGTCCGAAGCGGCTTAGCGAGAACGCCCGAGCTTCGATATTTCGCCGACCTGCCGGAGGCCAGCGGGCAGGGAGAGCACGTCAGGGAGGCACTCACGGCTTTCCTCTCCCGGCCAGACAGGCGGACACTCTCCCCTGAGATCCTCGCACGCATCGTTGTGCCCGTACTCGTCGTTTTAGGAGATCAAGATTTCGCAGGTCCAGCTCTACCGCTCGTTGAGGCCCTCCCTTCCGGCAACTACCAAGAGCTTCGCGGTGTAGATCATTTCGCTACACCGAAGGACTTCGGATTTCTGGATGCTGCGCTCCGCTTTCTGGATATTGATGCGTTCTGACCGGCCGGTGGTGGTAGCACCGAAAATTGGACCTAGTCCCACGGCCCATAGCGACCAAGAAGTGCGTCGCATACGGCCCGTGAGCGAGCGCGACCAGAGTGGTATGGTCCCCTGACCGCTGGACGCCACCAGCCGACCACGTGCTCGGCGGCTACCACTCCGATTCGGAACAGCATGTTCCTGATCCCAAAATGGGTCCTGAGGAGTAGGAGGGTATTCCTAACCATTAAGTAGTCGATAACCGCCGCTGCACTACTGCTCTCAGGGTTTTGGACAAGCGATCCACGCAGGAGGCCTACGGTCCATCCGGCGTTACGGACGCGTATTCCGAGGTCTGCCTCCTCGCAGTATGCGAAGTATCGCTCGTCGAACAAGCCCACGAGTTCTAGACAGGAGCGCCGAAGACCCATGAGAGTTCCGTGCGGGTAGTCCACTTCCTCCCAACCGGAATTCACAGCCGGAGGCCGGCCAATTGGTCCGAGCCAGGGCTGGATAATTGGCGACCGCCCATCACCAACGTCGGCACAAGCTAAACCCGCTTCCGGGTGGTCCTCGAGGCCTTCGACAATGGAGTGCACGACGCCCGGACCCGGTCGCACATCGTGGGGACCCAAAAGGCAAATATCAGATGCCGGGTCGCCATCCTCTCCCGAAAGCCACCGCTTTAAACCAACATTCGCTCCCGGCCCAAAGCCAAGATTGCGACCAGTCTCCACGATGGTGATTCTTGGATTTATCGGCTCTCCGAGTTGTCTGAGACCACTACGTAGTTGCTCTATTTCAGTGACAGACGAACCATTATCAACCACTGTCACCGTCAAGTCGTCTTGCAAAAGAAACCGGCCTACCGTCGCTGCGCACACGGCCCCCCGGTTCCGATGGACGACGACCAAATGGACCATAGATAGTCACCGGAACGAGCAGACCGATGTGGTCCGCATCCGCCACCGCTCTTGCCAACACATCAATTGAGGGGCAATGCCGTGGGCTTGATGGGCGATGGTAAGTGGCTGGAACCTGAAAGGGCTCGATCGACCGATGCTGCACAGCTACGTCCCTCGGCGATGGCCCAGACTATGAGTGACTGGCCTCGCCCCATGTCTCCGCACACGTAGACACCCTCGGCCGAAGTTCTGTAGTTCGCGTCTCGGGCGACGTTTCCCCTCGCATCTAGTTCTACTCCCAGACCGTCCAAGAGTTGATTTTGCTCGGGTCCATTGAAGCCCATAGCCAATAGAGCAAGGTCAGCGCGAAAGTCCTCCTCGGATCCAGATATGGCCTCAAAGGTCACCCGACCGTCGATAATCACCTTCTCAACCCTGTGAGCGCGAAGACCGGTGAGTCGGCCATCGGTGTCCGCCAGAAATTCCGAGGTACTGATTGCGTACTCGCGAACGCCTCCTTCCTCGTGAGCGGACGTCACCCGGTAAACCATCGGCCAAGTAGGCCACGGAGTTTGGTCGGGCCGCTCATCGGGAGGCCGGGGCATAATCTCAAACTGGTGAACTGACCGGGCTCCTTGTCGGAGCGCTGTGCCGAGACAGTCGGCTCCTGTGTCTCCGCCACCGATAATCACAACATCGAGACCCTCCGCACTGATTGGCGCCGAATCGAGGTCTCCTTCCTGCACCCGGTTGGCACCGGGTAGGTACTCCATCGCCTGGTGGACACCTACCGCATCACAACCAGGGATGGGCAACTCGCGCCATTGTGTCGCTCCACCCGCCAGAACAACAGCATCGAAGTCCGACCGCAACTCCGAGACAGGCAGGTCTACGCCAACTTCAGTATTGGTTCGAAACTCAGTGCCTTCGGCTTCCATCTGGGCGAGTCGTCGATCAAGGTGCTGCTTTTCCATTTTGAATTCGGGGATTCCGTACCGAAGCAGACCTCCGATTCGGTCAGCCCGTTCAAAGACAACCACGCCATGCCCCGCTCGAGTCAGTTGCTGTGCTGCAGCGAGCCCCGCCGGCCCAGATCCGACCACCCCAATCCGCCGACCAGTGTGTTCCGTCGGAACCAGCGGAGTGATCCACCCTTCCGCCCACGCACGGTCGACTATCGAGACCTCGACCTGCTTGATGGTGACTGGCGGTTCATTGATTCCCAGCACGCAGGCGGTCTCGCAGGGAGCGGGACATAGCCGGCCGGTGAACTCGGGGAAGTTGTTGGTGGAGTGCAGCTGCTCGATGGCGTCTCGCCAATGTCCCCGATAAACAAGGTCATTCCAGTCGGGTATGAGGTTGCCTAATGGACAGCCGTGATTGCAGAAGGGAATTCCGCAGTCCATGCACCGGCTCGCCTGGTCGCGCAACAACTCCTCCGGAAATACCTCGTAGACCTCTTTCCAATCGCGGAGGCGAACAGGGACTGACCGCCGGTCAGGAAGTTGCCTGTCGAGTTTCAGAAAGCCGCGCGGGTCACCCATGCCCCTCTCCTCTACGCCTGCGTTGAGGCCATAATTGCCTCGGTCTCATCTTTCCCTGTGGCCCGCGCCGCCTCCGCCGCCTCTAGGACCCTCTTGTAATCAGCAGGAAGGACTTTGACGAAGTGGGCGACTTCCGTTGACCATGAGCTGAGGATCTGTTCAGCGACAGTCGAGCCGGTCTCTTGGTGGTGACGAGTAACAACCTCGTAAAGCCAGAGTTGATCGTCATCGTCGGCGTCCTCGATCAGGACCATTTCCGTGTTGACTCGGTCGACGAACCTGCCTGAGGTGTCGTAGACAAAGGCGATACCACCCGACATCCCGGCGGCGAAGTTTCGACCTACAGGGCCAAGGATGACAGCGCGACCTCCAGTCATGTACTCGCAGCCATGGTCCCCGATGCCCTCAACTACGGCCGTGGCACCCGAGTTACGCACACAAAATCTCTCGCCCACTATCCCCCGTATGAACGCCTCCCCAGCCGTCGCGCCGTAGAGCAGGACATTCCCCGCTATGACTTGCTCCTCAGCCAGAAATGGCGCATCTAATGGTGGGCGAATGGAAATACGGCCGCCTGAGAGGCCCTTGCCTACGTAATCATTGGCGTCGCCAATAAGACGAAGGGTGATTCCTCGCGGAACGAACGCACCAAAGCTATTGCCCGCTGAGCCATTCAAATCGATGCCGATGGTGTTGTCCGGTAGGCCAACACCGCCGTACCTCTTCGTCAACTCGTATCCCAGCATGGTGCCAACCGAGCGATTGACGTTGCTGACAGAAACGGCGATTTCAACCTGTTGGCCATCGGCAAGTGCCGGCTGAGCTTCGTTTATGAGAAACCGGTCCAAGATGCGCTCTAGTCCATGGTCCTGACTACCGGTGTTGCGTCGATCGGCGTCGCCAATGTCAGGCACGTGAAGTATCGGCGACAGATCCAAGCCGGAGGCCTTCCAGTGCGCCACAGCATCTCGAATATCGAGACACTCTGTTTGACCAATGGCCTCGGCAATTGAGCGAAATCCCAGTGAGGCAAGTATCTCGCGGACTTCCTCAGCGATGAACTCAAAAAAATTGACTACAAAGCTCGGTCGTCCGGTGAATTTCTTTCGGAGCTCGGGATTCTGCGTAGCCACTCCAACTGGACAGGTATCAAGGTGACAGACGCGCATCATCACGCAGCCAGAGACCACCAGCGGCGCCGTAGCAAAGCCGTACTCATCGCTTCCTAATAGAGCGGCGATGACCACGTCACGCCCCGTCTTGAGCTGACCGTCAACCTGCACGACAATCCGGTCACGCAGATTATTTAGTAGGAGCGTCTGCTGGGTCTCAGCCAGTCCCAACTCCCAGGGCGCCCCCGCGTGTTTGATTGAAGTCAGCGGAGAAGCACCTGTTCCTCCATCGTGTCCTGAGATCAGAACTACGTCGGCATGGGCCTTAGACACGCCGGCGGCAATGGTTCCCACACCCACCTCAGCCACCAGTTTGACGTGCACCCGGCTTTCCGGGTTGGCGTTCTTGAGGTCGTAGATGAGCTGGGCTAGGTCTTCGATGGAATAGATGTCGTGATGCGGTGGCGGCGAGATAAGACCCACACCGGGAGTCGAATGCCGCGTTCGCGCGATCCATGGATAGACCTTGTGGCCAGGGAGTTGACCACCCTCTCCAGGCTTGGCACCTTGGGCCATCTTGATCTGCAAGTCATCGCTGTTGACTAGATACTCACTGGTCACCCCAAATCGTCCTGACGCGACCTGTTTCACGGCCGACCGGCGGGAGTCTCCATTTTCCTCAGGAGTGAACCGCTCTGGGTCCTCGCCACCTTCGCCGGTGTTCGATTTCCCGCCGATGCGGTTCATGGCGATGGCTAGAGTCTCATGAGCCTCAGCACTGATAGAGCCGTAGGACATGGCGCCAGTAGAGAAACGCTTGACGATCTCCGAGACAGGCTCAACCTCATCGATTCCAACTGATGGCCGAAGGCCCTTCTGGAATCTGAAGAGACCGCGGAGCGTTGCGAGAGTTTCCGACTGGTTGTCGACCAGAGTCGTGTATTCCTTGAAGATGTCATAGCGGCCCTCTCGCGTGGCGTGTTGCAGTTTGAAGACCGTCTCGGGATTGAAAAGGTGATATTCGCCCTCCCGCCGCCACTGGTACTCGCCTCCCACCTCAAGTGTGCGGTGAGATCTTTCTTCCGGATTTGGCGGAAACGCAAGGGTATGCCGAGCAGTTACCTCGGCCGCTAGAACGTCTAAACCAATTCCCCCCAGACGGCTCACGGTGCCAGTGAAGCACGATGCGACCAAATCCTCGCCGAGCCCAATGGCCTCAAAGATCTGTGCCCCCGTATAGGAGGCCACCGTAGAGATACCCATTTTCGACATGATCTTGAGGAGTCCCTGATCACAGGCCCGGATGAGGTTTTCTCGCACTCTTTTCGGTGTTAAGTCCGGTGAAAGGCCATAAAGACCCCGAGCAACCATCTCGTCAACCGATTCGAAAGCGAGATATGGGCAAACGGCAGACGCCCCGTATCCCAGGAGCAGGGCAACGTGGTGCACCTCGCGGCAATCTCCGGAATCGACAAGGAGTCCGACCCTCGTCCGAGTCCTCTCCCGGATCAGGTGGTGATGGATGGCACCGGTAGCGAGCAGCGATGGGATGGGCGCATCAGTAGGTGTGACACCTCGATCGGACAGAACAAGAAGAGTGACGCCGTCCGTGATCGCCGCATCCGCCTCGCTCCGAAGACGATCCAGGGCTGCCTGAAGCCCCGCTGCGCCTGCAGCTACCTTGTAGCGACTGTCAAGGACATGGGCCCTGAAGCCTTCTGGGCCACCGATTTCTCCGACCCCTATGAGGGCTGCCATCTCCTCTTCGGTCAGGACCGGATGCGGGAGTTGTATCTGGCGGCAACTCGCTGCGGTCGGATCCAGAAGATTGCCTTCCGCCCCTACCGTGGTGTGCACAGCAGTGATCAACTCCTCGCGAATGGCATCCAGCGGTGGATTGGTGACCTGTGCGAAGAGTTGTTGGAAGTAGTCATACAGACTCCGAGAACGTTCTGAAAGAACGGCAACCGGCGTATCGGTCCCCATCGAGCCAATTGGGTCTTTGGCGTCTCTAGCCATAGGGGCCAGGAGGATCTTGAGCGCTTCGTCCGTGTACCCATGGGCCTGCTGACGCTGAGTGAGTGTTGCTTCCTCGGAAACAAGTCTCTCTCGATGCCTCAGATCACCAAGACGTAGGAGATTCTCCTCAAGCCACTGCCGGTATGGACGAGCGGCTTCAAGGGCGCCCTTTATCTCGTCGTCACGGATGATGCGACCCTCGGATGTGTCAATCAGGAACATCCGGCCTGGTTGGAGCCGCCCCTTCTCCACGACCGTCGATGTCGGGATATCCACAACACCTACCTCGCTGGCCATTACTACAAGATTGTCGGCTGTAACCCAATAGCGGCTGGGACGCAGGCCATTTCGATCCAAGACAGCGCCAATCACCGACCCGTCCGTGAAGGCAATGGATGCCGGGCCATCCCAAGGTTCCATAAGGGATGCGTGATACTCGTAGAAGGCCTTCCGCCCTTCCGACATCTCCCTGTGGTTCTCCCAGGGCTCCGGGATCATCATCAGGATGGCTTCTGGAATCGAATATCCCCCGAGGATCAGTAGCTCAAGCGCTTCGTCGAACCCTGCGCTATCACTGGCGCCCGGGGTGCAAATTGGAAAGAGGCGTTCGAGGTCGCCCGGAAACAGCTCGGAGGCAATCAGTGCCTCACGCGCTCGCATCCAGTTTCGGTTGCCCTGAACTGTATTGATCTCGCCATTGTGGGCGATGTACCGATACGGATGAGCCAGTGGCCACGACGGAAAAGTGTTGGTAGAAAACCGTGAATGCACCAGCGCGAGAGCGCTCTCGACTCGCTCATCGGTTATATCGGTGAAGAAATCCGACAGCTGGGTTGTCGTCAGCATTCCTTTGTACACGATTGTCCGCGAAGAAAGTGACGGAAAATAGACGCCCCGACCCTCCGAAGCTTCCGTGTCTGCGGCCGACACTCTCACCTCGTGCTCCGTTCGCTTCCGAACCACGAAGGCGAGCCGGTCAAGGTCTATTCCCCCTGGGCGGCGGCCCCCAGGCCTGGGCTGCCCCACCAAGAAGATCTGCCGAAAAATCGGCATAGCCAACTTCGCCGCCGACCCGATCGTCGAGGAATTCACAGGGAGATCGCGCCAACCAAGAACTTCTAACCCCTCCTCGACTGCAATTCGCTCGATTGCATCCACAGCCTGATCTGCGAGATCGGGTTGGTTCGGGAGGAAAGCAATTCCTGTCGCGTAGAAACCCGGACCAGGCAGGTCCCAGTCGACCTCCGCCCGGTAGAAGTCATCTGGAATCTGGATCAGAATCCCTGCGCCATCTCCCGTGTTGACCTCAGCTCCGAGCGCCCCACGATGTTGCATCTTGCAAAGGGCATTAATTCCCATCTGGACGATCCGATGACTGGCCTGTCCTTGCAGGTGGCAGACAAAGTTGACGCCGCAGGCGTCATGCTCAAAGCGAGGATCGTAAAGGCCCTGAGATTCCGGAAGGTATGACTGGTGGATAGCGGTTTCCATGGCGATCATGTTCTAAGTGGTCGTCTCACGGGCGGTTATGGAAGTAACCACCCTCGGAGATCGCCCGGAACGCCGTCGGTCGGAGCGATGGTCCCCAGGAGTTCTGTTGGGCGGAGGTCTCCCAGAGGACTTTCACGGACCAGAATAGCGGGATGTCAACGACAGCCAACGACCGAGCACTGGACCTCTGTCGCTATGTGGACGCCTCGCCCAGCCCCTATCACGCCGTCCAGGAATCGATCCGTCGACTTACTGCCGTCGGCTTTACAGAGCTTCATCTTGATGACCCTCCTACTTCGCCCGGCCGTCGTTTCCTCCGCTCTGGCGGTGCTTTAGTTGCCTGGTCCACTGAGGACAGACCAATCGATGCTCCTGTCCGAATAGTCGCTGCCCATACAGACAGCCCGAATCTGCGCGTCAAGCCGCGCCCGGACCATGCTGATCACGGCTTCCAACGGGTCGCTGTCGAGGTCTACGGCAGTCCCCTCCTTAATTCCTGGTTGGATCGAGATCTCGGTCTTTCCGGTCGCGTCATGGTCCGCGATGGGGATCCAAGCACAGTGCGGGAGGTGCTTATTCGAGAAGACCGGCCCGTGGCCCGCATTCCTCAACTTGCTATTCACCTCGATCGCGGCGTGAACGAGAATGGGCTCGTCTTGGACCCCCAGTCAGACCTAGCCCCCGTAGTTGGCCTTGGCGACAAGAACCTCGGATCTTTTGAACGGATTCTGGCCGACCTCGCGGGTGTCGACACGACCGATGTCCTGGCTTGGGACGCGATGTTTCACGAAGTGGTTAGCGCCACGTTGGCTGGCCTGAACGGTGAGTTCGTCAGCGCACCTCGCCTTGATGACCTCCTCTCTTGCCATGCCGGGACCGAAGCTCTGGTCGCTGCCTCTGATGCAGCTAGCGCCGTCGTACCCGTATTGGCGCTCTTTGACCACGAGGAGGTGGGTAGCCAAAGTCCTACTGGCGCGGCTGGGCCCCTCCTACCTCGCGTGTTGAGCCGTCATCTCGGGCAAACCGAACGACCTATCGATTCCTCGCTTGTGCTCTCGGTGGACGGGGCGCACTGCACGCATCCGAGCCGGAGCCACCGGCACGATCCTGAACATTCCGTTCGTCTCAACGCCGGCCCCGTCTTGAAGATCAACGCCCAGGCCCGGTATGCATCCGATGCCCCTGGCCTGGCCACAGTGCGCCTAGCCGCTGAGAGGGCGGGGATTTCCCTTCAATCGTTCGTCAGCCGCAATGACATGGCCTGTGGGTCGACAATAGGCCCAGCCCTTTCCACCAGGACCGGCCTGCGAACCGTCGATCTCGGAGTGGCACAACTAGCGATGCACAGCGCCAGGGAGTTCTGTGGAAGCTCGGATCCCGGTGATCTCCGCACGCTTCTCATAGAGCTCCTAACCTATTGAGGACGCTTAGCTCCCTCGTCGATCTACCAAGGCGGACAGAAAGCGATCTGACCTAGTCCTGACAGTGCGATATGGGGCAACCAACATCAGCAGCAGTGGAAAGATCTCTAATCGGCCAACCAGCATCAAGAGAGCAAGGACCAGGCGGGCTGGTGCTGGATACGCATCGGCATACGAGGACGTGGGCCCTGCCTCTCCGAGTGCGGGGCCCATGTTGCCAAGAGCGCTTATTACCCCACCGAACGCCGACACAAGATCGGCGCCGAGAGCTGCAACAACCACTGTTCCACCGACAACCAATAGTCCATAAATCACCATAAACCCGGCGATCCTCTCCACAATCGACTCTGGAATGGATGCCGGCCCTATGCGGACGGGAAGCAGCGCCCTAGGCCGGCGAAGACTGCGGAGAGTGCGGTAGGCGTGCCCAATACCTACTCGAAGTCGCATGACTTTCACCCCGCCGGACGTCGAGCCCGTGCAACCCCCAAAAACCATCAAAAAGAGGAGCAGTAGCTGCGGGCCTGAGGCCCACGCCGCGAAGTCGCCGAGGGCCCCGGCACTGGTGGCATTGTTGAAGCCGCTGCTAGTTCCGAAAGCGACCACGTTGAACACCGCAGCGCGGAGAGCTCCTACGGTCCCAGCGTCGTCGCCAACGAGAAGGACCGCAAGCAAAGCCGTTGTTAGACACAGGATGGTCAGGTAGGCGCGGCACTCTCGGTCACGGAAATAGCCGAACTTCCGCTCGCGGAGGGCGCTGTTGTGAAGAGCGAAACTGGCGCCACCAATAATCATCGAGACCAAAATCACCCCCTCGACGGCAACACTGTCCCAGTGGCCGATAGAAGCATCCTTTGTCGAGAAGCCACCGGTAGACGCTGTGCTAAGCGCATGAGCCACTGCATCGAACGGCCGCATACCGGCCAGCAGTAGGCCCAATGCCACAGCTGCAGTAAATGCCAGATACAGCGACCAAAACCGTGCTGCTGTGGCTTTAATCCGTGGTGCCAGACGATCCACGCCCATCCCGGGTGCTTCGGCGTCGATGAGTCCCAGCCCACTCGAAGTTAGTGCTGGTAGCACCATGACAACGAGGACCACGATGCCCATGCCTCCGGCCCACTGGGTGAGTTGGCGGTACAGGAGAATTCCAGCTCCCTGAGCCTCAATCGGGTTGTGCGCACCGAAGACTGTCGCACCAGTGGTTGAAAAGCCGGACACTGACTCGAATAGAGCGTCGGCGAGCACAACAGACCAGGATTGGCCGACCGTGGCGAACGTGCCGGCAAGTAGATACGGCAAGGCGCCGATCACTGAAGCCACCACCCATGTCATCCCGACTGCGGTAAATACGGTGGTGTGATCCAACAACCCAGGTCGAGTCGGCCACCACAGAGCACCGGCCACAACCGCTGTGATCGCAGCAGCCACCAGCACAGCTGGGCCCTCGTCGCCACCGACCATCTCTACTAGACCAGCCACGAGCATTCCGGCGGCGACAAAAAACAGTGCGAGACCAGCAACATGAGGAGTTGTTCCTGCCCAGATTCCTCTACCGGCCACACCCCGATCGGGCAACGGGATCGCGAAAGTGTGTCGACGTTCCTTCTGCCAGAGAGCGCTCCACCGCCTCCACCACCCAAGGGTCAACTTCGTGCCTGGTCGAGGGCTGTTCACGACTCGTCCCTTCGACTCGCTCGCCATTGCCGCCGCAGACCAGTTCGATCACGGATTGAAGCGAAACCCGTGCCAGCGGCTACGAAGGCCGGATAGACCGACAGCCTTCCGATGACCATGGCCGGGAGTAGCGCTAAACGGACTCCATCTGGCCACGATGCTGGGTCGATAATGATTCCGTCGAGGGAACGGACGGGCCCGGCTGTAGAGATTGCATGGACAGCGGCGCCAAGGGCCGTGGCCAGGTCAAGCCCGCAGACGGCCACTACCAGTCCCGTGATAAAGACGGCACTAACAAACAGGAACTGGCTGACGACGACTTTTGACAGAGTGTCCTCATTGGCTACCCGGCCACCTAGACGAACGAGGATAAGACTGCGGGGGTGGAGTTGTCTGAGCATCTCGCGGATGGCGGCTTGGACCAGGATCCGATGCCGGAGGATCTGAAATCCTCCTCCTGCCGAACCAACCATGGGACCAATGGATGCGAGACCGAGGATGAGCACCGGGGCAGCTGGCGCCCAGCTTCCCCCCGGTTCCGATGGGAAACCGGTGGTGGTCAGCGTCGAGGTGACTGTGAACGCAGCTCGCCGGGCGCCATCGACGCCCGACCCGTCGGTCCAGAGCAGGAATAGCAGGATGCCCCCAACGAGTAGACCAACATAGAGTCGGAGCTCGGCGGATCGAAGCAAGTTCCGCCCGTGACCATGGCCGAGGCGCCACAGGACAACCAACGACGTCCCAGCTACGAACATCCCCGCAACCGCAACCCACTGCAGAGCGGCCGTGTCGAGCGTCGCTCCAGCCGTCATGCCGCCTGTCGAGGAGGTCGCCATAGCCAGGAGGACTGACTCAAACGGAGTCGCTCCGGCAAGGACGTACGCGAGCCAGGTTCCGCCGCTAACGATCCCGTAGATGACCATGATATTCCGCACAGCGGTGGCCTGATCAGGCGTCATGGGACGCCGAGTCCCGCGTCGGGATCGGTCGGCAAACTCTCGGCCGGCACCAAAAAACGGAAGTATGGCCACACCAAACAAGAGTGCGCCAAGCCCCCCGAACCACTGCGCTCCTGCAACAAGCATCCGACCGCCGTGATCCTCCATTTCTGGTGTAACGACGCCAAGAGCGGTCGTCGTTCCTGCTGCTACGGCGTCCGTCAGGGCATCAACGACGTTGGAGGTGGTTCCGGCGAGTAGAAACAAACACGCCACATACAGGCAGAAACCAACGAGCCCTCCAGTAATCGCAACGAGGACGTCGACATCCCGTACACGCTCCGACGACTTTGTCCAGTAGTGAAGGACAGCCGCAGCGAGCGCCGAAGTCCCGCCAACAACTAAAAGCGTTGCAGTGTCGTCACCATTGCCCGCAAGGTCAGCTAGGCCCGCCGTTATGCCCAGCACTCCGCCGACGCCGATAGCCACCGTGGTGGCCACAGCCGCAGCGGTGCACCACGAAGGCCACCGCTGGTCAGGAGAAAAACCTTCCAGGCCACCTGCCCTGCTGAGCAGAATCCGACGGATCACTGGAAGCCGCTAAACGAAGAGTTCGGAAAGGCGTTCTGCCTGGCCGGGGCGAACTACCGCGACAACATGGTCTCGGGCCCGAAGGGTGCTACGTCCCCGGGCAATCTGGGGCTTGCCGTCGCGGATGATCGCCCCTATGAGGACGTCCTCGTGGAGCCCCAGCTCGGAAATGGCCCTGCCGTCGCAGGCGCATCCCGGAGCCACTGCAAACTCGAGGACTTCAGCATCGCCGTGGAGCGAGGTGGCGACCTCTGCCACGGTCTCCGCTTTGCCACGAACAAAGCGCAGAACACTGTTGGCCATTGCTGTCCGTGGACTAATTGTCGCATCCACCTGATGCGCTTCGAGGAGGTCAAGCAACTGGAGTCGATGCACGACAGCGATCGTCTCCGGACCATCCTCCCCTCGAACCCGGCGGCCAGCCTCTTTTGCGTATAGACACGCCAAAACGTTTGCGTCATCGTGTCCAGTTAGCGCGACGACGACCCCGCGTTGTTTGGCCACGCCGGCATCGTCGAGAAGTGAAGCGTCGGTAATGTCACCGGGGTAGACGAGGACACCCAATCTCTCCACAAGCTCGGCTGCCCGCTTTTCCCGCTTTTCGATAATCGCAACGTTCAGCCCTCGCTCGATGAGGGACTTGGCCAACATTTCAGCTGTTCTCCCACCACCGAGAAGCAGCGCGTTCTCAGGCATGTCGCGGGCAAGACCAAGATCCTCCGTGACCGATTCAAGTGCTCTTTTCTTGCAGATCACGGTGAGGAGGTCAGCTTCACGAAGAGTCCAATCGCCGCGAGGAATAATGGTCAACTCCTCCTCACCGCCCGGATTTCGTCGCGTAATTGAACCAACGATGAAATCCCAGTCGGGTTCTAGGCGCTGCCCGAGGTTACGTAATGACTCACCCACAAGAGGTGCGTGGCCGGGCAAACGAGCGCTGAGGACGACTACTTCTCCCCCAGCCATTTCATTGACTTCAAGTGCCCCGGGATATGCGAGAAGGCTGAGAACGGCTTGCGCCACCTCCTCATCTGGATCGATGACCAGGTGCTCTTTCGCATCTGCGAAAAGAGCTGTTGATTGCGCCCGGCGCAATGCCCGGGATTCGACGCGGACGACTGTCTTTTTGACCCCGACATTGCGTGCCAGTAACGCACAGAGAATATTGATCTCATCACCATGGGTAACCGCGACTAGAAGGTCAGCCTCTTCGACACGAGCCTGATGAAGGACGTCCGGATCTGTTCCGCTGCCATGGATTTTGAGAACGTCGAGACCCTCCATCTCCTGTTCGAGTTGGCGATAACGCTCACCATTCAACTCGATCAGTACGACGTCGTGATTTTGGCTACTTAATCGGTCCGCGACGTAGGTACCGACTTCACCTGCACCCACCACGATGATTTTCACAAGAGGATCATCCCGCATACGTGAGGCTCGCGGGTGGCACGCCAGAAAAACCCAATGTCTGGAGGCCGGCGAAACTGTGCCAGCGAGGCCCAAAGGCCGCTACAACCACTGGAACTTAGGGACGGACCAGACCCACCTCTGTGACAACTAGGTGCAATGGCACATCCCATGGGCGTGGATCGATAGCCGAAACCACCTGAAATTCGTGACAGAGACCAATCAGCAATGGAACGGGTGCCTGGCACTTGCGTTCCTCGCTCTCGGAGACAGAACTGTGTCGTCGGACCACTCCGGAAAATGTTCGGTCGTAATAACCACCACCATGCCCAATGCGGTTTCCCTGAACATCTACCGCCACCAACGGAACAAGAACTACATCCAGGTCCCGCGGACTGACTTCAAGCCCGCGGTGCGGCTGACGAATGCCAAAGGGGCCGTCAACCAGTTCACCGTCTGGAATCATGAACCGCAGCGGTTCCCCGGGGGTGGTAATCGGGAGAGCAATTTGCTTCTCATCCAGGCCCGTAAGGAGTTCCGAAGGGTCAATCTCTCCTCGTACTCCAACATATGCACCGATATTCGTAGCGCCGACCAGCTCAGGCAATCCTCGAAGACGCTCCACCACCAGTGAGGAATTGAGCGCGACGTCTCTGAAAGAAAGGGCTCGCCTGCGCATCAGCAGCCCGTCCCGAAGAGCTTTCAAATCGTTCGAGCAGTCGGTCACAGCTCTATCGTCTCCCATAGACCGTCCATGAGGTGTGTCGGAGTACCGGACACATCTGTCAGCGCATGTCAGTTCCGTGAGGCGTCTCTCACTAGAGTCAAACGGGTTCTGGTGCGGAGCAGTAGTAACCGACAAGCACCGGAATCCCGTCCGCCCAATGGAAACGGCGGGTGGTAATCCGTTCCCGATACCTGAGGAGATCCTTCCTTGGACGCCATCCCATATCTAGCAGGAGCGGCAGCCCTCTTAGGCCTAATGCTCGCTGGTTATTTCTTCAACAACGTCAAAGCGGCGCCACCTGGCGACGAACGCATGACATTTTTGATGACCGAGATTCAGAAGGGGGCACGCGCCTTTCTGAAGAAGGAGTACAGCTGGGTATCGGCCTTCGTAGTAGTCATGGCTGTCCTCATCGCTGTACTGATCGCACCGGCGGCCGCTGTCACCTATGTCATCGGTGCCGTGCTGTCGGCCTTAGCGGGTTACGTCGGAATGACCGTGGCCACCATGGCTAACGCTCGAACCACTGAGGCTGCAAAGGACGGTCCTTCCCGCGCTTTACCAATTGCCTTTAGGGGCGGTGCAGTTATGGGGTTCTCCGTAGCCGGACTGGCCCTTTTAGGCCTAATGACGGTCTACATCGTCTTCGTCCTGGCTATCAAGGTGGATGATGCCTTTGAAGTCGTCACTGCTTACGGCCTCGGCGCCTCGTCTATTGCCCTCTTTTCCCGGGTAGGTGGCGGCATCTACACGAAGGCCGCCGATGTCGGCGCAGACCTAGTCGGGAAGGTCGAGGCAGGTATCCCCGAAGACGATCCGCGGAACCCGGCGACCATCGCCGACAATGTTGGCGACAATGTTGGCGACGTGGCGGGAATGGGCGCAGACCTCTTTGAAAGCTACGCCGGGTCGATCCTTGCTCCAATCTCGCTGGTGGCCTTCGCCCTTGGCTTGAGCGCTGAGGACGCGGGCGCTGCCACGAACATCTCACTGCTTAGTTTCCCGATAGCAGTCGCCCTTGCCGGCATGGTCGCCTCAATCATTGGCTCCTTCTTGGTCAAGGGCGGAACGTCGACCGACACGAAGGCTCTCTCGCGTGCACTGCATATGGGTACCAACGTGGCCATGGGTCTTACCGTGCTGGCGACGCTTGGCATTGCTGCATGGCTGTTTGGTGACAACGAATCATTCGACAGCCCAATGGGCCTCGCCATGGCGGTCATCGGCGGACTTCTGGTGGGCTGGGCCCTCGGCAAGACTGCCGAGTACTACACCTCTGACCACTTCGGGCCAGTCAAGAAGATCGCAGGGCAGACCGAGACTGGTCCCGCCACGACGATCCTCGGCGGGATATCGGCTGGAATGGTCTCTGTCGCTGCGTCAGTGGCGCTCTTGGCCGTGGGCGTCGCCATTGCCTATTGGGGCGGAGAGATGGCATTCGACTCCATCGGTTCCCTCGATGGAGGTATCTACGGCATAGCTGTCGCCGCCATAGGAATGCTTGCGACCACGGGGGTTGTTGTCTCGGTGGACGCATACGGCCCGATAGCTGATAACGCCGGCGGGATCGCCGAGATGGCCGAGTTGGATCCTTCCGTCCGCGAGGTCACCGATGCACTGGACTCCCTCGGCAACACGACCGCAGCAGTGGCCAAGGGATTCGCTGTTGGCTCAGCAGCCCTCACAGCACTCGCCCTTTTTAAAAGCTTCGAATTTGCCATAGCACAAGCAGGAGGCTCTCTGTCTCTCAACGTCGGAGATGTCGAGGTGTTCATTGGCCTTTTCCTCGGAGCCATGCTGCCATTCCTCTTTGCCGCTCTCACTATTGACGCAGTGGGTCGTGCTGCTCAAGAGATGATCGAAGAGGTGCGCCGCCAGTTTCGAGAAATTCCCGGGCTTCGGGATGGCCAACCTGGCGTAAATCCTGATTCGGCTCGCTGCGTGGCAATCTCGACCTCTGCTTCCCTCAAAGAAATGCTTATACCTGGTGCTTTGGCTGTCGTCGTGCCTCTCATCCTTGGATTCATCAGTGTTAATGCCCTCGGAGGCTTCCTGGCTGGCGCCTTAGTAGCTGGTTTTTGTCTGGCCATCTTTATGGCAAACGCCGGTGGAGCCTGGGACAACGCCAAGAAATACATCGAGACCGGCTACCACGGCGGCAAGGGCTCCGATTGCCATAAGGCCGCTGTGGTTGGAGACACCGTGGGCGACCCATTCAAGGACACCTCCGGCCCGTCCATGAACATTCTCATCAAGGTGATGACGATTGTTTCGCTTGTCTTCGCGTCGGCGTTCGTGGGGTGACGATGCGTTGACCGAACAGGCGTTGCGGTTCTGCCGCGAGTGAAATAGACGTCACTCGCTAGCTGGGATTCCTTGGAGCCCCACTCTGTTGACGCGATTCAGGCGCACAGAGCCCTGACAGCTAAAAACCTGCCATCACCCAGGCAGCACAATCATCGGGTCCTTGGGTTCCCCACCAGTCCGGACCTCAAAGTGGAGGTGGGGCCCGGTCGACCACCCGGTGGAACCACACTCACCAATCACATCACCCTTATCGACCGAGTATCCGGCCGAGACGTGCATCGTCTCCTGATGTGCGTACAGGGTGATGACCGGTCCTTCGTGCTCTATGAGAACCACGTTGCCGTAGCCGTTTTTCCATCCAGCGAAAATCACCTTTCCCGCCTTGGCCGCCCATATGGGCTGACCCCGGACACAGCCAATATCCACGCCGTTGTGCTGCCGCAACGTGCCGAATATCGGGTGAATGCGAGGGCCAAAGCCGGATCCGATACTTCCCTTCATTGGCATGATGAAGCCCTGGCCTGATTCCTTGGTCAGATCCGGAGCCGACTTGCGAAGCTCTTCAGCGATCAAATTGTCGATCAAGATCGCCATCAGGTACTCCTCGCGTTCAAATTTTCGTATCTGCTCCTCGTACTCCGCAATCCGGTCGCGAAGTTCGTCCTGGACGTTCTGTTTGGCCGCTATGCGACGGTCAAGCACCCGAACCGATGACTCAAGTTCACGTTGCCGTTCCTCGGCATCTCGGATTGCCACGTCCGCCGCCAGGGCAACGTCCTCCAGGTCCGATTCAAGTGCACGCATCCGATCCACCAGATCGCCTCGGTCGCCGGTCACCGCCCCCAAGATGGCCGCCCGACGCACGCCTTCAGTCAGGTCTTCGGCCGCCAGCAGGCTTCCTGGTCGCATCTGACTGATATAAACGTCAACGGCGAGTTCCTGAATCCTTCGCCGCAAATCTGCGACCTCATCTCGGATCTCGTCGGCCTGAACCCAGCGGAGGGTAGCCTCCGCTTCTGCGGCCTCGATTGCCTGTCGTGCAGCCAGAATCCGGGACTCTTGGAGTGCCACGACTTCGTCGAGAGACTGGAGAGCATCTGAGATCTCTTCGTCAGCAGCCTCAACGAGCTCAAGTTCCTCGGCGACATCAGCTGCCAGATTCTTGGCAGCAACACGCTTGTCACGGGCATCGCGGATCGATTCGGTGTCCTCAACGGCGATTACTGGCCCCCCAAGCAGAAAGGTTCCTAGACCAACCGCCGCCAGGGCCGCGAGGACCAGCCGAGGACGAGAAACGGCCACGGCCGAAGGGTAGCTCCAGTCTCCTCAAGAGTTAGCCCCACGTACTCTCTTTCTGTCCGATTCTCAACTAGTACACCAAGCGGTGGTAGACCCGGGGCGCCATGCTGAGTACCCACCGACCCCTCGCAGACCTCCGGGTTCTCGAGCTCACTGATGTTCGCGGCGATCTCTGCGGACGCCTGCTGTCTGATCTCGGGGCCGACGTGCTTCGAATAGAACCACCCAACGGTGCTGGTAGTCGTCAGCGGCCGCCGTTTGCTCCGGATGGCGCTTCTCTCCACTTCGCTGCTCGAAACTCCAGCAAGCGAAGCGCTGTCATGGATCTGTCGGACCCGGACGCCCGGGATGACTTCTTGGCGTTGGTAAGAGAAGCAGACGTGCTCATTGAGTCCAGACCCCCAGGAGCCCTCGATCATTTAGGTATCGGTCCTTCAGTCCTGCTGGCTGTCAACCCGGACCTCGTCGTTGCTTCGCTAAGTGACTTCGGACAGAGCGGACCCGATCGCGACATGGTCGCAACCGACGACGTCTTGTTTGGATTATCCGGTTGGCTTCATTTGAGTGGCACACCGGACAAGCCCCCGTTACTCCTGCCGGGCGCCCTGGCATCCGATGCTCTAGGTGTCGCCGGTGCCTTCGCTGTGCTTGTCGCCCTCGTGCAGCGGGGTCGTGGTGGTGGCGGCCAGCACCTAGATGTGTCGGCACTCGAGGCGCTAGCCCAAATGAACACATGGGGCATAGCAAATGCGAGCGACACCCTAAACCGTGGCTCGACCCCACCAACAGTTCGTTCAGGGGATAGCCCTATGTATCCGACGATCGACTGCCTCGATGGGAAAGTCCGATTGGTGGTAATCGCCCCCGGGCAGTGGCGAGCGCTATGGGAATGGATGGGCTCGCCCGAGGCTTTCGCAGACGATTATTGGACAGACTTCTTCAACCGTCTCATGAACCTTGACGTCCTCAACCCGCTCTACGCCGAGCACTGGACCACACTGCCTATGGTGGAGGGCTGCCGGGAAGCACAGCGCAGGGGCATCGTGGCCACCCCTCTTCTCTCACCAGCAGACATCCTGACGGACGAACACTTTGCTTCCCGTGGCACATTTACGACAGTCGAGATTTCCCCCGGCGCAGAGGCGCGTCTCTTGTCGACACCAATAGAAATTGATGGCCGCCGGATCGGCCGTCACCGACGCGCACCGCAATTGGGTGAGCACGACGCTGTCTTTGAGGGACCCCACTTCGAGTACTCGTCGAGCTTGGGCCCAACATCGGACCTCCCGCTACGAGGCCTTCGTGTTGCCGATTTTGGTCACGGCGGGGTTGGCGTGGAATGCGCACGTATTCTCGCCGAATACGGTGCCGATGTCGTCAAGATTGAAAGTCACGCCTATCCAGACTTCATTCGCACTGTGCTTGGTACCGAGATGACAGCTTCGTTCGCCTCGTCAAGCCGCAATAAACGTTGCCTCGGGATCGATTTGAAGCATCCCGAGGCAGGCGAGATTCTTGAACGACTCGTCGACTGGGCCGACGTCTTGGTGGAGAACAACTCCACCGGAACAATGGTTCGGCTGGGACTCAGCTGGGAGGAAATCCACCAGCAAAACTCCTCGCTAGTCATGGTTAGCAGCCAGTTGATGGGCTCCCGCGGCATTCAAGCCTCCTGGAGTGGTTACGGGCCCACCATCCAGACAACTGGCGGACTTAGTTGGTTGTGGGCGTTCGCCGATGACGAAGGTCCCCCGGGGAGTAACGCAATCCATCCTGACCACCTCGCAGGACGGATATGCGCAGTCGGCGCCGTGGCGGCCATAATCGGCCGAGAACGAGGCGCCACAGGTTCGCATGTGGAAGTGGCACAAGTTGAATCGTTGATGGCGACTCTGGCCGATTTGTTCCTAGCGGAAGATCTTTCGCCAGGATCGATCCGGCCCCGGGGTAATGATTCGCCAGAGGGTGCTCCATGGGGCGTCTACCCTTGCGCTGGCGAGGAACGCTGGGTTGTTATTTGCGTCCGCGACGACACGGACTGGGCTGGTCTCCAACGGGCGATGGGGGAACCGGAGTGGTCAAAGGCACCCGGGCTTCGCAACTTCATAGGCCGGGACGCCGGCCGAAGAACACTCGACGAGCAGATATCGAAGTGGACCGCTGGGCTTACTCCATCCGAGGTCCAAAGGCGTTGCCAACTCGAAAACGTCCCGGCAGGCCGGATGATGAGCACTGTTGAGCAACTTGAGGATCCACATCTCCTAGACCGCGGGTTCCTTGCTCAAATCGCCCAACAAGGACTCGTCGGCGACTACACCCTCTTTGAGGGTTCGTGTTTCACGGGATCGGAAATGGGCTCACCGCGTCAGGAGCAAGCACCACTTATCGGAGAACACACTTGGCGGTTCTGCGTCGAGGACCTAGGCATTGAACCAAACAGGGTTGAAGCGCTGCTCAGCAGTGGTGCCCTCGAGGCACTCGACGAGCCGGACTGAAGCGCAGGCCCGCCGTGGACGAAAGTGAGATCGCCAGACTCCGATTTAGCTACCTAGACCTCCTCGTTGGATGCCTATGTCGGGATCTTTTCCCCGAGGCGGAACCCGATGTCGATCCATCGACCCGGAGCGAGGGCCGCGATTGGCCGGCTCACGCTGAGACCATGATCGGGCGTCGACGTCTCGAAAACCTGTTAGAGAGCCTTGCCGCCGTGCTCACTGCTGACATTCCCGGGGATTTGGCCGAAACTGGGGTCTGGCGCGGAGGCGCCACAATCCTCATGCGAGCCGCTCTGCTCGCGTGGGGCGATGTCGACCGTCTTGTCTGGGTCATTGATTCTTTTCAGGGTCTGCCGACTCCCGATCCTGACCGATGGCCCGCAGATGCTGATCTCGACCTTTCTGGAATCGAAGCCCTGTCGGTTTCAAGGGCTGAGGTCGAGACGGCCTTTGCCAGATACGGCCTCCTTGATGACCAGTTGAGATTCCTTGAGGGATGGTTTTCCGACACCCTGCCCTCAGCGCCAATCGGCCAACTGGCTCTCCTGCGACTAGACGGTGACCTCTACCAATCAACGTGGGAGTCGCTGACACACCTCTACCCTCGGCTCTCGCCCGGAGGGATTCTGATCGTCGACGACTATGGGGCATTCGAATCTTGCCGTCGAGCAGTTTCCGAGTTCCGGGAACAACACGGTATTCGGGAACCGATCAACAAAGTGGACTGGACCGGGGTGTGGTGGCAGAAAGAACAATGACGACCTACCGGACCTACTGGCACCTCTTGGGAGACGTCCACGAGTTCTTAAAACCGCGGACATACCTCGAAATCGGTGTGCATGAGGGAAACTCGCTCACTCTCGCGCATGCGGAGACTCGCATCGTTGGTGTGGACCCGGCACCGAAACTCAGTCGATTGAACCACCCGAATTGGACTGTTGTTCCTACGACCTCGGAAGACTTCTTTCGGGAGCATGACGTGGCCGGGCTCTTAAGGGAGCCATTGGACTTGGCCTTCGTGGACGGGCTGCACCTCTTCGAGGTTGCATTAGCTGACCTATTGTCCATAGAACAACTTGCACATTCAGAAACCGTCGTGTTGATCCACGATGTCTTGCCAATTAGTGCCAGGACCTCGACCCGCCAGCGAACAACTGCGGTTTGGAGTGGAGACGTCTGGAAGATGGTGGTCCTACTGCGTCGCCATCGTCCCGACCTCATGGTGACAACACTTGATGTCGGACCTACCGGCATGGCGGTCATCACGGGGTTCGATCCGACCCGGACCCAAGATGACACCTGGATCGCACCGGGGATACAGGCGATGAAATCTGCTACCTACGAAGACCTCATCGCCATGGGGCCTGCCAAAGCGCTTTGTGTCGTCGCTGGCACAGCAGCCAATCTGAAGCGACTTCTGCCAAACGGGCTGGGGACTGGTGGCCACTATGGGTCGAACAGCAACGGTGACCAGATCGCCGGTAGCCACTACCTGTGAGCCGGATACCAGTCGTATGATCCGGCCTCATGACCAACTCCCCTATCGACGTACCGCCGGAAAGGCTGGTCTCGGAAATCTTCGATCCGGACCGCTGGGAGGTCGTACCAGGATTCGATCTAACCGACATCACCTACCACCGGTCAGTCGACCAAGGCACTGTGAGGGTGGCCTTTGACAGACCCGAGGTGCGTAATGCCTTCCGCCCCCACACCGTTGACGAGCTCTATCAGGTTCTTGACCATGCGCGAATGTCTTCCGACATCGGAACTGTCCTCCTGACCGGCAACGGCCCATCGCCCCGCGATGGTGTTTGGGCATTCTGCTCAGGGGGAGATCAGAGGATTCGCGGAAACGACGGATACCAGTATGCGGAGGGCGAGACCGCCGAGACTGTCGATCCAGCTAGGACTGGCCGGCTTCATATCCTCGAGGTTCAGCGGCTTATCCGGTTCATGCCCAAGGTAGTAATAGCCGTGGTACCAGGCTGGGCAGCCGGCGGTGGCCACAGTCTTCACGTAGTTGCTGACCTCACCCTGGCCAGCCGCGAACACGCCCGTTTCAAGCAGACGGACGCCGACGTTGCCAGCTTCGATGGCGGCTTCGGCTCGGCCTACCTGGCCAGACAGGTCGGACAGAAGTTCGCTCGAGAAATCTTTTTTCTCGGCAACGAGTACGACGCAGAGACTATGTATGCCATGGGCGCCGTCAATAGCGTTGTCGACCACGACTTCCTTGAGACAGCTGCACTTGAATGGGCTGCCACCATCAATGCAAAGAGCCCAACCGCCCAACGGATGCTTAAATTCGCCTTCAATCTGATCGATGATGGACTAATCGGCCAGCAGATCTTCGCTGGTGAAACCACTCGGCTTGCTTACTCCAGCGACGAGGCAATCGAGGGCCGTGACGCCTTCCTCGAGAAGCGGCCCCAGGACTACTCCAGCTTCCCCTACCACTTCTGAGGAGGATCCTTGCCCCGACTAGCCGTCGTCTACCACTCGGCCTCGGGCAGCACGTCTCGATTGGTGGAAGCGGCTGTCGAAGGCGCAGCGGATCCTGCGATCGCTGAATCGACTGGCGTGGAGATTGACGTACGTGTTCTTTCAGCTCTCGACGCTGGTGCGGACGACGTACTGTCCGCCAACGGCTACCTACTTGGAACTCCCGAGTACTTTGGGTATATGTCCGGAGCTCTTAAGGACTTCTTTGATCGCACCTACTATCCCTGTCTGGAACACACCCGAGGACGGCCCTACGGCTTAGTCGTCAAGGCTGGCGGTGATGGCTCAGCGGCCGTAGCAGCCGTGCAACCATTAACGGCTGGGCTGGAGTGGAGACCCGTGGTGAAGCCGTTAGTGGTCACAGGAGACCTCGTCGCCGCTGACTTTGAGGCTGCAAGAGAACTGGGTGCCACCCTGGCAGCCGGAATGGCGGCAGGGCTCTGGTAACCGACCTTCAGGGACCGGCACAGTGCCCAATCAGCGATCGAACTGACGTGACGCGGCTGTTTCCTGCCCTTGGTTGCGTCTGACCAACAGTCACTTTGCCCCCAGACCCGACCACAACTCTTCCCGGGGAAGTGTCACCGGGTTAGGCAACTCGACCGGCGAGCCGATCAGCAGTGTTTGCACACCGTGCGATGGCCGCCATTATCGACTCCGTCACCTCTCGGGACCGTCCCTCGGTCATCACGCCGAGCACTTCGCTTCGAAGTATTAGACGCTCGCGTCGCCAAGGCTGGATCTTGGGCATTGGCCGGCCTCTGGGCCAAAACCGCTCAGTTCCACTCGCGCCGTTGGCCACCACGGGAAGTCCGGTGTCTATCGCCAAGCGGCCGATGCCTGAGTGTGCACGTCCGACTCCTGTCTCAGCCCACTCCTCTTCCGGGACGACCCGGCCTTCAGGCATGATGGCTATAGACCAACCCTTTGCCAGCTCTTCCGCGGCACGGTCAAGGGCCTCAGGTCCATCCACCGGTATACACCGGAGCGCCTTTAGCAGTTGGCCCACCAGAGGTGTTTCAAAGTAGGAAGCCGCTACTAGCGGCCTAATCGGCCAACCCCAGGAACTAAACGTACTAGCTGAGAGAAGCAAGTCAGCGAGGCTCCGATGATTCGCTGCATGAATGGCTGGGCCCGAGTCGATCTTTGGGCGTGGTCCGATGTCCACTGTGACTACCGCTTGCATTGCCCTAGCCAACTGCTTTTGCCGGCGCAGCAGTCGCGCCGCTTCCTCTACTGGGGGCCCATCAGGCCAAACACCCGGGTATTGATCCAGTGGCTTCGGAGTCATCACGTTGAAATGGTAGGACCAGAGTTAGATAGCGTTTGAGCTCAGCCGACGAGATTCGGGGGTTCCCAGTTAGGAATTGGACCAGGGTTATGACAGCCGAGGGTGCTGTGATGACGGCGTGTCCCTGCATCCACTGCCCATAGGCAGAGTGGGAGCTCGACCGCAGTCTCGACGAGGACTAGGAAGCCGTGGTCACTACCAGTCGTTGCCAGGTCAATAACATTCTCACCATCTAGCACAGCACGGATAACTAGGCCGCCGGCGGGCTTGTCGGCATCGTAAGCCCAACCAGCAATCATTATTCCGCTGTCAGTCTGGGCCACAGCCTCAATTCGACCGACTGGAACCTCGCCGGGTTCTCTCGTGGACATCCGCGCCTCACGCTCGTCTGCAGGTCGACACTCCGAGACTATTTCGAACCTCCAGCCGTCCGCTTTAAAAGCCGGGATGAGCTGATCGACGATCTGTAATGCCATCCACTTTCGATCATGAAGGAGGATGATCGCCCCATCGTGTCGTTCCCTAGTCAGATAGTCGATTACCAGAGGAACAGGTGGATTCCGCCATTCTTGAGGATCGGCTGTCCAACCGACATGGGCCATTCCTAGTGATTGAGCCACTTCATCCACCATTGCGTTTCGGTCGCCGTAGGGAGCGCGGAAGCAACTGGGTCGAAAACCAGTCCGAGAGCGCAACAAGTTGGAAGCTACGTCAAGGTCCGCTGCCACCTTCCATGGATGATCTCTGGTGAGGTGCCGGTGGTGAGTGGAGTGATTGCCTATTGCGTGGCCACGGTTAAGAAGGTCTTGCACCTGGTCACTGCCCCAGCGGGGCTCAAGGTTTCTGCCCACCGGAAAGAAGGTGGCACGAACGCCGTGGCGGTCCAGTAAATCGAGGAGAATTGGAGTGAGTTGCTGGTCCGGTCCGTCGTCGAATGTCAGGAAAACAACGCCGTTGTCGACAACATCAACAGGTGTAACTTCAGCCGCGGACGCAGGAGCGTGCCACGTTGCTGAAATGAGACCAAGGCCGAAGATCGCAAGTATCAGACGACCGGGGCGTTGCTTATGTCGTGCCAAAGATCCGATCACCTGCGTCACCTAGGCCGGGCACGATGTAGCCACGATCATTTAGGCACTCATCGACTGAAGCCGTCCATATGGCGACGTCCGGATGAGTTGCATGCAGCGCCGCAATCCCCTCGGGAGCGGCTAGTAGACAGAGGAACCGGATAGCCGCAGGCCTGCCCCTTTTCACCACCTCGAGGGCAGCTGAAGCAGAATTGCCTGTCGCGAGCATTGGGTCGACCACGATGACCATCCGATTCTGAACGGGTGGAAGCTTGCAGTAGTACTCGACTGCCTCAAGCGTTTCATGGTCCCTGTAGAGGCCAACATGTCCGACTCGAGCCGAGGGAATGACACGCAATACCCCATCCAGAAGACCGTTGCCTGCCCGAAGGATCGACACAACCACCGGTTCGTCTAAAAGTTCCGGCTGGTCGGACTCGGTCAAGGGTGTCGTCACTCGAACGTCAACTAGGGGAAGTTCCCGTGTGACCTCGTAGGTGAGGAGCAGGCTGGTTTCGGTGAGTAACTGCCGAAATCGCTCACTAGGCGTTTCGACCCGGCGCATCTGGGTCAGTTTGTGGGCTACCAGCGGGTGATCAACGACGTGCAGCTCAGACATCGTCCCCACCCTATGCGCCAAAAACCTTCGATTAGAGGCCTGACCGCCGAATAGTCAGACGCGGACAAGAAGCCAGTCACGGAAGACCTCAGCGGCCGAGGTGAGAGCCCTGCCCGGTGGTGCATTCAACCAGAGAGGCTCCGATGTGGTCACCTCCTCTTCTACTGGTCGAAGCAGTCTCCCCTGTTGGACAAGGTCGTCAACAAGGTGGTGCCACCCGAGTCCCACGCCCTGACCCTCCATAGCGGCATGAAGTAGGACGGTGTAGTCGTTCGTGATCCCCTGTTCCTCCCCCTCCGGAGACGCAGCTCCCACGGCGCGAAACCATTCTGACCAGCGCATACGTGTGCGGTGCCTCTCCTGAAGAGTCAGGAGATTAGCTCCCAGAAGCTGGCCTAGGGTCCACGGAATCGAGCCAACCGAACTCGCGTAACCGGGACTGCACACCGGATAAACGGTCTCAGACATGAGAGGCCACCGTTGGCAGCCTGGCCAACGAGCTCGCCCGACCGGCACGAACAAATCCACCGAGCCAGTGTCGAAGTTCCGATCGGAGTCTGTGGTGACGCACCGGACGTCGATCTCTGGATAGGCCCTCTTGAAGCTAGCGAGACGCGGGATCAACCAACTACTAGCCGTTGCTGTGGACACAGAGATGGTGATCACCTCCGTTCCATCGTCGTGGAGGTGCTGGACATCACGAACCGCCTGATGGACTCGCGTTAGGCCGGCTCCGACTCCGTCAGCCAAGATCCGTCCCGCCTCGGTTAGGCGGATCCCGCGGTGGTCGCGCTCGAACAACGGACGGCCGAACCAGCGTTCAAGTTGGCGAATGGCGTGGCTGACCGCCGACTGGCCAATCTCGAGTTCCTCAGCTGCACTAGAAAAGCTGTCGTGTCTCGCGACTATTGCGAAGGTGTTGAGTCCCTGAATGGACGGAAGCTCGCCTAATCCAAGTCCAGCCTTGGAGGCCGATCGGCTCGCGATCTGATTCATGGCCCCATGAGAGTACTCATCCTTTACACGGGGTGAAACCGGGCCTACCGTCCTCGTATCGCAGCGCCACTTTGCATAGGTGCACGCCGGTAATCGCGCCAGAATGGAATAACTGCCCGATGTCTCTTGACACACTTCATGTCGTCCCTGAGTCGCAGTGGGCGATCGAGGACGCCTGGATTGGTAGTCGCCGTCCGATCCACGAGGCTCACGCCCTTCCGGCCGATTGCTATATCGACCCTGACTTTTTTTTTGAGGAACAAGAACGTGTCTTTGCCACTTCCTGGGTCTGCGTTGGCCTGCGCGACGAACTCGAGGCAGCCGGCAGCGGCATAGTTCGCAATGTCGGTGGCCGGTCGGTAATTGTCTGGCGCAACACAGAAGGCAACTTGCGGGCCTTCCTAAATGCATGTCGACACCGCGGCACACGCCTATTGGAAGTCGACTGCACGATCAACTCCACTATCCACTGCCCTTACCACCGCTGGGCCTACAACCGCGATGGCGATCTAGTCGCTACCCCGCACTTCACAGAGGCCGGTATCGAAGGCTTTGACCCAATTGATTACGGGCTTACTCCGATTCGCGTCGCTTCTTGGCAATGCCTTCTCTTCGTCTGCCTCTCTTCGGATACCCCGCCGGTGGCCGAATGGTTCGGCGACCTGGATGACCGGCTTGCTGGCTACGAACTTTCCGAATGGCGCAGCCACCACAACCAAACCTTCGAAATTCGGGCCAATTGGAAGCTGCTCAGCGAGAACTTTCAGGAGTACTACCACCTTCCGTGGGTCCACCCGGAGCTATCGAAGGTCTCCCGTGTACAAGACCACTACCGTTACCAAGGCGTCGGGATGTACTGCGGACAGACCACGACACCGGTCTCCACCGACGAACGAGGCGACTGGGACGCCATGCCACCCGCAAACGGCCTGAGCGATTCGGACCGAACAAGTGGCCGCTTTATTGCCCTCTTTCCCAACGTTCTACTGAGCGTGCTTCCCAACCACGTCCTCGTCATGCGTCTCGACCCCCTAGAGCCTGACCTCACTAGAGAGAGCTGCACCTGGCTACTGCCGCCCTCCAGTGATTACGTGGCCGACGATGCCTTCGCAACCACCCGAGACTTCTGGATTGATGTCAACAGTCAAGACATCGAAATTGTCGAGCGCGGCCAGCGAGGTTTGAAATCCGGCGGCTACACGCCGGGTCGCCTTTCACCGCGCTTCGAGGAACCGCTTCATCGTTTTCACAACATGCTCGCGGACCGGTTCACCGGAGTCCACAGGGTCCCCGACGGTGACGATTCCGATAATCAATCGCTCTACGGCACCGGAGTGAACCCACTTCCGTGGCGCGGCGTCGACAACTAAGAGAGGCAACCAAGCTCATGGGGAAACGACCCCCGAAATACTCCGCCGGGGCGCTAATTAAGCACGGCCTGACACGAGGCGACTGGCCACGAATGTGGCGACGACCCGAGATGCGCACGTCGTACGACGTAGTAATTATTGGTGGTGGCCTCCATGGGCTTGCCACCGCGTACTACCTGGCTGAAAACCACGGCATCAACAACGTTGCGGTAGTCGATAAGGGCTACATCGGCGGTGGCGGTTCGGGCCGCAATACGGCCATCGTGCGCTCCAACTACCTCACACCAGAGGGCGTGGCTTTCTACGACCGGGGCCTAGACCTGTACAGCACCATGGCCGCCGACCTGAACCTAAATGTCATGTTCTCCAGACGAGGGCACCTGACCCTGGCCCATACCGACTCCGCGCTGCGCACTATGCACTGGCGGGCCGAGGTCAACAAGCTTCAGGGAATCAACTCCTCGGTCATAGGCCCTGAGGAGGTTCGGAAGGCCGCTCCCAGCCTTGACGTCTCACCGAGCACCCGGTATCCGATCCTCGGCGCGCTACACCACCCGCCGGGCGGCATCGTCCGCCACGACGCGGTGGTGTGGGGCTACGCCCGCGGTGCAGACGTGCACGACATCCACATTCTCCAGGAGACCGAGGTTCTCGACATAATCGTCAATGGCGGTTCCGGTCCTGACGGCAAAGGTGCCGGCGGCAAAGTCGCCGGCGTCAAGACCAGTCGCGGCGATGTCAGCGCCCCCATCGTCGTCAACTGCACGGCAGGGTGGGCATCGCTGATCTCCAACATGGCCGGAGTCCCGCTGCCAATCACCACCCACCCGCTGCAGGCTGCGGTCACCGAGCCCTGCAAGGTCTTCCTGCCAACGGTCGTCGTATCAGGATCGCTTCATGTCTACGTGAGTCAGACCGACCGCGGAGAACTCGTGTTCGGCGCGTCGGTTGACCCAGTTGGCACCTATCGGGTCAACGGCACCCTCGAATTCACCGAGGAGCTGGCCGGACACGTCCTCGAGCTCATGCCCGGTATCTCCAAGATGCGCCTATTGCGCCAATGGTCGGGGCTCTGCGACATGACTCCGGACTACTCCCCAGTGATGGGCAACACTCCCGTCGAGGGCTACCTCGTCGATGTTGGATGGGGAACCTACGGCTTCAAGGCCGGCCCGGTAGCCGGTGAAACCATGGCTGAGACGATCGCCACCGGCCGCAACGCGGATCTGATCGCAGCCTTCGGCATCGAGCGCTTCACCGAGGGAGACCTCGTTGGTGAAAAGGGCGCTGCGGCGGTGGGTCACTGATGATCGTTGTTCCCTGTCCTAACTGTGGTCCTCGGAATTCTGGCGACCTTCGCCCGGCGGGAGAAGTCGTCTCTCGCCCCGACCCCGCCACCTGCTCGCTGCGCGAGTGGCGGGAGTACCTCTACATGAGGCACAACCCGGCTGACTGGGTCACTGAGACCTGGTACTGCCGGGGAGGCTGCCGCCGTTACTTCACCATCGAACGCAACACGGCCACCAACGAGATCCGCGGTCAGGAGGCGTCATGAACAACCGACTTCCCGCTCAGCCTGGCGAGGTCATCGACCGGTCCAAGAGCCTCTCATTCACCTGGAATGGCAAGGCAATGAGCGGCTTCGAGGGCGACACCATCGCCTCGGCGCTCGCCGCCAACGGCGTCGCTGTATTCGGCCGTTCTATGAAGTACCACCGCATGCGCGGCATCATGACCGCCGACTACTGGGACCCAAACTTATTTCTGCAGGTAGGCGACGAGCCGAACGTTCGGGCCGGCAGTCGCAAGCTCCAGGCCGGGATGGTGGTCTCCACTCAGAACGTATGGCCCAGCCTCAAATTTGACATAGCGGCAGCGAATCAGTTGGTCGGCCGCTTCCTTTCCTCGGGCTTCTACTACAAGACCTTCATGCGACCGCAATTCCTCTGGCCGCTCTACCAGAAGGTCCTGCGTAAGTTCGCCCCGGGCGGCGAGATCCATTGGAAGACCAGCTCGCACGGCGCCTACGACAAGCGATACGCACATCCCGACGTGCTCGTTGCCGGCGGAGGTCCAGCCGGTATGGGTGCCGCGTTGGCGGCCGCCGACGCGGGTGCACAGGTGATGCTGGTCGAGCACTACACGGAACTCGGTGGCCACCTCCGCTGGGGCGACGTCGACCAACGCTCTAAGGCTGCCGAGTTGGCCGCATCCTGCGAAGCACACCCGAACGTAGAAGTCCTCGTCGACTCAACGGTCACTGGTCGTTACGACCACAACTGGATTGCCATAAACCAGAGGAGCCACCACATCGCCCCCGAGCGCCTCGTGAAGGCCCGTGCCGGAGTGCTGGTTGTGGCCCCAGGGCTTATTGAGCGGCCCTACGTATTTGCCGGCAACGACACCCCTGGCGTGCTTCTGGCCGGCGCTGTTCGTCGCCTGGTCAACCTGTTCGGAGTCAAGCCGGGGCAAAGTGCAGTGGTCATGTCCGCCAACGAGGAGGGCGACGCCGCAGTAACCGATCTTGAGCGAGCCGGCGTTCAGGTCATCGCTGTTCTCGATGCCCGCAAGGGCGAGGGCATCGTGTCAGTCGAGGGCAGAAGCCGCGTCTCCAAGGTGACCACTACCGACGGCCGAACAATCAGCGCCGACACCGTGGTCACGGCTACTGGGTGGACCGCCCCGACGTCGCTTCTCAACATGGCCGGTGACCGCCCCGTCTACAACCCGTCTTCCGCTCGGTATTTCTCGTCGGGAGAACTACCGACGAACGTTTTGGCCACCGGTGGCATCGAGGGCGATGGTTCAACCGACGAACTGGAGGCCCATGGGCGAGCCACTGGCGCACTCGCCGCCAACCGTGCGCTGCGTCGCCGTTACGACCGCGTCAACCAGACGGCTCGGGCCAATGCCCCGACATGGGAGAAACCCGCCGAAATGGCCGATAACCGGAAGCCGCTGGCACAAGACCCCCACCCGGAGTGCTATCGCAGTTCCACACACGGCATGGTCGATTTCTCCGAAGATGTGTCATCCAAGGACCTCGTCCAGGCCTCCAAGGAGGGCTTCGACTCCATAGAACTCATGAAGCGGTACACCACCGTGACTATGGGTCCGGCCCAAGGCAAGCTCGAGACGGTGAACGCGGCTGCCGTGCTAGCCGACGCAAATCAAGTAGCCATGGCCGATGTCGGCACCACCGTCTGGCGGCCCCCATACGCACCGGTCTCGCTCGGTGCCCTCGCAGGTCGAATCCACGAGCCCGTGCGTCGTTCTGCCCTGCAAGACTGGCACGAGGCACACGGTGCCGCGCCTCTCCTCGCCGGGCAGTGGGTCCGCCCGGACCACTACGGCGATGCCATGGCCGAAGCCACCAATGTGCGCTCGAATGTCGGACTCATAGACGTGACGCCGCTCGGCAAGCTGGACCTCCGCGGTGCCGACGTGCCGAAGCTCCTAGAGCTGGTTTACGTGAACAAGTGGCAGAAACTCGAAGTGGGTCGTGTTCGCTACGGCACCATGGTGGCCGAAGACGGTGTCGTCTCCGATGACGGCGTAACTGGTCGCCTCGGCGAAGACCACTGGCTTATGACAACAACCTCGTCGGGCGCTGGTGCCGTCTGGGAGATGCTCGAGGACTGGCTTCAGACCTACAAGCCGGAGTGGGACGTGCATGTCACAGCCGTAACTGGCGGCCTCACCAGCATCAACGTGGCTGGTCCGAACAGCCGGACGCTGCTCGAACGGCTTGTCGAAGGTGTGGATCTCAGCGCGGAAGCATTTCCATACTTCAGCGTGCGGACCGGCACCGTCGCCGGGGTGCAGAACTGCATTATCTGGCGGATCGGATTCACAGGTGAACTGTCTTACGAGATCCACGCACCTTCGGGCTACGCCCTGCACGTGTGGGAGACCCTGCTGCAAACCGGAGATGACCTGGGCTGTGCACCATTTGGCGTCGAGGCCCAGCGGATTCTTCGACTCGAGAAGGGCCACTACATCGTGGGCCAAGACACCGACGGTCTGTCAAAGGCCCCGACTGCCGGACTAGGCGTCCTTGTGAAACTGGACAAGCCCGACACGCTCGGCCTTCCGGAACTCAAGGACGCATATGACCGAGACGACCTGCCGATCCTGGTAGGTATCCAGACAGTGGACGGCGCGATCGTCCCAGAGGAGGCCGCCCAGATCGTTGACGGGTACTCAAATCGGATCATGGGCCGGATCACCTCCAGCCGCATGTCGCCCACTCTCGGCCGGTCAATCTGCCTTGGGCAGGTGGACCCGTCGTTGTCGGCCTCCGGGAGCGCGATCACGATCCTCTTGGCCGATGGCAAACGAATTGCGGCCACGGTGCAGGAGCACCACGCACACGTCGATCACGAAGGAGCACGCCAGCGTGTCTGAGATCACAATGAAGAGCCCAGTGGACCTCGACCCACTCAGCGCTTCCGACGGGAATGTAACGCTGGAAGACGCATACGCGACAAGCAAGATCCAGGTCCGAGCCGGAGCCGGAACGATCGCCGCGGCCCTCCTGAGCGTGTCCTACGGATCCAGCACCCGGAACGATGCCGGTGATCTGGTGTGCGGCTCTCGCCCCGACGAGTGGACTATTTACGGAGATCCCGGGCGGGCGGACACCATCGCAGCGTCGGTACCCACCGAAGGATTCGTGACTGTCATAGATATCACCCACGGCCGAGCGATGTTGCGTATCTCCGGCTCGAACGCCGCATCCGCACTGCAAAAGATCTGCAACCTTGATCTTTCAGACGAGCTAACGCCGAACGGAGCCGTCTTCTCAGGGAGCCTTGGTGGTGTCAGTTGCGACTGGGTCCGCGATGACCAGAGCGGTGAGACGTCCTTCCTGATCAGCTGCGAGAGGTCTTTTGGGAAGTTTCTGTTCATTGCCGTTGCTGACGCCTGCATCGAGTTCGGCCTGCATGTACCTGCCGGCTGGGAACTCCACGGGCACTAGACACCGCCTTGGTAGACGCCCGTCCTCGACGGCGACCAGAGACTGACAGACGAGACCCCTAGACGCGGCATCTGTGGTGGCTTAGAAATGGATCTGGCCGCGTTGACCGCTGTCGAGCAGAAGGCTCTCTTGGAGGCCCGGAAGGTTTCCTGTCGCGAGTTGCTTGCCGACTGTCGGCGACGAACAGAGCTGACAGAACCGGTTGTCAACGCCATCCCCACTGTCCACTGGAACACAGCCGAAGACTTGGCTCGACGTCTCGACGACGACCCAGAACTGCTCGAAGGCAAGCCACTCCGCGGACTGGTTACGGCTTTCAAGGATCTCCTTGAGACCGAAGGTGTACTCACCACAGCCGGTTCACCCGTCCACGCTGATCGGATCCCCACCACCGACCACCCCCTTGTTGCACATTTGCGCCGTTGCGGTGTGGTCCCAATTGGCAAGACGAATACCCCAGAGTTCGGGAAGGGTTCCCATACGTTCAATCCCGTCTTGGGCCTAACTCGCAATCCCTGGAATCCAGCCCGGAGCGCGGGAGGATCAAGCGGCGGAGCCGCCGCCGCCCTAGCCTGCGGCTCCCTTTCGGTCGCCGACGGCTCTGACCTTGGGGGCTCACTCCGTAATCCTGCATCTTTCAACGGCGTCGTCGGATTCAGGCCGACGACGGGCTCGATCCCACACGAAGAATTTGTCGATCCGCGGACCGACCATTCGACGACGGGGCCTATGGGTAGAACGGTCGCTGACGTGGCACTGATGCTCGGAGCCATGACCGGGCTTGAGGTTCCATCTGAATCCCGTCGACAACCACCTCGCATCGCCTTCTCTGCTGATCTAGGCGACCTACCGCTCGATCCGGAAGTCGAAGCGGCCACGACAAAGGCTGCATGTCTGCTGTCCGAAGCTGGCTGGGAGGTCACCGAGGCTTGCCCCGATCTCGGCGGTGCCGACAGTTGTTTCGAAGACCTTCGTGGTCTCTTGCAGACGTTCCGTCTTGCACCCCTTCTCAACGACATGCGCGTTAAGTCCACTGTCAGATATGAGATCGAACTCGGCCTCTCCCTCACCGCGGAACGGATCGATCGGGCTCTGGCCACTCAAAAGCGAATACGCGCCAACTGGGAACAATTCTTCACAGAGGGTGGTTTCAGCGCCTTCCTGTCCGCCACCAGTCAAGTGCAACCATTTCCTGTTGGCCTGGAATGGGTTGACGAGATCAATGGAACTCTTCTAGATCACTACACGCACTGGATGAGGTCCTGTTCGCGAATCACGGTCACTGGTGCACCCGCTGCCTCACTACCCGCTGGTTTCACAAAAGTTGGTCTACCCGTCGGCGTCCAGTTCTCCGCACCGAGTGGCGACGACGTCAATCTCATATCCGTCCTAGCAACGGCGGAGGAAGTCTTCGGCCCAATGCCTTCTCCCGACATCGGTTCCTTATCCACACTCAAGACGGAAACCCTTCCTCCGGGCCCGCTGGGTTGATTCTCCGAGCGGGCTGTGTCGCCTGACCAGAGCTGTGACTGCCGATTTGGCTCTCTTGGGCGTAGATTGCGCGCACCTGAGTAGGCGGAACCGACTCATTAGCCCCGGAGGTCCGATTATGCAATCTGCAGAACCTCTACGAGTGTGGAGCAAAGTTGTCCCGGCCGAGTGGATCGACTACAACGGCCACCTCACCGAGGGTTTCTACGGAGTGGCTTTCGGGGACGCCACCGACGCAGTTCTGATTGAGCTGGGATTTGGGTCCGACTACCTGACCAACCATGGCAGCTTCTACACCGTCGAAACCCGCATTCGGTACCTTCGCGAAGTCAAGCAGGGAAGCCCTATCCACACGTCCTCATTGGTTCTGGGTGCGGACAACAAACGCCTGCACGTCTACCACGAACTCTTTGCTGGAGAACAGCAGAGCCCAGTGGCCACTCAGGAGTGCATGATGCTGCATGTCTCCCAACGGCCAGACGGACCTGAGGTCTCACCGATGGTCGAGCCGGTAGCAACGGCTGCGTTGGCGGCCGCTAGTGCCCACGCCAACATCACGGCCCCCGACCATGTCGGGAAGGGTGTGAGGACTCTTCGGTGAGGAGCTCGTCCACCGGCCGGACGTCAACGATCACGTCAATCTTCGGCGTATGGGCGCTATTTCTCGCCTTCTCGTTCCTTCAGGTCGGCAACGGACTGCAACGCGTGCTGCTAGCTGTCCGCGGCGACCACGAGGGCTTCGGAGCCAGCGCCATGGGCGTAATCATGGCCGCCCACTTCGCCGGCTACCTCCTAGGAGCAAAGCTGATCCCGGTTATGCTGGGCTCGGTTGGCCACATCAGGGTGTTTGCCGCCTTGGCGTCCTCCTCATCAGCCGCTGTTTTGATCAACGCCGTACTGGTCACAACCCCCAGTTGGTCTTTCGTCTACCTCGTTAGCGGGCTTTGCAATGCCGGCGTGTTCGTCGTCCTCGAGAGTTGGCTCAACGACCGGGCCACCAACGAGACCCGGGGCAGCATCCTGGGCGTCTACATGATGATCATGATGGGCGGCACGGCAGGCGGACAAGCTCTCCTCAACCTTGGGTCGCCCGACGCCTTCGAGCTCTTCGTGCTGTCGTCGGTCCTGATCTCTCTGGCGGTAGTGCCCGTGACTCTGTCAGCGTCAACGTCTCCGCCGATGCCCAGCGACGACAAGATGCCGCTGCGCGAGTTATATCGCACCATCCCAACGGCTGTAGTGGGAATCATCCTGTGTTCCTACGTCCAATCAGCAGCCACATCCATGGCAGCCGTTTTCGGCACGCAGTCAGGAATGAGCTCAGCCCGGATAACGGTATTTACCTCGGCCGCAGTGGTAGGTGCAGTTTTGTTGCAGATACCTCTGGGGTCGCTGTCGGATAGGTACCCACGCCGGGCAGTCATTCTTTCCGTGACGACTGTCGCCTGTGGCCTAGCGGTGGCGGGCGCCATCACCCCGGTTACCAGCGTCGTACTCATAGGTATCAACATGGCGTTTGGAGCGTTCGTTTTCCCTCTTTACGGACAGTTCGTGGCCTTGGCAAACGACTGGGTTCCGCCACAGAAGCGGATAGGAGCCGCTTCCGCTCTGGTTCTGGCGTCGAGCTTCGGTGCTATGGCCGCACCCATAAGTATCGGGATCGCTGTCGAGTCGTTCGGCCCGGAAGCCTATTTCTGGTCGTTAGCCGTTTCGTTGGGGTTGCTAGCCCTTTATCTCTCATATCGCATCCGCGTCCGCCAGGCCGTCCCAGTCCACCGCCAGTCACCTTTCCAGCCAATCTTTGCCCGTTCAGGCGAGATCGCGCACTCTGTTGGCAGGTGGGCACGACACCCGTTAGCTGAATGGAACCACCACCTCTACCAACACAACTGCGAGGTCGATGAGCGACATCCGAGCTTGAAGACCGAGAGCGCCGACGAGGCCAGCTAAGTCGCCTTCAATGAACTCGAGACCACTCTTCTGTCCGCAGGCCGCCGCTACTCCGTGGTGCGCTTTCTGACGGAAACCAAGTACCTAAGTCATCGGCACCCTCGGCGTTGGTCCAAGTCAGATGGATCCCAGCGGATGAAGGTGCACCAACAACCTGAAGAAAGGATTCTGTTGGCAGGGACCATCCAGCAGGCAAGCCCGGCGGGGCGTCCCAACGCTCAAAGGCATCCTCACCCACAGTCATGCCTGCCGTCGTCTCATTGACCGGCGCGTAATCCTCCAGGGTTTGAAGGCGAGCGACTTCGGCAAGAAACCAACTGTGGTCGGTATAACTCGTGGTGGCCAGTATCGCTCCGGGTGCGCCCTGCGAGTCCGTGCGCTTCCAGCCAGCCATAGTCAAGCCAGTGTGCGAATTAATCCAAGCCAGTTGATTTGTGAAGGATTCGATGCCTGCCTCCAACCTCCCCGGATCCACCCACCTGCGTCGTTGGAAAAGTTGTAGCACGCTTAGCCGCCTGTGTATCTAACCCTGAAAGATCTTCAGATTAGACGGCACATGCCATTGGACTCCACCAGTAACGAGACTCCGGAAGAGATGTGATTCCGAACTTCAATGCAAGTGGAGGAGCTCTAGGGCCCGAGCTACCGCATGATCCGACGCTAGGTCGGCGGCTCTCTCGACCTGAGCAAGCATCGTGCGGCGTCGGAGGAAGTCGCTTGGTTCGACGATCCACTCGTGATCGGCCATGACCCGCACCTCGGCCTCGGTCATCGGAACCAGCCCACCCATGGGTTCGCCCATTGTGTTGTCCTCTTCGACCAAGTCGAGTGCTTTAAACGCCCGCATCCCTTGGCGTCGCCAAAGGTCGGCAGCGACAACGGGGTCTATGGCGAGATCGCTGGCCCGGGTATCGAACCGTCGTCGTGCCGTTGGCCCTGGCTCTCCAAACCACCGGCTCGGTTTGCGACTGGCGGGTAGGCCACATGTCCCTACAGCCTGGACGACCTCCTCGCCTACATTGAGGCAGTCGGACAGCTTGCCGCCGAGCACCGATGCCACACCTAGTGTGGTATCAACCTCGACGATGTGCTCCCGCGACAGTTCGGTCCAATCTCGCCCCTCCGCTGAGGCTTCGTTCTCCACTGCGAGAGACCGAACTCCACATCGCTCGGCGATCACGTCGTCCAGCGTCAGAGGAGTGGCCCGGTTCAGTCGGGCATTGATCTGCTCTAAGAGAAACGCTCGATCCTCGTCGGTAACGACCACCGCCGGTTCCTTTACCTGAGTGTCAGTGGTTCCCACTACAGATCTATTTCCCATGGGCAGGACGTAGAACAGGCGCTCGTCATCATCGAAGAACGCCAAGATCCGTCCCGAGTCTGTAATGCGGGGTACAACCAGATGGACACCCTTTGAGTAAACCAATCGGTGTTCTGTGGTTGCGCGCAGCAGATCTCCGACCACCGGAATGTTCGGGCCCGCGGCATTTACCACCAATGGTGCTGCGACCTCCAGGGCACGCCCCGAGACACGGTCCAGGAGTCCAACTCGCCATCCGTTAATCCCGTGGTCGGCGCCGACCATCTCCACCCGGTTCGCAATGGTGGCGCCATGACGCGTCGAGGCAAAGGCCATCTCAGACACGAAGCGAGCGTCATTATCTACGAGTAGATAGTCGGAGTACTCGATCCCACCGCGAACAACCGACGTGTCGACTACGGGCTCTAGACGCCGGATAGTCGCCGATGAACGGTGCCGAGGAGGCTGAGTTGTCAGTCGTCCGAGGCCCCAATAGGCGACGGCACCCAGGGAAGCGAACCAGGGTGGGAAGGGCGCTCCGTGTTCGAGAGCCGCGAGAAACCGGGCCTCAGCGAGCCGAGTAGGAAATGCCTTTGCCAGTCGGTTGCGGGAGTCACAAAGTCCGGCCACCAGTTTCAAGTCACGACTCTCAAGGTATTTGAAGCCTCCCCAGACCATGCAGGAAGACTCCTGACTGGTTCCCGAAGCGAAGTCGTCCCGCTCTACGAGAGCAACCCTGTATCCATGAGCCGATAGGGCAAGGGCTGAAACGGCTCCATTGATTCCACCCCCGACCACTAGAGCGTCAAACCTCCCGCCATCGAGGGCGTCAAGTGACTGCTCGCGCTGCTCCCGGGAGTTCGTCACGGGGTCCGTTGTAGCCGCTTAAGGCGAACAACGCACATCGACTGCCCAAAGAACCCTTTCATTCAGGGTCTTCGCAGGATCCGAGTCTTGCCGAATGCGTTTCCGAAGATAATTTGACCATCCTCATCGAGGTGGACGGCAGCACCAAGGGAATTGAACTGGCTGTTGCCCAGTATCCAGTAGCCCCTGCTCTCCCCTGTTGTCCAGTTGACCGCTTCGATAGTCCACTTGCCGTCCCTGGTGCCGCAGGTATATACGGTGTCGGAGCCAACGCTCACTGACGGTACCGAATTTGGTGATGCCACTTCCGATACCCAGGATTCGCGGAGGGTCTGGCCGTCGGGGTCCCATTCATACTTGTGCATACCAGATGGACGAAACCGTTCATGGTGCCCAAGGAAGAAGCACAAGAGTCGCGCCCCGCGCTGCGGAAGCCACTCAGGTAGTGACCGCGGTTCGTTGTCAACAGTCATCGCCCCCCAGCCCGCCACAGTGATCGACTGTTCCGTCTGGATGGCGGTTCGATCCGGATCGCCCATGTGCGCTGGACCGAGACCGGCGATACGACGCGACGGTGCCCCGGGTAGGCACTCCCAATTCTCCGGGATGGCGTCCCGCCAGAACAGCGTAATGTTCACCACCTCGTCGCCGTCCCCAATCACCACAAACCGGTCAGCCTCCGGGTCATCTCCCATCAACGAGGGAGTGGTTCCAGATCCCCGTCCTGACCCATTTCGGTAGGCGGCACTCCAAGCCCCGTCTGCTTCGTTGAACGAGAACTGGTCACCTGTCCAAACCACTCGGTGGGTGCGGTCGTTGGAGCTTGCGTACACGCCACCCTGATCGTCACAGCACAGGCTGGTTCGTACCCAACCGTACCCAGTGTTGCCTCGCTCGGCCTCCATTCGAGCACAATGTTCGGCAGCAACCTCCGATCCCGGGAGGAATGTCGCGACATGTTCCGAGAAGTCACGGGCCAAGCTGATTAGCCATCCATGGTCGGTGGACAACACGAGGCGGCCGTCAGGGGTCATGTTGATGCCCACAAATGAACCCTCCACTTCCCCCGGTTTCTGCCAGCGGGCCTTTTCACGAAGTGGCGACCAACGGTCCGTCGGATCGACCTCCGTATAGGCCACGACGGCCTGTTTTCTGCCGAGAAACAGAGTGTGCTCGCAGTCCAGCAGGGCATAGACGCCATCGAGGCCGGTCAAGAATCGGCTGGCAAGCTCGGCAGCATGCAGAACCGGTGTGGTCTCATCACCGTAGATGCCCTCGTCAAGGCCCGCTAACGCCGTCTCCCAGTCTGCCCGACAGCTTCCTTCCTCTTCGGGGCGCTCGTCGGATAGGTCGAGTGCCGTGAGAACTTCCAGGGTGTCGTAGTTCAACTTGGCGATGCATTCCCGACCGTTGCTCCAGATGGTCCGCCCACCGTCCGGATATGTGCCGGAAATCAGCCCGCCGAAGTGACCCGGACCCAACCAGGCGTGCTGCCGCTCGCTATCGGACACTACCTCGATTCCATTTGGAATCGGGCCGTCACTACTTGTGCTGTCCCGCTGATCGCATCGACCGTGGGCTATCGGATACTCGCTGTCGGCGAGAAACGGGTTACGCCACCCATTATTCACCGGGCGTCCTCCACTGGAGTCAACGACCACTCCACGGCCCCTCGGTGTCCGGCTCGCCAGAGAAAGCGTTCCCTCCATGCTGGTGCTCCTCCAGCGGCCCACCGGCCAAGTGGACTCGTTCTACGACGCGCTGGCCCTCAAAGTCGAATAGGGCGTAGTGCTGTGTGCTTCTGTTATCCCAGATGACCACGTCTCCTACTGTCCAGCGGTGCCGATAGGTGAATTCCGGTCGGGACACGTGGCGAACTAGGAACGGAAGGATCGTGCTGCTCTCATCAGGCGGGAGATTCATGATCCCACGGGTAAAGACGTCATTTACGAACAGAATCGGGAGTCCCGTGTCGGGATGGGACACCACCACCGGGTGAACTGCTTTGGCGTCCGGCCCCTGATCGTGGATTGCCCTGCGTCCGTCCAAAAGTGCTTTCATGCCACTAGATAGCGCCTCATAGGCGGCACAGCAGTTGGACCACGTGGTGTCGCCACCTGTTGCCGGCGAGGTGCGCATGACCAACACGGCAGCGCTGGGAATGACGTCACGGAAGGTGCCATCCGTGTGCCACCTATCAGCCTTGTAGCCCGTCCCTGAATCAAAGCGGCAGACAAGCGGATGGCCGTCCCGCCTAGGTAGGTGGTCTTCTGGCGAGATTGGTTTGCCGATAGCAGAGGCGAGGCGAACGTGCTGCTCAGGACATGGGTCCAGCTCCCGGAGGACAACTACGTGGTGGTCCAGCATGGCCCGGCGCAGTTCGTTTCGGACAACTGGATCGTGAAGCAAGCGGTCGAGGTCCGGTTCGATCACCTCCACTCCGATACGACCCGAAACTGGTCGTAACTTCAGCATGGCCTCGCTTTGCGTCTTCGTCATCGCGCGACCCCGGAAAGCAATTCCTGTTCGTGCGTCCACTCAGCGCTCGATGGAACACCAATGACGCGTTCAAAACCGCACAGGAGCTCACGTACGGCGGTCAAGGCCACTCCGGTGTCCACTTCAACAAAGACTTCCTGATAGCACCGGACGAGATCAGCAAAGACAGCGTCGTGGGTCAAGCGGCCTGCTCCCGTCAGGGAAACAAGGAGACCCCTTCCGTCTTCTGGATCGGGTAATCGCTCTACCCAGCCACGTTCTGCTAGGCGCTTGAGGGTAGCGGTGAGGCCTCCCGTGGTTTGGACGATCCGTTCGGCGATGACCGACGGGTTTGTGGCCTTATCGGGCGTGTTGGCCAGGAGAAGCAGAACGGCAGCCTCTGCCGAGGTGGTGTTGTGCCGGCGATGCACTTCCGTAAGGAACTGTTCGTTCAGCCGACCAAGACGGGTCAGGAGTAAACCAAGTGTCGCTGTCTCCACACCGCAAATTGTAAGGACAAATTACCTTGCCAGCAAGGTAATTACGTCGGATGCCTCCCGGCTGGATTCTCCAGTTCTGTGTAACCGTCTGGACCCGGTGTGTAAAGAGTCCGGGGGTCGAATCGATTCGGCTCCTGGCCCGACGCGATCCTGGCTACGAGATCCGGTGTAGCTAGGAAGTGTCGGCCAAACGACACGGCATCGCAGCGACCAGCCTCGATCTCCGCGTCGGCTTCGACCGCGTCGTAGGAATCATTGGCAATGAGAACACCGTCATGCAACTCCCTCGCCAGTTCCAGATTGTCGAGTGGCCCCTCATGTCGACGAATCACGTGAAGGTAGGCCAGTCCCATAGGGCGAATTGTCGATAACAGCGCCCGAAAAGTCTCCTCGACGTCACCAGGGTGAGCGTCTATGAGGTCGTTGAACGTATTACCCGGACATATGCGCAGACCGACCATATCTGCACCTATTTCGTCGATCATGGCCTCGAGGATTTCAATGGGGAAGGCGATCCGCCTTTCTACTGAACCGCCGTACCGATCGATACGCCGATTTGTGCCCGAGCTAAGGAACTGGGCGGGAAGGTAGCCACTCGTTGCGTGTACCTCGACGGCATCGAAGCCAGCCTCTGCGGCCAACAACGCGAAGCGACGGTACTCCCCGACCACCTCAACCACTTCGTCCGTCGAGAGGGAACGTGGTTCGTCGAATGGTCGCATTCCCTCCACGTCCGTGTACATCAACCCGTCAGCTTGGATAGCAGAGGGAGCCACAGTCTCCGCTCCCGGAGCTTTGTTTGCAGCGTGTGAGATTCGACCGCAGTGCATGGCTTGGGCAACGATTCGACCGCCGCCGGCATGAACGGCGTCGGTGACTGCACGCCAGCCAGCAAGACGCGATGGCCCGTCGAGTACCGGGGTACGGCAATAGCCCTTGCCGGTCTCACTTGGAGCGATCCCCTCAGTGATTATTAGGCCTGCCGATGCCCGTGCGGCGTAATGCTCTTTCATCAGGCTGGTGGCGTTCCCGGTGACCTCAGCCCGCGATCGTGTCATCGGGGCCATGATCACTCGGTTACTCAATGTCATGTTTCCGGCCTGTAAAGGTGCCAACAGGTGTTCCATAGCGCTGCTCGATTAGACGCCCACGACAGGCTTCATCGCCATGATTGAGACCTGAGCAAAGAGTCCCGACTGGGCATATGGGTCTCCATCGGCAAATGCCTCGGCCTCCGTCCGGTCTTTGACGTCCAGCACTATTAGTGATCCACACATCTTCCCGTCGTCGGCGAGGAGCGGTCCAGCGATAACGACCTCGAATCCGGCCAAATACTCAAGATGCTCTGGGCGAATCCGCGCTCGCAGATCTGTGGCGTCCGATCTGTCCAGCGCATGAACTACGAAATACATGGTCTGCTCCTCTCGTTGGGAAAGACGACGGGATTAGCGACCGCCGTCATGGGCCAGTTTCACCTACTACGACAACAAGCCAGAGCAGACCCAACGCCATCACTCCAGCCAAAGTCGCAGCAGCGGCGTCTAGACCCCATGTCCCGGCAACCGCACCCACGAGGACCGGACCAAGAACCCGACCTCCGTCAGTCACCAGCGAGACGGCGGCGAAATACGCTGCGGCACCCTCCTTAGGAGCGAGGTCGCTGCCAAGGGTAAACAGCGACCCTGAGCTCAACCCGTTACCGACCCCCATCACCAGACCTGCTGTCAGCACGCCGGACGTCGACTTAGCCAAGAGCAGCAGCAGTAAACCAACTGCTAGCAGTCCATATGCGGGAACCATTGCGGCCAGTCGACCAAACCGGTCCATCACCATCCCAGACACAGGGAAGAGCAGCAAGTCGGCGGTATAACCGGTCGCCACCAACAGGCCAATCGAGGAGGCAGAAAGTTCTAGCGCCACGCCAACAAGTGGAAGTAGGACCATACGGCCCTCGCGTGTGGCCATAGCCAGTAGGCCAAAGATTCCGGCACCCACCAGAGGTCGGCGATTGAGCCGGGCAACGGCTCTCACGGTCGGGCCTCCGACACCCACGGGCGCTACCTCACTCTCTGGTCGACGGGCCGTCGGGACAACGGCACCGAGTCCAATGCCGGCGCCAAGTCCTGCCGCCAAGAAGGTGCCTCTTGCGGCTACGAGATCAACCAGGATCCCGCCAATCGCTGCACCGAGGAGAATCGATAGGCGCATCGACCCCCCCATCACTGACATTGCCCGCCCCCTCAAGGCGCTTGGTACCCGAGCAGTCAGATCTGCTTGTCGCGACAGCATCACGCCGAGAGCACCTCCGCCAAAGAAGAAGTGTGCGGGTCCGAGGATGATCGGACGGATAGAGCTCGCCATAACGGCAGCTGCGACCAGCATTATCCCCAGAGAGCCAACGCCTACACGGGCAGGGCCCCACCGTCCGGTGCACCAGCCGACAGGCAGTGCGGCGGCCGCTGCTCCAGCTCCACCAGCACCCGCCACAATCGCCGCCACCGTGTAGCCAGAACCGGCCTCGACCAACACGATAGGAAGCGCTACGAGCATCACGCTCATTCCAAAACTCGCAGTTATCCATGGTCCATAGACAGGCCAGAGGTATGGCACTAAAGATCTGAATCCGTGCACGACGAGCATTGACTATTGACAGTAGGGCCGACTCTCCTTGGAATAGACACCCGCCCTAGATTCCGTCACAACCCAACCACAGGAGGGAACGTGGCTAAGACTTCGAAGCACCACCTCCAACTCCTAGCGGACGGCCTTGACTTCGGTGAAGGGCCACGGTGGCACGATGGTCGCCTGTGGTACAGCGATTTCCACCAGCACTGCGTCTACGCAGTAGCTCCCGACGGGACACGTGAGACAATGGTCGAGGTTGGTAGCGAGCAGCCATCCGGTCTCGGTTGGCTGCCCGATGGAGACCTCCTGGTTGTAGCCATGACTGCCCGGCAGGTATGGCGCATCCACAAAGGGATCCAGACTGTCCATGCCGACCTCAGTCATATCACCACCTGGCACTGCAACGACATGGTCGTGGCTGCTAATGGCATCGCCTACGTCGGGAACTTCGGATTCGACCTTGAAGGAGGAGCCGAGCCGGAGACCACCTCATTGGCCATTGTGCAACCAGACGGAACCGTTGAGACCGGACCCGACGGCCTCGCCTTCCCGAACGGGTCCGTAATCACCCCGGACGGGAAGACCCTCATCGTCGGCGAGACGTTCGCTGGTCGACTCACCGCCTTTGACGTGTCCGAAAACGGCTCTCTGTCCAACCGCCGGATCTGGGTCGAAACACCCAACGTCATGCCAGACGGATGCTGCCTAGACGAAGCCGGAGGAATCTGGGTGGCCAACGCTCTCGGACATGAAGTCGTCCGTTACGAGGAAAATGGTGCGGTAACCGACCGGATCGCCATGCCGCCGCTTGGAGGCCCACAAACAGCCTTCGCCTGCATGCTCGGCGGCACCGACCGACGCACGCTTCACTGCTTGACTGCCCCCGGCGCCGACACAAACTCCACCGCCGGCCAGGGTGCAGGAGCCATCTGGACGGTAAGGGTTAACTACGCCGGAACCGGCTTGCCGTGACAACCTCCATCGGCCAAACCCAACCCCACGCCTGTGCCCTCGGCACCGAGATCCATGGTCTGAATTTCGCCGACGGGATCTCGGACCGCGATTAACCCGTAGTCCATGGCTTGAAGGCTCAGATCCTCTTCGACCGGTAACCCTGACTCAGCACTTAGTCGACTATGGCCTCGGTTTCGGCCAGTCGGATAAGCGGAATGGTGCGATCTGTCTTCGCCTGATAATCGGCATACCACGCCCGGTCCTCAAGCATCGACTCCCAAAGCATGCTCCGCTCTTCGCTCTCGTCGAGGATCTCCTGCTCTGACCAGTACATGCCTCGTTGTGTGCGAACTCTCACACAAGGATTGGCCTCTCGGTCACGAAGGTTTAACACCCATGAAGGATCTTTCGTGGCACCTGCGAAAGAGCCGACGACGATTCGGTGACCCTCTGCATCCCTCCAGAACGGAAGGGCGACCTTGTGCTCAGTGCCGGACTTGCGGCCAACGGTGTGGAGAAGCACGTGGTGCATGCCAGCCACACACCACACCGCGTCATCATCAGTCATTTCCATCCCTGACACGTGGGCCTTCGAGATCTCAATGATCTGATCATGCGAGGGGGTCTCCCACGCCATCTCCACCTTCTGGCTGCTTCCGTCGCAATCACCCATGCCACCGACCGTAGTAGCGGAGTAGCCGGGTCTGCGGACTCAGGCCGGTTCTCTTGCCCGGCTTCGCCGGAACTCGACCACCTCCACGAAGATTGTCGGTTATGGAGGCTTCGAACCGCCGCCCGAACATCGTCTTGATCAACTGTGACGACCTTGGCTATGGCGACCTGTCGTGTTACGGGTCAATCCAGCACGACACGCCAGCGATTGACCAAATGGCCGCCGAGGGTGTTCGATTCACCGACTTCTACACGGCATCGCCGGTCTGCTCGCCATCACGAGCTGCAATGTTGACCGGCAGTTATCCACTGAGGATTGGATTTGGCGGACGCAGAATCGACAACGCCCCTGTGCTGTTCCCCGGACAGGCTCACGGCCTACATCCGGACGAGATAACCATTGCCCGCCTTCTCCAGGATTCTGGTTACGCCACCCGACTTGTCGGCAAGTGGCACTGCGGCGACCAACCTGAATTTCTTCCGACCCGCCACGGGTTCGATGGATGGTTCGGATTGCCTTACAGCAACGACATGGGTCGACAGGTCTTTTCGGAAGTTGAACAGTCCTACAGCGAGATCATGACTGCCCTCGGGACACCACTTCCAGACGACGCGCCGATGCTAAGCGAACGACCGCCACTACCGCTGATGATGGACGACGAGGTGATTTCTGAACAGCCCGACCAGGCAATCCTGACCGAGCGCTATACGAACGATGCCGTCCAGTTCCTTCGCGACCACCGAAACCAGCCCTTCTTCCTGTACCTAGCGCACATGTACGTTCATTTGCCGATCTACGTCCAGTCCCAGTTTCTCAACAAGTCGCGTAACGGTCGATATGGAGCAGCCGTCCACTGCATCGACTGGTCGACTGGCCTGATAATGCGGGAGTTGATCGATCTCGGACTAGATGGCCACACCGTGGTGGTCTTCACAAGCGACAACGGCGCCTTGACCAGAGAAGGTGGCGGGAGTAATGGGGCTCTACGGGCGTCAAAGGGGACCACATGGGAGGGCGGCCAGCGGGTGCCATGCATAATCCGTTGGCCCGACAGGATCCCCGGCGGTCAAGTGCTTGCCACTGTTACAAACGCCATGGACCTCTACCCGACCCTCGCAACCTGGGGCGGTGTGGACGTGCCTACCGACCGAACTCTCGACGGAAGGGACCTCGGTCCGCTTCTAGAGTCCGGCTGCCCACCGGACGAGCAGCCGTTCTTGTACATCCTTGGCGGAAACATCGAGGCCGTTCGACTGGGCCGCTGGAAGCTACACGTTCGCAAATGGAACTCGGAACAAATCAGACTCTACGACTTGGTGGCTGACGTCGGCGAGCGTTACGACCTGGCTGGAGATTGCCCCGATGTGGTTGGCCAACTTCTGTCTATCGTCGAGGCAGCTCGAGCTGAACTCGGTGACGATGCGACAGATATCGCCGGCTCCGCTGTTCGCCCCGTAGGCCAAGTGATGGATCCGACCACGCTGACGACCTATGACGAGAACACCCCCTACTTCATGGCCGAATACGATCTCGCCGACCGGGGCTAAGTAACGCCGTTAACAGACCATCAGGAAGTGGTCAGAGAGGAAATACCCGTGACCGTCGCCATGATTCATGGCAATCCTGAGACGGACGCCATCTGGCGACAGTTGGTGTCTGAATTGACCGGTCGGGGTGTCAACGACGTGGTCCTCCTGTCTCCACCTGGTTTCGGTGCCCCTATTCCAGAGAACTGGACTGCCACCAGGCAGGCTTACCGTGACTGGTTGATCCGGGAGGTGGAGAGCCTTACTACGGGCGGTCCTGTCGACCTGGTTGGCCACGACTGGGGCGCAGGCCACGTTTTCGGACTTCTCGAGACTCGCCCTGACCTCATTCGGTCCTGGGCGTGCGATGTGGTCGGGCTCCTGCACCCTGATTATGTCTGGCATGATGCTGCCCAAGTCTGGCAGTCCCCAGGCCTCGGCGAGCAGGCCGTAGCCATGATGACCGAACTCACCATGGCTGAGCGAAAGGTCGTGTTCCAGGATCTCGGCATGCAAGAGGACGCGGCAGTAGCCACCGCAGAATCCCTTGATGACATGCTGAGTTGTGTTCTCCCGCTGTACCGGTCTGCCAAACAGCCTGTCTGTGCCGAGTTGGGTACCCGATTGGCCGAGGCCAGTGCATCATCCAGGCGGCCCTCCGGCCTAGCGCTGAACCCCACAGAAGATCCGTACGTTGGACATGGAGCCGAGGCAGCAGCACTACTGATGGCCGAGCACGCTCCAATGTATGGCGCCGGGCATTGGTGGATGACCGAACGGCCAGAGGAGGCGGCGGACATCCTCGTCGAATTCTGGAATTCGCTCCGCAACTGATCATTTTCCCGGACTCACCGAAAGGGAGCCGATGTGCGTCCCGCCGCGCGCGCATTGGCTCCTTGCGTTGCCGGAGGTGATGATGGGTGGTAACCGGTCGACGAATGGAGCCCACCGACCATGCATGGACTGATCCAGGAAGATAACGGAGAGGAACACGTCCGACTCTCAACCGAACTAGAGCACGCCGCCGCCCTTGAACCCCGTCAGGTCCGTATTCAAATCATGGCTGCGGGTGTGTGCGGCAGTGACTTGAGTTGCGTGCACGGCAAGTACTACATGCCCACTCCGCTGGTTCCCGGTCACGAAGCAGCCGGTGTGGTGATTGAAGTCGGCTCGGCTGTGACCTACTGCACATTGGGCGATCATGTCGTACTGTCGACGTTCGGCAATTGCGGGCACTGTCCAGTCTGCGAAGGCGGCAGCCCTGGAAACTGTGGCTTTGGCGGTCTGCGGTACACCCATGTCGAGGGCGAACAGCAGCTTTGGGGGTTTGCCAACCTCGGCGCTTTTGCCCAAGAGACAATCGTCCACGAAAATCAGGCCGTACCCATACCGAATGAAGTCCCGCTGTCTTCGGCCGCCCTGATCGGCTGTGGCGTCATGACCGGAGCCGGTGCAGTGTTTAACCGGGCAAGAGTCGGCGTCGGCGACACCTGCGCTGTGATCGGAGCTGGAGGCGTTGGTCTCAACGTCATTCAGGCAGCGTCGCTGAGTGGCGCCAGTCAGATTGTCGTCGTGGACCGTGTTGCCTCAAAGGAGCGGATGGCCCTCGAGTTCGGAGCGACGGACTTCGTTCTTGTCGACAGCGAGAGCTTTGACTCCGTAGCTGCCGTTCAAGAGCTCTCCGGGGGCGGTGTCGATCATGCATTCGAAGTCGTTGGTAGCACCGAACTGTTGGCCAACTGCCTGCCCATGACCAAGGCTGGTGGCAACATATGTGCTGTCGGTGTCCCTGACCTCACGGCGACTGTTACCTACCCTTTCCAAGCTCTCCACCAGAACAAGAACCTGCTGGGTATTCGCGCTGGAGGCGGTAAGCCTCGACGTGACTTCCGACTTATCGCTGACCTGTACTTGAAGGGCCGGTTCAAGCTCGACGAGTTGGTTTCCCAGACTGCGGGACTCGATGGACTTCAGGGCGCCTTCGACTCGCTGAAGGCTGGCGCCGAGGCGCGTACTGTGCTCCTTCCTAACGGCTGAGTCGCCGATAGCCCGCCTGACGACCGACCCCCTTGACACACTGGAGAATCCCATGCCCCGCATCGACCTTACGGACAGTTCCTCTCTCGTAACTGGAGGAGCGTCCGGAATTGGCGAGGCCAGCGCTCGCCAGTTGGCTGCCGCCGGCAGCCGCGTCATCATCGCCGACCTGAACGAAGACCGTGGTCAGGCCATCGCCTCGGAACTGGGCGGCCTGTTTGTGAGATGCGACGTGACCAGCACCGAGGACGCAGACACGGCCGTCGCTGCCGCGTCAGAGATGGGTCCAGTGCGGGTGCTCGTCAACTCTGCCGGACTCGGTCACCCTGGCCGGACTATCAGCCGCGACAACGAGCCGATGGATCTCGCTCTCTTCGAGTTTGTCGTTCGGGTCAACCTGATCGGTTCGTTCAACTTGTTGAGCCGGGCCGCCGCAGAGATGGCGAAGACCGAGCCGATGGACGTTGACGGTCAACGGGGTGTCGTGGTCAACATGGCTTCAGTGGCTGCCTTTGATGGCCAGATCGGCCAAGCTGCCTACTCGGCATCCAAGGGCGGCATCGTCGGCATGACGCTGCCCATAGCCCGTGACCTCGCCGCTGTTGGCGTTCGAGTAAACACGATCGCCCCAGGTCTCATCGACACGCCGATATACGGCGAGGGAGAGCAGAGCGAGGCTTTCAAGGCGCACCTTGGACAGTCGGTGCTCCACCCAAAGCGCCTAGGTTCGGGCGAGGAACTGGCCTTCATGGTCATGGAACTGGTGACCAATCCGTACATGAACGGCGAGGTTGTTCGAGTCGACGGTGGCATTCGAATGCCACCCAAGTAGTTGGCGCCCAGAGCCGGCCCAAAAGCGAGAGGACCTTACGATGAGTGACGAGACCAAACCCGCTGTTCTGACTGAGCTCCGGGACCGCGTTTTGATCATTACCCTGAACCGTCCAGAGGCTATGAACGCCATCAACGGCGACCTATCTCGGGGGCTGTGGAGCGCCGTGGGTGAACTCAACGACGACTCGTCCTTGACCGCCGGAGTGCTAACTGGAGCTGGGAAAGGCTTCTGTTCCGGCATGGACCTGAAGGCTTTCTCTCGCGGCGAAGACATTGGCCCAATGCTGGAGTTCGTCAGCAATGGAGCGGAGAAGCCGTTAATCGCCGCTATCGAGGGCTTTGCTCTCGCCGGCGGATTGGAATTGGCACTGGCGTGCGACCTACTGGTGGCTGCTCGGGGCGCCAAATTAGGGATACCGGAGGTCGGTGTCGGCCTGTTCGCCGCCGGCGCAGGCCTGTTCCGCCTTCCCAGCCGAGTGGGCTATGCCACAGCTATGGAGATGGCCGTCACCGGCGATCCAATCTCCTCAGAGGAGGCGGCCGACAAGGGCCTCGTCTCGCGTCTCACCGCCGAGGGAGAGGCACTCAGCGAAGCCATCGCCCTAGCAGAACGCATCGCGCGCAATGCCCCACTGGCCGTAGCCGCCTCCAAGGCGCTTGTACGAGCCACGCAGGGTGCCACCGAGCAGGAGCTCTGGGAGGCCCAGAAACCGTTCATGAAGTCGGTGTGGGGATCGAGCGACGCCAAAGAAGGGCCCCGGGCTTTCGCAGAGAAACGGCCCCCCGAGTGGACCGGGACCTGAATCCAATGCTTTATCTGGTGCCCTAAGTCAGACTGGCCTCATCAGGAGACTGGTTCAGGCACTGGTGTCTGCGCCAGGGAGCAGCATGGCCAGCTGGCGGGACCGGGCCACCAGAGTCCCCTTACTGTCCCAAAGCCAACCATCTTCGACGAGTCGCCCGTCATGAAGGTCTTCGGTGACGAACCTTCCCATCATCCATCCTTCGGCCGGTCGGCGGCGCACGTGCACAGTCAACTCGATCGTAGGCACCCAGCCGACGCGGCCAAGGCGAGTGAAGATCGACGGTGCGAACGCATCGGAGAACATGACTGCCGCCAAGGTGTCTGGTCGTCGCTGGTCGGCAAAACGGATCCAAGCCTGCATCTCGGCGTCTTTCGACGCACCGGCGATCGACATGTCCGGTCGGATCCGGAGGTCGACCCGTTCGGCGATGAACAATGTGACGCCTTGCTCCAAGCCACTGCGTGCCACGCAGTCATCAAGCGGCGGCATGTCGTCCGGTGGGGCGATTGTCAGGTCAACGTCGTGGCCTGAGGTGCCCGAAAGGTCGCCCATGGCCGCAATCACCTCGATGCGGGCCTTTCCTTCTTGAACCAGCGTGGCGCGTCCAGTAGTCACCGATCGCCCCGAACGCACGATGGAGGCATGCACCTCACCTGGCTGGTTTCCCAGCCCGGGGCGCAGGAAATGCGTGGTGACTGAGACGGGATCTTGGTGGCCGCCGAGGTGACGAAGTGCCCGCAGGGCTATGGACGTCAGATAGCCCCCGTTCGGGTTGTCGCCGATGTTCCAACGGTCACTCACGTGGGCCGAAAACCGACCGTCTTCGAGTAGCTCTACAGCCGTCTCGGCGTCGTACTGACTGAGTGGCTCAGTCGTCTCAGTCATCTCAGGAAATCCTCGCAGACGTCGAGGTAAAAATCAGTGGTTAGGCGTAGTGATTCCACATCGATCCTCTCATCGTGGCCATGGAAGCGCCGACCGAATTCACCTGCGCTGATTGTTGGACTGAGCAGACCGGCACCGTAGGCAACCGAGCCCTTTTCGCGGTAGATCCGAGCGTCAGTAAAGCCAACGATGAACTGCGGGTTCAGCCGGGCCGTGGGGAATGGCTTGGTGACACAGCGTTCTAGGGAGTCCCACAGCCTCGTATCGACACGACTGGACGAGGCATCGTCGTCCATCAACATCTCGACCTCCACCTCATCGGCCAAATCTCCAAGTGCTTCGCGTAGGTGTATGGCTACCTCCTCGGCGTGATCGCCCGGCATAGTCCGGACGTCGAGGTCGATCGAGACACGGTCAGGAATGACATTCGTCTTACCGCGACCATCGACGACGTTGGGCGAAAATGTGGAATGCGTACACGAGTGCAAATGGGCGGCTACGCCATCCACCGACTGGTCGCGCGGTAGAGACTCGAGGTAATCGTCGACACGGTCCTCGTCTAAAAGTTGCGCTCGTGTTTCTTCAGCTAGGTCCATGGAGTCGACCTGTGTCCGCCAAAGCTCGTGGAATCGGGCCGCCGGGCGATATTCGGCGAAACGCTGGATAACTGCCGCTGCCTTCACCAGTGCGTTATCAGTCCGGTAAGGCATCGAACCGTGGCCAGGGGTGCCGCGAACGGTGAGTCGACGCCAGGCCACGCCCTTTTCAGCCACGTTCACGCCAATGACGGGAGCCTCCGCAGTTCCGGAGTGCAGACCACCGTTCTCGGTCAAGACGTAGTCGGCGGCGATGGCGTCCCACGCGTGGTCAGCCATCCACCGGGCACCGTGTGCACTTCCCGACTCCTCGTCCGCCACGGCGAAGAAGACCAAGTCACCGCGGGGTCGGAATCCTCGGTCGGCCAGAATCCGAAGCGTCACGGCTTGGGAGGCGACCAAGTTGAGCATGTCGACCGCACCTCGTCCCCATACCTCACCGTTGACAAGCTCACCGCCGAATGGGTCACGGCTCCAACCGTCGGGGCTTACCGGAACCACGTCCGTGTGGCCCATGAGGCATAGAGAGGGCGCTTTTGGATCAGAGCCTTCAATCCGGGCCACCAGCGATATTCGCCTAGGGGTCGGTTCGAAGCGTTCGATTTCGAGGCCTACGCCCTCGAGGTAGGTCTGCAGAAGGTCGGCGTTGCGGACCTCATAGCCGGATTCGGCAGTGCCGTCGTTGACACAGCCGTTGCGAATGAGCGCTTGAAGTAGATCGATGACCTCGTCAGTGTGGCCGGTCACTGCATCCGCTCCGCAGCGGCAACCTCGATAGCTGCCTCCTCGTCGGCCCGGAATGCTGGGGCGGTGTCCACCTCGACCCGATTGATCCGACCCGAAAATTGGTATGGGGCCGTGTAGGCGTCACTTACCCCGGTTGGGTTGCGCCCAATGTCTAGGCCCACAGGTGAAATCATGACCGGCACCACCGGGACCGCAGCCTCTGCTACCACTACCCCGTCCACCAGTAGCCGTGCCCGGCCGGGACCGCCCTTGACACGCTGCTGGTGAACAGCAAGAACGGTGGCACCTCCCGGGACTGGCTCCGGCGAACATATGACCGTGTGGTCGGCATAGGCGTTGTGGTCATAGACGAGGTGGCCAGCATCGTCGACGTACGCCACAAGGCCATTGTTGACCGTTCCGAACGCCAACAGGACGCCGTTCTCATCGCCGTTCGGCCGGTCTACGTGAAACGAGGCCTCCCAGTTCCGCGAGCCCAGGGCTGGTGCGGCGTCAGGCGGCACGCGAGGTGTGGGTGGCAAATAGACAAAGCTGTCCCGGTTCCGAGGTGTCCCAGATGTGGCGTGTCCGCTGAACAGTCCTCCTGCCGCCGGACCCGACAGATTTCCTGCCCGATCCATGATGGGAAGGACTCCATAGCGGTCTGCCTCATCCCAGAACAGGTCAACCATGGCGGCGAGCCGCTCCGGTTCCACTTTGGCAAGGTCGTGGCACTCGGAAAAGTCCTCGTTCAGATGGTACAACTCCCAGACGTCGTCTTCGAGGTCGGTCCCATACTGGTGGAAGGCCACCGCCTTCCAACCGTCCGCCCAGATTCCTCGATGGCCTTGCATTTCGAAGTACTGCCGGCCTTTACGGCTCGGCACGGCCGTTGCATCGATGGCTGCCGGGGAGAAGGTATAAGCGAGGCTTATCCCCTCGATGGCCTTTTGCTCGACTCCGTTGATCGACACTGGTGCTGCCACGTCAAGTAACTCCAGCATCGTCGGGGCGATATCCACCACATGGTGGAACTGGGTGCGTACCTGCCCATTGACCGCCGGATCGATCCCGCCCGGCCACGAGATGATGAGCGGGTCGCGCACTCCTCCGGAATGAGTGTTCTGCTTGTATCGCTTGCCCGGCGAGTTGCCGACTTGCGCCCAGCCCCACGGGTAGTTGGTGTTGCTGGTCCGGGTTCCGATATCGTCAAGTCGGGCCACGGCTTCGTCAACTGGCTGATCTACGCCGTTGAAGTGCCGGAATGTGTCGAGAATTCCGCTGGCTCGGCCTTCTTGGGAGGCCCCGTTGTCACTCAGGGCTACCACGATCGTGTCGTTGTTCAAGCCAAGCTCGGCGATTGCGTCTAACAGTCGACCAACTTGAGTGTCGGTATGGTCGAGCATGGCAGCGAAGGCCTCCTGCAATCGGCACGCCAGCGCCTTTTCGTTGACTGATAAGTCGGTCCACGCCTCCACCCCGGGATTGCGAGGCGCCAAGTCAGTGCCTGGCGGAATGATTCCCATCGCAAGTTGGTTCTCATAGACCCGGTTGCGAGCAACGTCCCAGCCCTCGTCAAACCGGCCCCGCCACTTCTCTAGGTAGGCGTCTGGCGCTTGGTGGGGCGCGTGGGTCGCTCCGAAGGCGAGGTACAGGAAGAACGGGCGCTCGGGGACCATTGTGTGCTGGGTCCGAATAAGGTCGATGGATCGGTCCACCAGATCCTCCGAGACGTGATAACCCTCTTCTGGTGTGCGGGGCTGATCCACGAGCCGGTTGTCCTCGTAGAGCTCCGGATGGAACTGATCTGTTTCCCCCTGCATGAAGCCGTAGTACCGGTCAAAACCCCGCTGGAGCGGCCAGTCACCAAAGGGGCCAACGGCCGAAGCTTCTCGCATCGGGGTGAGGTGCCACTTTCCGATCGCCCAGGTGGCGAAGCCCCTCTCGCGGAGCACTTCGGCCATGGTCCCAGCTGACCTGGCGATCCGACCTCGCATGTTCGGGTAGCCGGTGTCGAAGTTGGACAAAGCTCGCATCCCGACAGAGTGATGGTTGCGGCCAGTTAGCAGGCACGCCCGAGTCGGCGAACACAGCGCCGTGGTATGGAAGTTTGTGTAACGCAGTCCCCGAGAGGCGAGGCGGTCATAGTTCGGAGTGTCGACGAGGCCGCCATAGCAACCGAGGTGGGCGAATCCGGTGTCGTCGAGGAGGATCACCACCACGTTCGGTGTCCCGGACTCCGGTAGGAGTGGTTCGGGCCACCACGGTGTGGATTCGCTTGTCGTGCGACCGATGATCTGGTCGGCTTCCGTCTTGGGCAACTGGGTCATGTCCCGAGCGTGGCTCAAATCCTGGTCGGGAGCGTCACTGGGCTAGTAGCGCTAAGGACGGTCGTGAGGGCCCGATTGCGGCGACTCCCGGTCATGACTGTTGGTCGGCACGTTGGCGGCCCTTAAGGCGCTCGTGGGCAACACTCGTGCCGTTGTGCCATGTCCCCGCCCACTGGTCGATTGGGAACTGAGTGTTGCCGTAGTTGACCTCGAAGTAGCGGTGGTGCAGTTGGTGGAACAGGTCACCTGTCGGCACGGTGAACCGGCCGAACCTCGTCCGAGCGAACCCAGCGTGTGACGGGGCCGGTCCGGGCCCCTGATAGAAGGTGCACATCAGTATGACCAGTGGGTGGGCAGGTATGACCCACCAGATCAGGAAGACCGAGAAGTAGATCAGGTGTTCCCACGGGTGCATTGAGATACCGGTCCACGGAGTGGGGTTCGGGTTCCGGTGGTGCAGGGCGTGGAACCTTCGGTAAAGGGGCACGATATGGATGAGTCTGTGGTTCAGCCAGAAATGAGCAGTTGACACCCAAACCACGCCCAGAGTGGCTAGAAGCACCACCACCACCGGGTGAGTCGACCAGTCGTGGCGAAGTAACAGACCGCTGGCATAGGCCCAGTGTGTGAGAGCCTCGTACGCCGTCAAGAAGCCAACGCCGCTGGTCATGGTCCAGAAGACATTGTCGCGAACCTGATGTCCAAAAGTGAATTTGGCGCCGGCACCCGGCCAACGTCGGTTGAATTTGAACTCGTCGGCCTGGGCGCGGCGGATGTAGAGCCACCAGTGAAGGCCACCGGCAATGCCCCCGACTACGACCACATTTCGGATCCAGATTTGGGCGATCCATTCCATGCCAAACGACGCCATGGCCTCATCGGGCGGGAGGAACCACTGCCAGATCGCTATCGATAGGGCCATGTAGAGAAGCACCCAGGGGTAGGTGATCATTCGGACAACCCACCGAAGTGCGGCCACTGGCCGGGGTGGCCAAGAGAAGACTGCTGGGACTTCAATCGGGACCGGAGGCTGATAGTCGCTATTGGCGACGCCTTGGTAGCCGCCGGTCATCTTGCCGAAGGCACGAGGTTGGCGAGCGGCCTAAACACTGCGAAAGACTATGACTCGAGCCTAGGACCAGTCGAGGGACCGCTTAACAGCTTCGGACCAGCGCATTGCGAGGCGTTCCCGTTCAGATTGATCCATGTTCGGCCGCCAGCGTCCACCCTCGGTCCACTGGGCTCGGACCGCGGAGGTATCGTCCCATACCCCCTCGGCTAGACCGGCGGCATAAGCAGCACCAAGGGCTGTGGCTTCCTCAACACGTGGTCGAACGACGTCTATACCGAGGAGGTCAGCCTGGAACTGCATCAGTAGGTCGTTGACAACCATCCCGCCGTCCACACGGAGCTCTGTCATCTCCACCCTCCCGGCAATACCTTCATCATCTGCCTTGATGGATTCCACAAGTTCCGCGACCTGGAACGCCGTCGACTCGAGAACGGCTCGAGCCAAGTGTCCGCGATTAGCGAAACGAGTCAGGCCTACGAGGACCCCTCGCGCGTCGGGTCGCCAGTGGGGCGCGAATAGGCCGGAGAAAGCGGGAACCAGGTAGATATCACCGTTATCGTCGACGGTGCGGGCCAGCGCCTCCACCTCGTCCGAGTTGGTAATCAATCCGAGTTCGTCGCGGAGCCACTGGACCGTGGCTCCGGCCATGGCCACCGATCCCTCCAATGCGTATGTGGCAGTTTCGCCGGCAATCTGACAAGCGATGGTGGTGAGAAGCCCACGACTGGACGGTACGGGTGTGTTGCCGGTATTCATCAGGAGGAAGCAGCCGGTGCCGTACGTGTTCTTTGCGCTTCCGGATTCATGGCATCCCTGGCCAAATAGGGCTGCCTGCTGATCGCCGAGGATCCCAGAAATTGGTACGCCAGCAAGGTGACCGACCCCCAGGCCCAGTCGACCGATGGATGGAACCACTTCCGGCAAGGCCACCGCTGGTATGCCCATTGCCTCTATTAGGTCTGGATTCCATTCGAGCGTGGCAAGGTCGAGCAGTAACGTCCTCGAGGCATTGGTGACATCGGTTGCGAAACGTCCGCCTTCCGGTCCACCAGTGAGATTCCAGAGAAGCCACGAGTCCATAGTGCCGAGGAGGGCACGACCCGATTCGGTTGCGGCTCGCAGGCCATCGACTTCCTCCAGTAGCCACACTGCCTTTGGGCCGCTGAAGTATGTGGCAAGCGGCAACCCAGTACTGCTTCGAAACCGGTCAGTGCCACCGTTAGCCGCAAGTCTCTCCACAATGCCTGCGCTGCGTGTGTCCTGCCAAACGATTGCAGGTGCTAGTGGACAGCCGGTTAATCGGTCCCATGCAACGAGGGTCTCGCGCTGGTTGGTTATACCGATCGCGGCCAGATCGCCAGCCGCTAGGTCGGCTTCGGACAGCGCCTCCGATATGCAGGTCATAACGTTTTCGAGGATCTCGGCAGCATCATGTTCCACCCAGCCGGGGCGGGGTAGGTGCTGGGCATGGGGCCGCTGAGCTGCTGCGACGACCGATCCGTCCTCGTCCACGACCAGGAACCGGGTACTTGTAGTTCCCTGGTCGATGGCACCGACGAGGGGCACGATCAACCGCCCCGTCCGTTGGCTAATCCTGGGCCTCGGGCCCAGTCGGCTACGTAGGCGGGGACGGATTCCCCACTGGTGTCCTCGCCGGGTAATGGTCCGCCCGCCGAAATGCCGAGGGGGATCAGGCCCGCCCACGTGTCTTCGGCCATGTCCTCGTCGTCATCAATCGGCGGACCAGTCCTCTCCTTCATCGAGCACTCCTTCAACGACAAGGCGAGACCGGTGGTGTTTCGAACCTCGGTGGCTGTCACGGGACGGATAGCGGCTACCCGACCCGGGATCACGTGATCAACGAAGCGATCGAGGGCCTGTACTTTTTCGTCGTAGTCAGTGACCACCACCGTTTTTCCCATCACTACCACCGAGCGATAGTTCATCGAGTGGCGGAGGCCGGATCTGGCCAGAACCTGGCCATCGAGCAGGGTGACCGTCACACAAATCTCGGCCCCCTTCTTGGCAGTCCTGAGTAGACAGCTAGCCGGTGATTCATGGAGGAGAAGGTGGTCTCCGTCACGGGCATACAGCATCGGAATCACGACCGGGTGTACACCCGTGTCGCTTCCGGTGATCAGTCCTACGTGAACACCGAGGCCCTCGTCGAGAACCGCGTCAATAGCAGTCCGGGCGGTAACCGCCCGGTCGGGCTTTCGTCGGAGTTTGGTGCGATCGCTCATGCCGTGCCAATTACGCCAGAAGTTTCCCGTGGACCACCGTGACAGCCCGGCCGGACAGATGCACTCGGTCGTCGACGAGTTGGACGCCGATTTCTCCACCGCGGGCCGAGGCTTGTTCGGCTCGGAAGGCGTTGCCGATCCGGGACGCCCACCAAGCAGCCAGAGTGGTATGCGCCGAGCCGGTCACAGGATCTTCCGGTATACCGGTTCGAGGCGCGAAGAAGCGTGACACCACGTCCATATCGTCGCGATCATCACAGGCGGCGGTCACGATCACCCCTCGGGGTGCCAATCCTGCGATACCTGCCATATCTGGATTGCAGCTTCGGACCTCCGCCGCCCCACCAACTTCGACGAGAAGGTCTGTGGCCCCCTTCGCCGCCGCGAGTACCCGAGTTCCCACAGCATCCGACATAGCGGTCCCCACTTCACAACTCTCGATTACGTCTACTGGAAAGTCGAGTCGGATTGTGTCGTCCTCCACAATGGCTGACAGCCGACCTGACCGCGTGTGGAAACCCATTTCACCCTCTGCACCGTGCTCGGTGGCCAGAACGTGGGCAGTCGCCAACGTCGCATGTCCGCAGAGGTCGACTTCCACTGTCGGCGTGAACCACCGCAGTTCCCACTCCCCCACGTTCCCTTTCTCCATACCCGGCAATGGATGACAGAAGGCGGTCTCTGAGAGATTCATTTCGCTGGCGACGGCCTGCATCCACGCAGCATCGGCGGGCGCATCCATTACCAGTACTGCGGCGGGATTGCCGCAAAACGGCCGGTCAGCGAACGCGTCGACTTGGACGAACTCTTGCATCGAAGGAATCCTCGCAGACGTCAGATGGTTACTGCACCAGAAGCGCCGAAGCGGGAGCCCTGAACACCTGCGTCGGCTTGGTTAACCGCAACTTTCCAATGAATTCCATGAGGACGTCCCCTGTCCACCCCATCCCGATCAGCCGAATATCCGAATTCACGAATGCTGTACCGAGTGTCGTGGACTACCTGCAACCCTGCCAACATGACGACTAACTCCAAATCTGGCTAGGGAGGAAACCTTGGTTCCCCTCGACGAGACCTATGACGGCACCTTCCCCTTTGTGCCCCACACTTTCTCGGGCCACGGTTTCCTGCAGCATTACGTGGATGAGGGACCCCGGGACGCCGAGCCGATTGTGCTGTTGCACGGCGAACCCACCTGGGGATACCTGTACCGACACATGATCGCTCCACTTGCAGAGCAGTACCGCGTAGTGGTTCCCGACCACATGGGCTTCGGCAAGTCCGAGACTCCGCAGGATCGCGAGTACACGCTGCAGGGCCATACCGAAAACCTGATAGCTCTCACTGAGCACCTTGACCTGAGAGATATCACGTTCTTCGGCCAAGACTGGGGCGGACCGATCGCCACTGCGTTCACCGTTCGTCACCCGGACCGCGTGAAACGAATCGTGTATGCGAACTCGATAGCCGGATATGGGCGGATTGGAGAGCAGGATGCGACCCCGCTTACGAAGTCACGGTGGTTCACCTGGATAGGTGATGGACTGGACTCGGGACGAACCGAGGATGTCCTGTTAAATCTCGGCTCAACGGTCTTGTCGGTGATGAAGATCACCGGGTTCACCAACTCCGCAGCAATCGACGACACCTGGATCCGGGCATACTCCGACCCGTTCCCTGACCGGGAATCGGCCATCGGAGGACTCGAGTTTCCCTTGGACGCCTATCTGGGACGCATTGCCGACTACGTGATCGCCGGCGCCAACGGTGTGCCAGAACTGAGGTCTAAGCCAGCCATGTTGTTGGAGGGCATGGAGGACAGAGCTATCCCACCAGACCTAGCCATTGCCGACTTTCGTGCACTGTGGCCGGAAGCGCCGGTAGTGGAAATGCCTGGAGTGGGCCACTACTGCCAAGAAGACGCACCTGAGGTTCTAGTGGCCAATGTCCTCCAGTTCATCCAGAAGAATCCATAGAACCGCACACCTGAAGGCGATATCGGCTACTGGATTCCGCCGAGGTGACTATCAGCGTCTGAGGCAACCTGGTCGGGCCAGTTGGTTCGCCAAACTTCAGACTGGACGTAGCCCATAGGTATAGACCGCATCTCGAAGTGCTCCAATGGCGCAAGGAGCGGCTCGGCTACCACGGCATGGTTCGGAACCACGAAGAATGGTGCGCTATAGCGCTCTGCTCCGGCAACATTGCTAACCCGATGTGGCGTCGAAACAAGGCGCCCTCCTGACCACACCTCCAGAACGTCCCCCACGTTGATCAACAGTGCGCCCTCCGGACAGAAGGCCTTTACCCAGCGTCCATCTCGAGTTCGGACCTCTAGGCCTCCTACCGGGTCCGGATCTAGCATTGTCACCACGGAGATGTCTTTGTGTGGATGAAAACCCGGCGACCGGTCCTCTGGCTGCTTCGCCGGATAGTGCAAAAGGGTCACATTGGTGAGCGGTGCCTCCATTCCTCGAGAGAGGATTTCGTAATCGAGGCCGAGCTCGTTTGCCAGGATGATCAGCAGGCGGTCAGCGAGTCCTTCCATAGCAGACCACCACGAGGTCACGACGTCGGGCATCTCCGGAAGATGATCCGGCCAGAGGTTTGATCCGTAGAGACTGCACTCGCCGCGGACCGGATGTCCGGGCGGGCACTCCCAGTGCAACTTGTAGCCCTCGAAGGCGTCGGCCGGAGCACCGTTGTCCCGGTTCGGAGTAAAAAATCGCAAGGGAATGAAGCCCCGATAGTTGTCGGGCTGCACCGCACAGCGTCGTTTTGCGGCATCGTCGACAGCGAACAAGGCGACAAGGAGTCGACGCATGGCTACCAACTCGCAATGCTGTACCCCGTGGCCCCGTACTGCGGCGAACCCTGTTGTCGCGAAAGCATCTATCAGGCCGCGGCTATCGGCTAGGTCGACCACCGGAATGCTGCTCGCGGACCATTCTGCCATCAGATAATTGGCAACTCCGGCGGAGCCCGGCGAGACAGCAGTTCGGGCCCGCCGGCTCGAACGACCAAATTCTCCTCATGAACCATCATCCGGCCCGCGGCCCATGTCAGCCCTGGTTCGAGGGTAAGAACCATGCCCTCCTCAATCACCGTCCCGTCATCCACTGTGTGCGACGGCCACTCAGTGACCTGCATTCCCAAGCCATGTCCAAGCCGACCCACAGAATTTCCCAACGAACCACCGGCTTCTAACACATTCGACATGGCCTGCCAGAGGTCACTGGTTGTCGCACCGGGCCGCACCGCTGCCAAGCCAGCTTCGGTCGCGTTCCAGACGACCTGATAGGCGCGTCTCGCGTCATCGGCTGCGTGGCCAAACGCTACGTACCGATCAAAATCGCTCGAATAACCATCGTAAGTTGAACCTGTATCAAACATGAGAAGATCGCCCGCTTCTATCAGGCGATCCGAAGGCTGCTTGATGATGTCGTCAAAGCCTGGACCTGTTGCACCTACGAGGTAGGGGACGTCGTCAGCGCCCCTCTCCAATAGGTCAATCTTGAATGCCTGAAACGCTTCTCGTTCGGTCATACCGACCGATAGAAGTCCACCAATGCCCTCAAAGGCTCCGGACACCACGTCGCAAATATGGGAGACCTTGCCGATCTCCCGATCGGATTTCACCATGCGTAGCCTTCGCACGATGTCGGTTGCATCGACGAAGAAAGCAGGCGTGACTCGGGCTCGTAAAGCGTCGAGGTCACTCAGCGGCATACGAACGTGCGTCTCATGTCCCATCGGGAGACCGATGCGGACCTCATCACCGGAACCGTCGACCTGTCCTGCTAAGACCTCCTCGATGGTCTCAACCAGAAGGCACAATCCATCGTCAGCCGGGCGGGGTGCCGGCCAAGTTCGGATGTCATCCACCCATGTTGTTCCCATTGCCGAAGCTCCGATGTTGGGAATCACGGCTATCGGACGCCCATCTGCCGGCAAGACTACGAACCACGGTCGGGTCGGACTTTGCCAAAACGGCGTGTGGAAGCCGGTAAAGTAACGGACTTCCGGTTCAGTGCACACCAGCAGTGCCGCCAGCCCCCGCTCGGCCATCATCGCCTGGGCCCGGGCTGCCCGGGCCTCGTACTCGGCGTCTGGAAAGCCCCGCTCAGGCGTTCTCACCTGGGCTCTCCTACCGGCACACCGTCTAGGTCGAGGTGATAGAGGCGGCCCAGACCCTCAATACGGTCCTGGATCCCGGCTAGGCGCAGCAGGTGCCAGCCGAAGGCGAGGTTGCTGGACACCACCGGCACACCCAACTCGTTCTCTAGCGCACCAGCGACGCCGAATGCCCTCAAACTGGTGCATGACACGAAAGCAGCTTCCGGACGGCGGCCCGTAGCTTCCTCGGCCGCCCTCACCAGCTGGCGGACCCCGTCGGCCACCGTCTCCTCGGTCATCCGGGCCACCGTGGCGTCGCTCTCCTCAAGAAACGATCCTGCAGCCACCACCTCGAGTCCGCGCTCACCAAGTAGGCCGGTGATCCCGGAAGTGACTTCGGCGCTGTATGGCGTCACCACGACGACCTGCTGTGCCGATAGTGCTGACAGGGCCGACAGCACGGCTGATATGGGATTGGTGTTGGGCACATCAGGATGGGCGACTCGCAGGACGCTGGAAACTCGCTCCTCACCAATCAGCGTGGCAGCCGATGTGCAGCCGTAGCCCACTACGTCCAGGCAGAGCGCCGGCGGCAGCAGTTTCGCCGCCTCCGGGATTCGCTCCTCCATTCCAAGCAGGGTCTCCGGGGTGACCCTGTCCTCCATGGCGATTCGGGTGGCGAATGCAGCCACGCCATCTGGCCACAGGCGGCTCAGTTCGGCCTCGACAGTCTGGTCGTTCTCTAGGACTACTAGGCCGACGCGGGCTCGGGCGCCGAACCCACTGTCTGTGGAGAACTCGAGGGAAGTCAGGGCACCATTGTCTGGGCGAGCATTAGGCGCATTCTGATAGGTCGTCACGTAGGCACTCCCCGAGCCTGCTGGTCAAAGAACGATGCCGTCTCGGGTACCTCTGCGATCGGCATCTCGTACTCCACGCAACGAATCCGGCCTGTCGCGACACCTCTGACTAGTTCACCTTCGTTCGCGCTTGGAAGGTGGTTGGGGTGAAGGATTCGGCTGTCCTCAGACCGATAGCTGAAAATCGACAGGGTTCGCGACACCTCGGTCAGGTTTGGCCCCGATCCGTGGACGAGACGGGTGTGCATCAGGCACGCCGTGCCAGCCGGACCGTAGCAGTCCACTGAATCACCAAGCCCGGCCAGGTCCCCTTCGGCGATGGTGCCGGTGAATATCCCATCCTGCCAGTGATCAAAGATTGCCCCGCGGTGCGTGCCCGGCACTACTTCCAACGGCCCGTTCTCCGGCGTAACGTCGTCCACGAACAGCAGTACAGCCAACATGTCATCATTGGTATGAGCCTCGTAGGCAAAGTCCTGGTGGAACCGGATCTCGGTGGCTGTACCGGGCTGTTTGCAGTTGGTCTTCACGTTGTTGACCACGATGTTCGGGCCGATCACCTGTGCGGCTGCGTCGACCAGTGGACTGTCACGCATGACCCGCAGGTGGGCCTGGCACACCTCCTGGGGGGACGCCACTCGTCGCAGAGCCGGAAGGTCAACAGAATGGCCGGGCTGAACGTCAAACCGAGGGCGGTGGTCCATCGTCTCTCCCCATGGACCGCTATGACCGCGACTCTCCTCAACCCAGCCTGCAACCGCCGCACGCAGGTCCACCAGATCGTTCGCTGACACGGCATCAGCCATCATCACGTAGCCGTCCCGCCAGAAGGCGTCTACCTGCTCTTTGCTCAATGGTCCCATCAGCGCGAGTCTGCCTTGCGTACCGTCAGATGTGGTCACCCCGCGCTCCGTTGATTCCGCTGCGGGGCTCGTGTTCGTAATGTTCGATGGGTGGCGGCTCGGTGCGCATTTCACGGATAGTCCGCTGGATGTCTGCCACTGCGTGCTCGAGAAGGCCAGCAGCCGTTGCCTGGTCGATTCCATAAGGAACTGTGGCGAGAAGGTCCTCGAGGCGTCCCACACCCCGCCAAGCAGCGTGCCGAACCCATTCGGTTGGTAAGACAGCTGGATCGTCTACGCCAACCAGATCCTGCGAGCGGGACTGGTCATCCCGGGAACGGTCAAGAGCTACGTAGCCGTTGACCATAGTGATTCGTTCGGCCGCCTCGGTCAGCGGCCCACCACGGTGGACAACCATGTTTCCGTGTATGGCGACCGCCCACCCCGGCCCACCGAAGTCGGGGGCCATCACCCTGTCGGCAGGTGGCCTCTCCCCGCTCGCTGCCAACTCAGCTGCCTCAGTCTTCGTTCCGAGAAAGACTTCAAATCTTCCACCCGGCAAGGTCCGCGGATCGGTTACCGGCATGACATAGTCGAGTGGCAACGTGTCATGGTGCCATTTGTCCACAGCTTCGCCGACTCTGGTTGGCTCGTAGTTGAGATGCCCAAGGTGGACCGGCATGGAGTGTGGTGCCACTTCTGTTCGGTAGATAGACGACAGAAGCTCAGTGACTTCGGGCGCCAGACACAGGGCACGCAGCCATCGGGAACGGTGGCAGCCGCCACGCACCATGTTGTCGATCCGTTCCCGAGCCCGGGCCCCGTATGGACGGAGGCGGCGAGCCACGTCCAGAAGGATTGCCGCACCCTCGTCGGAGAGCACTTTGAACGGTGATGAGAAGGCAACCGGGCTAGCCGTTGGGGCGATGTCGTCCTCCTCGTAGCCGAGGTCGGCCAGCATCACCACGTCTTCGGGTGGCTGGGGATCGAGGTGTAGAGACGGGTCAAAGGTCGGTTCGTTCTCAAACCATTCGTAGCCCGGTGGCTGGACCTCCGGAAACGCCAGTGGAAGGCGGGTCTGGTCCACGCTTGTGTTCAATTCACTCATCGTGGTTACAGGTACTGGAGGAGTCGTCGGGCATCGAGTAGGGCTGAGGCGACGTCACGGCTCGCCACGCAGTCGCCGATGCGGTACACGAGCGGTCCCGTATTATCCAAGAAGACTGGCTGAGGACTCCCGGCGGCGAGGGCGGCCAGGTCTGAGACGCCGTCATTGGTCGATTTCAGTCTCAACGCTCGGAACAACGCATCCTCGGGAACCACGCCGTGTTCTACCACCACTGCGTCAACGATGCGTTCCACCTCAACCCGGGTGTATTCGTTGCGCAGAACCACCCGGAGCGCTTCATCCTCGGATTGTCCAGTCCGCTCGACCTGAACCAGTCTGTGGTCCGGCGTCATTGTCACCGCTCCGCCGTAGAGCATCCGTAGGTACGTCGGACCGAGTGGCGTGGCCAAATCAAGCCCGATGTGGCGGTCCGGTGTCGCAACTTCGAGGTCTTCCAACCCGACTTCAACCAGGTGTTCGACGACAGCGAGACCCCGCTCTGCACCATGATCATCAAATACCAGCACCCGTCCGAACGGCCGCACGTGGCCGCCGAGGACGTCCCACGACGAATAGACAAGATCCGCTCCCTCGTCCAACACCCAAGACGGGTCAGGCCCTCCGCCGGTGGCCACCACAACTACGTCAGGCTCCTCGCTCCATACTTCGTCAACACCCACCGGCGTGGCCAGTCGGACGTCCACTGCGAGATATCGAACCTCACCGACTAGCCAGTCGATGAGGCCGGCGACTTCCCGCTGTCGTTCCGCTGCCCGTGCCATCAGCGCCAACTGTCCGCCTAGCCTGTTCTGGGCTTCGAACAGGACAACCTCATGACCGCGTTCGGCACACGTCCGAGCCGCTTCCAGACCCGCCGGGCCTCCGCCCACCACCACCACCCGCCGTTTCGGGTCCTCGGACCGGGTCACCAACTGCGGCACAGTCGTCTCCCGCCCGGTCGCCGGGTTCTGGATGCACACCGAGTCGAGGCCAAGGTGTAACCGGTTGATACAGAGTGATGCGCCCACGCAAACCCTTATCCGGTCGGCCTCACCGCGGGCGAGTTTTGAAACCAAATGTGGATCGGCGAAGTGAGCACGGGTCATGCCGACTAAGTCCACGACACCGGATTCCACGGCGTGGCGAGCCGTGGCTACATCGGTCACCCGGGTTGCGTGCAGAATTGGCACCTCGGTGGCTGCACGCACCGCCGCAACTACCGTCAGATACGGGGCCAGTGGCGTACCCGCCGGTGGGATGGCCTTCGACAGACCATCGTCGGTGGCCAAAGATGGTCCGGCCACGTTCAAAAAGTCGATAAGTCCCGACTCGGCGAGACTCACAGCGATTGCGCAGCAGTCGTCGGCTGTCAGTCCTCCCGGCTGATCCTCGGTGCCGAGCATGCGAAGGCCGACCCGTAACCGTCCGTCTGCGGTCTTCTGGACCGCTTCTAGCACCTCGAACGTCAGCCTCAGCCGATTCTCCAGCGAGCCCCCGTAGTTGTCGGTGCGGCGATTCACCAAGGGTGACCAGAACTGGTCCAGTAGGTGGCTGGTGGCGAGAAGTTCGATCCCGTCAAGCCCGGCGTCGACGGCTCTACGGGTGGCCATCGCGAAATCGGCCACTACCCGCTCTAGGTCGGCCGGCTCAGCCTCCTTGGGCCAAAAACGGTGCATGGGCTCGCGCACCGGCGACGGGGCAATTGTGGGTAGCCAGGCGCCGTCATTAGAAACGTTACGGCGCCCCATGTGGGTGAGTTGGCACATTATGGCCGCGCCGTGGCCATGGATTCGCTCCACCATGACAGCCAACGGATCTATTACGGCGTCGGTGGCGAACGACAATTGGCCCCAAAGCGATGCTGAGTCGATCGACACATTCGACGAGCCGCCGATCATGGTGAGCCCGATCCCGCCTAGGGCCTTCTCTTCGTGATAGCGGACATAACGGTCACTGGGAGTGCCATCAACGTTGTAACCCGGCGAATGACTGCTGGAGAACACCCGGTTCCGTAGACGTAGGCCGGCGAGGTCGAACGGTTCGAGAAGAGGGTCGTTCAAACCATTCTCCGCTCAGACGGGATGCGTTCCGGGAGCCGCTGCCTCAGACAAGTGTCTGATACAGCAGCACCAGCGGTGGTCGCGCGGACGTAGGTCCGGAGACTTGGCAAGGCCCGCGAGTTCAGCCGCACGAACCTTCTACCCAACTGTTTCTGGTTCTCGGCCGATCCCTAGATGCCTGAGGACAGCCAGAACGCATGTCTCCAGAGGTTCAGAGGCATCCAAATGGAGGTCAGGCTCGGCTGGCTCCTCGTATGGGGCGGAAACCCCACTGAACTCTGGAATTTCGCCGGTCCTAGCGCGGGCGTAGAGCCCTTTCACATCTCTCTCCTCACAGGTCTCGAGCGAAGCGTCAACGAACACCTCGGAGAACGTTCCTGCTGGGTGAAGGGCCCGGACAGTTGAACGATCGGCCCGATATGGAGAGATGAACGCTGAGATGACGACGAGGCCCGCATCTTGGAAGAGTCGACAGACTTCACCCACTCGCCGGATGTTCTCGGTGCGATCCTCGGGCGAAAATCCCAAGTCGCGATTGAGAGCCAAACGAACGTTGTCGCCGTCGAGGACGTAGGCGGCGATTCCCCTATCGACTAGTGCCGCTTCTACCGAGTAGGCGATACTCGACTTGCCCGACCCCGACAGTCCAGTTAGCCAGACGGTATGACCTGCATGGCCGGTGACAAGGGCTCGTCGCTCGGAACCAACTTGGCCGTCGGTTCGAGTGAGGTTCCGATTCCCACCAGATGCAGGGAGGACTCCGTCAGACATCGATCACTCCGCGCTCGACGAGCAGTTTGAGAATGGCGTCGACGCACTCATCGACACTCTGGACTGACGCATCGAGCCGTAACTCCATATCGGTCGGCTGTTCGTAGTCCGACGAGACTCCTGGAAAGTTCGGAATCTCGCCTCGGTCCGCAGCCTCGTAATGGCCGTTCGGGTCCCGCTGGCGGCATACGTCGAGTGGGGTGTCTACGAATACTTCCAGAAATCGGTGTCCGCCAATGAGTTCCCGAGCCCTATCCCGCACCTCAACCTCGGGAGCGACGAGCGCTGCAATTGCGATCAGGCCTTGCCGGTTAGCGAGTAGAGCTACTTCGGCCACACGGCGAAGGTTCTCGGAACGGTCTTGGGAACTGAAGCCAAGGTCTCGGCTAATCCCAAGTCGAACATTCTCTCCATCAAGACGGACCGTCGTGCGTCCCAGGTCGAACAGGCGACGCTCCAGAGCGGCGGCGATAGTTGACTTTCCGGCAGCAGTTAGGCCTGTCAGAAGAACAGTGCACGGCCGTTGACCGAGACGGGCAACCCTCTCCTCGGGAGTGATTTCGGAGCGATAGCGGACCAGTCCACCATCAGGTTCACGATCCCACCCCGAGGTGGCGCCAAGGATCATTCCTGCGGCCACCGTAGCGTTGGTCATGCGGTCTACGAGAACGAAGGAACCGGTCTGGCGTCCCTCGCTGTAGGGGTCGAAAAGCAGGGCCCGCTCGGCCACCAACGTGCAGCACGCGATGTCATTCAGCGCTAGCGCATCGGCCGAGACTTCCTCACCACTGTTGACATCGATCCTGTGGTGTATGGCTGCCAATGAGGCGTCGACCTCGCCTCCGATTGAGCGCAGGATGAGGCGCCGGCCCGGTTTGACCGGGTCAGCGGCCATCCATACCAGGGTGGCGTTGACATCATGAGCCCGCGCAGGATGATGGTCGACACCGACGAGCAGGTCACCGCGGCTCACATCAATCTCGTCGGCAAGCGTGATGGTTACAGCGTCGCCGGGTTGGGCCTCGTCGAGATCACCGTCGAAGGTAACAATTCGTTCAACCGTAGATCTGACCGCCGATGGAAGAGCGACGACTTCGTCACCTAGGCGAAGCTTTCCGGCGGCAATAGTTCCGGCGAATCCTCGGAAGTCGAGGTCTGGCCGAACGACCAGTTGGACGGGAAACCGCAGCCAATCGAGATCAAGTGACTCAGATACGTCGACGGTCTCCAGGTATTCCATGAGGGGCGGCCCGTCGTGCCAGCTGAGGTGTGAGCTTCTATCCACCACATTGTCGCCGTGGAGGGCGGATATGGGCATGTAGTGGGCATCAACCACGCCGAGACCGGAGGCAAAGGTCTGATGCTCGGCCGCCACCTCGTCGAACCGGTCCTGCGACCAGCCCACTAGGTCCATCTTGTTTATGGCCACGACCAGGTTTTGGATTCCCAGAAGATGGGCGATGAGTGTGTGTCGACGGGTCTGATCGAGGACTCCGTTTCGGGCATCGACCAGAACAACTGCGAGTTGGCAGTTGGAAGCGCCCGTCACCATATTTCGGGTGTACTGCTCGTGTCCGGGAGTGTCAGCGACGATGAACTTTCGTCTGGAAGTTGAGAAATAGCGGTAAGCCACATCAATGGTGATGCCCTGCTCGCGTTCCGCCTTCAAACCATCCATGAGAAGGGCTAGGTCCAGACCATCACCGGCCGACCCCATCGTCGTTGAGTCCGCTTCCAAACTCGCCAGTTGGTCTTCGTAAATCATCGCCGAATCGTGGAGGAGGCGACCGATGAGTGTCGACTTGCCGTCGTCCACGCTGCCACACGTCAACAGCCTCAGGAGATCCTTTCGTTCGTGCTCAGCTAGATAGGCATCAATATCTGTGGCAATGAGCTCGGAGGCGTGGGACATCAGAAGTAGCCCTCCCGCTTCTTTTCCTCCATCGAGCCCGCTTGATCGTGATCGATGACACGGCCCTCTCGTTCTGACCGAGTCGCAAGCAGCATTTCCTGGATAACTTCAGGCAACGTGGTCGCGGTGGACTCCACGGCCCCGGAGAGCGGATAACAGCCGAGCGTGCGAAATCTCACCGCGCGCATCTCAGGCGATTCGCCGTCAGTGAGCCTGAAACGCTCGTCGTCAACCATGATCAATGTGCCGTCCCTCTCCACCACCGGCCTAACGGCAGAAAAGTAGAGGGGCACGATCGAAATCTGCTCAAGATGGATGTACTGCCAGACGTCCAGTTCAGTCCAGTTGCTGATTGGAAAAACCCGAATGCTCTCTCCCCGATGCACGCGACCGTTGTAGAGGTTCCAGAGTTCGGGTCGCTGGTTTTTTGGGTCCCAGCGGTGGTGCCGATCTCGGAAGCTGAAGACGCGCTCCTTGGCTCGGGATCGCTCCTCGTCGCGGCGGGCTCCGCCAAATGCTGCATCGAATCCACCAGCCTCTAGGGCCTGCTTCAATGCCTCCGTCTTCATGACGTCGGTGTAGTTCCGAGACCCATGGTCGAAGGGATTGATGCCAGCCGCCACGCCCTCCTCGTTGGTGTGCACCACCAGTTCTAGGTCAAGGTCAGCAGCTGTACGATCGCGGAATTCGATCATCTCCCGGAACTTCCATGTGGTGTCCACATGAAGAAGCGGAAATGGGATGCGTCCGGGGTGGAACGCCTTCCGGGCCAGATGAAGCAGGACTGAAGAGTCCTTTCCGATGGAGTACAGCATGACCGGTCGCTCGAACTGAGCTACCACTTCGCGCATCACATGGATGCTCTCGGCTTCGAGTTGCTGCAGATGTGTGCGACGCATGACGTTCACGACAGTCCTAGACGGACGTCTCCACGGCGCCGCTGGTCCCAGTCGAGTGCGTCCGAGTCACAAAGGCGGTTCCAATTTAAAACGAGGTTGCCTTCAGTAGTCGATACGACGTCGACTCGACCGCGTAACGCAGAGACATCGACTCCGGGGCAAGAAACGGAAATATGTTCGGCCATTAGCGCCACACAATCCTCGTTGACCCCGGACCGGCGTCGCCGATCTCCGGTTCTAGGCGGCACGCGATCTGTCCTTATTCCAATACTGACTGAACGGTCGTTCAGCGTACTCGGCGCGATCTGGCCCCTAGCCGCCGATCGCACATTTCCAACCCTGGGCTGGAAAGTCACCATCTACGAAAATTGGCCGGAGTAGCTAGCCCAACGACCCCGCGGCTTGGCGACTTTGGTTCATCGCCCGGGCAGGTAGCGCCCGGTTCCGTTGCTCAACCACACTTTCCGTAGGGTCGCACCATGGTCGACCCCGTTGGGCCTTCCGTGGACAGAACTCATCTCGACGTTCTGATCGTCGGAGCAGGCATCTCAGGCATCAGCGGTGCCGTCCACCTGAAGGAGCGCTGTCCGGACCGGTCTTTCGCCGTCCTGGAGGGACGCTCTGATATTGGAGGAACTTGGGACCTCTTCCGCTATCCGGGTGTGCGATCCGACAGCGATATGCACACCCTGGGTTACCGGTTCAAGCCATGGCGGCACGAGAAGTCGATCGCCGATGGACCGAGCATCATGGAGTACCTCAGAGAGACCATCGCCGAGTACGACCTGGCCAGGCATATCAGATTTGGCCATCGTGTGGTCCGAGCCGAGTGGTCCAGCACTCAATCCTGTTGGACAGTTACTGCCAGACATTCTGACCCAAGTACTGGCGCTTTTGATGAAGTTGTCCTGACGTGTGGTTTTCTTTTCATGTGTTCCGGGTACTACAGCTACCACGAGGGCTATACACCGGACTTTGCAGGACAGGAGCGTTTCCAAGGGCCAATCGTCCATCCGCAGGAGTGGCCGGAGGACCTCACCTACAACGGACGACGGATTGTGGTCATCGGCTCTGGAGCAACAGCGATGACTCTGGTTCCCGCACTGGCCCAAACCGCCGGACACGTAATCATGCTCCAGAGGTCACCCACCTACGTGGTTGCCCGACCATCCTTCGATGTGGTAGCTAACCGGCTCCGGAAGATCCTTCCCGATCGCTGGGCTTACGCCATTACGAGACGGAAGAATGTCTTCCGACAGGGCCTCGTATACCGAAAGACCAGAACCAATCCCGACAAGATCCGGGACCTGCTGCTTTCAGGCGTTCGTGCAGGGTTGGGCACCGACTACGACGTCGACAGCCACTTCACTCCAACCTACGACCCCTGGGACCAGAGGCTCTGCTTAATCCCCGATGGGGACCTGTTCAAGGCAATTCGCTCTGGAAGGGCCTCGGTGATCACCGCCCACATCGACACCTTTACAGAACACGGAATCCGGCTGCAGGATGGAAGTGAGATCAATGCCGACATCATCGTGACGGCTACCGGCCTCAACTTGGTCACCCTCGGAGAAATGGATTTCATAGTCGACGACGTGCCGGTCGACTTCGCCCGCACGTGGACCTACCGCGGCCTCGCCTACTCAGGCATTCCGAACTTGGTCTCGACCTTTGGTTATGTCAACGCTTCTTGGACCCTCAAGGCTGACCTCACATCCGAGTACGTATGTCGACTCCTGCGCCACATGGCGGCCATAGGTGCCACTCGCTGCATTCCCCAGTTGCGCCCAGAGGATGCCGAGATGCCGAAACGTAAATGGATCGAGAACTTTCCGGCCGGCTACATGGAACGAACCATGCACCTCCTCCCCCGCCAAGGCGACCGCTCTCCCTGGTTGAACCCCCAGGACTACCGACGGGACGTCAAGATGATCCGTCGGGGCGCCATAGACGATGGAGTCATGACCTTCGACGCCCCAGAACTGACGGCCGCGTCGGCCGTTTGACAGAAAGCCCAACCTCCTACCTGACCCATGATCGGAGACAAGATGCGTATCGCCGCCGTCCAGGACTCACCGGCATTCCTCGACCGGACCACCACGATTGAGATCGTCCGCTCCCGGATAGCCGAGGCAGGATCAGGCGGCGCTGACCTGATCGCCTTCCCTGAGGTGTTCCTCATGGGGTACCCGGTGTGGATAGACAACACGGACGCGTCGGCATGGGAGAAACCCGACCAACAGGAGGCGTTCGCGCGATACCTCGACCAGTCAGTCGACTTATCCAGCGACGAATTTGGGACCGTCGTCGAAGCAGTGCGGGAGTCCGGGGCTTTCACCTACTTGGGAGTCGTCGAAAAGGCTGTCTCACGTGGCTCCGTCTACTGCTCATTGGTTGCCATTGATCCCATTTCCGGGATCGTCGGTGTTCACCGCAAACTCAAGCCGACCTACGGCGAACGCCTCGTTTGGAGCGATGGCGACGGGGCGGGTCTCGTGGCCCACGACCACCAGGGTGTCCGACTGACCGGCCTGAGTTGCTGGGAAAACTGGATGCCTCTCGCCCGCACCGCCATGTATGGCACTGGCGCACAAGTCCATGTGGCGGCCTGGCCTGGATCGGCGGGCCTCACCGAGGACATCACTCGCTTTATAGCCAAGGAGGGTCGCATATTCGTGGTCAGCGTCGGGGCGGTCTATGACTCCGCGATGCTTCCCGACGATTTTCCACTCAACGAGCAGATTCCTGACGGCCAGAAGTTCCACGACGGTGGTACCTGTATCGCCGGGCCGGACGGATGCTGGGTGGTCGAGCCAGTCCGCCATACGAAGGGCATCATTTGGGCAGAACTTGAGATCGGAGAAGTCGCTCGGCAACGACAGAACTTCGACCCAACTGGCCATTACAGCCGACCTGACGTGCTACGCCTCGATGTCAGTCGCACTCGACTTGCTCCCTAAAAGACCCGGAGGAGAAATTGTCTTAGAGCCAGCCGGACTCTGCCCAACTCGACGATTCGACATGCCGAAGCCCAACTAAAACCAAACTTTTACTCCCGCTCAAGCCATCTGACTCGATTGAACGGTCCGTCCGCAGCAAGCCCAGGTCAGCAGCGAACCCAATCACTCCTCTAGCTCGCCTGCATCACCAGAGCCACTAGACAATTCAGCGTCCAAGAGAGACCCAGCGGTGCACCTGCTCAGCTGCCGGGTGGACGGTAGGTAGCGCTCCGGGCCTTCTCAGCTGCGCCATCAACAGCCTCTACCGGAAGTAGCGGTGTGATCCGAATCTGAACCTTGCCGCTCGCTGACACAGCCAGACTGGCAGCGGCGGCTGATGAATCATCTGGCATTTCAGCAACTCCGACGATGTCGTCAGACCCCCAGATGAAGTACAGGCTCTCCACCGTTCCCCCGAGAGCACTAATCAAGCCAGAGGCCTCCTCAATTCGGCTGGAACCACCCTCAGCAATCAAGCCCTTCGTCCCATCTGCTGTGTATGAACCCTGGATTAGGTAGTGCGGCATCGTGGTGCTCCTTTCATCACGTAGACAACGATTGTCGTCGACCCTCCCATCAGAGCACTTTCGTTTCGTCGACGCCAGATCAACTAGACAAATACCTGTTCACCTCCCATTAACTTCGGACCGGTGGAGAGGAGCATCCGCACCCTGATTGGTTGCGCCGGGCTGAGTGCGTCTCTTGGCACGGTCCACGCCTGGAGCCTTTTTCTCGAACCACTGGAGAACCATCTTGATGTTGGTCGCGGTTGGGTCAGTGCGGTCTACTCCGTTTGCCTGGCTGCAATCACTGCTGCAGTTCTGGTCGGACACCGGCTGTTCACCTTGCTTCCAGGGTGGTGCGTGGTCGGTCTGTCGGCTGGGGGTGCCACTGTCGGGCTGGTCGGTGCAGCGCAGGCCAACCACTGGTGGCTCCTCGTGCTCTCCTACGGCTTGATATTCGGATTGGCGAATGGGATCGGGTACTCGTTTGCGCTCCAACGATCTTCAGAGGCAACTCCAACAGCCAGCCGCTCTCTCGCTCTCGTGACGGCCGCCTACGCCCTCGGCGCTGCCGCCGCGGCGATCGCCTTGAAGGGCCCTGTCGACGCCCATGGAGCAGCTCGGGGTTTCCTAATTCTGGCCGGTTGCGTCGGTGCCTCCGGAATCGCTGCAGCACTGCTCGTGGGAGGCACTCGATCGCCAAAACCCGATCGCCGTATCAGCGCTTCACTTGGGCTAAGCACGTCTGTGGTCCGGATCTGGGTTTCCTACGGCCTGGCAAGCCTTGCCGGCCTCACAGCCCTTGGCCATGCAGCAGCCATCGTCGACCTAGCCGGTGGTCCGGGTGGCACCACCGTCGCCCTCACCGGCTTCGCTAGCGCAGCCGGTGGTATTGCCATGATCGCTGTGGTCCGACCATTCGGCCAACGGATCGCTGCGTTAGTGCTTCCCTTGTCCACGGCAACTCTCTTGGCGACCGCCGCCTTGGCGGAAGGTGTTGGGTGGGTTGCTGCGACGTCCGTGATCGGCGTTGCGGCAGCCTATGGAGCCCTCATTGCCATCTACCCAGCAATCGTTCATCGACGGTTTGGTGCTCGGAATTATCCGACCGCTTACGGCCGAGTGTTCACGGCCTGGGGTCTGGCTGGACTGTTGGGCCCACTGGGCGCCGGTGCGCTATTTGATGCCTCCGGGGGATACCGACTTCCACTCTTTCTGGCGGCCATCCTCGCCATCACTTCGACTTTCGTCGCGCGTGGCACGAGTAGATGCGAAACCGAATTCGACTCAACCGAAAAGGCCTCCTTCTAGATATTTAGCCCCGTTGTCAACTCCAAAGGTGGCTATCACAGAATCGGAGCCCTGCTCGACGGCCAAGCGCACCGCAGCCACAACGTTGAGCCCAGTGGACGTTCCGCACAACATGCCCTCCTCCGCAGCAAGACGGCGGCACATGGCGACGGCCTCGTCCTGGCCAACGGTACGGACATCAGAAATCCGCGCACGGTCGAGGAAGGGGGGAGCAAAGCCCACCCCAACGCCTTCCACGCGGTGTGGCCCACCTGTTCCGGTAGTCAGCAGCGGCGACTCGGTCGGTTCAAGCACCACCAGGTCTGGTTTGCAGTCCGCGTCCTCGAGACCGTCGATTGTGCCCATAAGCGCGCCTCCTGTGCCGACCCCGGCACACAGGACTGTCAGGCGCTCTCCGAGCACCGCAGCAATCTCGGCACCCATAGGGGCATAGCCCGGCCGAATATCCGCATTGCCGAACTGATCGGTGTACCACGAGTTTGGCTCGGCCGCCAGAGCGGTGGCCCGATCGCGCATTCGAGCGATTAGGCCAGGGGTGATTTTTCCACCCTCACTTGGCTCTATAAGCACCTCTGCGCCATAGGCATCCATAGAGCGAAGCTTTACAGCAGCAAACGCATCCGAACTGATGGCGGTAAACCGCAGTCCAGCACGGGCCGCTGCATAGGCGATCGCTGTGCCCGTGCTTCCTCCGGTGTACTCGACCAATCGATCACCGGGTGCGACATCGCCTCTCTCCAGAGCCCCGCCAACAACGGCTAGAGCCATCCGGTCTTTATAGCTGCCCGTCGGATTGCCGGACTCCAGTTTCAGCCACACCTCGCCGGCTCCGGCGGGGACAATCCGTCGGAGCCGAACCAGAGGCGTGTTTCCGACCGGGACGGTAGCGAGCGACTCTCTCCAATCGATCATCGCGTCGCCGACCTCCGTCTTCGGTGGATTGTCTAAGAGTCAGTAGATGGCAATCAGTTCGGCAACGACGATCAGGACTACGACGAGGGTGTTTATGGCCCGAAAGACTAGAAACGGTGCCTTGGCGAAGTTGCGACCAATGTTGCTGTTCGCTAGTTCCTCGTCCATGTCCTTGACTCCAGCACTGATGTCAGCCATAGCTCCATCAGTCCAGATCCAAGACCAGAAAGATCCCAGAACCGCCATGGCAGCAACTGCCAACTGGACGCCCGAGTCCTCGAGACCGGAACCACCAAAGCCAAGGATGATCAGAATCCCGGTGTGGGCCAGAACAAAGGGCAGAATTATTGCTCGGAGGTCTGCGGCTCGCCCCTGGATCGTCGGGGTGAGAAGCTCGGTTCGCATAGATGTGTCCTTTCGTCAGGTCGGGCCCGACGGCCCGCAGCAACTGCCAGTCAAGCACAGCCTTGGTCAATCCCTCTATAGACGCCTGTTTCCCGACCAAGTTGACTTCTCTCTAGGGTCAGAGCGTGGTGAAGGGTCAGAGCGTGGTAAGTGATTCCAAGAGAAGTACGGGCGATCAATTTCATTTCTCTGCGTCGGGGCGGAAACGAAGGCTGGGCGCCTGGTACACACCGGACGACGTGGTGGGTCAACTACTGGATTTAACTCTGACACCCCTTTTGATAGAGCGTCGGGTCCTTGGATTGGACGCCGTGGCCGCCCTAAGGGTTCTCGACCCGTCGTGTGGCGACGGGGCTTTCCTAGTGGCAGCCGCCGATCGCATCTACCGGACGCTTGTCGAGATGGGCCTCGAGCACACCGAAGCTCTCCGGACGGCATATGGATGTTGCGTCGTGGGCGTAGACGTCGACCCCTTGGCGGTGGACCGGTGCCGGCATCGCCTCGGCGAAGCCGGAGCGACCGCCCCTGATAGCCGAGTCGTGGTCGCCGACGCCCTTTTGACCTCAAGCGACGAATGGTCTGACCTCCTCGAACGGTGGGATACTCCGGCAGGCGTCACGGCGGTGATTGGTAATCCGCCGTTTCTGAATCCACTGGCCGCTGACACTGCTGCTGATCCGAATCGAGCTGTCGCCCTTCGACAGCGCTTCGGTTCAGTGGCTCAGGGCTACTCAAACCCGGCCTTCATGTTCTTGGTGTTGGCTACAGAACTAGCCGCCAGTCGGAACTCTGTAGTCGCCCTCATTCAGCCGTTGTCTCTGCTGGCAACCAGAGGCTCAACCGCCAGTCGAGCTGCTGTTCTCGAGAATTGGACACTCGACACCCTTTGGGTGGCTAACCAGCGGGTATTCGATGCCTCTGTTGACGTGTGCGCTCCAGTACTTCGCCCTCGCGGGGAGTCCGATCTCGGTTCAGGTCTAACCAAGCTTCTCGCTGGCCGATCCTTTCACCCGGTCGGGACCGTCCCCTCCCCCAGTTCGGACGACGCCACCTGGTCCCGCCTTTTGGCGACAGTCCGCGATGTGCCCGACGTACCAATCGCCACTGACGGCATCCTCGGCGACGATGCGATCGCCACCGCTGACTTCAGGGACCAGTACTACGGACTCGACGGGCAAATAGTCGAACTGCCGAGCAGCGACCGTTCCATGCCCCGATTGCTCACCGCTGGCCTAGTCGATCCAGCACATGACCGTTGGGGGGAAACAACCACCCGGTTCCACAAGAACTCCTGGCACCACCCTCGGGTGCGACTAGACGGGTTGTCGGACGACCTTCGTCGCTGGGTCGACAGTCGATTGGTCCCAAAGGTTGTGGTCGCCACCCAGACTCGGGTTCTCGAAGCGGTAGTCGACTCCGATGGTTCATGCCTTCCGTCTGTTCCGCTAGTCACGATTACCCCGCGATCAGACAAACCTAAAACCGACCTTTGGCATATCGCTGCCCTGCTCACCTCACCTCCAGCCACGATGGTTGCAGCACGTCGACATCTCGGTGCAGCCTTGACCACCGATGGCCTAAAACTCCGAGCCCGCGACCTGGCCGCACTTCCCCGACCTCATGACCATGCGTCCTGGCACGAGGCGGCCAAAGCGTTCCAGAGGGCTTCGGACTCCGACGATCAGACCAGACGTAAAGAAGGGTTAGTGCGGTGCGGTCGACTGATGTGCACTGCCTTCGGCGTCGCTGATTTCGAGCACCTCTTGGCTTGGTGGGTTGGGCGCCTGCCAGGCCAGAACTGATCAACGATCCAGCAGCAACTCTTACTTCTGTCAGTTGATGGCCCGACTTCCGAGATTCGTAGTCAAGGTTGCGAGCTCTGCCGACAGATTCCGATAGTTCAGGTCGGCCAGACGTAGGCGGAGGGCTCGGCGAGTTTCCACCCCACAGGCGAGGGACCGTCAAATATCTCCACCAAGAGTGGGTGGCAGATAGCTGTGTCAGACGAGTGTTCATCACCACAGTCGCCCCCCGGACAAGCCGAAAGAACGCCAACCAAGTCGACGTCGGCTAGGAACTCCAGGTAATCGCCAGGTCGCGCTGGACTGGCCTTCATGAAGTACTGGTGCGTGTCGCGTGTGAACCCCGTACACATGAAAACGTTCAGCACGTCGTGGACAAGCAACTCGACCTCGTGCTCTGGCCGGGCCGCGTAATTGGCTAAGGCACGGGTCAAGTTGGAATGACAACAGTGGTGATAATCGTCACCGGTCAACAGTTGATGGGTGTAGGGGTCGCAGCGAGTACCGATCACGTCGTGCACACCTCCGCCGTCGGAGTCGTAGCCATACCAGTCGAGAGTGTCATCAGTGATGGTGGCCAAAGAACGAAGATGAGGGAGCGTGCTCCACATCCGATCACCCGTTGACAAGTGGGTCCCGTGTAGAGCCCGTGTCTTACCAGAAAAAAACCGCTCGGTGAGGTCGCCGGCGTTGTGTAGGTTCAGGTCTCCGACCTGTGCTCCCTCCACACTGATGATTCGGAAGAACTGTCCGGCAGGTACTTGAAAGACGCGTGCGTCGCGTGGTGGAACGAGCACCTCACCAACCTTCGTCCGGGCGGCTCGGGCCGACTCAACGGCACTCCGATCCAAGATCGGAATCACTTCAGGTGGATAACACACCACCGGTCGGGCTGAGACGCGCTCCGCGGCATCAACTGGGGCGGAATGGAGGGGCGGTGGCTTCACGCTCCATAAGGCTAGGCGTCACCGAACTGCAGTTCCCTCACAGCGCCTAGCATTCTTCGCCGAACAGGAAGTGCGCGCCACCTGGTCGAGTGTCGAATCCGAAACAGCTTTCGCTTAGGGATGTCGGCGCTAGTCTCGTCTTCGTTCCAAACAGGCAGGTAGGGATGTGAAGCTCAACGTTCTTCTGGGGACGGGGCTTGCAAGACGAGCGAAAGACGCCGCTCTCAACGGTTGGACCACTCCCTTTCTCTTCGCAATTCTCGCAGTTCTCGTCACGCTTGTGGTTAGACGTGACGGTCCTGTGGTTGGAGAAGTCGGTCTTACTCTCTGGATGCATCGAAATTCGCCAGCGCCGATTGACTTTCTCGGCGAAGTGCTTGACCCGATGGTTACCGACGTGACCGCACCGATCCTCTTCGCCGCCATCTGTCTCCTAGTCGGATGGCGGTGGGGCCGACACGCCGCCACGGTGCTGGGTCTAGCGGGAGCATTTACCGCCCTCACTCGCATCGGCGACATCGTTGAGCGACCGCGGCCGACCTCTTCTGGCACCTGGGCCGACTACGCGTTCGGCAACGGCGGCTACCCGAGCGGTCACGTAGTTTTCACCGTTCTGATCCTTGGGACGCTGGCTCTTCTAGCAAGACGCCACTCGACGGATTCCGTCGCCCGGTATTTGAAACTCTTCGGAGTCGTTGTCCTAATTGTCACCTCGTGGACCAGGATCAGCCTTTTAAAGCATTGGCCCCTCGACGTGATCGGCGCATTCCTGATGGCTTCATTCACGTTCTGTCTCGTTCTCAGAATCGAGCGGTCGATCGACGTCGCCACAATTGGGCGTCCCGGCCTTCGCCGACTGCTTGGACTCCCGGTGGCCTAAAACCGCGCTATTTGCCAGTTTCCGTGCGACTTGGTCACGTGGATGAAGACATTCCTTGTGACCCGGACAGGGCGCGCCAGACCTGTTCAGCAGTGACCGGGATATCAACGTGTCGAACCCCGAAGTGTGAGAGAGCGTCAACCACTGCATTTTGGACCGCAGGCGTAGCTCCGATTGTGCCTGCCTCACCGATGCCCTTAACACCCAGTGGGTTAAGTGTCGTCGGGGTGACCTGCTCGATTCTCTCAAAGTAGGGGAATTCAGCCGCAGATGGGATTCCGTAATCCGCGAAGTTCCCAGTCAACGGTGTTCCATCGTCGGTGTAACGGAACTCCTCGAGGAGGGCGTGAGCGATACCGCCTGCTACTCCACCGTGTACCTGCCCATCGACAACCGCCGGGTTCACGATGACGCCAGCATCGTCACAGGAAACGTGACGCAGCACCGTGACACCCCCGGTTTCGCGGTCGACTTCGACCACGCTGGCATGCGCGCCGAACGGGAATGTGGCGTTGTCCGACTTGAAGTCCGCCTCTGCTTCCAATGAGAGACCCCTCTCGCCAGCAGCGGCGGCCACTTCGTGCCAGTCGAGACGCACGGACGGTGAGCCAACCACTGTGAAGCCGCCAGTCTCCATGTCGAGTAGTACGTCCTCATGGCTGGCCTCCAGCAGATCAGCAGCCAGTCGACGAGCCTCATCGACCACCGCCTCTCCGGCCTTGAGGATGGCCGAACCTCCCACCTGTAGGGAGCGGGAACCTCCTGTCCCGCCGCCGCGAGCTACTTCATCCGTATCTCCGTGCCGAACCTCTATCCGATCGAAAGGGATGCCAAGCACGTCGGCGGCCACTTGCGCATAGGTGGTGTGGTGTCCCTGCCCGTGGGCGGACGATCCCGTCAGGACCAACGCTGTGCCGTCAGGCCGGATGGCCACACTGCCAAACTCCGAGGATTGCAACGGGTTCGTGATTTCCACGTAGGCAGAAAATCCAATTCCCAAGAGCGGTGACGTTTCATCATCCCTGCGTCGGTCCTGGTCGGCCCGAAGGGCTTTGAGGTCAAGAGCTTCGATAACCCTATTAAGCGCAGTCTGATAATCGCCGCTGTCGTACTCTTGACCGGAGGGCGTGGTGTACGGAAATGCATCTGGCGAGACAAGGTTTCGGCCTCTCAACTCGGCTGGATCCATTCCGATCTCTGCTGCGTAGACGTCGACGATGCGCTCGATGCCATGCGTGGCTTCAGGGCGACCGGCTCCTCGATAGGCGCCCATCGGGACGGTGTTGGTAACCCATGATGAGGCCGTGAATTCGATGCGTTGGATCGTGTAGGGACCGGTGGCCATGGCCTGACCGAATACAGGAAGAAAAGCTCCGATAGCTGGATAGGCACCAGCGTCCTGGTCCATGTGGAGCCGATAGGCAACCAAATTTCCACTTCGATCGCCTCCGAGCGTGGCTGTCATCGTGAGACCACGACCGTGCGCTAGGCCCAGCATTGATTCGCTGCGGGATTCCACCCAACAGACGGGACGCCCAAGACGGCGGGAAATTAGGGCAACAACTACATCCTCGGGGTAACTGCCGCTTTTGGCACCAAAACCGCCACCGACCTCAGGAGTGATGACACGAACATCCTCAGTTTCAACCCCACAAGCTGCGGCCAGGGTGTCGCGGGCCCGATGCGGAAATTGTGTGCATGACCACTGGGTCAGACGTAGACCTCCTCCGTCGTCGTCCCACCGGGCCACCGTCGCCCGAGGTTCGATCGGCGCGGCACTGAGGCGAGGATTCTCGAATACTTGCTCAACGACCACCTCGCATCCAGCAAAGAATGCTGGGTCAGGCTCATCTCCCATCGTGAAGCAGCAGTTCCCATCAGTATCCGGATGCAGCACCACATCCCCGCGTCGAGCGGCATCGAAACCGATTACAGCTGCTAAGGGCTCGACGTCAACCGCTACAAGTTCGGCTGCATCGGCTGCCTCCGCAGCCGATTCTGCGACGACTACGGCGACCGGCTCACCGACATAGCGCACCCGGTCAGTAGCAAGCGATGTCCGCCGCATCGACTGGTTCAGGGCCGGCAGGGTTGGTGGTTCAGGCTGGAGATCTAGGTCGGCAGCGGTTAGGACGGCAATCACTCCTGGTCCACGAACTGCCTCTTCAGTGTCCACGCTAATTAGGCGACCATGAGCAACTGTCGATCGTACGAAAGTCGCAGTCAGGGCTCCCTCTGGGATGAGGTCAGCGACGTAGCTACCCGCCCCGACGAGAAGTGGCCGGTCTTCGGTCCGTCGGACTGGTTGGCCTAGGAGTCCCATGCCGCTGGCCCCTCAGGCCCCAACTGGATCCGACGAAGATGCGCTACCGACGGGCCGGGCCTCGCTGAACTCATCCACGATCCACCTAGTGGCAGGCGAGTAGACGTCAATGAACACCGCTGGCTCGTCACCTAGCACCTCGCCACCGTGTGGTGCATCGCTCGGTGCATACCAGCCGTCCCCGGGCCCTATCTCGCGAGATTCGTCTCCTACGGTCAGACGTAGGCGCCCCGACAGAAGCAGACTGAACTGCTCGTAAGGGTGACTATGCATCGCATACGGGGTCCCGGGTGGATATGTGGCACGGATCAAATGCATGTTCTCCCCGCTGAGTATCTGACCCTCGAACCCACCGTCGTACCAGCTGAAGCGGTCAACTTCACTCCATGAGAAGATCCGCCGGTTTGTAGTCTGAACCCCATACTCGTTCGTCTTCCCCTGAGCCATGACTTCACTCTCCCGGTCGCGGTGCGTCGTCTCATGGGTTCGATCCGCGCTGGATGGCGCGGCTTCGTTCCCAGTATTCATGCCGTCTTCTCCATCCGTGTAGACGCTACGAAGTCGGCAGCCAGACGCAGCATCTCTCTGGCAACCATCGGCGCGGCGTTCTGGTTCTGGCCGGTAACGAGGTTGCCATCAACTACCCAGTGGTTGGCAAACGGATCGCGAAATCGGGTTTCGCTCTCAAAGTGCGCTCCAAGCTTGCGCAGTTCGGTTTCGGGATGTTGTGGTGTGCTGGCAATGCCGAGCTCGTATACCTGCTTGTCGGTTACCCCTGTGACCCGTCGACCCTGCACGAGTGGTGAGCCGTCTTTGGCCTTAGCTCGGATCAATCCGAGTGGGCCATGGCAGACGCCGCCGATTACTCGCTCGTGCTCATTTGCCACTGTGATCTGTCGTCCAAGTTGTTCTGAGGAGCCAAGGTCAAACGCTGCACCCCAACCACCGGCGAGATAGACAATGTCATAGTCGGCCATCTCCAGATCGGCGACGATAAGGGAATCGTTCACCTTGGCCCTGAGGTCGTCGTCGGCTAAGAAGCGGTCACAGGCATCGGTGCGCAGCACACCCTTGAGCGATTGTGGGTCGACGGGGATCACGCCGCCGTTGGGGCTGGCGACGTCGACGGTCATACCGGCATCGAAGAAGGCGTAATAGGGCACGGTGAGCTCGCTCGAGAAGACTCCCGTGGGTTTGCCCACATCGAGCACGCCGTGGTTCGTGGCGATGACCACAGCTCGCCGGCCCATCAGGTCGACATCAATGGCTTCGGTGTCGCGTGGATGCATGCCAACCAAATTGAGGAGCTTTCGCACAACACGTGCGAGGGGAAGCGCCTTTTTCGCTGCTGGACGTCCGATTCGGGTGAGAACGGCATAGGGCCATGGATGGTTGCGTTGAGGAACAGCTCGTGTTCGTTCATTGGCAAGACGAATAGCCATAAGGTCAAACACTGCTGCTGCTTCCGCTTCTTCCCAGCGGTTCTCGGCTTCGATTGGGTCGGAGTCGAGGTCGTAGAGCTCCCACTGGTCGGGAAGCGGAGTTGAGCGGTAGGTGTCGCCGGCCGCTCCAGTGCTAGCCAGGTGCCGGACGCCAGGTTCAGTCCATGTTTCCGGATCGTCGAAGCTGCGGACGATCTTCCAGAGGTTTCCTCCCCCGCCGACGGCATCTACTTCATCAACACGACTAATAACGCTCTCGAAATTGGCAGCCACGTGAGCGGGCACGCGTATACGTAGCGATGGTGGTTGACTGTCGATTCGCCCTAGGCGGCGGGCCATGCCGCTAGCACCAGAGTCACCCTCTGGCATGTTGTCTCGAGTGATCGCGTAGACGGTGCGATCACGGTCTGGGTCAGCAGCGCCGTCGAGCACTGGTGTGAGGTCACGCCCCGGCAAAGGGTGTAGTTCACTGAAAAAAGCTCGCATGCGTTGGGAGGTCGCATCCACGTCAATTCCTGCTGCAGCAAGCAGGGTGGGTACCAGGTCAATATGTGACGTGGGCGCATCGTTGACCACGAGGGCGGTCGTCGGCCTGGTTCCGATTCTGGCGATCGTGAACGGCACGCGGGTCGCCTCGTCGTAGAGGTTGAACCATTTCTGATGGAGCCCCCCATGGGCTCCGAGCAGCTCACCATGATCAGAGGTCCGGACCAGTATCGCATCGTCGGAGCCACTCTCGCTGACTGCTCGACGAACCCGATCGAGTGGTGCGTCGGAAGAGAGGTGCAGCCGGTAGTAGAGGTTTCGGTATTCCTGTGCCCGTTGACGGTAAGTCCGTTCGACGACTGGTGGTGGGCCGTAGGTCGATGGGTAGGAAGCTCTGTACGCGACCTGTGCTGCAGGCTTCGACGCTAGGTCTTCGTGGTCGGTGGGCGATGCGGGAACGTCGGGTGGGTTGTCGGCATCGGTTGCGAACGGACTGTTCGGGCCGATTTGTCCGAGCCAAGCCGGCGTGTAGACGATGTCGTGCGGGTTGACAAAGCACACGACCAACAGAAAAGGCCTCTGCGCATTTTCGTCGCCGACGCGCCTCAGCGCGTATCGATCTTTTAGCCAGTCGACGGCTCGGTCGGCAAATATTGGGTCGCAAATCAGCCCGGACTGGGCTGGTGACGGACCGTGGGGTTCAGGTCCGACCCATCCCGAAAATCCGAAACTATCGAGTGGATCGGCCTCGAGGTAGGCCTGCACTGCTAATTGATCCAGGGCGCCACGGGCGTCGTGGGTAGCCAGGGCGTTTCCGGTAGCCGGGTCCACCAGGTCGGCATGGCTCATATGCCACTTTCCTACGTACTTGGTGTCATAACCGCTGGAACGAAACCAATGGCCAAGTGTCGGAACCTCGCTGGGTCGAAGCCACCGCATTCGCGAGTCGTCCGCCATCTTCCCGAGGCCGTTTGTCTGGGTGACGCCATGGACGTCGGGGTAGTGGCCAGTGAACAATGTTGGTCTACTGGGAACGCAGGCGAGCGAGCCTGTGTAGTGGCGCCGAAATGAAACCCCGTTGTCTTCGAACCACCGTGCCCCGGTCAACTTCTCGCTACGCCACGCTGCGATCTCCTTTGACTCATAAGGCGGGGCAGCACGTTCCTGATCAGTCATGAGGACGATCACGTCGGGAGGTTTCATGGCGTGTCCTGCTCTAGGTGGGCTTTCAGCCCCTCAAGCATGTCGCGTGAGGCCTTGGCCAGAACTCGACCGAAGACCCGGGCCATCACCTGTTGGGGCGGTCGGGGTCCAGTGTCGATGCGGCTCGTGATCGTCACGGTTGTTCCAGCATCTGTGCGGACAAGTTTCCATGCATTGGATGCCGAGCGAACGACACTCGGCAATCCTTCGATGCTGTAACGGATTTCGCGGCCAGGCGCCCACTCGGTGACACGTTCTAGGAGCGCGTTCCGGTCGATCTGGACCCGTCTCACGCTGCCTACACCCTCCTTATGTCCACTTGTGAGGCATGAATGGGCGACGTTTGGCGCCCAACGGCTGATTTCGCCAAAGTCGGCCAGAGTGGCCCAGACGGTTTCTGGCGAACGAGCCATCACCATCCTCTCTGTGATCTCAATCATTTGCTCTAGAAGACGAACAGGACCTGACCCGGCATCGGTCCCGCGTCTTCAAGGGCCCGGTGGGTCTCCATTAGCGATCTCGTGAAGCTAGTTGTAGACCCGGAACCTTGGCTGGGTCAGTCTCGGAGGGCGCAAGGCGCTCAAGCCGCGCCGTATACCCGAGGTATTCCCAAACCATTTTCTCGCCCTCGCGCCTGCGACGGATCTCGATCGCCCTGCCTTGTGGACGAAGAACATGCTCTCCGTCCTCGTAGGTAGCCGCCACGTGAATCTCGGTGGCCTTGTCGAACTCAGCAACGTCGTTGACTCCCCGTTCCAAAGTGCCGTCACAGCGCATGTCGTGGATGATGCCTCCAGCGGTGACGACCATACGGTCACCACGTTGTTCGACTCGCTGGACGTGCCCCAGGCCCAGGTGGTCGAGTTGCTCCTTACCGTCGATCAGGACCTCGACCGTCCGCCAGTAGCCGTCAAGGTCGGGAGCGTTCACCGGCGCGGATTCGGCGCATCCAGCCAGGACCGGGGGCGGCCAGACAGTCCAGCCCCCATCAGGAGTGTGGGCCACCGGGATGTCGTCGATAGCGCTTTGGGTATTCATTGGCGCGACATCTCCGTTCTGGCCGTCGCTGCCTCCTCGGCCCGCGGAACGAAGCCCGCTTTCTGAGCTCGCGGTTGCGGCAGTTGGATCACGATCTCATGCAAAGTTCCGGTGAACGCGAACGGCGCCGAATAGCGGTGCGACACGGCCGAGCCGTGGTCCTCCCCAATGCTGGCGCCCACCGAAGAGATGATTCTCATGTACGAAGTGATCTGTGCTCGGCCACAGGCCTCACCATCGACGAAGACTTCGATCCAACCGGAAGAGCGACTATCGCGTTCCAAGTGGACACCAAGAGAACTGTCACCGGCTGGCACCTTGATGGTCGACTCAACGATCGTATGGTCGCCGAACGAGTTGTAGTCGACGACCAGACGGCCATTCTGCAAAAAGACTGAAAAGCCTGAGTTAACGGTACCGGTCGCCCATAGGACGCCTTCATCGCCTGGCTCACTCGTGATTCGCGCGGCGAGGTCGACGGCGCGACCGCCCAGCCCTGCAGCAGCACCTGCAGGAATCGGCGACATGGGCGGACGGTATATGTAGCGACGATTGAGACGGTGTGGAGAATGGTCGCTCGGATGCGCGGCAAATAGCTCGATCGTGCGATCGTCGAGTGGGAGGACGCCGTGGCGTTCAGCTTCCTGCCACCACAGGTCCACCAGTTCCGCGAGCTTCCGTCGTTCTAAATCAGCCAGATTGATGCACTCTGAAGGATCGGTGCTGAGGTCGTAGAGTTCCCAGGGCTCGGCGTCGAAATCGTCGCCCGGATTGTGCTTGGTTACCGCTTTCCACCAGACCCCTTCTCTTTCGGCGACCAAAGCCCGACTGCCAGAGTTCTCAAAGTATTGGAGCGTGTTTGTCGCTGGTGCCTCCGCATCGCCTAGAGGGACCTTGAAAGAATGGCCCGTGACCGGCATCTGCTCGATTCCCTTGTGTACTTCCGGAGGTATGACACCAAGGATTTCGTAGATCGTCGGAGTGATGTCTGACACGTTCACGAACTGCGAGCGTTTCGTACCGACCTGTCCTGTTCCGAAGCCGGCAGGCCAGTGCATGACCATTGGCACGTGGACGCCACCCTCGTGGGTGCTCTGCTTGTACCACCGGAACGGCGAATTGCCGCACTGGGCCCAGCCCCACGGGTAGTTGGTGTGGCTGTTTGGGCCCCCGATGTCATCAATGCGCTGGATGGCTTCGTCAGGTGATTCCAGAATGCCGTTGAAGAACTTCATTTCGTGCAGCACGCCGAACGGGCCACCCTCCTGCGACGCACCGTTGTCAGCCAGTACCACGAGGATGGTGTTGTCAAGTTCGCCCATCGCCCGAAGTCCTTCGACCAGACGCCCGATCTGGTCGTCGGTGTGGTCCAGGAAAGCTGCGAAGGCCTCCTGGAGTCGACACGCCAGCCGACGTTGCGTTTCGGGCAGGTCGTCCCAGGCTTCAACGCCGGGGTTCCGGGGCGCAAGTTCTGTGTCGGGAGGGATCACGCCAAGTTCGAGCTGACGCTGGTACCAGCGTTGACGCACCACGTCCCAGCCCTCGTCGTAGCGGCCCCGATACTTGTCGAGGTAGGCCTGTGGGGCCTGATGTGGGGCATGTGTGGCGCCAAACGGCAGATAGGCGAAGAACGGTCGGTCCGGCCTCACCCCCTTGCTGTCGGTAATCATTTGAAGCAGTTGGTCGACTAGGTCCTCGCTCAGGTGATAGCCGTCCTGGGGTATTGACGGTGGGGCAATGTGACTGTTGTCTCGGACAAGCTCGGGATAGAACTGGTCGGTCTCGCCCTCCAGGAAACCGTAGAAGCGGTCGAAGCCGCGTCCCAGTGGCCACTGGTCGAACGGTCCTGCTGCCGAGGTGTCCTGGGTAGGCGCGAGATGCCACTTTCCGGCACAGAAGGTGGCATATCCCTCGGCGTGCAGGACCTCTGCGATGGTAGACGCCGAGTTCGAGATGTGGCCGAGTTGATGCGGGAACCCTGTACGCCAGTTGGACACGCCCCGTAGTCCAACTGCGTGCTGCGACCGACCGGTAAGTAACGCCGCACGCGTCGGTGAGCAAAGTGGTGTGACGTGGAAGTTTGTGAACTGCACGCCACCAGCAGCAAGCGCGTCCACATTTGTAGTGTCGATGTCGGAGCCGTAACAGCCGAGTTGGGCGAATCCCGTGTCGTCGAGGAGCACGATCACTACGTTGGGTGCGTCCTCGCCCGGGTGGGGCGGCTCCATGTAGTGCGGCTCAGAGTCCACCAGCGTCCGGCTGATCGTTCCCTTGAACTCGCTCATCGGATCTCCTCGTTCAGACGGTGACGGTAGTGAGGTCGCCGCCGATGATGACTTCGCCGGAGTAATGTTCGGCCGCCAGAGCTATCCACTCCGGATATGTCTCAGGCGTGGGTGCCGGCACCATGTGGGTGAAGGCAAGTCGCTTTGCACCAACCCGTTCAGCGGTCTGAGCCGCCTCCACGACGCCCGAGTGGTAGTCGAGGATGTCCTGCATCATGGGATTAGGTATCAGTTCGACGAGGTCGCGGCGAATCACCGTTTGGACGTAGACGTCAGCGCTGCGAGCTAGTTCGTCGACTCCCTCACATGGGACAGTGTCTCCGACAAGCGCAGCGGTGCTGCCGCCGTGCTCGAGGCGGAATCCGATTGTCGGCCGCACGGGTGCATGTTCGGTCGCCTCGGTGGATATCTCGACATCACCAACGATAAAAGAGTCCCCAGGAACCAACTCGGTAACGCGAACTTTGGGCGGACCAAGAAGGACTTCGTGGTGCTCGATTCGGTAGCCGATGTCCGGCTCAAGGGCATTTAGTTGCCGATCAACAAACTCGGCCGTGCCAACCGGACCATAGATAGGGAGTGTCGCTTTGCCCTGTGACATAACCCAGTGTGTCGTGATTACATCGTTGAGACCGCATATGTGGTCACTATGCAGGTGGGTGATCAGTACCCCCGCGAGTAATCCTGGGAGGGATCCCGCGCCAGCCATTCGCATCACCACCCCCCTGCCAGCGTCGGTAAGAATGTGAGCATCACCGGCCTTCACCAGTGTGGATGGGCCAGCCCGGTTGGCGTCAGGCAATGGCGAGCCTGTCCCGGTCAGGATTATTTCCATTACGGCCTCTCTTGGTGATCAACAGAGGCCGCTAGTCCATTAACGGTTGGCCGAGTCACCAATGCGTAGGTGTCGGCAATGGCCGGCTCGCGGTACTCGTTTTGAGCTGTGAGGCGATCTGGATCCATAACAACGGCCATGAAGGCCCGCCTGCTCGGAAAGGTATTGAAACGAACCTGATCCCAACGTCGGCCATCGCCGATGATCGTGCCCTCAACAGCGAACCATCCTTCGACACGAGCTCCATGCGGGGCCGCGACCTGTCCGGCATGCTTGCTGTAAGACTCCATGCCTGCCGGTGACTGGGCGCCGACGTTGTCGTGAAAGGACAACACGTGGACCACCATCACCTCGCCGTCGTCGGTAGTCGGCGGGTGGGGCACCTCTTTCCAGTCAGGAAGATCGAAGACTCCCCAATTGGATCCCAACATCGGCTGGGTCCCCATGACGATCGTCTTGGCCATTCCCGCGTCCTTGTGCTTGTGGAGGCGCTGGAAATCGTCGCGTTGTTGCATGTCGATGAAACTGCGGCGAGTCGGGTACTTGACCACTGCTACTCGATCCCAGTTCGGCTCAGTGCCAAGCAACTGGTCTTCCACTTCAGCTACGAAGACGATTTCGGCGCCCACGGCGGCCAATGGTGCCGTCGGCGTGTACAGGTCATCGGCCTCGCGTCCGCTGATTGTTGAATCACGACCGTCTGCATAGTCCGCTTCCCTGCGGTAGCTCATCAGGTTCACCATCCAAACCGGGCCGTCTTCGTCTGGAGCGGTGGATGCGAGGCGTCGGCCATACCCGGTGTTGACCTCTCCATAGCGCGGACTCATCGGGGTTTGTCGATCATGAGATGGTCCTCTTCCTTAACTTGTTCGGGTTCCGTTCGGTTGCATGCTTCTTGTCCGCTATCCAGCGAGCTGGCATCACTTCTCACAGCCCGATTCGTTTTCGCGAGCCGTGCTCACATGACTCGGTCTCCGATTAGGTCATCAATGATCCGGGCCAATTCCGGGCCGCAGTCCTCTTGCACGAAGTGTCCACCGCCTTCGATGGTGCGGTGGAGTTGTGCTTGTGCGCCGGGGACAAGGGCTCGGAACGGTTTGTCTCCGCCTCGAGTGACCGGGTCCTGGTCGCTGAAGCAGCAAAGGAGCGGCTTATTCCAGCTCTTCAGCGTCTCCCATGCAGCGGCATTCTCGGCACCCTCAGGACCGTCTGGAGACGTCACTACGAGTGATGGCCAGATGCGGGCCCCAGCCTTGTAGGAGTCGTCAGGAAATGGTGCGTCGTAAGCGGCGATCTCGTTCGACGAAAGGTCGCTTACGCACGCCCGGTTGACCAGATCGCCAATGGAGAACACCGGCGAGTCCTGGGAGAACTTCTGCCAAGCCATGAATGCCTCCCCGGGCGGGGGTGCTCCGGTCGGAAGGCCGGTGTTTGACAAGACGATCCGGGCAAACCGATCAGGTTCGGCGGTGACCAATCTCAGCCCGATCAGTCCTCCCCAGTCCTGCCCAAAGAACGTGATCTCAGTTAGATCAAGATGGTCGAACACCAGACTTGACATCCACGCGATATGACGGGCATACGTGTAATCACCCATCTCCGCTGGCTTGTCACTACGGCCGAAGCCGATCTGGTCAGGTACAACGACCCGGTGCCCAGCATTAACCAGTGGCGGAATCATGTGCCGATACAGGTAGCCCCATGACGGCTCGCCGTGCAGGAGTAGTACCGGCGCGGCGTCAGTCGGCCCCTCGTCCAGATAGTGGACTCGCAGCCTTCCGCCATCATCCGTCTGGTCGTCTTCTTCGGGTGCAGCTGGAACCTCGGCGTATTGCGGTTCAAACGGAAAGTCGGGCAAGTCGGCGAAGCGATCGTCCGGGGTACGAAGTGCCTTCATAGCATCTCCTTTGTCCTCTTTTCCCTCTAGCCCGACCATCCTGAACGAACTTTCCTTTTCAGGCTTTATCCGGGCGGGAATACTTCCATCTGTCAACTGCTTCCTGATGGTCGACAATGCGCGCCGGATAGCCGGTTTGGCTTCGGGTCTCTGGAGAGGGGTCAAGTGCCTCGCTCCCCTCGACTGAGCGCAGTTCCGGTATCCACCGGCGGATGTAGTGGCCTTCTGGATCGAATCTCTCAGCCTGTCTAGTCGGATTTAGAACCCTGTGAGGATTCGAACCTGTACCCGTTCCCGACACCCACTGCCAGTTCAGTTGATTCGACGCCACATCCCCGTCTACTAGGTGGCGCATGAAGAAGGCTGCACCAAGCCTCCAATCGATATAGAGGTCCTTCGTAAGAAAAGACGCAACCACCATCCGCACCCTGTTGTGCAGGAAACCCTGCTTCGTCAATTGACGCATTCCTGCATCGACGAGTGGATAGCCGGTTCGCCCCTCCGCCCATTCGGCGAAGTCTTCCGGATCGTTCCGCCAGCGGTCGCCTCTATGCCGGTAATCACGGTTGACGGCATCTGGTCTTGCAGCAAGAAGTTGAAGAAAGAAGTCACGCCAACACAACTGGCGCAAGTAGGCACTACAACCTGATTCCAAGGCAAGGTCTGCGACTTCCAAGGGTGAGAGGCAGCCCAAGTGCAGATATGGGGAGAGATGGGACGCCCGATCGTCGAGCAGTTCATCCCGATACTGCTCACAGTGGACAGCACTTCGGGCAAACCAACGGTCCAACCTCAGCAATGCTTCGTTTTCGCCACCTGGCCAGGCCGTTTCGGATGCCTTATCTACTGTGATCTCCGAGAGCAGGTCCTCGAGCACTTCGTGTCCCGAGTCCGTGAATCCGGTCGGCGCGATTCCCTTCGGAGGCGATTCAGGGGTTCGCCACGCAGTTGCCGACCAACGACGGAAATAGGGGGTGAAGACCTTGTACTCGCCGCCTCCAGAAGACCCAATTTCACCTGGGGGCACCACCGAGACTCCCGGGTGGAGACAAACCCCCACTCCTTCATTTTCCGCAGCGTCTTTGAGGGCGCGTATTCGCTTGATGGCGTATGGACTGAAGTCTTCAGTTAAGTGAATCTCGTCCGCCTGCACCTTCGTGGCAAGACCAAGAATTTCGGGCACCCATTTTCCTCGTCGAATAATCAACGGGGCTCCGAGCGCTCCAAGCGAACGATCGAGATCGCGTAGGGAGTCGATAAGCAGCCGAATTCGGCGAACGGATCGCGAACCGGACGCCACTAAGCGTTCATCGACTACGAAAACTGGCAGAGTCGGTCTGTATCGATCACTGGCCGCCACCAGTGCTGGGTTGTCACGGATACGCAGATCTCTTGTGAAGACAACTAATGCTGGTCTGGTCATCGAAAGTAACCCACGTCTACTGAAGTCCATCGTCTTGGAGGACGCGCCCCGCTAGTGCAGCTAATCCTGTTCTGCCGCAACTGCGATCTTCGACAACATTCCCCGGAAAATCAGAACATGGGGAGCCAGCAGGGCATACCAGTAAAGGCGACCCAGCACACCGCGTGGCACAAAAAGGGCTCTCTGGCGAATCGCCGAACCCTCTTTGGTTGCTGTCACCGACCACTCGAGCCATGCATGTCCTGGCACTCGCATCTCCGCCAGCAGGCGAAGCGACCTTTCGTGGATATGAACGACGGAGAAGAAGTCGACGGGATCACCAACTCGAAGATCAGTGGGATGCCGCCGACCGCGTCGCAGTCCCACACCACCCACCAACTTGTCGACAAAGCCGCGAGCCGCCCACAAACGGTTGAACGCGAACCAGCCGTTCGTGCCGCCGATAGACCGAATCACTTCCATGACTCGTTCTGGCTTGGCGGTGCAGTCAAGTTGACGCTCGTCGATGAGGACCCTGCCTCCGGACCATTCCGGATCACCAAGTTCAGGCCAAGCTGCTTCACGTCCGGCACTAGATGAGGACCAACGAGTCGGAATCTGCAGATCCCCGACTCTGGTAACTGCTCTTCCTATCGAGGTGCGCAGGTCTTCTGCTTCAAGCTCCACCGCATCCGTCACTGTGTGTTCTCCAACAATGACGTCTGAGGTAAGAGAATCGATCAGAGAGCGTGCAAGACGTATCGGCAATGGACTGACGAGATTCACCCAATGCGAGGACAGGCTTGGAGTTAGGACGGGAACTGGAAGGATCACCCGACGCCTTAGTCCAGCGACTTCAGCGTACGCGTCCATCATCTCTCGATAGGTCACGACATCAGGCCCGCCTAGGTCCAGTTCGCGCCAAAGCGCAGATTCATTATCAAGCACTCCAACAAGAGAGTGCAGAACATCACCGATCGCGATCGGCTGGCACCGGGTCTGAGTCACCCATCGGGGTACCACCATGAATGGCAGCACCTCAACCAACGAGCGCAACATCTCAAACGAAGCACTTCCTGAGCCGATTATCACGGCTGCTCTAATTTCAGTGACTGGAGTTCGTCCCGAGGCGAGGATCCTTCCGACGCGGTGGCGGCTGGTTAGATGCCGAGACTGAGGCTTGGATTCAACTCCAAGCCCGCCTAGGTAGACAATCTGTTTGAGTCCAGCATCGTCTACTGCTTCGGAGAAAACTTGGGCCATTTCCGCTTCGAGATCTTCAAAGTCGGCAGAGGCCGACATCGAATGCACCAGATAGAAGGCTCTTGCCACCCCAACCATTGCCTCTGAGACCTGCCCGGGAACTGCCAGGTCCGCTTCTACCACCTCAACCTTTGCTCTCCACGCACGGTCGTCCAGCGTCTCGGGACTTCGCGCGACGCAACGAACTCGATAGCCGGCTTCAAGGAGTTCTGGAACCAGTCGGCCACCTACGTATCCGGTGGCTCCGGTAACTGCCACCAATTCTGAAGGTTGTGCTTGATTCACGACGAGTCGAAAACTCCATAATCGTTTGCGTTGGGCCTGGGAGCGGCTGTGGCCAGAATTTCATTGGCCGGCCGCTAGGGGAACGCTGACAATACGGGTGGTTGGGTGGATTCGGATTGCAAGAATCCCGGGGCGGCAAAAGGTAGCGGGAGGGAAGTCCTGAACCACTGCTGATCAAGGTCTTCGAATTGCAGTCCGGGTGGTCGCAACCGACTAGCTCTCGTGAAAACGACGCCACCATTTCAATGGATGCGTCGCTTAGACAGGCTCCTATGGCGTCACAGCGCCATTCGGTTCAACAAGCGCCGCTTGGTGTTGCTTTAGGACAGACTGCGTGCATGCGGATCGATTCGGTGCGAGCCGAAGCTCTGAGGAACCCGGCAGTGCTTGGCAGATCCAGTGACGCCCTCGCCGATTGGCACGACGAGTCTGACCATATGAACCCCCTGGGGGCCGACCCTCGGTTTAAAGGCCAGGCTTCTCGGTTTCAGCCCCCGTGGGGCGATGTGATGTGTGTAGTCACCACGTGTTCAGGCCAATGGGGGCTGGGCATGAGTTCATTGGCTGGGATCACTGCACCATTGATCAACGACTATCTAGCACCGATGCTCTGTGGCGAGTCGATTGATGACCACGAGAGGCTCTGGGAGATGATGACCATTGCCTGTGGTTCTCATTTCGGAGCGTCAGGGGTTGCTAGCTATGCCATCAGCGCCGTCGACCTAGCGTTGTGGGACGTGGCCGGAAAAGTTGCTGAGAAGCCTGTGTACAAACTTCTCGGAGCGGCAGATCCTTCACCAGTTCGTTGCTACGCAACTGGCATGGACTTGGAATGGTTCGGGGAACTCGGCTTTGAGGCCTTTAAGTTGCCATGCCCTTGGGGACCCAACCTCTCCTCATCAATCGATCGCCTTGTGGATTTAGTTGGGACTAGTCGTGAACTTGTGGGGCCGTCAGCTGATCTGATGCTCGATTGCTGGGCGATCCAGTCTGTGGACCACGCCATTTGCATCGGGGAAGCCATGAGTACCTTCGACCTCGGATGGATCGAAGACATGATCTATCCGGAGGACTGGGTTGGCTATTCACGGATCCGTTCGGCTCTGCCCTCCCAGCGATTGGCAGCTGGCGAACGCTGGTACACGGACCTTCCGTTTCTCCGAGCTATCGAGTCGGGATGGGTCGACGTGCTGCAACCCGACCCACTTTGGCTTGGAGGAGCAACTCCGTGCCTGCGCGTAGCAAGAGCTGCTGCCGATGCCGGCTACGACCTAGCGGTCCATTGCGGAGCAAACGACAGCTACGGTCAGCATCTCTCAGCTGCATTGCCGGGGAATCTTTGGGCTGAGATGTATATCAACTGCCCTCGCGACTCGCCTCTAATGAACTCCTACCGAGCCACGCCGGGTATGAGTTTCCCCGAGAATGGAAGAATTCAACCGAGTGACGCTCCTGGATTTGGCATCGAATTGACCCTGAACGACATCGAAAGAGCAACTACTTAAAAAACGATCTCCTGGACCATTCCGGACTCTTGATACGGCACGAATGCTTACACCAGCAGGATTTCTAATCACCGCCTTCGCAACCGGCTCCCGTGGCGCGCCGGTAATGCCAGTGGCAGAAGGGGCTCTCTCTCCATTAACGCTCGGTGGCCTGGAGCCGAGGTGTCTCCGTCCGGATGCTCAATGGGTTCTGTCTCCTGAATTGACATCCTCCATCGCTTCCACTGCCTCGGTCGGCCCGGTGGCCGAGAAGTGCGGAGCAGCCAGTTCTCTGCCCGTCCAGTTGGTCACACTACGGTCTTCCTGCTCGATGACAGCCATAGCTGAATCCCGCATTTGAGACCAAGAACCAAGCCTGTTCCGGACCGTGGCAAAAGACGGCACCTCTCGAGAGGCCTTGAGTGAACCGAGCCAGTTCTCAAATCCTCCAGCAGTACCGAGACCTTTGGAGGATTTTCGACTTTCTCTCACGTACTCAACAACAAACTCCAGCAGATCGTCGTTGCTCCAGCGGCGGGTGTAGTTCGTGCGTCGTGGTTCTCCCGATTGAACACCTGCTGCTTCACACGCTGCTGACCAACTGCCAAATGACTTAATGAAGATCGCGGGCGTTGGGCCTTCCACCTCGCCTGATTTCCGGAGGTTTGAGTAATGCTGGATTGTCAGTCGAACTTGTCCGCTCGAAGCCGCTCGAATCACGTCAATTAGCTCAGCTGGTTTCCAGGGATTCTGTCGACTCCGTCGTTGCCCATCAATGACCTTCGGCTCCCTGGACCCACCAGCAAGGGAAGCGATCAGTCCGGCCTTGAGTAGTTCATACTCCGCTTTGGTGATGTCACCTTGGTTTCGCAGGTCGACCAGTTTTCTTATCTCATCTGCGACGCTCATTGATTCTTCACCCTACTGATACTCAGTTCTGAAGAGCCTGTCACTAGGAGGATCATGTCATCGTTGCCCCTTGTGTCGATCTTGTTACGTGCACGCCGCCTGACGTTCGCAGGCGGCATCGCAGTCCTCTTACCGGGACGTGTGAAGTTGGTCGACCCGAAAGTGGCATCACTAAGTTGCTACGAGGCCAGACCATTCTCGGAATTATTTTTTATACATCCATAGAATCTCTTGGTGTCGAATGCTCTTGCTCTCTCCTCTGCTCTTCTTTGGGGCGTTGCAGCATTCTTCGGCGGTCAGGCTGCAAGACGCACCCATCTCTTTTCTTTGCTTGCTTTGGACCAGGCACTCGCCGCGATCTTCGCGCTCCCATTTGCCCTTCTTCTGGCAGAGGAATTCCTTGTCCGGGATTTCCTGATAGGAGGCCTGTCCGGCCTCTTCGGCTCTGCCGGCGTAGCGTTTTTCTACCTTGGACTACGCACACATATGGTCTCTGTTGCTCCTATAACCGGAGTGGTCAGTGCGCTACTCCCATTGCTGTGGGGTCTTGGCATTGGAGAGCAGTTATCTCTGGTCCAACTCTTAGGCACATGCCTGGGACTTCTTTCGATTCTTCTGGTGTCCGGTCAAGGTTTCGAGAAGACAAAACTCAGACTCGATTCCATTATCAACGGCGTTCTCGCTGGAACGGGATTCGGATTCGGATACATAGTCCTCAACAGCACCACTCCGGCTACTGCTCCATGGCCAATTTTTAGTGCTCGCCTCGTGCCTGCGGTCCTCATTCTCCTCGTCGCCACGAAGGCCCCGTGGCCCACGAAGCCATCCAAGAACGCTCGGGTCCTCATCGCTGGAGCCAGTTTCTCTGATGTTTTTGCCGCCGTTCTCTTTCTCGCCGCACTGAATCAGGGCCTTCTCAGCACCTCCTCTCTCCTTAGCAATATCCATCCAGCCGTAACCGTTCTCCTTGCTCGCATATTCCTGAGTGAACGGGTAAGTCCGAACCAGGGCCTCGGGCTAGTTGCAGCAGTGACATCGATTTCGATGATCACGATTGGTTGAAGCTTTCGTGGAGCCGAGATTCCAAGTGGGACTCTCCCAACTTGATATCGGATTCCGAGTTCTCCGCAGAGCCTTAACAGCTACCGTCTGGGCTCAACCTTTCCAGTCAACACTCCAAGTACCTTTCAGCCGTGCGATTTGAGCGTCACTCGCTGCCTGCCAGCGCCTATATTTCGCAAAGGTTTTTTGAAGCTGAGATGAGCCGCGTGTTCCCTTCGAGTTGGGTTCTTGCCGCTGATCTACAGGAAGTTGCCTCCCCGGGAGACTTCGTGACCACGGTGATAGGTCAGGAACCAGTTCTCGTTGTGAGAGATACTGACGGGTCTCTCGGCGCATTTTCTAACGTCTGCCCTCATCGCGGTTCCGTCATTGCCGTAGGAACCGGAAACTGCAAGATGGCCTTCAAGTGCCCCTACCACGGTTGGACTTTCAACACAGACGGTTCGTTGCGCGGCGTCCCCAATCGGAAGGGATTCGATAACCAAATCAAGAATGATCAATTAGGTCTCCATTCCCTGAGACTGGGCGTCTGGGAACGGTTCGTTTTCGTAAACGTCGACGGATCAGCTCCCCCTCTGGATTCCTACCTAGAGGATGTTCCTGAACTCCTTGATCAACACGGAATCAAGGATTTGGCAGCGGCGGTCAGGATCGACGACGCCATAGACGTCAACTGGAAGCTTCTTGTCGACAACGCTCTCGACGACTATCACCTGCCTGAGGTCCACCCCAATTCACTCCAGCCCGGGCTGGAAGGCATGAAGCTTCAGGAGTACATCGGGGTTCGCTCTACCAGCATCCTGTGCATGCCTCTCAACAAATTGGGTCTGGAGCCCTACCAGATTCGAGCCAATTTGAGAAAAGAGCAGTCACAGTCAACCTACGCAATTGACGTTTTTCCTAATCTGACCATTGTCGCTCTGCCGGATGGCGGTGTAAGTACCCTCCGATTTGATCCAATCGACGTCCGACGGACGGCCATTCAGTTCCGTTCCTATTCCCATTCCTCGCAGAACAACGAAGTGGACGATGAAGCCTTTCTCTCCACAATCCTCAAAGAGGACTACGAGATAGTTCGCCGTTTGCAACAAGGTGTCCTGTCGCAACACTTCCGCCCAGGGCCACGCCATTATCTCGAAGGACGCCTAGCACTCTTCCACGCCAGCCTCATCGAACTGCTTGGCGAAGAGCCAGATCTCTATTAAGGGACTAACAGCGCTTGCTGGTAACTGCAGGCAGCCCCACGATCCAAGTCCATCTTCTCGATGAGAAAAACAAGTGCCGGCTCAACCTTTAACGCCATTCCATCTAAGACTGTCGCGACACAACACAATGCATACTGCGTGCCTGTGTCCGTGATCTATGCAGTGCTCTCAACATTTTCGATCAGTCTCAGCGACTTCTTCGCATCTGGTGTATCAAAGCGCGAGCGCGCCAACGAAGTGTCTTCGACGGTTCTACTCGCCGGAGTTGCGGTGATGGCAATAACTACAGTTTTCTGGTCCGGCCATCCCACTTCTCTCGACCAGGTTCATGGAGCATTCGCCGGACTCGTTAACGGTCTTGGAATCCTTTTGTTGTTTCTTGCCTACGCTCGAGGGTCATTGCGCATCGCTGCGCCAACCGCGGCAGTAGTGATGTCAAGCGTGCCGGTGCTCTGGGACATACTCGTTTCGGGTTCATCCCCATCTACAACAACTTCCACAGGAATCGTGTTGGGTGTTGTCGCCATCGCCTTGTCTTCCTATGAAGGTGGGCATCACGTTGCGGGGTCAAGCGGTCTATTTCTGGCATTCGTAGCTGGTCTCTTTTTTGGAGCCACATTCATCCTCTTGAGTCGCATCGGAAACGACGCTGGCGGTTCTCCGCTCCTGATTCAACGCATAGCAGCATTTTTGATCGCTGCTCTGGTTGCGCGCTCTACCGGCCCGCGGATGTTTCCGAAAACACGAGAGGGCTTCATCACTTCTTTCGTGGCTGGCATCTTTGGGATCGCCGCAGTGGTCTTCTTTGTTCTGGCCCTCCGAGGAGGGAGCCTCGCTGTCGTAAGCGTCGCCGCCTCGCAGTACGCAGCGGTGTCCGTCCTCTTGGGTGTCGCGATACGCGGTCAGAGAATGCGGTGGTGGCAGGGTCTGGGGCTCGGCGGATCGAGTCTCGCTGTCGCCCTAATCGCCATCGGTTAAGAAACTCACTGGATCTATCCAAATTTGATCGCCGGCCGGCGCCTAGCGCTCCACCTCTAGCCAAAGAACCGGCAGTTCAACGTCAACAACCTGCCTTACGTCCGCCCATCTCTAACGCAACGTTCGAGCAAAGGAGCGGAGGTCGTCAATCAGCAACTCAGGTTGTTCCAGTGCTGCAAAATGACCCCCACGGGGCATCTCAGTCCAGCGAACAATGTTGTAAATACGTTCCGCATACGACCGTGGGGGCCAGGACAGAATCTCTGCTGGAAATAGTGCAGCAGCAGTCGGAACTTCAACTCGTTTGCCGGACGAAGAAAGCAGACGCCCGCCCTCTTCGCGACGACCGTAGTAGATCCATGACGCTGTGTTAAAGGTGCCGGTGACCAAGTAGACCATGATGTTGGTCAACAACGAATCCTTGCTGTGCACACTCTCTAAGTCGTCACCGTCTATATCCGACCAAGAGTTGAACTTTTCAATAATCCACGCGGCCTGACCAACCGGGCTGTCCATCATCGCGTAACTCAAGGTCTGTGGTTTAGTCGCCTGCTGCGTCCGGTAGCCATTCTCCATCTGTTGCTGTCGTTCAAACTCGGCGGCCCATGTCTCCTCCGCTGGACCCTGCGGACCATCCGGATGGCGCATCGTCAAGATATTGATGTGGATGCCTTGGCAAGCTGCCGAGTGTTCGAACCCAAGCCAACTTGAAATCGCGCCACCCCAGTCGCCTCCCTGAGCCAGATAGTTCTGGTATCCGAGCACCTCAGTCATCAGCGAGTTGAACAAATCGGCCATCTTGCGTGGCCCGATTGGACGCGATGGTCGACCGGAGAAGCCAAACCCAGGTAATGAGGGAACGATGACATCGAAGGAATCTTCCTTATTGCCTCCGAAACGTTCTGGATGCGCAAGCGGTTCGATGATGTCAAGAAACTCAACGATTGAACCTGGCCAACCATGGCTGACGATCAGGGGCAACGGTGCAGGGCCGCTGCCCTTCTCGTAAAGGAAGTGGAGGTCGATGCCTCCGACAGGAGCGATGTAGTGAGAGAAATGATTGATCTTCGCTTCTTGTTTTCGCCAATCAAATTCCTCGACCCAATAAGCACAAAGCTGCTTCATATAGTCCAGGTTGGTGCCGTAAGCCCAACCGCCGTCATCAGGCATTTCGTGCCAGGGATATCCCGCTACTTGGGAGCGGATCTGGTCAAGAGCCGCTTCGGCAACCTCTACACGGAACGAGTGGGCAGCCTTCATGCCTGACCCTGTTTCCAATTTCATTCCCTCTTAACCTTCCGACCCAGCAGTGTCTGTCGCCACAGGATTGGAAACCTGTGGCAAATACGTCCTGTCATGGGAGTGTCAAATCCATGCAGGAGGACACAGTCACGCACCGATGGTTGACGCCATCGTTGCCGCAAATCGGTCCCCCAGCCCTTTGCCTCGTCCTTACCAACAGGTTGCCAGTGGGGAAACAAACTGTCAGTCCGTTAGGCGTAAAGGGCCATCAACTCTGCAATGAGGATTAGCGCGGTAAAGAGGCCTGTCATTACCCGGAATATTCCAAAGGGGGCCTTTGACCAGTTCTGACCCACGCTACTGGCGGCCATCTCCTCGTCCATGTCCTTCGCCGCAGCCCCAATGTCGGCGATGGCTCCATCGACACCCATGGTCAGCCAGATAGAACCCAAGACCGCAAACGCGGCAAGTGCCAACTTGACACCATCGGCCTCCAAGCCTGAACCTCCGAAAACAATCGACAGAAGTACCACCGAATGAATGGCCACATACGGCAACACCGACATCTGTATTTCCCTCGACCGCATATTCGTAACTGCAAGCAAATTTTCAGTTCTCATCTCATCTCCATAATTGATCCAACACGGGCCGATTCAACGGCCTACAAAGAAGGTATACGACTAGCGACCGACAATCTTCTATCTGCAGTTCGTGCGGCGAAGAGGTTTATGCCACCGCGGAAGTTTCCACACCCAGCAAACAGAACTACGCCCTATTGGCTAGCGGAGCCTGAATGGCTCTAGTTGACAACCTCGGCCTGAAAGCGGTCGAGGTTGTCGTTTCGATCTGCGATCGAGAAAGCAAAATCTGGCACCAGCAATTCGTCTACACCTGCGGCCGCATACTCGGCTACCACTTGACGAAGTTGTTCTGGGGTGCCGACTAGGCCCGATCTGTAGCCCAAACTCTGTTGAAGTTCGACAGCCTCCTGCTCGGTTTCGGTAAAGATGAGAACCCCAACAGCGGACTTCTGAATTGCGCCAGGATCACGTCCCACTTCATCGCAATGTCGTTCCAGGACGCTGATCTTGTGGCGAATTTCTTCGGGCCTCCCCCAGCAATTCCACTCTGTGGCGAACCGGGCCGCGGTTCGCAGCGTCCGCTTCTCGCCGCCACCGCCAATCAGGAGGGGCAGCGGGCTTTGCAGAGGTTTGGGCTCCATGGGTGCCTCGTCTAGTGCGTAGTACTCACCATCGAACGTGGTGCGATCTTGTGAAAACAGCATGGTGAGAATCTCACAGGCTTCCTCGAACCGGTCTGAGCGCTCGGCGACCGAACCCAACTCAAGGCCGTAGCGACGGTGTTCGTTCTCCTGCCAACCAGCACCAATTCCGACCACGAGACGCCCCCCGGATATGTGGTCGACCGTTGCCGCCATGTTGGCCAAGACCGCTGGATGCCTGTAGGTGTTGCCCGAGACCATCGCGCCAAGTCGAATCCGAGGTACTGCGACCGCAAGGGCGGCCAACATCGTCCAGGCCTCGAGGATGGCACCCATCTCAGGTGAGCCGTAGTCCTTCTCAGGGCCATAACCCTCTGGCGGAGGCATGAAATGGTCGGGCACCCATATTCCGTCCCAACCGGTCGACTCCGCATGTTGACAGCCTTGGAGGAGATCCGCCCAAGTCTGGCCGGAATTTGCCCAATACGAGAAACGCATGTCGCTGACAGTAGCGGCATCCGCAGGGACGTAGTCCATGCTGATCGGTCTTGGGAATTTTCTATTGCCGCAAGCACCAGAATCGAGTTGAGGAAGCCGTTCGCTCGCCCTTGGTGATGGATCGCGTCCATCCCGCTAAAATGACGAAGAAGCTGAAGCATGGTCACTCTTCAGGGTGACGCACCCTCCAGTTGCCGTTGATCTAATCGCCTCGCTCGGGAGGGTCAATGAACATCGAGGGAAAGACTGCGCTTGTTACTGGCGGAGCCAAACGAGTTGGACGCTCCATCACCCTCGAACTTGCTCGCGCAGGCGCCAACGTCGTAATTAACTACAACAACTCGTCCACCCAGGCCGACGAGACCGCTGCCGAGGCTGAAGCCCTCGGGGTCGCCGCACTTCCGATTCAGGCGAGCGTTGCCGACTACGACGCTGTCGGAAACATGGTGAACGAAGCGGTCAAACGATTTGGCACCATCGATGTCCTCGTGAATAACGCTTCGATGTTCCTAGCTGACCCGCTTCCCACCAATGACTTGAGAATCTGGCACAGCTCCATCGACACACTCGTGCACGGGCCGTTCTACTGCGCCAACCGTATAGCTCCCGTGATGCTAGAAAACGACGGAGGCGTCATCATCAGTATCGGTGATCTCTCGGCCTTTGAACCATGGCCAGGATTCGCAGGACATGCGGTGGGCAAGGGTGCCGTGCTATCCCTCACTCGCCAGCTCGCTCTAGAGCTCGCCCCCCGAATCCGCGCGAATGCCGTGGTTCCCGGCCCTGCTCTCCGACCGTTGGATTATGACGACGCCAAATTTGAACGTGTCGCAGACGACACGCTCCTCGGCCGGTGGGGTACTCCCGAGGAGGTGGCACATGCGGTGCTTTTTCTCGTCGAGGCCGACTACATAACCGGCGAGGTAATCACCGTAGATGGTGGCCAACGCTTCGGCCACCGCAAACGCGAACACGGCTGAATATATGGTCGCTGCAGGAGTCCACATAGTTCCCTTGATGCCGTCGCCAGACGTCATCGCACTGGCGGTCGAGGCAGAGCGTCTCGGGTATGACTACTGCATGGTTGCGGACGAGGGAGTCCATCCCGACATCTATGCATGTCTCGGAGCGGCAGCTCGTGAAACCGAACGAATACAGCTCGGCGTGATGACAAATGGTTATACCCGGCATCCAGCGGTCACTGCGGCAGCACTCGCGACCGTCAACGAACTCTCGGGCGGCCGAGTAGTAGCAACTATTCTGGCCGGGGGTTCGATGGTTCTCGGACCCATGGCAATCGAGCGAAGAAAGCCCTTTCGAGTCGTCGCCGACACCATCACAGTGCTTGACAAGCTCTGGTCGGGTGAGACCATTTCTTGGCACGGTGAACACTGTTCTCTCAACGAAGCACAACTCGGAATGGGCGCCCAAGACATCCCGATCTGGATCGCCGGCCGCGGCCCTTTGGTTCTCGGACTGGCTGGTGAAGTGGCAGACGGTGTGATCTGCACGGTGAAGCCAGATGTTGCTGCTGCTCGACAGCTCGTCGAGAGATCAGCTCAACGAGCCGGCAGGGCCCCCCCTCGACCGATGTACCTTGGCCGCATCTGCTACACGGCCGAGCTTCTCGAGGGCCAACGACGCACGCTGTCTTATGTACTTATGGACTCGCCGCGTCGGGTCCTCAAATCGCTCAGCCTGGACGAGGACAGCATTGCCATCGTTGAGCACGCAGCGCGCACAAACGACCCCGGTCGTGTGGACCCACTCGTAACCGACGAACTTCTTCGTCGCTATCAAATAGCGGGATCACCAACCGAATGCGCAGCAGAGGTACAGAGAATGGCGACCGAACACGACCTTCACGCCGTTCTCATCGATGCCCTCTCGATGAACCTCGACGAAAACCTGAGTGTTATCGGCAACTCGCTACCAATCATCAAAGGAACGCTGACATGACAATCCGCCGTCTCAGTCGCATCTTCGCCTCCGACGGGCGAACAGTAATCATCGCTCTCGACCACGGTCTGATCGACGGCCCATGCGAGGGATTCGAGGACCCGGCGACGACCATCTCCGCTGTGATCTCTGGTGGAGCCGACGCCATTCTGACTTCGTTTGGAATAGCTGAGCGCTTCGCTGCCGAACTCGGGAATGTAGGGCTCATCGTGCGCAGCGATGGTGCCGAAACCAATCTCGGACAACCGAGCGCCGGGTCGCTGTCACAATTCTTCGGACCGATGGATGCCTTACGGATAGGTGCCGACGCGCTCGTAGTGACAGCCATGCCTGGCTCGGATAGAGAGGCCTCAACCCTCGAAACTCTCGCGAACGTGACTTCCGAGGCGCACCGCTGGGGTCTTCCCGTACTCGGAGAGATGGTTCCCGGAGGCTTCAACAGCGGCCCAGAGACTCGAGGAACCGAAGCCATAGCGCTCGCTGTTCGCCTCGGAGCAGAGCTTGGTGCCGACTTCATCAAAGCCCCGTATTGCGATGACTACGGCTCCGTCACCTCGTCGACGTTTGTACCCGTCGTAATTTTAGGTGGCGCAAAGGGAGACGAGCGGTTGATGCTTTCCAACATTCATGCAGCAATCGCCGCAGGCGCCAAAGGCGTCGCCATCGGTCGCAACGTCTTTCAGTGCGATGATCCGGAGGCTATGACACGTTCAATTGTTGCCATTGTTCACGGGAACGCCTCGGTCGACGACGCTCTCTCGATTCTTCACGGATGATCCATCATGTCCCCCTCCTCTGCCATCGTCATCGGCCTCGACGCTGGCACCACATCGACGAAAATGGTCGCTGTCGATAATGAGGGAGTCATTCAGGCCAGTGCCGACTCTGACCCGATCCCAACACTTGTGCCATCACCTGGGGCGAGTCTCCAGCAGATGTCGACGATCTGGAATGCACTCGTTACGGCCTGTCGACGAGGGATGTCCTCTCTGGATAGTTCCACCCCTGTAGCAGCGCTCGCTCTCGCTACGCAGAGTGGATCGGTAGTCCCCGTTGAGCAACTTGAGGGAGGCGTTGAGCCCAATCTCATCACTTGGATGGACAGACGCTCGCAAGATCTCGTTCGCGATTGGGATGCCGAAACACGGAGAACGATTAGATCCCTTAGCGGCTGGACGCCGTCGCCAGGCCTCGGGCTATCGACAATCTCTTGGCTTCGCTCCGAGACGGGTCTCGAGCCATCGAGGTGGGCGTCGATCGACGACTTTCTTGTCCACGAGCTGACAGGTTCGTGGATCACGAATCCGTCTAACGCTGCCGGCATGCAACTCATGGACGTGTCCTCGCTGTCTTGGAGTTCCGAACTGTGCAAGATCGCCAAAGTAGAGATGTCTGCACTCTCCGCCCTCTCTCCGTCGGGAGAGCAAGCAGGCCATCTCACGGCTATTGCCGCCAAGACGATGGCACTCCCACAGGGAATACCAGTGGTTATCGGCGGCCACGACCAATCGTGCGCTGCTTTCGGCCTTGGTCTGACAACACCCGGTTCGGCGTTGCTCTCCCTAGGCACCGCTTGGGTGCTCACAACGATCACCGATCGAGGCGACACGGCAGTTCTAACTCACAGCTTCAACTTGAGCCCACACGTAGTGCCAGGCCGTTGGACTGTCTCCAGCCATCTTGGCGACCTCGGTACAACACTGGCTTCGGCAATGCCAAAAGAAGCAAACAAACTGGACAGCAAGCTCGCTCATCGCAGCCCGGACATCGACGACCCTTACTTCCTGCTCAGCCTCCCCGACCTAGGAGGCAACAAAGTTGGCCACTTCTCAGGTCCGGCCACTACCGACCCAATAGTGCGGCTAAGAGCCGTGATGGAAGCGTGTGCCTTCGAGGCTCGCCTGACCATCGAGCAAACCTCGTCATCGGTTCCCATAAACGATCTGACGCTTGCCGGTGGCGGCACAAATAGCCGGTTTCTCACTCAGAAGATCGCTGATGCAATAGGTATGCCTCTTACTGTCCGACGCGAAGCCAGCCAGCCCGCCGTGGGAGCAGCAATGCTCGCCGCCCGCGCCTGCGGTTGGCCAACTCTCACTGACATAAAAACGTCGGTCGAGATGATCCGCCCGTCATGTCGGCACACCGACACCATGAACAGGCGTTATGCCGAGTACTGCCGACTGACTTCAGGAGATAGACGATGACCAAGCCGAAGGTTGCGGTGACTATCGGTCAATCGCATTACGACCGAATGTTCAGCGCGGAGGCATGGCAACTTCTCGAGGAGGTTTCCACCGTCGTCCATCACAAGGGAGACGAACCGGCAAGTCGTCAGGAACTGATCGATCTCCTGCCAGGAGTAGTGGCATGCATAACGAGTTGGGGCGTCGCCCAACTGGATACCGAAGTCATAGCGTCGGCCAATTCGCTCGAGTTGATGTCACACATGGGCAGCAGCATCAAGCGTTTCGTATCGGATTCATTGTGGGATCGCGGCATCCGGGTAACGAGCGCAGGAATCACGTTGGCGCGCGATGTCGCCGAAACCACCCTTGGCCTCATGATTGTGGGACGTAAGCGGATCTGGCCGCTCGGACGTCACGTGGCAGCCGGCGGGTGGCGTGACGGTCTGGTTTGGGAGCAGTGGGACGCCCGAGAGCTCACCCGCTCGACTGTTGGTCTCGTGGGGGCAAGCAACGTCGGCCGCCATGTCATCGAACTTCTTTCTCCTTTCCAAACCACCATCCTCGTTGCCGATCCATACCTCACAAATGAGGAGGCCGCGAGTCTCGGAGTCGAACGGGTCGACCTACACGAATTGGTCACACGGGCCGACGTGGTGTCGCTTCACTGCCCCGAGAACGAACACACACGGCACATGCTGAACGCTGAGGTACTCGGCGCAATGAAGGATGGCGCGCTCCTCATCAACACTGCTCGCGGCGGATTGGTCGACGAGACTTCGCTCATCAACGAGTTGGAAACTGGCAGGATCTTCGCGTTCCTCGACGTCACCGACCCTGAGCCGCCTGCGGTCGACAGTGAACTCCGGCGACTCGAAAACGTCGTCATCACCCCGCACATCGCGGGATGCATCGAAAATTGCACTCGGATGGGTGAACTCGCAGTGGAAGAGGTGCGGCGCCACTTGATGGGCGAACCAGCGATCTACGAGATCCGCCGAGACATGCTGGACCGCATCGCCTGAATACGCCTGCCGTTTGGCACCGTTCAGGCGAGGATTATGCCACCATCGACTTCAATCGACTGTCCGGTGATATAGCGAGCATCTTCGCTCGCCAAGAAGGCGATCACCCCGGCAATTTCCTCAGGTTCAGCCAGACGTTTTAGGGCGGTGTCCTCCGCACGCATGGCTAGCCATTGATCCCCCGTCATATCGAGAGTCTCCCCGATCTCCTCCGCCACCTGACGAACCATTCCCGTAAGCGTGTTACCTGGGCAAACAGCGTTTACTGTGATCCCGTGGGGTCCAAGTTCCATTGCTGCCGAGCGGGTCACGCCAACCACACCGCTCTTGGTCGCAGAGTATTCCGCCGAATTGGGCCAACTGGTCTTGCCTGCCATTGACGAGATATTGACGATGGCACCGTGGCCCTGCTTAATCATGATTGGCGCAACAAGACTGTTCGACACAAGCACGCCTGTGAGGTTCACAGCCACTAGATCTTCCCAACGTTCGGGTGGTATGTCAGGCAGCGGACCTCCGACATACACGCCTGCACAGGCAACCAGCACGTCGACGCGCCCCCACTCTTCCACGATCGCTTCAAACGCCTCCGCTTGTTCGGCATGAGAGCGCACGTCACAGGCAATCGCCGTGGTCTGCGCTCCAAACGCTGCGGCGTCGGCAGCCGTCGTTTCGTTCTGTTCTTCTTCGATGTCGAGGCACGCGACTGATGCGCCCTCAGAAGCGAACCGGATGGCAGCTGCTCGGCCAATGCCCATTGCTGAGCCTGTGATGACGGCGACTTGGCCAGAAAACCGGTCACTCTCCGACTCTTTGAGCTCAGACATGCACCTCTCCTTCTCGTGGCAGAGAGCGAGGTTCAGACGCTGGGAATATTCCAGGCATGGTTTCGAATCCGGGAATTCGCTTCACCCGGTCGGTCCACCTCCGAAGAGCGGGATAATCCATACGAGCAATACCACCTTCTTCGGAGAGGATTACGTCGGGAAATATGGCTATATCGGCAACGGTGGGGTGTTCGCCTGAGCAAACCCAGTCGAGATTTTCTTGCTCTCGAAACCAAAGATGCTCATCGAGTACACGGAACAGACGATGGGCCCCAGTCCTGCAGGCTTCGATATCGAATTCGTAGCCGAGATTCACATGTAGACGGGCTGCCGAGGCTGTATTGGTCGTCCCCTCAGCAAAAAGCATCCACTGAGAAGTTTCGCCGATGAGCTCTGGATTGTTGGTCGGGTACCAGAGACCAGTGGGGTCGTATTTTGAAGCGAGGTAGATGAGAATTGCGTGAGCATCCCTGAGCACGAAGCCGTCGTCGTCGATGACCGGTATGTGACCAAGCGGGTTGATCTTCTTGAACTCTTCGCCCTTGTGCTCCCACCCGGGGTAGAAGTCGACAAGTATCGACTCGAAGGGAACGTCGAGGATGCTCATCATCAGTCTCTGCTTGTAGCAATTCACGGAAAGGACGTAGTCGTAAAGTTTGATCATCACAGCTCCCTAGATATCAAGAACCAGATGAGACGACTTTGCCCTTGAGACACAAGTCATTATTCTCTGGCCGGCAAGCTTCTCTGAATCGTTCAGATAAACGTCTTGATGTTCGGGCTCACCTTCAATTACGGCCACTTCGCACGTACCGCATGCTCCTTGTTCGCAAGATGACATCAGAGCTATCCCGTTGTCACGAAGTACTTCAAGAATTGTTTTGCCACTTGGAACCTCAAGGGTGAGAGCCGATCTGGCCAGGCTGACTTCGAACGAAGACGAACTGTCTAATTCGATGGTGTTCTGGAAATACTCAAAGTGGACGGCCTCATCAGGCCATCCAAAATCAGAGGCGATATGCCGCGTGGCCTCGAGCATTGGGCCAGGCCCGCATGCATAGATGTGCATCGCTGTCTCATACTCAGCGAGCAGTACTGCCAGTTCCCCTTTCGTCTCATCTGGTGATAGGCCAAGGTGCAGGACTACTGAATCATCGAGTTTGCGAAGTATCTCGGGAAAGGCGAGATGCCCTTCGGCCTGGGCGAAGTAGTGGAGTTCATAATCCAACTTGTCCTTTCGCAGCGTCTGAGCCATCGACAACAGGGGCGTTATGCCGATCCCGCCAGCTATCAGAATTGTCTTTACTGTGTCGCGACGTAATGGAAAGTTGTTGCGGGGCTCGGAGATGGCCAGGACATCGCCCTCCTTGGCCGTTTCGTGCAGGAACTCAGAACCACCACGTGAATCAGATTCCAGTTTGACGCCGAGCCGATACAGCAATCCGTCCCCCGGCGCATTTGTCAGCGAATACTGCCGAACCAATCCATTGGGCAAATGCACGTCAATGTGTGCGCCTGGCTGGTGTGTCGGCAACGGTTCGCCGATGGATTCAAGCTCCAGGCCAACAATGTCCTCGGCAGTCACCCATTTGCGAAGCACTTTTACGCGAAGCGGGGCCTTGCGTCCTGAGGGAGTCTCGACTTCTGAAAGAGAAACCGGAACCTGTTCGATCGTGGCGACCATCGGCTCCAGCGGAGGTCCATCAAGCGCCTCCAACTCGACCATGTCACGTAGACGGGACAATTCCTCGTTGTGATGCCTTAGCGTCCGAAGTCGCTCAGCACCCAGCGGATTGTTGCAGAGAGCTCCTCGAATTACCGATCGGTTCGAGTCAACCGGCTGAACGAAAAAGACGACTGTCAACTCACCGCCATCGGGAGTCGCTGTCAACGAAATGGATCGCTCGTCCAGGAAATTCCTAGAAGTCGTCGTGAAGTTGTCCGGGTCACCGGTAATGGAAAAGCGATAGTTGGCAAGGTGCCCAAGAACAAGCTCGATCGGAGCATTGACAGAGATGCTCCGCAGCACCAGCGTTTCAGAATTCTCAAGCGCCTCAATCTCGGGAAGCTCGCCCACGGGATCTTCGCCCGACCAGATCAGGCCGTAGCGCTCGACAGATGGGAAGGTTCTATTGCAAATAGTGCGGGCCGGAGCGTCCACTGGATGGGCAGGAATATACGTGCAGCCGGCTGACCTATTGGCGTACCGCCAGCCATGGTATTGACATCGCAATTCAAGCCCGTCGTTCTGCCCAATAGAGAGCCTTAGGCCTCGGTGTAGGCAGCGGTTCTCCCAGACATTGACAAAGTCGTCATCAGCACGCCAAAGGGCAAGTTCACGGCCAAGCAACTGGCCCTGAAAGATGTGTCGATACTGCAGGTCCTCCGAACTAGCGATCGGGTGCCAGAGATTCTTGAAGCTTTCAGTCACTGGAACACTCCTCCGGGATCGCACCTTTATGCGACGCCGAATTCTCGAAGTCGACGGCGGCATCCAACATCCATTTTGTCAGCCCTGATTGGCTTCTCAACTCGCGGACAGAATGGGAGCGGTTCTGGACGTTGATCTTAAACAATTGCCTTGTTGTGGCTCACGCTCTTCTAGTTGCAACACAGGGTCTCAGCGATTGATTGTCGCACAGGGCCACATACTTCCAACCACACCGACGTGGCAGTTTGGCGAAGCGCGAAAATCGACTGGAGGGTTCGACATGACCTACGCACGTCTGCAAATCATCATCTCTATCCCCTTTTAGAACGCCTGAACTATTGCTATTGCTATTGCTATTGTCACTCTCATCGCTGACTCCGACATCAAAGAACTAACCGAAGCACTCCAAGGCCAGACCTTTGAAGTAACCGCCTTCACAGCTCCGATCCCGCTCTCGGAGGCGACCGTGGCGATCGTCACAACGGCATCGCTGCATCATCCCGAACAGGACGACTTCGAGGTGATGGACACCAGTTACCGGATCCTCGACGGCAATCGACGTGACTTTGTAACCGGGCACTGGAGTCCCAACTTCGATGGAACCGGATTCGCATACGACATGAACACCGTCTTCCCACTCGACCGGCTTGAAGAATTAGCCGAGCAGGGCGTGATCGGCCGGGTCGCCGACCAGCACTTGGCCTATGCCGGCAATCAGTTTGACCTGTCAACTATCCGGATGGACTCCGGTCCGGCCGGAGCCAAGTGGATGCATGAGAAGGGCGTCGACATCGTCCTGCTCACCCCAGTTTGACCGCTCTGCACGCGCACCGTGAGTGTGCTCGCCCACGTTTTTGAAGCTACCGGGATGGCAACCGTTGCCCTCGGTTCAATCCGCAAACAGATCGAGTCCGGTGCCCCGCCACGCGGCCTGTGGTGTGACTTCCCGCTCGGCCGGCCGCTGGGCAAGCCAGGCGATCCGGAGTTCCAACACCGTGTGCTAGAGGCAGCCTTCGCCCTGTTGGACTCCTCCGAACCGGTGCTCGCCGTCTTCGACCAGGCAATTCCCGACAGCGGTGACGAGATGCTCGCCTGCCCTGTGCCCCCACACCACGATCCCGACGTGCACCCAGCAGTTGATGAGGCACGGGGACTTCGCGCTGCCTACGACCGCGGTATGGCTATGAGTGACGGACGGTTCGGCGCAGGTCGAGTCGTCGACGCTGCTGACATCCCCACCGCCATCGAAGCGTTCATCCGTGTCGCCAAGGGCACCGATTGGAAGGAGGCGGGTATCCCCGGTTTGCCGATGCGGGTGAGTCACGACATCCGCAGCTACTACGAAACCGCTGCACTGGCGATGGTCGACCACGCACCCGCGGCGTGGGCCAGCACCCGCTGGTTCTACGACCAGACCGAGACCGGCAAGGTCATGATGGCCGCCCGTCAGGCGATGCAGGAACAGAACGCGCCACAGCCGATGTGGTTCTACCTCACGCCGGGAGACCGCTGACGCGAGCGCTAGACCAAGTGGCTGCTGCCCCGCAGCCGGATTCACCAACGAATGCGCATCGACTCCGTCGATCAGAACGGTGAACACGAACGGTGGATGCCTTTATCCACCTGGTGCTGGCACACGAAGTTCCGCCTCGACCCGAGGAGGTTGCCGAGAGGGCCGACGGTCCACAGCCTCGCTCTACCGGTACTTCAACGACCTGGGCGAACTCCGGCGAGAAGCAGTATCCCGCCTAGTCGACCGCTTTCCCGAGCTACTAACCGTCCGGGAACTCGGTACCGGCACGCGCGAACAGCGCATTGCCTCATTCTCCTCAGCCCGGGTGACACTGTAAGAAAACCTCCGCCCTCTCCAGTTGCTCTGCAGAGCCGACCCGGCGACCACTGGGATCGTCGACAACGTCCGCACAACCATGGTCGATCCGGGTCCTACTCCACTTTCACACAGAGCTACACGCGCAGTCACACTCAGTGCGACGAAATAGTTGCTTCTATCTCCGCACTCAACTCAGTCGACTCGTGGGAAAAGTTTCGCCGGAGCCTCCATCGAACTCCAGACCAGACACTCAACGCCTGAAAAACCGCCATCGACCGCCTCCTGCCTCACGAGGACCACTAACGGGTCGACTCGCGTAAGTAATCGGGTTCAATTCGTCACATCGGAAGGAGTCTCGAACTCCAGCGACCACAGCCGCAGTGCGCCGTATCCCCTACAGGCAGGTCAAACGCTTCTCAACTCACATCCAAGAGGGAATTTTTGGGAGCGCCGACCGTCGATCCGCATCGGACAACCGGCCCGTCATCCATTCAGCCAGAATGGCGGCAGGAAGTTCGAGCACGCGAGGCTCGCTCGATTCGGGACCCACTGCCCAGGTTTGCGTCCGATCACTTGGCGCTAGGACCAACGACGGACATCCGTCGTTTGCAGACAGCGCGCTGGCCGTATCGTCTAGCAGGAGGTCGACAACCCAAGGGGGGAACTCAGAGAAGTCGACATCTCCGCTTCGGTTCTACAGAGCCAGGCCACCCCTCAATCAAAACGATTCCAGCAAGACCCCTACCGGCGGCGTCTCGGTCCGGGCCAGAAAGCAGCCGGGCCCGTGCCTGTGCAGGCATACCTTTCGCTTCGACAGGTGAATACCGAAAAAAGACCTACACCCCCTGTCCGGGTGAACTTGAAACTCCATGCACTCCGCTCAACGTGGCCATTGAATAATCGCCATTGGTCATCGGCATCCCCATTTTCAATGGCCTCCAGCCTCACACCTCTATCGCATGCCTCGCCGACTTGTCCGCCGCAAGGGGCTTTTACATCTTGATTCTGGGAGAATCGAGGAATGAGACGGTTTTCTGTATTTCTAATTGCCGTGTTGCTCATTGCTTCTTGTGGTGCCAATCCAGGCGAATCCGTCGTCGATTCATCAGCACTCGAGACCGCTAATACTGCAACCGTTGAGTCCGCAAGTTTGGAAGTTGCCCCTGCTGTTGAGGAGATGAGCGACAGTTCAGACCTGGAAGCAGCACCAGAACCCACAGATGCACCAGAACCCACAGATGCACCAGAACCCACAGATGCACCAGAACCCACAGATGCACCAGAACCCGAAGGGTCACCTTCGTCCGGATTCGATGTCCACTCGCGATTTTCCTGCATCGTCAGTGAGTTAGGTGAACAAACTGCCTTCGAACTAATCGGACGGACCCCTACCCCTGAAGAACAAAATGCGATCGGGCATTGTCCTTCTTTCACCCATGACATCGGGTGCGTTGATAGCGCTCTTGGAACCGAAGCCACAGATCTCCTTCTTTGGGGTCGCTACATGTTGTCCCCAGAGGACACACAGCAACTGACAGCGTGCTCGCTTACGGAACAACGTCATGCCGAAGCAGTCGGCGCATCAGATGGCTCTGAAGTTCCCGCAGATTCGTCCGGTTCCGGTTCTCAGGCCTCCTTGGACCCCGATACCTCCGACAAGTCGGAACTCATCGCAGGCAGGATGGTTAGCGCCTCAGGTCCGACGCCCGGCTATCGGAATCCAGTTTCGCGAGACTGCTCCGTGAGTGAAGCAGGCACCTGTGCCGAGCTCCGTTGGGAACCAGTCGCAGATTTGCTTGCTGGAGAGTTCACCTCGATTCAGGTCTCTCCTTCAGATCCGAATGTGATCTACGCAGGAGTCGATTCAAATGACATGTCGATCTACAAGAGTGTCAATGCCGGACAAGACTGGGAACTACTCCATACCACCGGACATACCTCCGGCATCGCGGTTCATCCGACTGATCCAAACACGGTTCTATACACCATCCTGGAGGGACCAGTTCAGAGAACTAATAACGGCGGTGCGGACTGGATACAAGTGGTTGGAAAAGACGCCCGATCCTATGGGTTGGGCAACAGAACTAACCCGGCACCCGAAGCTCAGCTCTTTACCGCAATCGCATTTTCTCCAGACGAACCGAAGTTCGCCTATACAGCCACTCTCGACGGCGACCATCGCACTGGAACCGAACGTGGCGAGGTGGACGTCTACCTGAGTTCAGATGTCGGACTCGGCTGGCAATATGCCGGGACGTGTGAAACATGTGGAGCGATTCACGAATTTGCTATTTCTCCAAACAATCCCAGAGAGGTTTGGGTTGCAAGCAATAACGGCGCACAAGTTTCTAGAGATGCGGGGAACTCTTGGAGTGGCAATCTCTTGCCCTTTAGCGGCGAGAGTTACAAAGGAACCTACGGAATAGCTATCCGTCCAGACAATCCCCAGACCATCCTCGTCGCCAGCCAAGAAAGCGGGATGTTCCGAAGTGCTGACGGAGGATTGACCTGGACGCCAACCAACGACGGTCTCCCCACTCGACGGCTCCACAAGGTTGTGTTCGCTGCAAGCAATACAAACGTCGCCTACGTTGCAACACATCAGGGCCTCTTCCGAAGCGACGATGCCGGACTGACCTGGAAGGCACGGAACGATGGTTTGCCGTACACCTTCCTCACGCCCGTCGCAGTCGACCCAACTGATCCGGACGTTCTTTATGTCGGGACCGCTTCAGAGCTTGTAACAACCCATACCGGACACTTCAAAGACGGAATTCACGAAGGAGAAGGACTGTATAAGAGTACTGACGGGGGTCTTAGCTGGTTCCGAAGCGACAGCGGCATATACGAAGCAAAATCTGCCCAGTTGGGGACTCATCCGATCCTGCCGTTCCACCTCTGGGTTGCCGGTGAATCCGGCAGAGGCGCTTTCTTCACTCCTGATTCAGGAGACACTTGGCTATTCGCTCCTTTCCGAAGCGCGCACTACCCGATGGTGTTTGCGTTCTCTCGCACCTTTCCAACCGAGATGTATCTGACCAGTTGGATGGATGACGGCGAGTTGATGAAGAGTGTCGACGGCGGCTCCACATGGCAGGACATCACCGAAGCCATAAACCTCGGTGTCAGTGAGGAGACGCGCTCCAAAGGCCTCATCGATGAAAGCACCCGAAGATGGTTCCACCTTCACGGACTAGCAGTAGCACCCTCAGATCCGAACGAAATCTACGTGGGATCTGTCCACGACTCCGTGTACCGCCTATTCAATCTCACCGGGGCTCATATTTTTAGATCATCCGACGGTGGCCAAACCTTTACCGAAGCAAGCGCCGGCTTTCCCATCGGCACCCAGACCTCCATCAACGCTCTCGTGGTCCACCCAGACAAGCCTGAGATCGCCTATGCGATGACATCGCTGCACGAGACATCAACTGCTATCGGCATCTACAAGACAACAAATGGTGGCAACAGTTGGTTACCAGTAAACGATGGCCTAGACCCTCTAACTAACGACCTTCAAATCGACCCGGTCAATCCCGAGGTTCTCTACGCAGCTACAGAAAGCGGCATCTATAAGACAACGGACGGCGCCGCTTCTTGGCGATATCTGTCAGTTGACGGCGCCGGAACACCAATCATTGACTTGGCGATCGACCCCATCAACCCTCTAACGCTCTACGCGATCTCGCCTCACAACCTCTATCGAACCAAGGACGGAGGCGAGACCTGGTACGCCACAAATTTAGGGCTCCCCCTGCTCAACGACGGGCGAGCCTTTTCCGACTATTCAACATCCGGACATGAAGGACACAGGGTCTATGGAGGAACTTTCGCCCAGGATCGAACTCTGGAAATTGACTCAACCGGACGCTCGGTCTATGTCGTCGTCAAGACAGCAACATTCGATGGACGTGAAGAAAACTTCGCTGCTGTCAGGCACGTATACCGCGCAATAATCCAACCGCTCCAAACGATCACGTATTCGTTTGAGGTCGGGGCAGCGTCAGTCACTATTGAGTCGGAATCGAATATTTACAATTTGATCTTCGACCAGAGCAATAGAGAAATCAGCTATACCGCTGCGGGGCCTACTGGAACTCAGAGCACCCACACCGTGACGATTGCCAAGTCTCTTCTCCAAGGTTCGTTTGAGGTGACCGTCGATGGAGAAAGCGTCACGGTCCAGCAACAGGAAAACTCTGTCTCCTTCGCACTAGACCACCAAGGAAGAAGCCAGATAAATATCCGTGGCAAGTAGTTTGCAAAGGTCCTGAAGACACTTTGACCTAACAAATAACCGATTCATATGCCCGGTACATAATGAACTCAGTGATGCCGCGGTCCCAGTAAATCGCCGGTTTTCGAGATCTGAAGAGCTTCGACCTGCTGTTATGTGGTGTCGGAGGGGGGACTTGAACACCCCTAGTCAAAACGTGGTACCTCCGTCGGGACTTTCGTGGCATGCCGGATCTCATTCGTCAGACCCCGTTCGGTGGACCTTCATCATGTGTCTAGCGGCGACGAAGAGCACCACAGCCGAAGCATGCCCAGTCGGTGGTCAGTCTCCAAGACCCTGAGTCCCGCCCCCTCCAGCAACTCGGTGATCTCCCGTCGATCGAACTCCCAGATGTGGTCGAGGTCACTGAAGATCAGGGGCCGTCCGAGAAGTCGTCGAAACTCGTTGCTCGTCTGACTCTCGAAGTCGGGCACCTCCACGTATACGAATGAACAGAGTTCAGCCACATCCCTAAGGGTGGCTGACGGATCCTCGAGGTGTTCCAGGATGTGTGACAGGACCACCACGTCAACAGGTGCGCCGACCCCTTGAAGATATTTCACACCATCTGTGGCGAACACCCGGACGTTGTCCAAACCTTTCTCCGCTAGATGAAGTCGAGCAAGGTCGACCTGCTCAACGGAGTGGTCGACTCCCACGACATCAGCAGATATCTCACTAAGGATGGCCAACAGATCGCCGGATCCACATCCAATGTCGAGCACCTGTGCCCTCTCGGGAAACACCCGCAAGAGCAGGTCCCGGGTAACTATCCGCAATGGATGTTCGGAGTTGCTGAACGCTGTGAAGGACGCCTCGTGGCAGAGACGGTTGAAGATCCATTCCAAGTCAAGGAGGAGACCCAATCTCGACTTGTTGGAGCGACGCGGAATCCTGTTGAGCAGATAGGCGAACCGAACAATTGGCGGAACCCGTTTCGCTCTCGGGATCTTGATTCCCACCTAATTTCTTCCAATCCTTTTTCTGCTTGCCTGTCGTTCAAACAAGCTAGCAATCGCTTTCGTCCTCATCTCCTACTAGAGATAAAGGTTCGGTGGAGCGGGTCGAAGGGCATTTCCTTCCAAATCCCCTCCTAACTGGCTCCAGACGCGCCAAAAACCCCCTACCAAATAGGGGTTCTCGTGGTGTCGGAGGGGGGACTTGAACGCCCAAGCCCTTTACGCAGCGTGGTCGTCGCATAGACCCCCAGCAGT
>DEAU01000014.1:129435-129841 GCA_002348705.1 Candidatus Neomicrothrix sp. UBA2974
GTCGTCGCATAGACCCCCAGCAGTGGACTCTCTCTGCGTTTCAGGGCATTGCCGGTCACGCAGCGCTGCCAGTGAGGTCCACCAGTCGAATGAACCGTCTGCGAGCGAGGACTAGAGCAATCAGTGTGACCACCCATGGAAGCGCATCGGTGAATTGCACCGCCATGCCGTTGCCCTGAAGTCGAAAGCCGAGCCCCTCGGCGAAGCCAAACAGCAGTGCCGCCGACAACACCCCGAATGGGTGGGCTCGCCCCAACAACACTGCGACCACGGCAATCCACCCACGGCCCGCACTCATGTTCTCAGCGAACTGCACGACATTGCCAAGTGCCAGCTGTGCGCCTGCCAGCCCTGCCAGCGACCCTGACGTAAACACAGCGGCGTACTTGTACTTCACCACAGGGAC
>DEAU01000014.1:130166-130777 GCA_002348705.1 Candidatus Neomicrothrix sp. UBA2974
CCGCGCGTTTGCGCAGCCGATTGGTTTTCACCCACTCCTCGTAGCCGCAGCCCCATCGGGCTACGGAACAACCAAACCCAAATCACCGGGATGAGCAAGAACGAAAGGAACGCCGGCAGCGTCATCTCGAAGAGCGCCTCGCCTACCACGGGAAGCTCAACAAGTCCGGGGACACTAAACGTCTCTAGTCCCACGATTGCCGGGTCACGAAACACACCGCGGACATCAAAGAATTGCGGTAGTAAGAAACTAGTGAGGCCGACGGCAAACAAGTTGATAGCGATACCTATAACTATTGGGTCGCCCTTCCGAGACACGTGCCCGAATGCCAACAGGGTCGAGGTAGCCATCCCCGCCACCATCGCCACCGCCAGGCCAAGGTAGGCGTTGCCGGTCACGTAGGAGACCGAAACCGCTGTGAAGGCACCCATCAACATCGTGCCCTCGAGTGAAATCTGGAACACGCCCGCCCGTTCACAGATCAGGCCGCCGATAGCGGCCAACAGAATTGGCACGGCGGCTCGAACCACCGAGTCGAGTAGCGCTCCGTCAAAGAGTTGATCGAACATCAGGTGGTCACCGATCCGTACTCGTCAGTGTCATGTGAGGCG
>DEAU01000014.1:131079-134680 GCA_002348705.1 Candidatus Neomicrothrix sp. UBA2974
CGTCAGTGTCATGTGAGGCGATATCGGCAGACGAGTGCCGCCGCCACAACCGAGGTGCAATCTGCATGGCGAGCGCCAAGATCACCACAGCTTGAAGGACCTGGGCGAGTTGCCACGAAACTCCGGTGTTTCGTTGCATAGCCAAGCCGCCAACCTGCAGCGCCGCAAAAAAGAGCCCAGCGGCCAGAATCGGGATCGCACGATGCAGTGCCAATAGGGCAACCATCAAACCCGTCCATGCGAACCCTGTGCCAACCAGATCATTGTCAACGAAACGGCCCGATTGACCGAGGATCATATGGGCTCCTGCCATTCCGGCAATCGCACCTCCGCTGCCCATGGACAAAACTGTTTGGCGGCTGACCCCAACGCCGCCGTACTCAGAGAACTTGAGGTTGATTCCCGAAATGTGGCTTTGATAACCAGGAGCTGTTCGACGGTTAAACGCGTAGATAACGGCAACCAACACAGCGACGCCAAGAGCTGATGCACTGGCCCCTGATAACCAACTGATCGTGGGAATCCGCGTACTGGCGGGCAAAGACTCAGTCGAGGCGTAGTGGGCAGTTGGATCGGCAAAGTAATTCTTCGTGAGATAACCGGCGAGAGCCCGAGCCGGCATGTTCAACAGGAGGCTCGAAATCAGGATGGGAAGTCGCAACCAGGTTTGACCAACAGCCGGCAACAGGCCCCAGACCGCTCCCACAATGGCGGCGACCAAGAACGCAACGAAGATCACAAGAGGGCCAGGAGCGTCAAGATTGACCGCGACTACCGCTCCGGCGAAACCCCCGAGAACAAACTGCCCCTCACCGCCAAGGTTGATGATGCCAGCGCGAAAGGGAATCGAAATCGCCAACGCCATGGCAACGATCGGAATACCTCGATTGATCACCGTTCGCAGCCCTGTGCCAGTCGTGGCGCCGCTCCACAACTCGCCGTAGGCGCGAATCGGGTTCTCCCCAGAAAGGAGGATGATCACCGCGCAGATCAAGAATGACAACATCAGGGCTGACACCGTCGGGCTCGTGGCGGCTCCCAACCACCGCTCAAATGATGATGGCTGCGTTGACCGAGATGTTTGGCTCTGATCCACTAGCTAGGTTCCCAACGTCTCCGCGTCGACCCGCTGAGTGTGGGCGCCGGTCATGTACAGGCCGATCTCGGCTTCGTTGGTCATGGTTGGATCCAGCTCAGCCACAATCTGACCTTCGAACATCACCAGGATGCGGGTTGAAAGTGCCAAGATCTCCTGCAGCTCCGCTGATATCAACAGGACTCCTCGATCCGCGTCGCGCTGTGCAACCAGCTGCGCGTGAATAAATTCGATGGCCCCGATGTCGACCCCGCGAGTTGGTTGCTCGGCCACCAACATCGATGTTTCGTGAGCGAGCTCTCTCGCGACGACCACTTTCTGTAGGTTGCCACCCGAGAGTTCGCCGACCACTTGGTTCGGTCCCGACACCTTGATGTCGTACGACTTGATGAGCTCGTCGGCATGCTGGGCGACCACCTTGCGGCGCAACCAACTCGCCTTGTGGAACCGTGGCTGCCATTGATAGCCCATCAACAGGTTCTCACTTGTTGTGGCGGTAGCGGCGCTACCAACCCGGTGGCGGTTCTCGGGTATAAAGGAAATCCCAGCAGCGCGATGCCCACTAACACCTTGGCCCGCCAGATCGTTGCCGGCCAAGGTTACGCTTCCCTTGGTCGGCGGGCAGAGCCCGACTATTGCCTCGACCAGTTCGCTCTGACCGCTGCCGGTGACAGCGGCGATTCCCACGATTTCACCGGCCGCTACTTCAAAACTCACATCTTGAACCCTTCGAATACCATCGGAATCATCGATGCGCAGCGAATTGACGCACAGCAAGGCCTCACCGCTGTCATGGTCAGCGGGACGTACCGAGGTGTCGACCGAACGACCGGTCATGGCTGTGGATAGCTGACCTGGAGAGGTATCAGCGGTATTGACGCGAAGCGCGACCTGTCCCCGTCGCAGAACAGTGACACGATCGCTCAGCGCCATCACTTCGTTCAGTTTGTGCGTAATAAAGATGATCGTGCGGCCGTCGTCACTCAGGCGCCGCAGCACCTCAAACAAACTGTCTCGCTCCTGAGGAGTCAGAACCGCAGTGGGTTCATCCAGAATCAGCACACGGGCGTCGCGGTAGAGGGCCTTAAGAATCTCGACCCGCTGCAAAACGCCAACTCGAAGATCTTCAACCGTGGTTAACGGATCAACAGCAAGCCCATAACTTTCGGCAAGTTCGGCCACGTGGTTGTTCGCCAGATTACGGTCGATCAGCCACCCCGATCTTGGTTCGTGGCCATACACCACGTTCTCGGCCACCGTCATCGTTGGGAACAACTTGAATTCCTGATGCACCATCCCTAGGCCGGCATCGATCGCATCGAGAGTCGAACGAAATTGAACCAGGTCGCCTCGGACTAGAATTTCACCCTGGTCTGGCGAAACGAGACCGTAGAGGATCGACATCAGCGTCGATTTCCCTGCACCATTCTCGCCGACGATGGCGTGGATCTCGCCCGAGTGAATTGAAAGCGACACGTCGTCGTTGGCCACTACGCCGGGGTACCGTTTGGTCACCCGGCGCAGTTCGAGCTCTGGGATTTCTGAGCCCACAGCCAACGACGACGTCTCTAAGCCTGTTGTTTCTGGAAACTGCTAACCAAACAGGGGGTCGGGGACAACGATGTCGCCCGCGATGATGGCGTCTTGTGCAGCCTGAACGGCGGCGATGATGTCAGGATAGTCAGCGATCAGACACTGGCTATCGGCAACACCGGGTTGCAGAGCAATGACTCCAGTGCCGCCGTCGGACAGACCGTACGAGACAACGCTCTCGGCGGTACCTGCCAACACTGCGTCGATGAGTTGGTTTACCACAACGTCTACCAACTTCAGGCTGTTGTCGACTACCGCGCCAGGAGCCGTTAGGCATTCGTTGATGTCGACACCGTATGCGAAGACACCGTTCTCCAAGGCTGCTTCAAATACACCACCATTCGAACCGGCACCGACTGCGAAGATGTGATCAACACCCTGGGCCACCAGAGAAAGAGATTGTTCCTTGGCCCGGGCCGGGTCGACGAAGGGGTTATCGCCGCCGATGAACACCTGTGTATCGGTCGCGTCCGCGTTCACCGACTGTGCACCGAGTGCAAAGCTGTCGCTGTAACGATGCAGGAACGGGATATCGAGCGCCACGACGGAACCGACGTTGCCGGTCTCGCTGAGTGATCCCGCCATGATGCCGAGCAGGTAGCCAGCTTCCTGTTCACGGAATACGCCACAGTGCAGATTCGCGGGAGGTTCCCCAGGGCAGGCATCGATCAGAATGAACTCCTGATCCGGATTTGCTGCCGAGAATTCAGCGCTCAGATCGATGAAGTCAAAGGTAGTCATGACAATGATGTCGGGATTCTCCGCTACGGCGGCCTCAAGGTTCGCTCGGCGACTGTTGAGGTCGGTCGATTCGAAGATCTTGTATTCGCCACCTAGGCGTTCAGCGGCCTCACGTGTGCCCTTGTCACCCAACTCGAGAAACGGGTTCGACCCGATTGGTGTGGGCGGGAG
>DEAU01000014.1:135081-159497 GCA_002348705.1 Candidatus Neomicrothrix sp. UBA2974
TCGCCGGAGCGGCGGTAGTCGCCGCGGCCGTGTCACCCCCAGAAGCGCTTGCGGACGCGGAACTGCCGTCACCGTCATCGGACCCACAGGCGCTGACGATCAATGTGAACGCGAGGCCAAGGGCCAGTGGAATACGTCCAAGTCTTAGCATTTTAATTCGATTCTCCTTGGTGATCTGGCCCTAACCGGGCTTGGTCGTTATCGTTTCTGAACGGAGTTGAATTTAGGGTCTCGCCGATTCGGTAGTTCACGACGCGGCAGTCTGTCACGAGGGCGGTGATCAGATCGACTGGTGTTACATCGAATGCAGGGTTCATCGTGCTGGTGCCCTGTGGGCTGAAACGGGTCTGACCAAACCCGCACACCTCGGCGTCGCCGCGATCTTCGATCTCGATGTGATCACCGGTAGGCGTGCTTTCGTCGACTGTGGTCTCAGGGGCAACGACAACAAACGGCACTTGAGCGTAGTTAGCGGCAAGAGACAGCGAAAAGGTTCCGATCTTATTGGCGGTATCGCCGTTGGCCGCGACTCGGTCCGCTCCGACCATTACAACGTCGGCCCCGCCCCTTGCCAGGACCGATGCTGCGGCGGAATCAACGATTAGGCGATGCGGTGCACCCATGTTGGAAAGCTCCCAGGTGGTCAGACGGCCACCTTGGAGGAGAGGCCGGGTTTCGAGCGGAATCGCTTCTACGAGTTTGTCTCGCTCATGCAGCGTCTGGATGACCGACAACGCGGTGCCACGTTCCACTGCCGCCAACCCACCGGTGTTGCATATCGTCATCGCTCGCACCGGTCGATCACCGCAAAGCTCGGCGACGAGATCTGCGCCGTTTATGCCCATCGCGACACTGGCTGCGAGCTCCTCGTCGCGAATCCTGTTGGCCTCGGCCAACATCGCAGCAGGCGCCTCTCCGGCGAGGGCAGCAACTCGATCGACCATCAATGCCAGGTTCACAGCCGTCGGTCGAGCGCTACGAAGGTTGTGCACTGCAGCGTCGAACTCCACGCGTGATGACGAAGGCGGGTACAGCACCGCGGCAAGGGCCACACCATAGGCACCGGCCACGCCAATGGCGGGCGCACCGCGTACCGACAGTCTCTCTATAGCTGCAACCACCGAAGCAACATCAGTGCATTTGAGCACCACCTGGGAATGCGGTAGCTCGGTCTGATCAAGGATGTGTACTGATCCGTCGACCCACTCAATAGTAGGTGGAGTCTCGATCAGCTGATCTGACTCAATCATTCAACCACGAGACTTATTGTAAGACAACATTGGATCAAATCTATTTAGACCCAGAACTAGCGTCAAGCAAAAGTCTACCAGCAGACTGTTTAGCGCCTAAATAGGTGTCCTAGAGCTCCTTGACAACGAAACTCTTCAAAGTAGAGTTGTCTGATGACTCTAAGGAGATCCACTTGATCACCATCGACATGACTGGCATGGTTGTGGCAGTAACGGGTGCCGGGGGCAACATCGGATCCGGGATCGCTGAGCGGTTCGCCGCAGCCGGAGCGTCGCTGGTGCTGCAAACCAACACCAGCGAGCCACCGGCGGTGAAATCACCCGGTGGCGTTGCGTCGCTTCGATGCGACCTCACCGACCACGATGGCCCACAGAATGTCGTAACCGCCGCGATCGACGCTTACGGCCACCTTGACGCTGTCATCAACAATGCTGGAATCCAGCCGCAAGCCAGCTTCATGGACATCGCTGACGAAGACTGGGACGCCATGTTGGCCACCAACGTCACCGCGTGCCACCGGCTGGCCAAGGCCTTCGCCCAACACGTGATCGACCGCAAAGGGACAGGCTCGGTAGTTCATATCGCCTCCATTGAGGGCACCCATGCCGCCGTTGGCCACAGTCACTACTCGACGTCGAAGGCGGCACTGATCATGCACGCTGCGGCATCAGCCGTCGAACTTGGTCCGATGGGCATCCGAGTGAACTCGGTGTCGCCCGGCCTTATCGGCCGCCCAGGAATCGAAGATGCATGGCCAGAAGGCGTGCAGCGTTGGTTGAACGCCGCGCCGCTCGGCCGCATGGGCCAAGGCGACGACATCGGCGACGCTTGCGTGTTTCTCTGCTCCGCGATGGCGCGGTGGATCACGGGCATTGACTTGATCGTCGACGGCGGCGTTGCGTCGCGGAACACCTGGTAGGAGACCGGTATGAGGCTTCAAGATAGGGTGGTTGTCGTCACCGGAAGCGCAGGCGGCATTGGCCAAGGCCTGGTCTCGGCACTGCTCGATGACGGTGCCAAGGTCGTGATGACCGACCTGGATCAAGGTCGGCTCGATGTCACCGCTGCTGACCTCGACCCAGGCGGTCAACGAACCCTTTGCGTAGGGGGCGACCTGTCATCAGGCAAGGACATCGCCTCGATCGTTGATGCCGCGGCCGGTGCGTTCGGCCGAATCGACGGACTTGTCAACAATGCCGGCGCCATCGTGATGGATACGGCATTCGACGCCAAGGTCGACGACTGGTCGATGCAACTAAACGTCAATGTCACTGCCGCGTTTGCCATGGCCCAAGCCGTCGGTCGCCAAATGCGCGAAAACGGAGGCGGGTCCATCGTCAACGTGGCCTCCAACTGCGGCAAGGACGGTTACGACAACATGGCGGCCTACAACGCGTCCAAGGCAGGGGTGATCAGCTTGACGCGTTCACTCGCCCGCGAGTGGGCACCGGTCAACATCAACGTCAACGCTGTCTGCCCAGGGGGAGTGGACACCCCGATGCTCGCGGCAGTAGCCGACTGGCTCGAACCACACATCGGCGTCGAATCGGGCGAAATCCTCGGCGGTATGAACGTCACCCAACTAGGACGGAAGATCCAACCGATTGAGGTCGGTCGAGTTGTCGCATTCCTACTGAGCGATCACGCAACCATCATCCGTGGTCAGTCCATCAGTATCGACGGTGGTGACACCGCCTACTAGGCAGAGCTGTAGAGAAACACTGTGAACGACACAGAGCCAAACAACTCAGTCTCCGTCAATATTCTTATTGACGAATGCGTCAAAGCCTCTCGCCTACTGGGCGGCGACCAGTCGCTAGTTTTGCACGGCGGAGGAAACACTTCGGTTAAAGCCCCGTTCCTCGACATCACGGGCGCGGTGATCGACGCGTTGTACGTGAAGGGTTCGGGTTGGGATCTCGCCAGCATCGAGGCGCCCGGGTTTGCACCATTGCCACTTCAGCGAATGCATGCGCTACTGGAACTCGAACAACTATCGGACACCGACATGATGCGGGAACTCTCAGCTGCCCGCCTCGACCCAGTGGCGCCCCAACCCTCGGTTGAAGCGTTGTTGCACGCATACCTCCCTCACCAATCGGTGTTGCACAGTCACGCCGACCTGATCTTGACGCTCACGAATCTTCGCGATGGCGACTCGCAAGTTCGCGAGGTTTTCGGCGACCGCGTGATCTACGTGCCTTACGTGATGCCCGGCTTCGACCTAGCCCGAGAGGTGAAACGGCGTTGGGAAACAGAGGGAGACTCCTCAATCATCGGAATGGTGTTGATGAACCATGGTCTGTTCACATTCGCCGAAACTGCCGAAACCGCGTACGCAAATCACATCGGCCTCATTGGCGAAGTCGAGACCTACCTGGCCTCAGTGCCAGCCTCTGAGCGCGAGACGGCCGCGGCAGTGCCACACATTTGTGCTGCTGAGCTTGCCAAGCTGCGGCATCAACTCTCCGAAGTGGCTGGCCGGCCGATGATCCTCAGTCGGGACACTTCGCCCGAGACTCTCTCGTTTGTTGGGCGAAATGACTTGACCGACCTGGCCGGCCGCGGACCCGTCACTCCCGACCACGTGATCCGGACCAAGCGAACCCCGATGATCGGGCAGGACATCAGCGCCTACGTCAACGACTACCGGGAATACTTCGACAAGAACAAAGATCGCACAGCTTCACCAGTGACGATGCTGGACCCGGCACCTCGGGTTGTCCTCGACCCTTCGATCGGCATGCTGACCGCCGGGATTCAGGCCAAAGACGCCGCGATCGCAAACGACATTTATCACCACACCATGGCGGTGATCTCAACATGCGAAGACCGTCTCGGCGGGTGGGTTCCGCTCTCTGCCAACCATCTCTTCGATGTTGAGTACTGGGATCTCGAACAGGCGAAACTACGCCTTTCGGGACCACCTCCTTCCATGGCGGGTCAAATCGGCGTCGTAACCGGTTCGGCGTCCGGTATTGGGAAGGCGTGCGCTGCGGCCCTTCTCGACCGCGGGGCCGCAGTGATCGGTATGGACATCGCAGACAATGTCGAAATGGCATTTGATGGACCCGCATGGTGCGGCATCAAGGTCGACATCACCGACGCTGACGCCCATCGTGAGGCCCTCGCTACCGGTATCAACCGATTCGGTGGTGTCGACATCGTGGTCATGGCCGCCGGCATCTTCGGCGCCAGCACACCGATTGGCGACCTCGAAGCAGATGATTGGCGGCGAGTCATGTCGGTGAACGTTGACGCCGTCGCTGAGACACTTCGGCAACTCCACCCAATCCTGGCGTTGTCCCCTGTTGGTGGTCGCGTCGCCATGATCGGGTCCAAGAACGTGTCCGCACCCGGTGCGGGAGCGGCAGCATATTCGGCCTCGAAAGCAGCTCTTACCCAGTTAGCCAGAGTCGCAGCCATCGAATGGGCCGCCGACGGCATACGTGTCAATACCGTGCATCCCGATGCAGTCTTTGACACCGGACTGTGGACGGATGACCTGCTTGCCTCACGGGCTGAGAAGTACGGACTGACGGTCGATGGATACAAGCGCCGAAATCTATTGCAAACCGAAGTAACCGCGGCGGTGGTCGGTGAAGCCGTCGCGTTGCTGTGCGGCGACTCCTTCGCCGCAACCACGGGCGCTCAAATACCCATCGACGGCGGCAACGAAAGAACGATCTGATGTCCTCAACCAAGCACAGCCCTGACACGTTCATGCCAATCATCGGGATCAAGGCTGGCGATGTCCCTCAACGGATGCTGGTCGTCGGTGACCCCAAGCGCGTACGGAAGGTGGCCGAGATGCTGGAGGACGCGATCGAGTTGGCCCACAATCGGGAGTACCTGACGATCGCCGGTACCTTCAACGGTCAGCACGTTGGGGTCATTTCTCACGGTGTCGGGAGCGCTGGTGCAACGGTGTGCTTCGAAGAGTTGTGCCGCAGCGGCGCTGAATGCATCATTCGCGTCGGAACCGCAGGAGGGATGCAGCCCCACGTACTCGACGGCGCATTGGTCATCGCCACCGCCGCCGTCCGTGACGAGGGAACCAGCTCGCGGCTCGTTCCGCTCAGCTTTCCAGCCTGCGCCTCGATCGGCATTGTGTGGGCGCTACGAGATGCGTCCACCTCATTTTCTGCAGACTCCGATCGGTTGATCGAAGAGGGCGTGGTGCTCAGCAGCGACTTGTTCTACCCCCACGACGTGCTCGGTGGAGATTTGCCGCAGTGGCAACGAGCCGGCGTGCTCGCTGTCGAGATGGAGGTGTCCTCGCTGTTCATCACTGCGGCGCTCCACGGAGTCGACGCCGGGGCGATCTTGGCGATTGATGGCAACCCCCTGAACGGCGAAGACTCGGACATGTCCAACTGGGACCCACACCGCAAGGTCGTAGCGGACACGGTGGACGCAGCGATCGCCGTCGGACTCACCGCTCTAACGGCAGACCAGTAGGACCTATGGAACCGACCCCGCCAACAAAGACACGTCGGCTCAATCGCGTCGAGACGATAGTGACGGCGTTGCGCCAACGCCTCAACGATGGTGAATGGCCGCCCGGGTCACGGCTACCGACCGAGAAGCAAATGTGCGATGAGTACTCCACCAGTCGCGCCACGATTCGGAGTGCGCTCAGCGAACTCGAAGGCTTGGGCCTCGTCATTACCCGCCACGGCTCCGGAACTTACTCGGCTGCTGCCAGCGACAGCATCCGGGCCGACTTGAGGCTCCTCGAGTCGGTCACCGAGACAGTGCAGCGAGCCGGTCACAAGGTTGAAGTTGAGTTTCACTCAATGGCGATCCGGGCCGCTAGCGCCTCCGAGAGAAAACAACTGGAGCTCAACGAGGGAGCGGAAATCCTGATCACCCAGCGAACAATTTACGCAGACGAAGTGGAAGTCGCCTTTTCGCAAGAAGTGATTCCGGTAGCCAGAGTAGGCCGCGAAGCCATCGGCACCAGTTCTGACGGCTCCCTCTTCCACATGCTCGAAGATCACGGATTGACTGTGACAAGCGCTAGAACCGAAATCCATGCGGCCGTCGGCGAAACACTGAACGAACACGCTCCAGACGAGTTGCTGGTTCATCTCGACCAGCTGCACTACCTAAGCGACCAAACACCGGTCATGATTGCCAACACCTACTTCGTCGAAGGCCGGTTCCAGTTCAGCCTGGTCCGTCTCGTCTGACATAGAGCGACTGACCAACGTGTTGCTCCCCTTAGTTTTTGAACTGGACGCAGGATGAACGAACCGCTCGAAGCGGACGAAGTGATCGAAATGCTGAACCTTGCGCCACTGCCAGGTGAGGGCGGCATGTACAAGGAGATCTGGACCACTGAAGCCGGGTCGGCGATCTACTTTCTCGCGAGGCCAGATGACTTCTCAGCGATGCACCGACTGAACCGTACAGAGTTGTGGCATCACTACGCCGGCGCCCCGCTCCAACTAATTCTGCTTGATCCCGACGGCAGCGTCCGGCAACCGATCCTCGGTGGCAACCTTGTCGCCGGCCACCGACCGCTTGCCGTGGTCGAAGCCGGTGTCTGGATGGGCGGATATCCGCTAGGTCCGTGGACTCTCGCCGGTACGACGATGGCACCGCCGTTCGACGCCGAAGGATTCGAACTAGCCCGACCGAGCGAACTCCTCGCCACGCATCCGGCGGCGGCCGATGAAATCAAGCGGCTGACACGAGGCGGGGCCTGATCAAGTGATGAGATTGTGTGCCTGATTAATAATCACCTCATACGACTCCTCGTCGAGTTCACTTGGCAAGCATCGTGAACCGGGAGACATCACTAGTCGCGCTCATGCTCGCCTGTTGGATGGTCTACAGCCCCTGACAAGGTTCGCGGCCTGCTCGCCGCCTACAACCGACAGGGTCTAACTAATGAGGGTTCTGGTGGTGTCGGAGGGGGGACTTGAACTCCCACGCCATCTACGCAGCGTGGTCGTCGCATAGACCCCCAGCAGTCCACTCTCGCCGCGTTCCAAGGTATCGCCGGTCACGCTCTGTGAGCCGAGTCCTCGCATTTTCCCCACCGGTGCTCCCTAGTTCTGGCCTCGTGGGTCCATGGTCGGACCAGCAGGGCTAGAAGGCACTATTGAACCCAGCGATACTTTCTGCAATACAAGAAAACATCTCGGTCGGTCCACTGCTTTCGGAAGATTGTGTCCAGGAGACCGCTAAGCACAAATCGAGATCTGGCAACTCGACTGCGAAGTCCAATCGGCCACCGTGACTGCCCGAGACGCCAACGACTCCGGTATCAACAGCCGTCTTTTCGCAATGAAGCCATAGGGGGAGATATTTATCAGGGCTCCCTATATTATTCTAGTAGGCAGCCCTACTATCTGAGGATTAGTCATCTGTATTCCCGGAGCTTCTGAATTCAATATTCGACCAAGTCAGCTAGTCGGAGGTGAGCTGCCGCTCGGAGGACTCGCAGCTCTCCTCCTAGAAATTGTCGACATTTCGTCGAGAGCGGCCGACTCCTCGAGGGTGGCCAACGGTTTAGTTCTAGAAGTCGAAATCAGTGCTCCGATCAGGGCAGGAAATATCAGTTCTATTGTCCTTAATACTGGTGAAAGAAGCTCCATTCGCCTCTTTACCCGGCAGGACTGTCTCATCTCGGCAACTCTGGAACAACACGACGTATGCGTATACCGACCAGATCTGCTCTCCCCCATGCCGAATCTGGGAGCGGACGACGTTCTGGATTGGAATTTTTCCGCGAAGCAAAGGAACTCGACTCTGGCATCGGACTTTGAGGTCAGGCCTCTACCGGATTTCGCAGCATGCCCTGCCGGGAGTATCGACGCGTGGGTGAGACAATCGCACCTGACGGCTGCCGGACCGTGGAGCATCCTTCGGGGAATCGATTGCTGGGCTAGTCCGATGCTCTTCCCCACTTCCTTTAGCACCCAACCAGCATCAAGCGACCTCGACAATCCCGTAGCTGCCTCGACCGCAGCATTCAAAATATTCGTCGAGAAAGACGCCCTCATCAACGCCGCCGATCAATGGCTTCTGCGAAGGTCGCGATGTGTTATCAGAGATACCAAACTTCTCCTAGAAGACGGAGCACTCCTGACAACCGAGGGTATATCTATAGCCTCCTATAGAGCTGCCCGCCTGCTAACCCCTCGCCTAAGCGCGGTGGATCAAAACTCCGGCCACATGCCGAACACACTGTTTCACCACGACAAGACAATCTCGAATCTCGAGTCGGAATGAGGTCCGGAGACACAAGGACCTCTCCAGAGAAGTTAGATAACTAGAGGCGTCCTACCAGATCTGCGCCGGGTACAAGAGCCTCATCTCCGACCACCCAGTTAGCAGGACACACCTGATCAGGGTTGTCACGAACATGCTGCGCAGCCTTCAACTTCCGGAGCAATTCAGCCGCACTTCGTCCTATTCCGTCTGCTGATATTTCGACAACCTGCACTATTCCAGACGGATCGATCACAAACGTAGCCCTGTCCGCACGCCCTAAATCCTCAATCATCACGTCAAAGGCCCTGCAAACGGCCCCCGTAGGATCAGAAAGCATCGGAAACTGCACTCTCCCAACCATCGCAGAAGAGCCGTGCCAGGCTAGATGCGTTTCGTGAGTATCTGTCGAGATGGCATAGATCTCAGTTTCAGCCTCTAAAAACTCTGAGTAGTTGTCCGCCAGGTCACCCAATTCTGTTGGACAAACGAACGTGAAATCGGCTGGGTAGAAGAAGAGTACCGACCACGAACCCTCAAGATCTTTCTCCGATATATCCACAAACTGATTCTCATGAAAGCCCCGAAGTTGGAATGATTCAATCCTCGACCCGATTAACGACACTTAGTGCTCCCTATCTGTAGGCAGGCCACTGAGATCTCAGCCCATGGCCATCTAGCAAGTTAGCCTAACTGAGCTAGACAGGGGAACCTACTATAGTGCGGAGTGAGAGGACACCTGATCAACGAGCGCGAGACTCCTTCCAATCATCGCAATCTCAAACCGCCGCAGCGGCTACCGATCCGCGACTGCCCCACTAGAACGTTCCTAGAGACCCCGCATCAGTTACCTATGCGTCCGCGTGAGACCACGGTGGGACCAAATGGCCTGTCTCCGGGGTCTTAAAACGCTGCGACCAACGTGTATGTGGTGTCGGAGGGGGGACTTGAACCCCCACGCCCTTGCGGGCACCAGCCCCTCAAGCTGGCGCGTCTGCCAATTCCGCCACTCCGACGTGACTCCGGACGACTCCGGATCGGCAATCAGGGTACCGCCGGGTCTCGCCAGCACGGCGAAGAGGACGGGCTGCGTTTCCCTAGAACAGAAGACCAAGAGCAACCGTAGTAAAGGCAAAAATAAGGGCAGTCAGCACGGTGATCCTGTCCAGGTTCTGCTCAACCACAGTCGAACCGGCGGTCTGGGCTCCAATGCCTCCGCCGAACATGTCAGATAGGCCACCACCCTTCCCGCTGTGCAGCAGCACAAGGAATATGAGGCCGAGCCCTGAGAGGGCTTGGATGATGGCTACCAGTACGAACATCATCCTCAGGCTACCGGCGGTCCCCGGGTAGCGGACGTCGACCTAACAGCCTGACTTGTCGCTTCAGTTCTTCAGCTAACCAGACGGTAGGCGATAATTCGTGCGAACTCGTCCGGATCCAGAGATGCCCCCCCGACTAGCGCTCCGTCGATATCAGGTTGGCGCATTAAGTCTGGAGCAGTGACGGGCTTGACCGAACCGCCGTACTGGATCCGTACTTTGTCAGCCGCCTCGTCACCCCACTTCGACCGAACCGTCGACCTGACCATGCCACACATCTCCTGGGCGTCTTCTGGCGTGGCCGTTTTCCCAGTTCCAATGGCCCAAATCGGTTCATAGGCTACGACCAGGCCAGACACCTGGCCGGCTTTCACTCCGGCAAGACCGGATCGAATTTGACCTTCCACCCGTGCCGCCGCCCCGCCAGCTTCGCGCTCATCAAGCGTCTCCCCACAGCACAGGATCGGTGTCATATCGGCAGCCAGGACCGCTTTCACTTTGCGATTCACGTCTTCGTCTGTTTCACCAAACAGCTCGCGTCGCTCCGAATGGCCGACGATCACCATCGACACGTTCAGCTTGGCCAGCATTGCCGGCGCAACTTCGCCCGTGTAAGCGCCATTGTTCTCCCAGTGGCAGTTCTGAGCCCCGAGTGCAATGGCAATCTCATCGGACTCAATTACCGTCTGAACCGATCGCAAGTCGGTAAATGGTGGATGAACCGATACGTCTACCGCTTCCAAGTCGTGTGAAGACAATACGTAAGACAGCTTCTGGACGGCTTGAATAGCCTCGAAGTGATTGTGGTGCATTTTCCAGTTGCCACTGATCAGCGGTTTACGTTCTGCCATAGAACACTCCTCTCGGGTTTAAAGCTGCGTCCAGCCAACCGGGTCAGGCTTTCCGCAATGCGGCTAGCCCCGGCAGGTCGCCTCGTTCGATCAGCTCCAGCGCTGCTCCCCCGCCAGTCGACACATGGTCCATCTTGTCGTTCAGGCCGAAAAGACGGGCTGCCGCCGCGCTGTCTCCTCCCCCGACCACGGTGAAGCCTCGGCACTCCGCAACCGCTTCGGCGACGGTGCGAGTTCCGGCAGCAAACCGGGAATCCTCAAACACCCCCATCGGGCCGTTCCAAAGAACCGTGCGGGCAGCGCCGATCAGGTCGCAGAATTCGACAGCCGTGCCGGGTCCGATGTCCAGACCCATCCAACCTTCCGGCATCGAAGTGCCCACCTGACGGACTTCACCACCCGCCGATGGATCACCTATTTGACCGCCGGGCCCAAGAGCGGTGATATCAGTGGGAAGACGAATTGGCGCCCCCGAGTCGAGCAACTGGGCACAGTTTTCGATCATGTTCTCCTCCAACAGGGAGGACCCGACATTCGCTCCCTGCGCCGCGAGAAACGTAAAACACATGCCACCGCCGACTACCAACTCGTCGACCACGTCGAGCAGTGCGTCAATCACTCCGAGTTTGTCGCTTACCTTGGCTCCGCCCATGATCCCAACGAAAGGACGTCGAGCCGTCGCGCGAAGGCCCCCTAGAACTTCAACCTCGCGAGCCAGTAGACGTCCCGCAGCCGACGGCAGGTAGCGCGGTGGGCCAACAACCGAGGCATGGGACCGATGTGACGCCCCGAAGGCGTCGTTGACATAGGCATCGTGCCCTTCCACCAAGCGTTCCACGAACTCCGGTTCATCCGCCGTTTCTCCGGGATCGAACCTGAGGTTCTCCAGCAAATCAATATCACACACCAACTCGGACAGGCGGCGGCGAACCGGATCCATCGAGTACGCCGGATCAGGCGCACCCATCGGCCGTCCCAAGTGAGAACAGGCCGTCACCTGCGCTCCACTATCTAACAGATACCGCAGCGTCGGAAGAGCCGATCGGATTCTCAGGTCATCTACTATCTCGCCATCAACCACCGGCACGTTGAAGTCACACCGGACGAGAACACGGCGACCCGACAGGTCGCCTAGGTCCTCCAGTTTCGGCAGATCCACAGCGAATCCAATAACCCGTGGTCTACTTCTTGGCCTTTTTGGCTCGGCGCGTGCCGACGATCCTGGTCAGGTCCACTAGTCGAGTCGAGTAGCCCATCTCGTTGTCGTACCAACCACAGACCTTGACCATCCTGCCAACTGCCATCGTCAGACCGGCGTCGATCGTGCATGAGGCAGAGCGACCAACGATGTCAGCCGACACAAGCGGATCTTCGCTGTAGTCAAGAACCTTCGAAAGTGCCCCCTTTCGCGCAGCCGCCGCAAATGCATCATTGATCTTTTCGACTGTGGCGTTCTTTTTCAGTGTGCCCACGAAGTCGGTAATCGAGCCATCAGGGATTGGCACACGCAGAGAGATTCCATCAAGTTTTCCCTTCATCTTGGGCATAACCAGACTGGTAGCTCGCGCGGCGCCGGTAGAAGTGGGAACTATGTTCACCGCTGCTCCTCGAGCACGGCGCAAATCACTGTGAGGACCATCCACAAGGCTCTGGTCGCCGGTATAGGCATGGGTAGTGGTCATAAAGCCCTGTTCGACACCAAAGGCGTCGTCCAAGACCTTAATCATCGGCACAAAACAATTTGTTGTGCACGATGCGTTTGAGATCACGTGGTGCTTCGCTGGATCGTAATCATCGTCGTTGACGCCAACGACGAAGGTCGCGTCGCAATCTCCTGAAGGTGCCGAGATGATCACCTTCTTGGCGCCACCGTCTAGGTGAAGAGCGGCGTTGTCGCGTGCAGTAAAAAAGCCGGTCGACTCAACGACTACATCAACGCCGAGTTCGCCCCAAGGTAAAGCGCCGGGATCGCGCTGAGACAACACCTTGATCTTGTGTCCATCAACGACGATCCCGTCGCGGGTGGCTCGAATCTTGCCGTCCAGACGCCCATGGACTGAGTCATTTCCTAACAAGAACGCCATGGTGTCGATCGATCCAAGATCATTGACGGCGACAAAATCCAGATCCGCTCCCTCCGCCCTCGCTGCTCGAAAAAAGTTGCGACCGATCCGGCCGAAGCCATTGATACCCACACGAACAGTCATGAGACCTCATGCCTCCTAAGACACACTCGAAGATTCAACAGTTCCCGGCGGGTCATCCTCCGGGAAACATCCGACCGCCCATTCCTAGCCGATCCGAGGCCGCGGACCATGCTTACGACTGTTGAAAAGTGTCACAAGTTCGCGCCGATCTTTCCGAACTTATTGATTCCGGCCATCAACCACGCTCTTCGCCAAGAGCGGCAAGCACTCGGCCAAGACGAACGGGGTCATGGGTACGCCCGTCTGAGGCGGAAATCGACCCGACGACAACCTCCCCCTCGCCAGGCAATGTTGACGAGATGGGCCGCTTCGATAGGTCGTCCACCAGTAGCACGTCTGGCTCAACGCCATGTTCGCCAAGAATGCGGACATGGTCAGCCAAATCTGTCGGGCCCTCCCGATCTGCCACCAAGTTGGCTATCAGGATCAGCTGGCCCGTTCGAGCCCTCAGCGCTGACCGGATATCGGTTGCCAGCGTGGCCGCCAAAACGCTGGTGAAGAACGAGCCCGGCCCCAGCACAAGATGGTCAGCACCACGTATGGCTCGAACCACTTCCGACGGCACCGGAGCATCCTCCGGCACTAGTCGCATTCCAACCACGTCATCGGCACGGTGAACTGCCACTTGGCCTTCTACCTCCCAATCGCCGGTGTCCGCGACCAGATCTACCGGAACCAAAGTGGCAGGAAGCACCCGGCCGGTGCTGCCCACCATCCGGCCCACTTCGTCGAGGGCGGCCACCACGTCCCCACCAGCCGCCACCAACCCGGAGATCAACAGGTTCCCTAAGGCGTGACCCGCCAACTCCCCGCCTTTGAATCGCCAGCCCATCTCAGCGGTAAGCATCGACCCGTCGCCCAATGCCTCAAAGCAGCGGCGCAGATCCCCTGGAGCCGGACCACCGACCGACCGCCGGATGCGACCACTGGAACCGCCGTCGTCCGCCACCGACACGACAGCCGTGATTTCGCCCGCGTAGGTCCTCAAGGCGCGCAGCGTGGTGGCTAGTCCATGGCCACCACCGAGTGCACAGACTCTGGGCGCTCCAATGGTAGAACCACCCGCAGTTTCGTTGGACTTGACTAGCTCAGTCACCGATCGATGTCGCGGTGTGCCACCACTGGATCGAATCCGCGCCCCCTCAACATTTCGGCGACAGTCTCAGCGACAACGACTGATCGGTGGCGACCGCCGGTGCAACCAAGGGCCACCGAAAGGTACGACTTGCCCTCTGACACATAGGCGGGTAGCAGCATGGCCAATAGATCTTCCAGTTGGTCAAGGAATTCTTGGGTAACTTCGTGGCCAAGCACATGCTCTCTAACAGGACCGTCGGTTCCAGTCAGTGGGCGAAGGTCGGGAATCCAGTGCGGGTTGGGCAGGAAGCGGCAGTCAAAAACCAGGTCAGCATCCCGGGGAAGTCCATGTTTGTAACCGAACGAGGTGATCGTCGTTCGCATCGGCCGATCATCCGCTTCGCCATATAGGCCGGCTACTCGGTCACGAAGATCATGAACGCTGAGATCTGAGGTATCGAGAACAAGATCGGCCACAGCCTTGACTGGTTCCATAAGAAGACGCTCCGCCTTGATGGCATCGGCTAGCCCAACGTCCGCCTGCGAGGGATGCGGACGCCGACTCGATTCGTAGCGGCGAACCAGAGTTTCGGTCGAACAGTCAAGGAACACCACCCTCAGACGCTCTCCGACCGTCCGAAGTTCGGACAACGCCTGAAGGTTCTCGCCTCCGACCACATCCGCTGGGAGGGCAAAAGCCACGCGGTCCCAAGGCGAGGCTGGGCCAACGGCTAGATCAGCCACTTTGGCAGCGATGTCAGGGGGCAGGCGGTCGATAACGAACCATCCGAGATCTTCAAGATCCTTGGCGAACTCGCTACGACCGGCCCCCGACAGCCCGGTGATAACCAGGAGATCGCTCATGACTCATGATGCTAGACGGGTCGGTTGAGTCTCTCATCGACGCACTCGCTCTGCGACCAGAACTAGGAGTCTAGGAATTGTTGCAGCGTCCCTATAGGACGCCGCCCTAGCCAGAAAACCCTGCGGAGGGCGGGGCTCGTACATGCGACGAAGCACCAAGCCATAATCGGCCATGGCATTCACGTAGCGACTCACAGGCCGGTGGACAAACGGCAAAAAGACACCACGATCAACCTCTTCAGATTCAATGGACTCAAGTAGGTAGGGGCCGATCCTCCAATACTGTTCCGGCGGATCTATCAGGTGATCGTCTATCCAGCCGCTGCCAGGGGTCTGAATAAGTGGGTGATTGAGGAAGAAGGCGAATCGACCACCGTCTTTGAGCACCCTCGCTGTCTCCGCGATCGCCTCATCTAGGGCCTCGATGTGCTCGAAGACGAGGCAAGCTAGCGCTGCATCGAAGGTCTCATCGTCAAACGGGAGGCCAACGGCTAGCGATCTGAGATAAAGGGGGCCACCACCGCGTCTGACCGCCTCATTGACCTGGGCTGGTGTTGGATCGGCACCCACCACTGTCCGACCCGACGTGCTGGCAAGCCGTCGCGCAACCTGTCCTTCCCCACATCCAATGTCGAGGATCCTTCGGTATCCGCTGAGCAAGTCCTCGGCAAGGGGAAGGATCTGCTCCTCGTACTCAGGATCAGCTCCGCCGGTAAAGCAGTCTTGCCACCAAGTCGAATGTTGTTCCCACGGGTCGCCAATGTCATTCATCGGCGAAATTCTCCCGATGAGAATGCGGGATCGAAAATGGAGTCCTCTACCTCCCTCACCTCACGAGCCTCGCACGTCGCCTCGTAGCCTTTCAGGATGGCTGCTGCCCTCGCCCTGCTCTCCGCTGTCCTGTTTGGAGCAGGCGACTTTTTCGGAGGCGCCGCGTCTCGCCGAAGCCCTGTTCTTGTGGTGGTGGCCATCTCACACCTCGTCGGTTTGGTCCTGATATTGGCCGTAGCTCCCTGGATGGCCGACGAGATCACCTGGCAAGATTTCACTTACGGACTGGGCGCCGGAGTCTTTGGGATCGTAGGCATCGGCTGCTTGTACCACGCCTTAGGACGAGGGCCTATGGCCGTTGTGGCACCGGTAACCGCTGTCAGTAATGCTGCTCTTCCAGTTCTCTGGGGCATCGGATTCGGCGAGCGGCTATCCGGACTCCATATCGCCGGAGTGCTAATCGGTCTTGGGGCAATCGTCCTCATATCTCGCGGTTACTCCTCCATCAGTCAAGTCGGAGCGGTTACCGCAGGACTCTTAGCCGAATGCTTGGTAGCTGGCATCGGCTTTGGTGGCTTCTTCATCATCATGGACCTGACAGCCGAGGCAACTACTCCGTGGCCACTAGTCGGCGCGCGTATCGTCTCCTCGAGCATTGCGATCCTTCTCCTGATCCGGATGCGACGTTCGATCATCCCTCGCAGCGGAGAACGACTCGGCGTGATGGTGTCTGCCGGAATCTTGGACATGGCCGGCAATCTGGCAATCCTCATGGCCGTCCACCGCGGATTGCTTAGCTTGGTCGTTGTTCTTGGGTCGCTCTACCCAGCCTCAACGGTGCTCCTGGCTCGCTATGTCCTAGGCGAAAAGATGACCAGAACCCAGGTTGTAGGACTCGTCCTGGCCCTCATCGCCGTGACCAGCATCGTCAGCGGCTAAGGACCTCAACCCTGACGATCAGTCAGCCTTCTGATGGACCTTTTCATAAACTGCTCCTGCCACCGTCTCCGGCAACCAAGACAGCGACGTCAAGTCCTCGAGGCTGGCTCGCTGAACCGCCCGGACCCCACCGAAGGCCGACACCAAGCGCTTCTTTCTTGCCGGCCCTAGACCCGGGATACCGTCCAAGACCGATCCGGTCATGCGTCTCGATCGAAGCCTTCGGTGATATCCCAAAGCAAACCGGTGCGACTCATCTCTGATCCGCTGGAGCAGATAGAGCGCCTCAGAATTCCTGGGCAGCCGGATCGGATCCGGCGAACCAGGCCGGTAGACCTCCTCGAAACGCTTGGCTAGCGACGCCACTGGAACGCGTCCAGTCAAGCCCAACTCAGTCACAACACGCTCGGCCACCCCTAGTTGGCCCGCCCCTCCGTCCACAAGCAGCAGTTGGGGTGGATAGGAAAAACGGCCTGACCGTTCCTCCGCTGGGAGTGCTTGCTCGTCTAAGAAAGCAACGAGACGGCGAGATAACACCTCAGCCATAGCGGCATAATCATCATTCCCCTCCACATCGCGGATTCGAAAGTGTCGGTAATCAGACGATTTTGGAAGGCCGTCCTCCATGACCACCATCGATCCCACGTAGTCGGTGCCTTGGAGGTGGCTCATATCAAAGCATTCGATACGAAGCGGTGCTTCGGGCAGCGCCAAAGCCTCCTGCAATTCGTTTAATGCCCGAGCCCGCGCATTGTGGTCGGATGCACGCTTGAGGCGGTGCCGAACGAACTCCTCTTCGGCGTTCCGGGTAACCGTCTCTAGCAGTGCACGCTTGTCGCCGCGCTTGGGGACCCTGATGGTCACCGGCCCCTCTCGCTCACCCGAAAGCCATTTCGAGAGCAACGGGCCATCCTCAGGCTCCTCGGGCACCAGCACTTCCCGGGGAATTCCTCGAGGTGGGTCATCACGGTAAAGGGCTGCGACGATCTCCGCCACCACTTGGGAACGATCAAGGTCTTCGGCCCGGCCCACGACGAGGCCACGACGGCCCACCACCCGGCCTCGGCGAACAAAGAAAACTTGTGCCGCTGTCTCCAATTCGTCGCCAGCCAGACCGATTACGTCCAGATGCTCGTCCCGTGCTGCCACCATCTGCTGCTTTTCGAGCGCCGTCAGCACACTGGTCAGACGATCCCGATGGCGGGCCGCCACTTCAAATTCGAGATTCGCTGCTGCCGCCTCCATATCCGCCCGCAGTCGGGCCACAATCTCGTCCGAATCGCCTTCTAGAAACCTGACCAAATCGGCAATGAGGGCGTCGTACCTGTCCCTCGAAACCTTTCCAACACAGGGGCCAGAGCATTTCTCAATGTGGAACAGGAGACACGGCCTTCCTTGGCGGTGGTGCTCACGAAACTTCGTGTCCGAGCACGTCCGGGCTGGAAACGTCCGTAGCAGAAGGTCAAGGGTCTCACGAATGGCACCCGCATGGCCGAAAGGACCGAAATACCGGACTCCCTTGCGGCGCTTTCCCCGAGTCACCATTGGGCGCGGCCACTCATCGGAAATGGTGAGAGCCAAGAAGGGATAGGACTTATCGTCCTTTAAGTCGACGTTAAATCGGGGCTTATGTTCCTGGATCAGGGAGAACTCCAACATGAGCGCCTCCAGCTCATTGGAGACCTGAATCCACTCAACAGTGGCCGCCTCGTCCAACATCTGTGCCGTCCGAGTGGCAAGACGGTCTCGATGGCCGAAGTAACTATTTAGCCGGTTTCGAAGATTCTTGGCCTTGCCCACATAGAGGACGCGACCGCCAAGATCACGAAACTGATACGAGCCCGGTGCCTCAGGGACGGTTCCCACAGATGGACGCTCGACCATGTCGTCGAGCGTAGGCCCGCCGGCAGCGACCTCCCGTGTCCTAACTTCTCCCGCTTGGACACCAGCCATCGGCTCCAAGCGCACGATGGCCTAATGACACCCCAGCCAGAACCAACTGGCAACCGTCACGATGAAAAGTTGAAGCCGGGGCCTATGTCCACGACCTACTAGATCTTCCGTTGCCTCGTCGCAGATCAGGGGATCAGTTCAGCAGGGTCGCCAAGAAGCAACCGGTGTGGCTGCTCTTTGCGGACGCCACGTGCTCCGGAGTCCCTTCGGCCACCAGTCTCCCTCCCCCAATTCCACCTTCAGGACCCAGATCGATCAGCCAATCGGCGGTCTTCACTACGTCGAGGTTGTGCTCGATCACGATTACTGAGTTGCCTTGGTCCACGAGTCGGTTGAGCACTCCTAGGAGTTTGCGGACGTCTTCGAAATGGAGACCAGTAGTCGGCTCATCGAGGATGTAGACGGTATGGCCGGTCGGTCGCTTAGCTAGCTCGCTGGCCAACTTGACCCGCTGGGCCTCGCCACCGGAGAGGGTGGGCGCCGACTGTCCTAGCCGGACATACCCCAGACCCACGTCTACGAGGGTCTGCATATGGCGTGTGATCGAAGGCTGGTTCTGAAAAAAATCGAGAGCCTCGTCACACGACATGTCGAGGACATCGGCAATGGTCCGCCCCTTAAATCGAATGTCGAGAGTGTCCCGGTTATAGCGCTGCCCCTTGCACACCTCGCAGGGCACGTACACGTCGGGCAAAAAGTGCATCTCGATTCTGATGGTCCCGTCACCAGAGCAGGACTCGCACCGACCACCCTTGACATTAAAGCTGAATCGGCCGGGCTGGTAGCCACGAATCCGCGACTCTTCAGTCTTGGCGAACAGCTTTCGAACATGATCGAACACCCCGGTGTAAGTGGCTGCGTTCGATCTTGGGGTCCGTCCGATTGGGGTCTGGTCGATGTTGATGACCTTGTCCACCGCCTCAACGCCCTCCAGGGCCGTATACAGACCTGGCGGTGTCTTCGATCGGTACACCTTCTGCATCAGAGCCTTATGAAGGACCTCGTTGACCAAAGTGGACTTGCCTGAACCAGATACACCAGTCACCACCACTAAGCAGCCCAGTGGAAACTCGACGTCGAGATCCACCAGGTTGTTCTCCCGCGCGCCACGTACAACCAATCGTTCACCGTCAGCTGGACGACGCACTTCGGGAACCGCTATTTCCTTGCGGCCAGACAAATACTGTGCCGTCAGGGACCGCTTTTCTTTCATCAACGCGTCAACTGATCCTGAGTGGACTACGACGCCACCGTGTTCGCCTGCGCCGGGACCGATGTCGACGACATGGTCCGCCGCGCGGATCGTCTCCTCGTCGTGTTCGACAACAAGCACGGTATTTCCTAGGTCTCGGAGACGTTCCAAAGTTTCAATGAGCCGTCGGTTGTCACGCTGGTGTAAGCCAATTGACGGTTCATCGAGCACGTACAACACGCCGACGAGGCCACTCCCAATTTGCGACGCCAGCCGGATGCGCTGTGCTTCGCCACCTGCCAAAGTGGCTGCTGAGCGAGAAAGCGAGAGGTAATCAAGGCCCACGTCAAGCAAGAAGCTGAGTCGAGATTTAACCTCCTTGAGGACTTGCTCGGCGATCATCGACTCCCGGTCTGTCAGTTCTAGGTCTTGGAGAACTGCTGCTGTAATGGCAATCGGCAACGCGCAGATGTCTGCCAAGGAGTGGCCGTCAACGGTTACAGCCAGCGACAACGGGTTTAGTCGGGCACCTTCGCACGCAGGGCATGGAACCTGACGCATGTAGCCCTCTACATGCTCCCGAGCTGAGTCGCTTTCTGAATCCCGATGTCGGCGGCGTAGGTAGGGGACTACTCCCTCAAAGTTGGCGGAGTAAACGCGGGTTCGTCCAAAGCGGTTGCGATAACGAACCTGCACCCGTCCTTTCAGGCCACCCTCCATAAAGGTTCGCCGGACCTTCTTCGGCAGCTTCGCCCACGGCGTTTCTAGGTCGACGCCCAGCTCTTCGGCGACAGCCTCCACAAGTCGGACGAAGTAGCGATTGTTGCCTCCTGACCACGGGGCAATGGCTCCATCACCCAAGGCCAAATCAGGGTTGGGGACCACTAAGTCCGGGTCTACCTCAAACACGGTCCCTAGTCCGTCGCAGTGCTCGCACGCCCCGTAGGGACTGTTGAACGAGAAGTTGCGAGGGGCCAGGTCTTCGAAGGACTTTCCATCACTCGGCCGCGACAAGTGTTGGCTAAATACGATGATCTCTGACTCAACCGGTTTCCCTTCGTCGTCGACCTCCCCTTCACGGGGCACGACCTGCACTTCGGCTATCCCGTCCGCTAATGCGAGTGCGGTCTCCATCGACTCGGTAAGTCGCTGCCCGATTCCATCCTTGAGCACCAGGCGATCAACCACTACCTGGATCGTGTGCATTTCGTAGCGAGCAAGGTCGAGACCGTCGTTTTCCAGGTCAGCAAGTTCGTGTGTCTCTCCGTCCACGATTGCTCGACTAAACCCCTGTCCGGCCAAGTCCGCCAGCAGGGTGTCATAGGTGCCCTTTCTCCCTCGGACGACTGGCGCCAGGACTTGGAAGCGAGTCCCGGGCTCCATATCGAGGACGCGGTCCACAATCTGCTGAGGCGTCTGACGGACTAAGCGCTCTCCTGTTTCCGGATCGTGGGGCACCCCAATACGAGCGTAAAGGAGTCTTAGGTAGTCGTAGACCTCGGTGATCGTCCCGACTGTCGACCGGGGGTTCCGAGAGGCGCTTTTCTGGTCTATAGAGATAGCCGGTGAAAGGCCTTCGATGAAGTCGACATCCGGCTTGTCCATCTGACCGAGGAACTGTCGAGCGTAGGCCGACAGTGACTCCACATACCGTCGCTGTCCCTCGGCGTAGATGGTGTCGAATGCCAATGAGCTCTTACCCGATCCTGAGATCCCGGTAAAGCAGATCAGTTGGTCACGGGGCAAGTCGAGGTCGACGTCGCGGAGATTGTGCTCACGCGCTCCTTTGACGATCAAACGATCAGACACCCGAGCGAGCCTAGGCCCACTGGCACAGTACTCAGATCGCCTCAGAAAGTTCCCGCAGTTCCCGCTCGATCTCGCGGATTTCGTCACGGAGCCGCGCCGCGTACTCAAATCGCAGGTCGGCCGCCGCCTCACCCATCTCCTCTTCTAACGTAAAGAGCAGTCGCTGGAGATCCTCTTGGCTCATTTCAGCGAAATCTTCGATGAGCCGCTCGGTTCTCCTCTTTCGACCCTTTGGAGCTGTTGCAGCCGTGTCGGGTCGAATCATGGAGAGGATGTCACTTACCGCTTTCCGAACGGTCTGTGGATCGATGCCGTGTTCGGCGTTATGTGCCTGCTGAAGGCTCCGACGCCGCTGAGTTTCTCGGATGGCGCGCTGCATCGACGATGTCACCTCATCCGCGTACATCACCACTTGCCCGTCAACGTTGCGTGCAGCGCGACCGATGGTTTGAACTAACGAAGTTTCGCTGCGCAAGAAGCCCTCCTTGTCGGCGTCGAGGATGGCCACTAGAGACACCTCTGGCAGGTCGAGACCTTCCCGAAGAAGATTGATGCCGACCAGAACGTCGAACTCGCCCATTCGCAGATCTCGGAGAATCTCGATGCGTTGCACGGTGTCGATGTCGGAGTGCAAGTAGCGGACCCGCACTCCCTGTTCCAACAGGTAATCGGTGAGGTCCTCTGCCATCTTCTTGGTCAATGTGGTGACCAGCACCCGCTGTTCGGCCTCAACTCGACCAGCAATCATTTCCTGCAAGTCGTCGATCTGGCCGTTAGTGGGGCGAACCACGACCTCTGGATCGACGAGCCCAGTCGGCCGAACGATCTGCTCTACCACCCGACTGCTGTTTGCTAACTCCCAGTCCCCCGGCGTCGCCGATAGGAACACAACCTGTCCTACCCTGCCGACGAACTCTTCGAAGGTGAGCGGACGGTTGTCCGCCGCTGAGGGAAGACGGAAACCGTGTTCGATGAGAGTCTCCTTTCGAGAACGGTCTCCAGCATGCTGGCCATGCAGCTGCGGAACCGCTACATGCGACTCGTCCAACACAACAAGGAAGTCGTCCGGAAAGTAATCGAGCAGGGTGTAGGGACGCTCGCCATATCTCCGTCCATCAAGGTGCATTGAGTAGTTCTCCACCCCGTTGCAGTAGCCCAACTCGCCGAGCATCTCCAGGTCGTGCTCTGTCCGCATGCGAAGACGTTGGGCCTCGAGCAAACCCTTCCGTGATTCGAACCACGCGAGGCGTTGAGCCAATTCTGCTTCGATGCCAGAGATAGCACGGCGAATATTTTCCGCATCCGCCATGTAGTGGGTAGCTGGAAAGACGACAAGTTCGTCGAGGCTGCGAAGGTGCTCACCGGTCAGCGGGTCGACCTCGGTAATGGACTCAACCTCATCTCCGAACAGTGAAATACGAAACGCTGTCTGTTCATAGGCAGGATGAATCTCAACGGTGTCACCTTTAACTCGGAACTTCCCGCGGCCGAGCACCATGTCATTGCGCTCATAATGCAGGTCGATTAGGCGACCGAGGGTGGCCCGGTGGTCGATCTCTTGCCCGACTTCGACAACCAAAAGCTGGCCCTCGTAGTGCTCCGGTGACCCCAGTCCGTAGATACACGACACTGAAGCGACAACAATGGTGTCCCGACGGGTCAGCAGTGATGCGGTTGCTGAGTGGCGTAAGCGATCTATTTCGTCGTTGACCGACGAGTCCTTCTCTATAAAGGTGTCGGACGTTGGCAGGTAAGCCTCTGGCTGGTAGTAGTCGTAGTAGGAGACGAAGTACTCCACCCGGTTCTCGGGGAAGAATTCCCGCAACTCGTTGGCCAGTTGGGCTGCCAGTGCCTTGTTTGGGGCGATCACGAGGGTGGGGCGCTGGACTTTCTCAATAGTCCAGGCGATGGTGGCACTTTTGCCGCTACCTGTGATTCCCAGCAAGGTTTGAAATCGCTCACCGCCTTCGATCCCGTCAGCCAATTCTTCGATGGCCTTTGGTTGGTCTCCGGCCGGAGAGAAAGGCGCTTCGACGCGGAAGGGTCGACCTCGCTTCGGCCCCACCTCTCCGGTTCCCACCTCGCGCATTCCGTGGTGTGCTCCCGGTTCTTCGGCCATGATGCGAGCGTAGTCACCACCCGTCATAGGACCCATTGGCCTACTCGGAGCAACCGCGTCAGTCCTCCAACGACTCCGCTCGGCTCCTGATCCGAGTTATCTCTCGGTCAAGCGGTGGTCTCGCCAGGGACTCGATCCACATCCAAGCCCGATCCACTTCGGCTGCCAAATCAGCGAGTGATCCAGAGTTGTCAATGATTACATCGGCCTGAGCCAGACGATCCGCCCGAGAAGCCTGCCGAGAGATGCGGTCCCGGGCGTCCTTCTCGGTAAAGCTCCGATACTCAGTTAATCGCTTGACAGCGACCTCTGGATCCACGTCGACAACGATGATCCCAGCGAGGTCGTGGTAGCCGGCCTCAATCAACAATGGGATATCCAGCACCACCGTGGCATCAGTTCCGGATAGTTCTTCACGTCGACGGGCCATCTCGTCGCCAACCGCCGGATGAACAATCGAGTTGAGAGCCGCCAACTCCTCTTCATCACCGAAGACCCGATCAGCCACCGCTTGTCTATCCAGTGCGCCACTGGAGCCCACGATGCTCTCGCCCCAGCGTTCCACCATGGCGACAAATACTGGCTTGCCCGGTTCCTGGAGCTGGCGCACAATAACGTCTGCGTCGAGGACCACTGCTCCCAGTTTGACGAGTAGTGAGGCGACTGTGGACTTGCCGGAGCCGATTCCACCGGTCAGGCCGACCTCCAACATGGGTCCAGATCAGACGCTGCGTCAACGAACTCTGGCTACTTTTAGGCCTCGGTTTCCTCCGGGGAGTCGCCGACAGCACCTTCATCCAAGTCAGACGCCGTCTCGTCCGAAACAGGCACAACCTC
>DEAU01000030.1 GCA_002348705.1 Candidatus Neomicrothrix sp. UBA2974
AGCGGCCGACTTGGCTGAAGCAGGTATCACCGAGGCACCGAAACTCTCGTCTCGAGACAAGTAGTCGATGGCGGCCTGTGGGCATGAATGCTGGCCGAGGGATCTGAATCCGAGGTCCTTGTCTATGCCGACCAGCGGTCCCTTTCGCTTAGCCAACTCTTATGTTGCGATGACGCGGGCCAGAGACAACCTATTCATCCTCTACGTAGATACCCCGTCGGAGTTTCTCGTTTCAGCACTCGACAGCTTTGAACTAGTTGAGTCCACGGACACCCCTTGAAGGCATCTTGAAGAGCGAGTCAGCTAGATGCCTGACCAGCGCGAACTCATCGCTGAAGCTGTGATCGGGCCTCGGGGCATCGGTCACGAATGATCGCGCTGCGTTTCCAGCGTTCTTAAGTGGAGTTCTGGCGCCCCTGACAGGACTCGAACCTGTGCACACGGCTCCGGAGGCCGATGCTCTATCCGCTGAGCTACAGGGGCTGGAAGGGGTCAGGCTACCGGACCGTTCAATGGCCACATTGGCCGGTAGCTGTTGGGTCCTGGTGGGATTAGGCCTGGTCAACCAAACGACTAGTCAGGCAGAGCTTTAGAGGGTGGCGAACCAGTCATCGATCTACAGGGCTAGGGCGCCCTGTCAGTTGGAGTCTGGTCGGGGGAGGGGAGGGCTGAGTTTCTCAGCGGGCCCACTGACCCAGAGGGCGGCAGGGCGGCCGCCCTTGTCGCCTGATCTGGTGGTCTGATTGAGGGGTTTGAGGAAGTCGTTGGTCTGTTTGACCTTTCGCTGGAAGTTGCCGGGATCGAGTTTGGAATCCCAGACAGCCTCATAGACCCGCCGGAGGTCGCTGATGGTGAACTCCGGCGGGCAGAAGCGAGTTGCGATCGTGGTGCTCTCAAGACTGAATCGGGCCCGAGCTATTGCGTCAGCGACGATCCGGTCGTGGTCGAACGCGAGGCGTATCCGACCACTTTCCACTTCGGCGACAGGAACGAGTTCTGCATAGGCGGCGTCGCTCCCACCCTTAGGGGCGGGTAGGTCAGGGACAATTGCCCAGTAGCCGACTGACACAACCCTCATCCTGGGATCGCGGTCAGGGTGGCCGTAGGTGCCGAACTGTTCAAGCTGGTCCGGTTCCTGGTTGATGGAGGTTTCTTCAGCCAGTTCTCGTACTGCTGCGGCACTGAGGTCTTCGTCGGGGAGGACGAAGCCGCCGGGAAGGGCCCAGAAGTCCAGGAATGGCGGCACGGCACGTCTTACGAGGAGAACGCGTAACTCGTCCTCGATGATCGTCATTACGACGATGTCGACGGTTACGGCGAACGGGTGAAAGGCGTTTGGGTCGTAGTCGGGTGTCGTTTCGGGGTCCACTGTCACGTCCCTTCGCCATGCTTTGAGGTGGAGGGTGATTTGCGACCGTTTGGCATGCCACCAATCTAGAACATTAATTACTACTTGACAAGAACCCTTCCTAGATGATATTGTCATTACGACTAAAATAGAAGGAGCTACCTGTATGGAATCCATAGAGAATGAATCCACAGGAAATATCGGGACCCGATTTCTAACACCTTCGCGCAGGCCGAGTTCATCGTTTCTTGGGGTGAGGGCGAATGACCGGCGTTGACGAAGCGAAGCTCGATCGGATCGTAGGGGCTGTTCTGGGCTCGGCGGCTGGTGACGCCCTCGGAGCCGGCTACGAGTTCACCAACCCGGCACCTGATCGGAAGATCGCCATGGTCGGCGGAGGAGGATTCGACTGGGCACCCGGGGAGTGGACTGACGACACGCAGATGGCCCTCGGCATACTCGACGTGATCGCAACCGGCAGCAGCGACCTGGATGCGGTCGCCTCGAACTTCCTTGCCTGGTATGCGGCCGGACCAGCCGATGTGGGAAATCAGACGAGATCGGTGCTCGGTAGCGCCGTTATCCCTGAAGATCTGGCCGTTGTGGCCGTCGCGTTCATGGATGCGAATCCCGAGGCGGCGGGAAATGGCGCCCTGATGCGGACTGCCCCCGTTGCTCTCGCCGCGCTCGATGACCGGACTGAGATCGCCCGTCTGGCCGGATCGATCGCATCGCTCACCCACGCCCACTCCGACTCCGTCGCCGCCTTTGTCCTCTGGTCGTTGGCGATCCAACAGGCCATTACCACTGTCGAACCCGACCGGGTATTTGACTGGGAGACCGCCGTGCGCAATGGCCTTGAGCACGTTGCCGAAGACAGAAGGCAGAGATGGGACGAAATCATTACTGAGGCTGTTGCCGGCCCCCGGCGTGTTCAACCCCAATGGCTGGGTGGTCACCGCATTCCAGGCCGCCCTTTCAGCGATCATCAACACGCCGGTATCCGAGGAACAGCCATCCGATCATCTCCATGACGCCCTAGTGGCTGCCGTTCGGATCGGAAACGACACCGACACCGTCGCCGCTATCGCTGGAGCCCTGCTAGGAGCACGATGGGGAGCAGGCGCAATACCTGAAGAATGGAACGCCCTCATCCACGGTGATCGGCGACGTGACTCCGAACCGGTCACCGGGACTGAACTAGAACAACTTGCCAGGAAGACAGTCAGTGCCTGAACCGGTTCGACCGCTTCTGTTCAAGCCATCATGAACCGGAAGCGATAGTCACATCCGGCGACGAGCAGCCGGACGAAAAGGAGTATGACCGATGAACGATGCGCAGAGTGGCCGTGACCCAGAGCGTGCCGGGGAACCGGTGGAGTTCGCAGCGAACGGATCGACGGCTAGGGGATACTTGGCCGTCCCCGAATCAGGGAGCGGGCCAGGTGTCCTAGTCCTTCAGGAGTGGTGGGGCCTGGTTCCCCAGATCATGGGGGTCTGCGATCGCCTGGCCGGTGAGGGCTACGTGGCGCTTGCCCCGGACCTGTACCACGGCGAGATGGCCACCCATACCGAGATGGACAAGGCCGGCGAGCTCATGTCGTCCTTACCTCCGGATCGGGCAGCGCGCGACATGTCGGCGGCCATCGACTACCTGTTGGCCCACGACTCCACGGTGGGCAACGCTGTCGGCGTGGTGGGCTTCTGCATGGGCGGGATGCTGACCCTGATGATTGCAGCCATCGAGGGTGATCGTGTGGCCGCCGCGGCCCCCTTCTACGGAGCGCCCCTTGGCGACGGAGCTCCCGAATGGTCGGGTCTCACAGCTGTAGTCGAAGGCCACATGGCTTCCGATGACGACTTCTTCCCGGCTGAAGCAGTGACCGCCCTGGGAGATGACCTCCGAGGCATGGGCAAGGACGTCACATTCCACGTCTACCCGGACACCGGCCACCCGTTCGCCAATGAAGAGGATCCCTTCGGCACCTATGACGAGGTCGCTGCCGCAACAGCCTGGTCGCGGACCCTCACGCTCTTCGGAGCCCACCTATAGGACCGGCTGCGTTCCGGCACGAAGCCGGAGGCCGACACCGTCAGCCCAACGGAGGACGACCGAGACCGGTCAGGTCGGCCAAGGCCGCCGCATTTCGGTCATCAGAGTCGTCGCCGACGGTGACAGCCGCGCCCCGGATGATCCGCCGGCGCACCGCCGCCGACGCAGTGTCGATGGCGAGCACCACCACGATGGTCATCAGAAGAACCGCCCCTGCGGCGGCAAAGTTGCGAAACACCAACTGTGAGACCAGTTCCGCACCCACCCCGCCTGCACCGATCATTCCCAGGACAGCTGACGCCCGGACGTTGATCTCGAACCGAAACAGCCAGTGAGAGGTCACCACCGGAAGCACCTGGGGTAGGACACCCCACCGCATCCCGGAGACCCAGCGGCCGCCAGTGGCAGACACAGCTTCCAAAGGGCCGCCGTCGACGCCCTCGATCGCTTCGGTGGCCCACTTCCCCAGAGTCCCGACGGAATGGATGCCGATGGCCAACGCGCCGGCCCACGGACCCAGCCCGGTGACCGGGATGAGGATCACGGCCAGGATCAGTTCGGGCACCGCTCGGATGACGTTGAACAACTGGCGGATAGGAGCTCGCACTGCTGCCGGGGCCACGTTGCCGGCGGCCAGGAAGGCCAGGGGGAACGACAGGACGGCGCCGATCATGGTGCCGATCCAGGCGATATGGACCGATTCGAGAACCTTGGAAGGCACGTTGCGGTCTATGGCCTGGCCAAACGCTGGTGGGACCATCTGCCGGAACACGGCCCACGCGTCGCCGGGGGCGCGAACCAGCCGGTCGATCCCCACCTCGAGGCCGGATGCCGACCACGCCACGGCGACGACCACCGCAGTCAGGGCGAGCGACCGTCGCAGCATTCGGCGCGTTCGCAGCGGGCGCCCTTCCGTTTGGCCGCCCGTTGCCCTGGCATCCGACGTGGAAGTCGTGCCCGGAGGGGTGGAAGGGGCCGTGGTCATGTCAGATCAGCCGTTTCCGGATGGCCACACTGACCTGCTCGATCACGAATACGACCACGAAAACGATGACGAGGACGCCCAGCACCCGATCGAAGCGGAAGTACTGGCGCTGGGCCTCCACCACTCGTCCTATGCCCCCTGCTCCCACAAGGCCCAGGACCACCGAAGCACGGATGTTCAACTCGAACACGTACAGGGCGTAGGCCACGTACTCCGGTAGAACCGTGGGGAGTACACCGGCACGAACCACCGGTAGATGCCGACCACCGCTGGCTCTGGCCGCCTCCAGTGGCCGGGGATCGGCGCCGTCCACCGTCTCGCTGAACAACTTGACCATCACGCCCAGCGAGAACACCGACAGCGCCCACGATCCGGCGAAGGCCCCGATACCCACCGCAGTGACCAGCAACTTGGCCCAGAACAGGTCGGGAACGGCACGAACCACACCCATCATCGACCGGCTGACCACCAGCGTCACGCGGTTCGGAGAGGTCAGGGGTGACATGGCGAAGGCGACCGGCAGGGCCACTGCACAGCCCACCAGCGTGGACACGATGGCAATCTGGAAGGTCTCGACCAGAGGGTCGATCACGTTGTGACGATCCAGCACCCAGTCCCAGGGGATTGGCCAGAATTTCTCCCAGAGTGGATTGGACCAAACCGTCCAGAAGGTGCCCAGATCGAAGCCGACCGTTTGGCCGGCCAGCACCGTGTAGGTAGCGAGAGCTGCAACGATCAACCACGTTCGGGCTCGGAGCCTCGGTCGGGACGGCCGACCGCTCTCCGTCATCGGACGAAACCTGTCATCCGTCGGTAGCCAAAAGGTCTTCTTCGGTGATGGCCCGCCCGTAGATCTCGCGGAAGGTGTCTTCCGTTACGTCACCGATGTCGCCGTCGAAGACCACCTCTCCCTCGCGCAGGCCGACGAGTCGTCTGCCGAACTCGCGGGCCAGATCCAGGAAATGCAGGTTTACCAGAGTGGTGATACCCAGGTCCTGGTTGATGCGTTGGAGATCGCCCATGACCTGCCGGCTGGTCACAGGGTCCAGGGCCGCCACCGGTTCGTCGGCGAGGACCAGTGAAGGTTCCTGGGCCAGTGCCCGGGCGATACCCACTCGCTGTTGCTGGCCACCCGATAGGTCGGCGGCCCGAACGTAGGCCTTCTCTGCGATTCCCACCCGCTCCAGAGCGACCATGGCCGCCTCCCGGTCGGTCGCCGGCCACAACCCCAGTGTCGATCTCCATGCCGGAACCCTCGCTAGGCGGCCCATCAGCACGTTGTTCACCACCGAGGTGCGGTGCACGAGGTTGAACGTCTGGAAGATCATCCCGATTCGGGATCGGATGGCCCTCAGGTCGGACGGCGTGGCGCCGACCACCTCGGTGCCGTCCACAGTGATGGAACCCGAGGTGGCCGGAACCAGGCCGTTTAGAGCCCGCAGGAGGGTGCTCTTCCCTGCTCCGGACAGGCCGACAACCACGACGAACTCGCCGTCATCCACGGCGAGGTCGACGTGGCGCAGCGCTTGGACCCCACCTCGGTAGGTCACCGAGACGTCCCGGAACTCGATCATCGGGTTGGGTCCGTTCGCGCTGCGTTAGTCGTGGTCGTTAGGCCTCCGACGGTCAGCCTGGTGGCTCGGTGATTCCGAGCTCTGCGGCGGCGTTGCGCACCACGTCAAAGTCGGAATCGACGGCCCTGCGGATCGAGGTCCACCCGTACATCTCGTCGAACACAGCCTCGCCCTCCTCGGTCTCGAGGTAGGCATGGATGGCGTTGTAGATCGCCGTCTGCAAGGAGTCAGGAAGCAGTGCACTCGCTGCTACGACGTCATTGGGAACCTCGTCGGTGATGTTGAACACGATCACCTTGTCGCCTACGTCGACCTTCTCCTTGCGCAGGGTGCGTCGAGCGTCGTCGTAGGAAACTCCGACGTCGGCGTCGCCGTTGTAGACGGCCACCACGGCGCCGTCGTGGCCGCCGGTGAAGATCGGATTTATATCTCTCTCCGGGTTGATTCCCGCCTCAATGAGTTGCAGGGCGGGGAACAGGTAGCCGGAAGTCGAGGACTCCGAGGTGAACGCCACGGTCTTGCCCTTCACCTTGGACAGGTCGGCGATGCACGACGTTCCGGGCGAGACGTCGCCAGCATCAACCGATTCGCCAAGGGACTTGCCGGAGTCGCCGAAGTACACGCCGACCTGCAGAGCGACAGCGTCTAGTGCTCCCACCTGGGTCACGCCATCTGCGGTGTTCTCGAGTGCCGTGGCTGATTCTGTTGCCGTGTCGCACATCGAAGGATCGTTGGTCATCCACTGGCCGTGGTAAGTCGGCGAGCCGTAGCGGATTGCCTGGATCAACACCTCCATGTTCCCGAACTGCTGCTGGGCGAGGACGTAGCCGAATGGTCCGAAGGCGCCGAGGTCTGCCTTACCGGTTCCCATTGCTGTCACCAGGCCCGTGTAGTCGGTGGTCACGACACCTACGACCTCAATGCCAAGGGCATTCGACAGAACGTCCATGAACGGCTGGATGTCGTCTAGGAGTTGTTCTTGTTCGGTGCTGGGCACAAAGCCAAAGGTGATCTTGTCGGGCCACGTGCCATCGCCTGCGGCCGTTCCCTCGTCGTCAGAGCAGGCCGAGGCGACGAGCACCAGGGCTAGCAGTGCGGCGAGCAGTGAGCGAATTCTCATGGGTTCCTCCCGTTGTAGGTGGTCCGTTCGGCCCACCACGACGCGACCGTAGCGAACGCGGAGGATCGGGGCAGCTTTAAGGGGGGTCGGAGCCGAGGGTCGACGCCTAGGGTGCTGTGATGACGGGCGTCCCACCGCACCAGGCTCGCGACTTCGTCGGGGCGCGCGACCACTCAAGCCTCGGCCGTGTATCGGCGGTGGGAGCCGTCGTCCTTTGGTCGGCTGGCAACGTGATCGTCGCCCAGTTCGACATGCCTGGCCTGGCAATCGGCTTCTGGAGGCTGACACTTGGTTCACTGGTCTACAGTGCGTTCTTCTACGCCGGAGGCAGGCGTATCGGCTGGAACGAGGTGCGGATGGCCGCACCGGTGGCCGTCCTCTTCGCCCTCGAGTTGGGCCTGTTCTTCGTTGCCCTTCACCACACAACAGTGGCCAACGCCACCATCATCGGAAGCCTTCAGACCATCGTCCTGATGGCTGTCGCCGCCCGGCGCTACCGAGAACGGATTGGGTGGTGGCTGGCAGGCGTAGGTGCGGTCGCACTGGGCGGGGTCGTGGTCGTGGTCGTTGGCGGTGTTTCAGGCGAGGGAGTTGGCCTGAACCTGCGTGGTGACCTCTTTGCAGTTGTTGCAATGCTTCTCTTCTCGGCCTACTTCGTGATGGCCAAAGAGGTCCGGCCACGGATTGACACCTTCACGCTCCAGACAACCATCATGGGGATCGGAGCCCTGGTGCTGCTGCCCATGGCCGCAATCGACGCTGGACGAGTTCTGCCGCCGCTTCCATCCTGGTCGCAGTGGGGATGGCTGGTCCTGTTGATGATCATCCCGGGGACGGGCCACTTCCTGATGAACTGGGCCCACCTGCACGTCACCCTCAGTCTGACCGGGATCCTCATGCTGGCCATACCGGTGCTTTCGACTCTGGGGGCATGGCTGGTTCTTGACCAGGCTCTGGGGTTCGTGCAGGGACTCGGGATGGTCGTCGTGCTGGCCAGCCTGGTTCTGGTGGTCCGGCGCGACGCCCGTCTCCAGGAAGTGCAGACGACCTGACCAGTTGCCCGGCCGGTCTAGTCGTGCGCGGTGGCCTCCGCGGCGAGAAGCGCAGCGCCGATCGCCCCTGCGTCGTCACCCAGTTCCGCGAGTCGGACCTCAACAGCGGGTCGGTGAACGGAGCCGGGTAGAACCTCGCCCAACCATCGTTCCACGCCCGCCCGGAGCGGCTCGCCGATCCCCGATAGGCCGCCCCCAAGAACTACCCGGGACGGGTCCAGGACGACAACGAGATTGGACAATCCCAAGGCAACCTCGCGACAGAACTCCTCAAGAATTCCCTCTGCCTCTGGATCCCCGGCGGCGATCGCCCGACCCACGTGGTGGCCATCAATGTCGTCCACGCTTTCGGCCATTGCCAGTCCGACCGAGAAGTGTCCGGCAGCGGCAGCCTCGCGACCGAGGCGACCGAGAGCGGTGCCGGAGGCGAAGTGTTCCCACGGCCCCTGCTGGCCGGTGTGGTGGAAGGGGCCGTCCCGTGCCACCAGCATGTGGCCGACTTCGCCGGCGTACCCTTCGGCACCCCAGAGCAGCCGCCCGCCCATGACGAAGCCCGCCCCGATTCCAGTTCCCAGCGTCACCATGGCGAAGTCATCCACATCTCGGCCGGCGCCCAGCTGGTGTTCAGCCCAAGCGGCAGCCGACGCGTCGTTGGTCATCGTCACCGAAAGCCCGGTTTTCTCCTCAAGCTCAGGACCCAGGGGGAACTCGACCACTTCGGGCAGATTCGGCGACCACCTGAGCGTGCCTGACCGTCCGGCCAGACCGGCCACGCCCAGGCCAATGCCATTGAGGCGGTCGAAGTCGTGGTTGGCGGTCACGAGTTGGTCGACGAGGCCAACGATGGTGGCCACGAGGGCCGGGCCATTGCCCGAACTGGAGGCGCGACGTCGGTCGACGACCAGTGCCCCTTCGGGTTCGACGATCAGGGCCCGGACGTTGGTGCCGCCGATGTCGATTCCGATGATCACGTTGCCACGGTAGGGGAGAGAATGCTGCTCGACAGGAAAGCGACTACCTCTTCCATCGACTCCCGAGCCTCGGGGACCTCGCGGTAGTACTCAAATACGTGCCACATCTCGTCCCAAACGCGGAGAACGACTGGAACGCGGGCCGCTTGAAGCTGCAACGCGAGGCGAACCTGCAGCGACCGGAACAGGTCGCGGGTTCCGGTAGTAAGCATGGTCGCAGGAAAGCCTGGGGTGTAGTCGGCCCGGAGAGGGGAGACCAGTGGATGGTTCAATCCGGTCGACCCCGCGTAGGCCGAGGAAATTGCGTTGCGAACCCCTTCGCGTCGAAGGGTGGGATCCGCATCGATATCGAAGCTATGGCCAACGCTTCGAAGGTCCGACCACGGGGACAGGGCCACGACTGCCGCGGGCATCTCAATCCCCTCATCCCGGGCCCGCAGCACGGTAGCCAGGGCCAAGTTGCCGCCAGCCGACTCGCCAACCACGGCAAGCCGGGATGTGCCATGGCGCCTGGCCATAGCCCTATAGACGGCTACCGAGGCGTCCAGGGCTGCTGGAAAGGGGTGCTCCGGGGCGAGTGGGTAAAACGGTGACACCACCGGCCCCCCGAGGCCATCGGCGATCGGTGCGGTTTTAGAAATGTCCTCCCACGGACCTCCGACAATGAAGCCACCGCCGAACAGGTACAGGACCGCTCCCCGGTTGGTGTCAGAGCCGACCGACGGTGTCCGCGTTTCCAAACAGCGCACGTCACCCCACACGGCGTCGTCGAGGTAGGCGCTGAACTCGGCAACTGCCGCCTCCACTCCGGCCCGGCAGTCCTCGCGATTGGTGTTACGCAGGACCTCAACGTCTTCGAGTCGAGCTGAGTCGTCGACCGGATCCCGCCCGTCCATCCGTTCCTTGATGAACCGCCGTGCCTCGGCGCTGACCACGACTCGGAAAGTAGCATCCGCGCGTGTCACGGATCTGGGGTCCGGAGAGGTGCCTGTCATGAAGGCTGCGGTCGTGCACGGCGTGGGCGAACTGGCCATAGAGGACGTCGAACTCGATGATCCATGGGCCCACGAGGTGGTGGTCCGCACTGCAGCTTGCGGCGTGTGTCGCAGCGACCTGCACTTCCTGGACGGCCACTACGCCACTGGTTTTCCGATGGTCCCCGGCCATGAGGCTGCTGGCGTTGTGGAGGCGGTCGGCTCCGAGGTCCGCTATGTGCAAGTGGGTGACCCGGTCATCGCGTGCATGTCGGTCTTCTGCGGGCAGTGCGTTCCCTGCACAAACGGACGCCCGGTCCTGTGTCAGAGCCCAGAGGTCCGTCGAGGGACAGGAGACCCGCCGCGCCTGCGCGTGGCTGGCGAGCCTGCCGTCCAGCTCTACGAGTTGGGCGCCCATGCGCAGAAGATGCTCGTCCATGAGAGCGCGCTGGTGAAGATCCGTCCCGATATGCCCCTCGACAGGGCCGCTCTCATCGGCTGCGCGGTGACTACCGGTTTTGGGGCAGTGGCCAACACGGCGAAGGTTCCACCCGGAGCCACCGTGGCAGTGATTGGGTGCGGCGGTGTGGGGCTCTCGGCGGTCAATGGAGCGTCAATCATCGGAGCGGAACGGATCATTGCCGTCGACGTGCAGGCCGGCAAACTCGAGCAGGCTCAGGCCGTTGGAGCAACTGACCTGATCGACGCGTCACTGGTCGACCCTGTCGAGGCAGTGTTGGAACTCACTGGCGGCGGGGCTGCCTACACCTTTGAAGCGCTTGGCCGACGGGAGACGGTCGAGCAGGCCTTCCGGATGCTCCCGCCGGGGGGTGTAGCCACGGTCATCGGGATGGTTCCTCAGGGGCAGATGGTCGAGGTCCACGCCGCCGACCTACTGGACGAGAAGGTGCTGCAGGGCTCGAATATGGGTTCCAATCAGTTTCGGGTCGACATGCCCTGGTACGTGGATCTCTATCTGGATGGGCGTCTGCACCTCGATCTGATCGCCACACAGAGCATCCGCCTGGATGGGCTCTCAGAAGCGTTCGATGAAATGCGGTCTGGCGCTGCGGGACGAGTAGTAGTCGCCTACGACTGATCAACTCTCCCTCTCCGACCGGAGCCCCTCACTCCAGAAGATCGGGTTCGAATGGGAAGTCACTAAGCAACTCGGTTCCGTCCTCGTTTACCAGCACTTGCTCCTCTAGCTTGACTCCCTCCTTCCCGCCCTCGGCACCGATATACGACTCGACGCAGAGAGTCATGCCAGGCTCAATCACCCCGTCATATCCCGATTCCGCGAAATCGTGTCGGTGGTACAGGTATGGATACTCGCCGGTCATCCCGACCCCGTGCGCCGACAGGTAGTAGCGCTGGGTGGCGAACTCGGACGGGATATCCCATGCCCGATCGGCGTATTCCCGGAATGTCAGCCCTGGTTCGATTATCGCCATGTTGTGGTGGACCTGCTCGTGAGCTAGTCGATAGAGGCGCCGCTGTTCTCTGGTCGGCGCGTCAGGTCCGACGTGAAAGGTCCTCGAGAAGTCCGAGTAGTACCCGTGGCAACCCACGACATCCGTGTCCAGCGCCACGAGGACGTTTGGCTCGATGGGGGAGTCGCCTGTTTCCTGGAACCACGGGTTGGTGTTGGTGCCCGCCGTCATCAGGCGGGTTTCGATGTAATCGCCTCCTTCGGCCACTACCACCCGGTGCAGTTCAGCCCACAACTCGTTTTCCGTCAGGCCGGGCTGGATGGCATCCCGAAGCGCATGGACCGCCCGTTCGGTAGCTCGGAGGCTTTCCCGGATGCATAGGAGTTCGTCGGGGCCCTTGATCGCCCGGGCCATTTCGACTGACGCCTGAGCGTCGACGATGCGGAACCCAGCATCGGCTACCGCGGTCGACGCACCGTGGTTGATGCGTTCGAGGCCAATCGTGGCGCCGTCTCCAACCACCTGCCGCAACAAGTCCACGGCCTCGGCGGCCCAGCGCCGTTCGGCGTCGGCGATGGCCGGTCCAGCAGCCACGAAACTGGCTGTGGTGGCTGGTCTGACCTCGTCGATTGTGGACAAGTCCTCGGCCAGGTGGTGGGCCCCGGAGAATTCGAATAATACGACCGGGCCCTCGACAGGGAGAAAGAGGTAGCGCGATGGGTTCCGCTGGTGGAAGACCTGCATGTTTCGGGCCCCTGTCGCGTATCGGATGTTGATTGGGTCGAACAGCAGGCAGGCTGCTACACCGTGTTCGACCATCCGCGCCCGTACTCGGTTGCGTCGGTCGTGGATCAACGCCTCTCGATCAATTTCGGGTCTATAGACGGTCTTCGGGCCGTTGGGGGACACGACGCGCAGGATACGCATCCGATTCGGCCCGGGGGCCGCCGATAGCATCGGAGGTGACCACGGGCTCCGACGGCCGGACCCGCCCTTTCACCGAAGCGAGCCCTTTCCATGGACGTGCGTGACATCCTCACCGGCGCGATCCGCGACGCTCTGGGCGCGCTTGGCGTGGACCCTGTTCCCGAAGTAGTCCAGTTGGAACGTCCAGGCAATCCGGAACACGGCGACTGGTCGACCAACGTGGCTCTCGCCTCAGCGAAAGCAGCCAGCCGCAACCCCCGCGAGATGGGTGCCGAGCTAGCCGCCCACCTGCTGGCTTCGCCACCCGCCCACGTAGTCGGCGTCGAAGTGGCTGGTCCTGGCTTCGTGAATTTCCACCTGGCTGACTCATGGCTTCACGAGGTTCTAACCGAGGTCGTCGATGCTGGTGAGGACGTCTACGCCCGTCACGAGTTGGGTGTCGGCACCCGCGTGATCGTGGAGTTCGTTAGTGCCAATCCAACTGGCCCCCTCCACGCTGGCCACGGTCGAGGTGCCTGCTACGGAGACTCGGTGGCCCGCCTCTACGAACGGTGTGGCTATGACGTAGTCCGAGAGTTCTACATCAACGACCGTGGACTACAGATGCAGAACTTCGCCGATTCGCTGGCTGCACTGGCTGCCGGAGATGAGGTGCCGGAGGACGGCTACCACGGGCAGTACGTCGTCGACTGGGCGGCCGAGATGCCAGCCGGCGCAGATCCACTCGAATGGGGATATTCCAGAGCTCTGGGAGCCCACCGAGAAGTTCTCGAAGACCTGTCGATCCACTTCGACTCGTGGTTTAGCGAAAGGTCCATGATTGCCACTGGGGCCATCGACGACACGCTTGCCGACCTGCGTGGCGTTGGTGCGGTTTACGACCACGACGGTGCCGTGTGGCTCCGCAGCAGCGAACATGGTGATGACAAGGACCGGGTCCTGGTCAAGGGGGACGGCCAACCCACCTACCTCATGCCCGATGTGGCCTACCACCGCGACAAGTTTGGTCGAGCCGACCGACTGGTGAACGTGTTTGGAGCCGACCACCACGGTTACGTGGCCCGCATGCATGCAGCCATGGCACTGCTGGGCTATGACCCTGAAGATCTCCGTATAGCCATCACTCAACTGGTGGCCCTGCAGCGAGGTGGCCGAGAGGTTCGGCTTTCCAAGCGGACTGGGGAGATGGTGGAACTGGCCGACGTGGTTGACGAAGTGGGAGCCGACGCGGCTCGATTCACTTATCTGCTGCTGTCGGTGGACTCGCCGCAGACCTTCGACCTAGACCTGGTGTCCAGCCAAGTCAACGAAAATCCAGTCTTCTACGTCCAGTACGCCCACGCCCGAATCCATCAGATCGTCCGTCGAGCCGATGAGGCCGGGTTCCAGCGTGGTCCACTGTCTGCTGCCGACCTGTCGCTGCTGACCCACTCTCGGGAAATCCATTTAATGCGTGCGCTTCACGAGTTGCCCGAGACCGTGGCTCGGGCCTGTCGGGAGCACGCTCCACATCAGGTCACCTCATGGGTGCGCGACCTGGCGGCGTCGTTCCACGGCTTCTACCACGACTGCCGCGTGTTGGGTGATGGCGTGGATCCGGCACTAACGGTCGCTCGTCTTTGGCTGGTAGAAGGAGCTCGCATCGGGCTCGCCGTGGGCCTAGACCTGCTCGGAGTGGGTGCCCCGACCGAGATGTGGTGGGACGAATCGACGGACGTGCCCGTTTCTGAGGCCAACCAGAGGGAGGATGTCTGACATGGCCGGACCACTGCCCATCGGACTACTCCCCGACACCGCCTCGATCGACGACGGACGCCTATCTGTTGGCGGTTGTGATCTGGCCGATATGGCCGACGAGTTTGGGACCCCGTTGTTCGTCTACGACGAGGCCCATCTACGCGCCCGCTGTCGAGAAGCGGTGGCAGCCTTTGGCGAAGGGGTGGCTTATGCCTCTAAGGCCTTCCTCTGCGGGGCCATGGCGCAGCTAGCCCACGAAGAAGGGATGCACCTAGACGTTGCCACCGGTGGCGAGCTTTACGTGGCCCGTCGGGCCGGGGTGCCGGGTGATCGCCTCGTAATGCACGGCAACAATAAGAGCGAAGATGAACTGGCTATGGCTGTCGCCGAAGGGGTTGGTCGGATTGTCGTTGACTCTTTCGACGAACTGGACCGTCTCGACGACGTGTTCGCTTCTACCGGATCTCGGCAACGGGTGCTTCTACGGATCACACCCGGGGTGGAGGCACACACGCACGAGTTCGTGGCTACCGGTCAGGACGATTCCAAGTTCGGGTTCACTGTCTCAACCGGTTTGGCTGCCGCAGCGGTGGAGCGGGCCCGCGAGTCGGCCTCCGTGGAGTTGGTCGGCCTGCACGCTCATATCGGTAGCCAGGTGTTTGAGCTGGGGGCGTTCACCCGCGCGGTGGAGGTTCTTGCGGAATTTGCCGCTCCGTTCGGTCTTCCAGAACTGTCGGTAGGAGGCGGCTTAGGCGTGCCCTACGTGGAGGGGGAGTCCGCTCCGAGCATCACCGAATGGGCTAGCGGAATTCGCGCTGTCTGCGAGGCCGCCGGGACCACTGCGCGTGTGTCGGCCGAACCAGGTCGGGCCATCGTGGCTGCTGCTGCAGTCACCCTCTATCGGGTGGGAACCGTCAAGGAACTTGAGGGCATCCGAACCTACGTAGCCGTTGACGGAGGTATGAGCGACAACCCCAGGCCCGTTCTTTATGGATCAGGCTATGAGACGCTCTTGCCTCGGGCCGCCGACGCCAAGCGGCCCCGATCCGTTCGGGTGGTAGGCAAGCATTGCGAATCGGGCGACCTGCTCGTCCGAGAAGGTTGGGTGCCAGACGATCTAGAGGTTGGCGACGTGCTGGCCACCCCGGTTACCGGGGCGTACGGGTATTCCATGGGCTCCAACTACAACCACGTTCCCAGACCGGCTGTGGTCTTCGTGGCAGAGGGCGAAGCCCGCCTCGTGGTGCGGCGTGAGACCTACTCCGACCTCGTGGGCCGTGACCTCGTGGTTGGTGAACCAGCAGCCGGGGAATCTGACGCCTGACCGTGCCGGTCCGGGCGGTACGGTCGTTGTCATGAATCTCCCTTCCGACGGCTCTCCATCGTCCGTGCGGGTTGGCCTTCTCGGCTGCGGTCATGTGGGTGCGGCCCTGGTCGCGCTGGTTGCCGAACGCAGGCCCGAAATCGCCCGTCGTCGCGCCCTCGATCTCGAGGTGGTCAGAATCGCGGTGCGCAACACGGCAATTGATCGCGACGTCCCTGTGTCCGGCGATTCCTTCACCACAGATGCCGCGTCAGTTGTGTCCGACCCGGACGTCGACGTGATCGTCGAAGTCATGGGTGGCATCGAACCCGCGCGCGAGCTTGTGTCCACGGCCCTGGCTGCCGGCAAGCCGGTGGTTACCGCCAACAAAGACCTCTTGGCCAACCATGGTGCCGAGCTGTACGCCCTAGCCGAGGCAAACGGTGTCGACCTGCTGTTCGAGGCGGCAGTCGCCGGAGCCATTCCGATCATGCGTCCGTTGCGGGAGTCGCTGGCAGGGGAGCCCATCAACCGGGTGATGGGGATTGTCAACGGCACGACAAACTTCATCCTCAGCCGGATGGCGGCGGATGGGGCTTCGTATGTCGATGCGCTCGTCGAGGCCCAAAATCTGGGCTACGCCGAAAGCGATCCCACCGCCGACGTAGAGGGATACGACGCAGGCGCCAAGGTCGCAGTAATTGCCACGGTTGCCTTTGGGGCGATGGTGGTGGCCGGCGACGTGTACCACGAGGGCATCTCGGGGATCACACAGGCCGACATAGAGTTGGCCGCTGACCTGCAGCATTGCATCAAGTTGTTGGCTGTCGCCGAGCGAACGGTCGCCGATGACGGTGAGCCCCAGATAGGGGTGCGAGTGCATCCCACCCTGGTACCTCTCGACCATCCATTGGCTTCGGTGAATGGCAGTTTCAACGCCGTGTTCGTCGAAAGTGCCGCCGCGGGGGACTTGATGCTCTACGGGCGTGGTGCCGGTGGTCGGCCCACTGCTTCGGCTGTGCTCGGCGACCTCATTGACGCATCAGCCAACATGGCTAGAGGGCACGGAGCGACAATCGGCACTCTCGAACAGGTCCGTATTGCCCCGATCGACGACGTGGTTTCGGCCTTCTACTTGAACATCGAAGTGGATGACCGTCCGGGAGTACTGGCATCCGTGGCCACCGTGTTCGGGGAGCACGGAGTGTCCATCCGTTCCATGGAGCAGGAGGGCCTTGGTGGCGAAGCCCGACTTGTCTTCATAACCCATGGTGCCCGCGAGCGCGATCTGCGGGCCACGCTTGATGAACTTCGATCCCTGGAAGCGGTCCGGGCCGTGGGCAGTGTGCTGCGGGTCATCGGCGACTGACAGTCCGCGAACCTGACGTAATGAGGTACGTGAGCACTCGGGGGGCTTCTCCCGTCCTCGACTTTGCCGACACGCTTCTGGCAGGGCTCGCCGACGATGGCGGCTTGTACGTCCCGGAGTCCTGGCCGGTCCTAGGAGATGGTGGCCGAGGCGACTATGTCGAAACGGCGGTGGAGGTCATGTCGCCCTTTGTCGGCCAATCGGTCGACGGCGGTGCCTTTGCTGCCATGGTGGCCGACGCCTACGCCGGTTTCGACCACCCCGAGGTCGCCCCGATCGTTGAACTGTCGGACGGAATCCACCTGATGCAGTTGTTCCACGGACCCACGTTGGCCTTTAAGGACATCGCCCTTCAACTGGTGAGCCGCCTATTCGAATACGAGTTGTCCCGTCGTGGCGAACGGGTGACCATCGTGGGAGCCACCTCTGGCGACACTGGCTCAGCAGCGATTGAGGCTTGTCGCGACCGTGAGACGGTGGACATCGTCATCCTCCACCCGGCGGGTCGGGTATCTGAGGTCCAACGGCGTCAGATGACGACGGTGGCGTCGGACAATGTGCACAACGTGGCGATCGACGGCACGTTTGACGACTGTCAGGACCTGGTTAAGGCCATGTTCAACGACGTCCCCTTCCGTGAAGAAGTTCGTCTCTCGGCGGTGAACTCGATCAACTGGGGCCGGGTGATGGCCCAGGTCGTCTACTACGTGGTTGCTGCCGAGCGCCTGGGAGGTCGCCAATCGCCAATCGCCTTCTCGGTTCCGACGGGGAACTTTGGCAACGTGTTCGCCGGCCACGTGGCCCGACTTTCAGGCCTTGAAGTTCCGCAATTGGTTGTCGGCAGTAACTCCAATGACGTATTGACACGGTTCTTCGTTGACGGCTCCATGGATATCGCCGAGGTGGTTCCGACTACCTCGCCGAGCATGGACATTCAGGTGTCTTCCAACCTCGAGCGCCTGCTGTTTGAGATCAGTGGGCGTGATGGGGCAGCGGTCGGTGTCCAGTTGGACGACTTCCGGTCCTCTGGGCGCTTTCGACTTGAACCGGGTCAGCGCGTCGGATTGGCCGATGGTTGGTCCGGTGCCCGCTTCCATGACGACGAGGTTCTTACGTGTATCGGCGACGAGGCAGACCGCTCCGGAATCATCCTCGATCCGCACACCGCCGTTGGTGTGCTGGCTGCCCGAGCCTGTCGACGGGACCCGTCGATTCCTATGGTTGCTCTGGCCACGGCCCACCCGGCCAAGTTCCCCGATGCCGTGGAGGCAGCAACCGGCAAGCGTCCTGCCCTGCCGGAGCGGTTGGCCGACCTTCACGAACGCTCCGAGCGCTTGACTGCGCTGCCCGACGACCTTGCCATCGTGCAGGATTTTGTCCGGTCATGCCGACGCGGTGCCTGAACTTGGCGACCGGGAGGTGCCAGATGACCGATCGGAAGGGTGCTATCTCATACCGGAGTCGTTCATGGAGTCTGGGAGGATGAGTAGGTCATGAAATACGTGATCTGCGTTCCCGACGGCTGCGCCGACCTGCCGGTCCCCGAGTTGGACGGTCGGACCCCGATGGAGGTGGCACGCACGCCGGTACTGGACGCCCTGGCTTCGCGTGGGGAGGTTGGACGGGCAGCGGTAATTCCCGAGGGAATGCCGCCGGGGAGCGATGTGGGGAACATGGCCATCATGGGCTTCGACCCGTCGAAATATCACACCGGTCGGGCGCCAATCGAGGTGGCGGCCATGGGTCGGACGCTACGCCCCGACCAGACCGCATTTCGCTGCAACCTGGTTGTTGTCCGCGACGGCGTCATGGTCGACTACGCCGGGGCGAACCCTACGAACGAAGAGGCCGAGGCGGTAATTGCAGCCCTACAGTCCGAGGTGGCCACCTCATTCGAAGGCGTCGAGTTCCTGGCAGGTGTTGGCTTCCGTAACGCCATGATTGCGCCACAGTCCTGGATTGAAGCCGACTGCACGCCACCCCACGACCTGTCCGGTGACCCGGTCGTCCTACCCACTGGTCCAGCAGCAGGATTCCTGGTCGAGGTGATGGAGGCCTCGGTCGAGGTTCTGGCCGGCTTCGACTTGGACGCCAACCAGGCTTGGCTGTGGGGCCAGGGCTTCCAACCTCAGGTGCCTTCCTTCCACGAGGTGCATGGGGTGCGGGCCGGCCTGGTCACCGCAGTCGACCTGGTGCGAGGCATCGGTGTCCTGTCGGGCATGAAGATCTGTGACATTCCCGGAGCTACCGGCTGGTACGACACTGACTATGAAGGAAAGCGGGACGTTGCCATCGCTGAATTACGCGCGGGCCTCGATTTGTTCGTTATCCACGTTGAGGCCACCGACGAGGCTGGCCACGCCGGTGATGTGACAGACAAGGTGGAGGCCCTCGAGAATTGGGATCGGCGTATTCTGGCCGACCTGGTTCCGGCACTTGACGAGATGGGTCCGTGGCGATTGCTGATGCTGCCCGACCACGCCACACCGCTCACCACACGTACCCACACAACCGACCCGGTTCCCTATCTGCTGGTCGACTGCGAGGTTGATGGCCCTGGTGGGACTTTCACCGAACCTGGGGTGGCTGATTGCGAGCCAGTCCCCGGCCACGAACTTATGGGGCGCCTACTGGCTCGTTGATCCTCCGTTTTGGCCTCTGAACTGCAGAGATACTTTCCTGCTAGGGGTTGTTCCGGAGTCGTCGCCGCAGGTGTGTTGTTGTCGTCTGGGCGCGCCTGTACCGTGATGTTGTCGTCGGGTTGGCGTTGACCATCCCGGATGGCATCCCTCTCCTCCCTCCCAGTGTCCACCATGTAGTCCAGGTCATGCGGTAGGAATCAGGGACTGGGACATCGTTTACGACACGTTCTCCAGCCCGGAATCTTCGGAATGGAGGCGGTGTTTCCCAATCCGGGTGGCGCCGGACGGGACAATCCGTCGGGCACCACGCCCGGGTGAATAGAACCTGACGATCAGATGGGCCATAGGCCTGCCGGAGTCGGTCTGACAGGACCGGCCAGAAAATAACCGGAATGAAAAGAAAACAGGTGTTGTGAGCATGGACTCCACCCAGATGAATCGCGGATCACTAGAAGGAAAGGACCGCGATGAACTGACCACGATCGCTACCGCCTTGGGCGGTAAGCCCGGATCTCGTGCCCGCAAGGCAGAGATTGTCGACCTAATCCTCGAGCTAGCCGGCGGTGCACCCTCGAACGGGTCGGAACCCACCAATGGTTCGTCGCAGCCAGTTGCTGAGGACGACACAGGCGGAGAGGCCGAAGCGGCATCTGCTGAAGAACCGCCCGCGGAGTGGGAACTGGCCGCCGAGGCCGAGGATGCAGCCGAAGCCAAGGAGTCTGCCGACGAGGAAGCAAAGAAGGACAGTGGTCATGACGAAGGCGGAGACGGCAGAGGTCGTCAGGATCAGGGCCAGCAGAATCGCCAAGGCGGCCAAGGCGGCCAGGGCGACGTAGCCGAACCCGGCAATCGTCGACGTCGTCGAAGAGGTCGCGACCGGGATCATGGTCCCGAGGATCCTTGGGATGGCGAGCCAGTCGACGTCGTGGGCTACCTAGACCTGCGGGTCGAGGGGTACGGCTTTCTGAGGACCGTTGGCTTCAAGCCCTCAAAGAAGGACGCCTACGTATCTGTCAAGCAGGTTCGCCAGTTCGGACTTAGGCGCGGCGACCACCTGGTGGGAGCGTCGCGGCCGGCCAACCGGAGTGAGAAGAACCCGGCTTTATTGCGCATCGATCAGGTCAACGGCCGTGATCCCGAGCAGGCCAAAGACCGTCCGCGATTCGAGGACCTCACACCGTTGTTCCCCGATGAGAAGCTCCGCATGGAGATCGACGGCGATCCCACCGACATGACGGCACGGATCATCGACCTTCTTTCGCCGGTCGGCAAGGGCCAGCGCGGGATGATCGTCTCGCCTCCTAAGGCTGGTAAGACGACGATCATGAAGTCGATTGTCCGATCTATAGAGACGAACCACCCCGAAGTGAAACTCATCGTCTTGCTGGTCGACGAGCGCCCCGAGGAGGTCACTGACATGCGTCGCTGGCTGCAGCGGGGTGAGGTCGTGGGCTCTACTTTCGATCGGCCCAGCGATGAACACACGCAGTTGGCCGAGGTCACCATCGAGCGGGCCAAACGCATGGTGGAGTACGGCGAGGACGTGGTCATCATGCTGGACGGAATCACCCGCCTATCACGCGCATACAACCTTGCTGCCCCGGCGACCGGTCGGATTATGTCCGGTGGCGTCGACAGTGGCGCCCTCTATCCCCCCAAGCGATTCTTTGGTGCGGCTCGCAACGTAGAGGAGGGCGGTTCTTTGACCATTCTGGCCACGGCCTTGGTGGAGACCGGCTCAAAGATGGATGAGGTGATCTTCGAAGAGTTCAAGGGCACCGGCAACATGGAACTCCGCCTCGACCGGCGAATCGCGGAGCGACGGATTTATCCGGCTATCGACGTGAATGCCTCGTCGACCCGGCATGAAGAGTTGCTGTTCGAGCGCAAGCAGCTGAACCAGGTCTGGAAGCTTCGTCGTGTGCTCAACGGCCTTGCTAATGATGGCGACGCCAGTGCAGCGGCAGGGCTCGAGCTGTTAATCGACAGACTGAAGACCTTCAATGACAATGAAGAGTTCCTGGTGGAGATCGCCAAGGGACCGAATATGGGCGCCTGAGTGGTTCCTAACTCATTCCGGCTTCGTCCTCAGCACCTGTTTCGCAGGTTGCCGAGGACGGGAACGCGCCGCAGACTGGACCTACCATGAAGCAGGACACCCACCCGAACTATCGGCCCGTGGTCTTTCAGGACCTCTCGGAGGGCACCAATTTCGTGATCCGCTCGACGGTCGAGACCGACGACGTCATCACGCTGGAGGACGGCGTGGAGTATCCGCTTGTCAAGGTGGAAATTTCTTCCGCTAGCCACCCGTTCTTCACGGGAACGATGAAGATCGTGGACACCGCCGGACGCGTCGAGCGCTTCGAGCGGCGTTACGGCAAGCGTCGTAAGGGCTGAGTCCTGGCGGCCGGCCGCATCTCGGGCCGGATGGGATCGCGTGATTCTCGAGTCTGAGCGTCGGCTGGCTCTGCGCGGGTCCAAGCTGCGAGCCCTGGTTGCCGCGGCCGGTGGTCCGGACGGCGACCATGAGGTTGACGGCGACTACCTCTTTGACGGAACTCGGCTCTGGGTTCTGGCTGCCAGTGAGGCGTCAGAGGGAGTGCTTGGCGCGGCGGTACTGCGGGCTGGAAGCCACGAGGACTCCAACCGGCTATTGGCGATTAGCGTCTGTGTGGACGACCCGGTGGTCGCTGCAACTGTGGCGCGCCGCGCTGAAGCGCTCCAATCGCCGCCCGATGTGTTCTCCATCGATGGTGGTAATCTCGTTCCTGCTCAACCCGCCGAGGCACCTGTCAAGGCCGGTGAAGCACGCATTTCTGACGGATTCGATGAACTGTGTCGGGGCGCCGGTGTGGAACCGCTGCTGGAACACGGCATCTGGAGGGGCGAAGTACTCGGCCTTGAGGTGGTCCGTGTGGTTGACGAAACCGATATCAGTGTCGATGGAGGTCCGGTGGTGCGGGTCGGGGTGGGCCGGTTTGATCGCGAGGCGGGAGCTCTAATGCACGGTGGTCGGTCCGACTCGGAGGCCTTGGCTGCCGCCGCCGATTTGGTTCGAGCTCAGCGCCGGGTCGGCGCCGGGGCCCACCCTCTGGCCACCCTGGCCAGGGAACGATGGTTGCGCCACGACATCTGTGTCTCGCCTGAGACGGTCGATTTGGTCGACCTGGTGCCGGTGGACCCAGCCGACGAACGTTCAAGCTTGAGGGACCCTTCGCCCGCTCCCGCGATAGGGACCGGCCTGGAAGGTGAGAGGGTGCTGGTGGTCTGCTCCGTGGGAGTCGATCCCAGGCTTCTAGGTGCCGCCTGCGAACTTGTGCTTCGGGAACGCCCGGATCGTGTGCTGGTGGTGCTGCCCAACCGCGATGTATTGACGCCGGTGAAACGAGCGATGGAGCGCCTTCAGGTGCCGGCCTTGGTGGTCGGAGCGACCTGCGGCTGGGAAAAGGTCTGATTCTTCCCTGAGATCTCGGAAACCGGTTGACCTTGAGGGTCGTGGCGGCATTTCAGCAGGTGGTGGTGGACCCCTCGGTACCCTGAGTCGAATGTTGGAGCAGGTTGAGGCTGTTGAGGCCGAGTACGCCGACGTGGAGGCTCGTTTGGCCGACCCGGAGGTGCTTGGTGATCCCGAACTCCTGCAGGTGGTGGGTCGCCGCTTCAAGGAGCTCGAAGGGGTTCTGGCTATTGGACGTCCACTGCGTGCCGCCCACGACGATCTTGCTACGGCTCGGGAACTGGCTGAACTGGCGGTGGGCGAGGAGAGAGAACTGCTCCGGACCGAGATCGTCTCCCTGGAGGCCGAGATCGAACGTTTGGAGGGAGAGTTGCGGAACCTGCTGCTGCCCCGCGACCCCAATGACGGCCGGCCGGTAATCGTTGAGATACGTGGGGCGGAGGGAGGGGAGGAGGCAAACCTCTTTGCCCGGGACCTTTACGACATGTACCTGGCCTTCTCTGCCGTCAGGGGCTGGTCGGTCGAACCGCTGGAGGCTCGCGAGTCGGACATGGGCGGGTTTAGCGAGGTGATGGTTTTGGTGAAGGGCGACGACGCCTGGACCCGGTTGAAGCATGAGGCTGGAGTTCATCGGGTCCAGCGGGTTCCTGCGACTGAGTCGCAAGGCAGGATCCACACGTCCTCGGCAACGGTCAGCGTCCTCCCCGAAGCCCATGAGGTGGAGGTTCAGGTCGACGAGAACGACCTACAGGTCGATGTATACCGGGCATCTGGACCGGGGGGTCAATCGGTCAACACCACCGACTCGGCGGTTCGCATCACTCACAAGCCCACAGGTCTCGTGGTTTCCATGCAGGATGAGAAGAGCCAGCTCCAAAACAAGGTGAAGGCACTGCGGGTGCTGCGGTCCCGCCTGCTCCAGATTGAGCAGGAACGTCAACAGGCCGAGGCATCGGAGACCCGCCGTGGCCAGATCGGGGGCGGTGGCCGCTCAGAGAAGATCCGGACATACAACTTCAAGGAGAACCGGGTCACTGACCATCGCATAGGGCTGACACTTCACAAACTGGACCGGATCCTGGCTGGCGGGATGGATGAGGTGGTTGACGGACTTCTGGCCGACGAGCGGAACCGACAGTTGGTCGAGGGACTCGACGGTGCGAATGGCTGAGCTTGAGGGTCTGGCCTCGGGCTTCCAAGGTTTCGATCCGGACGATGGTTCGCATGGTGAAGCGGGAACCGTCTCCTGGCGGGAGGTGCTGGTTGAGACCGAGGCTCGCCTAGCTACTGCCGGGCTACCGGCTAGGGAGGCTCGGTGGATTGTCGAAGAGGCTTCCGGGGCAACGTCGGCATCTGAACTGAACGAACTAGCGACCGTGCGGGGCATGGCCCGGAACGACGCCATGGTCGAGCGCCGACTTAAGGGAGAGCCGGTGCAGTACGTTCTGGGCCACTGGGCGTTCCGAACTCTGGACCTGATGGTCGACCGGAGGGTCCTGGTTCCGCGTTCTGAGACCGAAGTGGTAGCTGGTCTGGCCATGTTGGAGGTAGATCGTCGGGGCCCGGGAAGGTCTGAGGAGGACCCGGTTCTGGTGGCCGACCTGGGGACTGGGTCCGGAGCGATCGGACTATCAATTGCCTCCGAACGTCCGATTGCTCAGGTTTGGTGTGTCGACGCGTCGGCCGACGCAGTATCCGTTGCTCGTGCCAATTGTGCCGGTCTGGGCCGACCTGGCCGACGGGTGGTGGTGGCCGAGGGGTTCTGGTTCGAAGGACTCCCGGAAGGCTTGGCTGGTCGACTGGACGTGGTCGTTTCAAATCCGCCCTATGTGGGTTCGGACGAGGAACTACCCAGTGAGGTCGTCGACTGGGAGCCGAACATGGCCTTATTTTCTCATGGTGACGGAACGGCAGACCTGAGGATGCTGGTCGATAGCGCGTCAGCTTGGTTAGCGCCAGGGGGCGCCCTCGTGCTTGAGATGGCGCCCCACCAGGCGGCCCTTATGGCTGAATACGCTCGAGTTGCGGGCTATGACGACGTCGTTGTCCACTCGGACCTCGCCGGTCGCCATCGTGCACTGGTGGCCCGTCGATAACGATGATGCCAGTCGAGTTAGTCGACGGGGTCGGCGATCACGACGCTGCAGTGCGTGCCGTCGTCGAGCGGCTACTGGCCGGCCAGGTGGTGGTGATTCCGACTGAGACGGTCTATGGAGTAGCGGCATCGGCCACAGACCCTGAGGCCGTTGAGGAGCTATTTCTTCGCAAGGGACGATCGACTGAACGCTTGATGGCTGTGTTGGTGGCGGACGTTGCGCAGGCTAGAGCTCTGGCCGTCATTGACGAGCGGTTCGAGCGTCTAGCCGAGGCGATGTGGCCAGGTCCGTTGACGATGGTCTTGCCCCGGCGTCCAGACGCCGGTCTGACCTTGGGCCTGGAGTTAGAGGGTCCGGCGACCATTGGCATCCGGTGTCCCGACCACGAATTGGCGCGAGCCGTTAGCGCCGAAGTGGGTCCCATCGTCACAACGTCTGCCAACCGTTCGGGTGAGGAGACGCCGAGCGACGCCGTTGGAGCGGCGACCGCGCTGGGCGGCGACTTGTTGGCTGTCGAGGGCGGACCTTGCACAGGGGTGCCGTCCACCGTTCTCGACTTGACGGTCAATCCGGCTCGGATCCTACGCCTTGGGACCATTGGACCTGAAGAACTGGCATCGGTCGGCGTTCCAGTCGGCCGGTAGCCTCGGGGTCATGGCCATCATCGCTGTCGGCGCTGACCACGCAGGGTATGTGCTCAAGGAACGCCTGGCCGCCGAACTGCGCGATCTTGGACACGAGGTTCTCGACCTCGGTGCCTACTCGACCGACCGGGTCGATTATCCCGACTATGGCGCAGCGGTGGGCCATGCGGTATCTGGTGGTGATGCGGATCTAGGCGTCTGTGTATGTGGCTCGGGAATCGGGATTGCAATGGCGGCCAACAAGGTGCCTGGCGTGCGGGCGGCCACGGTGCACGACGCCACTTCTGCTCGCCTAACCCGCCAGCACAACGATGCGAACGTTCTCTGCCTTGGCGAGCGTCTGACAGGCCCAGAGGTGGCCTCGGAGGCACTGCGGGCCTGGCTGGAAGCCGAGTTCGAGGGCGGCCGGCACGCTGGACGGGTTGCCAAGCTATCCGACCTGGATGGGTGGGCTGAGTCCTGAACGCCCCTCTCGTGGATATCTGGACGATCCGACCAGCCTTGTCAGACGGCGAAGGCGTTACCACGGTTGAGCCGCGTCTCGACGACCCGCTGCTCGATGAGGGTGACCATGACCGATTTTCCCACTACGCCCGCAAGTCCGAAATCGTCGAGTCGGCGGTAACTGGCAAGCCGATTGTGGCTCTTTGCGGCAAAGTCTGGGTGCCCGGCCGTAACCCGGACCGCTATCCGGTCTGTCCGACTTGTCGGGAGATTTACGAGAGGAAGAAGGCTGGGGAAACCGGCGTCTGACCGGGGTTACCAGGGAATCAACATGGGCATGCTGCACACTCTTCGGTCCGTGGTCCGGTTGCGTCGGCCGGCCTTCAAACGAATCGACCGGCGTCTCCGCTCTGCGGCGAACCTCGATGACCTTCGGGCCATAGCTAAGCGGCGACTCCCCGGTGGGGTCTTCGACTACATCGATGGTGGAGCCGAAGACGAGTTGACGTTGGACCGCAACGTGCGTGCGTTTAGGGAGGCCGTCTTCCGACCCCGGGTACTACGTGGACTAGGTGCCCTTGATACGTCGACCACCTTGTTGGGACGGCCGTTGACCTTTCCGCTGGTGCTGGCTCCCACCGGATTTACCCGGATCGCCGACCCTGCTGGCGAGTTAGCCGTGGTCCGCGCTGCTGGACGGGCCGGCATCCCCTTCACCTTGTCGACGATGGGTACCCGCTCTATTGAGGAGTGCGCGGCGGTCGCCGGCCCCGGAGCCCGCTTGTGGTTCCAGGTATACGCGTGGCGGGATCGGGATCTGGTTCGTGGCCTGTTGGAACGGGCGGCCGACTCTGGGTTCGAGGCCATCTGCCTGACGGTGGATACTGCCGTTCTGGGCCGCAGGGAGCGTGACGTCCGACGGGGCTTCACCCTTCCGCCGGAGATTGGGCCCGGCACCTTTCTCGATGGACTGCGGCACCCGGGCTGGACCTGGCGTCTTCTGCGTTCGGAGCCGATTCGATTTTCCAGCGCGGAGGGACTCGCTGGTCTGGACGGCACAGCGGCCGTCGACTTGGCCAAGTACATGAATGAACAGTTCGATCACGGATTGTCCTGGAGCGACGTGGCTTGGTTGCGGACCGTGTGGGAAGGGCCGATCCTGGTGAAGGGCATTCAGTCGGTGGAGGACGCGTTGCTGGCTGTAGAGAACGGTGTGGAGGGCATCGTCGTGTCCAACCACGGGGGCCGGCAGTTGGATACTGCTCCGGCGCCGTTCGATCTGTTGCCTGAGATTTGCGAGGCGGTCGCCGGACGCACCGAGGTGGTGTGTGACGGCGGTGTTCGGCGAGGTTCTGACATCGTCAAGGCGGTAGCCGCCGGGGCTGACGCAGCGATGGGAGGTCGACTGTTCCTCTACGCCCTTGCTGCTGCTGGGGAACAGGGAGTAGACCACGTGCTGCAGTTGCTCCGGTCGGGGACCGAGCGAACCATGGCGTTGGTGGGCGCTTCCACGGTCGACGAGTTGGGACCGGACCTGCTCGGCTGTCGTTGAGCGGCAGACCTGGCTATCAGGATGACGGGGCGGTCAGGGGTCGGCGGTTGACCGGTGGTAATCCGGGTCGGTCGGCGCCGCGAAAGGCCCCGACGATCTCCTTGCGCATGCTGTCAAAGTGAGCGGTCTCGTTGACACTGGCCACGGAGCAGTACGGGTCGTCTAACTCGTCGCCGCTGGGTTCTCCGGAGGCTGTGACCTCGACTCGGCTGATCGATGCGTATTCCAGACGGAAGACGGCGGATGGGTTGCCGACCACGTCGGCGAGGATGGTCCGAATGGTGCCGCCGTGGCAGGCCACTAGGACCCGTTCGCCAGGTGGTTGGCGGCAAAGCCTTTTCCAGGCTGCCACCACTCGTTCGCGAAAAGCTTCCGGGGTGTCCCAGCCGATCTCGTCGAAGCGTTTCTGGCTGATCTTCTCCCAGTAGGCGCCACCTTCGCTGGGCAGCAGCTCGGTGGGGAGGTACGTATGGGCACCACGATCGATCTCGTCGAGGTCGTCCACCACCTGCAGCTGGAGACCCTTTGATGTACACAGCCCGGCGACAGTCTGGATGGCTCGAGCTTTGGGGCTGGTTACCACGGTGTCGACGTCTTCGCAGGCCAGCCAGGAGGCGAGCCTCTCGGCCTGCCAACGTCCCACCGCGTCCAGGCCGGGATCAGCGACGGTTGGGGCGTCGATGACTATCTCAGGGCGGCCGTGGCGGACAAGTAGAACGTGCACGCCGGGCGACGGTACCGGGTAGGTCGGCCTGAAGGCATCTTGGGACGTTCAAAAGGCAGATGGTGAGAACAAGAAGGAGCCGAAGGGTTGGGAGCGATTCAGGGCGCCACTCGTTTCATGTGGCCGATGCAGTGAGCACCCCGACCAGCACGTCGACGAGGTGGCTTTCGTAGTGCTCTGCGTCCAACGTCGGTTCGCCGTGTTCTAACTCGCCGGCTCGGGCCGCCAACGATGCTGTCATCAACTGGATCATGGCTACTAGCCGGGCCTCGCGGGTGGCCTCACTGTCCCCACTGGCCTGATTGGCCAGCAGGCCAAGGGTCCGTCCGAGGTGGGTGTGGTCTACGCCTTCCGGCGGGCGACGCCAGGTGGGGAAGCGGTCGGCAAGTTGGGCGACGATACGGACGTAGCGACGGCCACGGTCTGTTCTGAGGACCGCGGTCATTGGCCGAACCAGAGCATCGACCAGCGACCTGACGTCGGGGTCTTTATCAACCGCCTCTAGCAGGTCGCCTCGGTGGGCGTCGATGGGGTTGCCGTGTTCGGCCAGCACGGCGTCGAGTATCCCCTGCCGTGATCCGAAGTGGTAGGTCAGCGCCGAGGAGTTGCGCTGTCCTGCTGCCTCGACGATGTCCCCGGTGGCGGCCTGCCATATCCCGACCTCCGCGAACTGCCGCTCTGCCTCGGCAATCAGACGAGCACGGGTTTCTGAGCCGTCGCGGGCCATAGGGCAACTGAGTCCAGTAGGTCGGCAACGGCCTCTTGGACTCCTAGGCCAGCGGAAGCAGGGCGGTGGCCGGAAGGACCGAAATGTCGAGACCGTCGGGGAGCGGGTACTGGAAGTCGGGGAAGCGTCGCTTGGCCTCAGCCCGGTAGCGGTCGGTTGAGTGGGTCCGGTCTGGATCATGCTCGGGAATCACCTGATCGCCGAACAGTTCGATCATCTCGCGGGTCTGGTCGTGGGTAAGGCCCTCGGTGGGCAGGCCGAAAACCACCTGGTCACAACCGACGTCCTTGTAGCGGTTCAGTTGCTCGCAGACCTCCTCAGGATTGCCGCAAAGCATGTAGCCACCGTCGATTGCCAGATCAAGCAACTCCTCGGTCCAGCCCGGATCCATCGGTGGGTCCGGCCAGGTGATGGCGTCGGGCGACTTCGGCATGGTGTCGTGGTACATGTTGACCATGGTGACCAGATAGCCGCGACCCTTGGCCATGGCCACCTTGCGCGCCTCGTCTCTGTCCTCGAGGCATATGCAGGCGTTGGTCATCATCACGTTGTCGTTCTTGAACTGGCCGATCTGTTCCACCGGATCCTGGATGGCTTCCTTGTAGGCGTCGACGCGACCTTTCAGGTTGTGGATCGGTTCGAAGTTGAAGGCAATGGCGCCGATTCCGAGCGATCCAGCCTTGGCAAAGGTGGGCGGGTTGCCACATGCCACCCAGAGAGGGGGATGTCCGGGACCGTAGGGCTTTGGGAGGATGTTGTGTGGGGTGGGGACCGTGAAGAACTCGCCTTCGAAGTCGTAGTCCTTCTGCTCCCACATTCGGGGGATTTCGCGGATGACCTCGTCCCATTGGGCCTTGGTCTCGCTCGGATCCATCACGTTGAAGGTGCGAAGCTCGTGGCTCCCGGCCCCTCGTCCGGTGCCGAACTCGAAGCGGTTGTTCGTTACATGGTCGAGCATGGCGGCACGCTCGGCGATGCGGACCGGGTGCTCTTTTTTCGTCGGGAGGCTGGTGATGGCCGAGCCGATGTGTATGTAGTCAGTCTGGGCGGCGACCCAGCCCATCATCGGAGCGGGTGCTGACATGTGGCTGTACTCCGTTAGACCGTGGTGTTCGCCGAACCAGATGTACTTCCAGTTGTGCTTGTCGGCGAGGATCGCGTACTCGGCCTCGCGCATGAGTTCGGTGTGTTCGCTCTCGGAGTCGTGGGCTGCTGGGCCGGGTGTGTATCCGTTGCTAAAGATGCCGAACTCCATGAGTGCTCCTGTGGCCACGAGCGGACCTGTTCAACTGCGAATTAATGGTTCACATTAGTATGAACGTCATCGTCGCCTAGGTCAAGTAGCAGGCCGGGCCACCGGTACCGTCCCGACGATGAGTGAATCGACGAGTGCCAGTCTCCGACACTGGAGCGCTCATCTAGCGGACGATGGACGGTCTACTGGCAGCGGGCCTAAGCCAGACTTCGTGCTTCCGGAGCCCGGGTCGGTGATTGGGGCGTGGACGGAGACATTGACTGCGGAGCCCGATCGCCCCCTTCTACTTGATCCAGGGGCTGATCCGAATCGGGGTGGGTCGGGGGCATGGACCACACGGGGTGATTTCCTCCGGCGGACGGAAGTAGCCGCCAAGCGCCTCCGCGCAGCCGGACTTCGACCAGGTGACCGCGTCGTTGTGTCTGGACCATCCTCGGTCGACTTGGCCGTGTCCCACGTGTCCTGTCTCCGGCTCGGACTCGTTGTCGTTCCAGCTAACGGTGCCTACCGAGAGGCCGAACTTGCCCATCTGATGGCCGACTGCACCCCCCGGGCCGCAATTGTCGACCAAGATGGATGGACCGACCTCCTTTCGGCCCTGAGTCCCAACCTACTGATCACAACCACCGACCTCGCCGGGCTGCCAGAAGTCGGCGCAGCCGATGGAGAAAGAATCGTCCTGGACGTTGCACCCCCGGAAGCTCCGGCAATCATCGGCTACACGTCGGGGACCACTGGGCGCCCAAAGGGGGCGGTTCTGACCCAGGCCAACTTGCTGGCCGGCGCTGAGGCGGTACGAGTTGCCTGGCGGTGGACCGCTGCCGATCGCCTGATCCTGTGCCTGCCGCTTTTCCACATGCACGGTCTCGGCGTGGGTCTTCATGGAACCCTCCTGGCAGGTGGGTCGGTGGTCCTTCAGGATGGGTTCGATCCCGACCTCGTGCTGAGTGCCATGGTCGACCACGACGCCACCCTCTTCTTTGGCGTGCCCACCATGTACCACCGCCTATCTGGTCACGGAGGCGTGCCTGCACTCGGCCGGCTTCGTCTTTGTGTGGCTGGCTCGGCGCCCCTCTCGGCCGAACTCCACCGTCGCCTGGCCGATACCACTGGCGTATCCGTACTAGAGCGTTACGGCATGACCGAGACGGTGATGCTGGTGTCCAACCCGTACGACGGAGAACGCCGACCTGGCTCGGTGGGTATCCCGCTACCCGGCGTGGAGGCTCGCCTGGATCCCGACAGCGGCGAGATCCAGGTGCGCGGTCCCAACGTCTTTGCCGGGTATTGGGGCCGGCCGGAGGCGACTGCCGAGTCGTTCGTCAGTGATCAGGACGATGGACCGGCCTGGTTTCGCACCGGCGACCTTGGGGCTGTCGATGCAGACGGCTACCTGTCGATCATCGGGCGTGCCAAAGAGCTGATCATTAGCGGAGGCTTCAACGTCTATCCGCGAGAGGTCGACGACGTTCTGATCAAGCATCCAGCAGTGGCAGAGGTGGCCGTCGCCGGCGTGCGGTCCGAAGAGTGGGGCGAAGAGGTGGTGGCCTGGCTGGTGCCGGTTGCCGGTCACGAGTGCCCGAGCGTCGAAGAGCTACGCGAGTTTGCCCGAGGCCATCTAGCGGCCTACAAGTTGCCGCGCCGGGCGGTGGCCGTCGATGCCATACCTCGCAACGCCCTGGGCAAGGTCGTCCGCCACGAACTCCTTCCACCTGACTGACCACAGTCAATCCCGGTTGGGGTCGAGAAGACCACCTGTGTGAGGCTCCGTTCATGGACGATCAGCCGACGCGAGTCGATTTTCATTTCGACGTGATTTGCCCATGGGCCTACCAGACGTCGCTATGGATGCGCGAGGTGCGTGACAGACAGGGCCTCGAGGTCGACTGGCGGTTCTTCAGCCTCGAGGAAATCAATCGGTTGGAAGGTAAGAAGCATCCCTGGGAGCGCGAGTGGTCGTACGGCTGGTCGATGATGCGTATCGGGGCATTGCTCAAGCGCACTGAACCGACGTTGAACGACGCCTGGTATCTGCGGGCGGGCACCGCCCTCCACGTTGAGGGACGCAAACCCCACCGCCCCGAGGTGGCCCGAGATCTGCTAGCCGAGATGGATCTGGATCCAGGTCTCGTGGACGAGGCGCTTGCCGATGACACCACGCACGACGATGTCCGTAACGACCACCAGCGGGTGGTTGGCCTGGGTGGTTGGGGCGTGCCCACGCTGGTGTTCCCCGGGGCCGAGGAGGATGATTCCCGGAAGCTCTTCGGTCCCGTCCTGATCGAGCCGCCCACCGGCGAGGCTGCTGACAGGCTCTGGCATCTCGTTCTCGGCTGGTTGGAGTTTCCTCACCTTTTCGAGCTCCAAAGGCCAAAGACACCCGACGATCTCAACCGGGTGGCCGAGGTCTTTCGGCCGTATGTGGAGGCCCGGGAGTGGAATACGGTGGCCAATCCCACTCCCTGAACGAAATCGCTGGACCAAAACCTGCAGCGATCCACCAATCCGAAGAACGGAGTAACCACTCATGGAGATCCAACTGGACCGTGGACGGATTCTGGGCGCCCTCGAGGAAATTTGGACCGAGTGGTCCGACTGGGCCGAGAGTCTGACCGACCCTGACTGGGTGATGCCGAGTCGGTGTCCGGGTTGGACCGTCCAGGACAACCTCGCCCACATCATTGGGACCGAGCGGATGCTTCAGGGTGAGCCGGCGCCCGACGTCGAGCACCCGACCGAGCACCTAAAAAATCCGATTGCGGCAGAGAACGAAAAGCGAATCCAGGCGTTGCGGTCGCTGTCAGGGTCTGAAGTACTCGACCTTTTTCGAACCGTGTCGGCCGAGCGGCTCGGCCAACTACACGCCATGTCCGAAGAGGAAATTTTAAAGGTTGGGTGGTCGCCGGTTGGCGAGGTTCCCTATCTTCGATTCATGCACGTCCGGGTCTACGACTCGTGGCTGCACCTGGAGGACTGCCGGGCCCCGCTGGGCCATGAGCCCTCGATCGGGGGTGTGCCAGCTCGGATGGCGGTTGACGAAGTGACCACAGCGGCCGGCTTCGTTATCGGGAAGAAGGCCGGGGCGCCCGAAGGCAGCCGGGTCGAAGTCACCCTCACTGGTCCGGTCTCGGAGGTCGTCCGGGTGGTCGTCGAAGACAGGGCACGTGTGGTCGACGAGTTCGACGGCGAACCGACGGTCACTCTGGCTATGTCATCCCACGACTGGTTGGCCCTCACGGGTGGGCGGATCGATCCAAAGCCGCTGGTCGACGACGGTCGGGTCGCCCTCGGCGGGTATCTGGAGTTGGCGGAGCACATGGCCAACAACCTCGCCTTTACGATCTGACCCCCAGCGCACTGTCGTAGAGTCGAACCATGTTCGGACGAAAACTGCTAACCATCCCCGACCCGTCGGAAGCCCTTCCCGGACGGGCTGAGTCGATGCCGGTACCTGACGCCCACTACGTGATTGGGCGACCTCTCATCCCGCCGTTTCCGGATGGTGTGGAAACCCTGGTTGTCGGCATGGGCTGTTTCTGGGGTGCAGAACGGAAGTTCTGGGAGGTGCCGGGCATCTGGACCACATCAGTCGGCTACGTCGGTGGCCACACACCCAATCCCACCTATGAGGAGGTCTGCACAGGCCTCACTGGCCACAACGAGGTGGTCTTGGTCGCCTGGGAGAGCAACGAGACTTCTTTGGCTGAAATTCTCCGGGTCTTTTGGGAGAACCATGACCCGACGCAGGGCATGCGGCAGGGAAACGACTTGGGGACGCAGTACCGCTCCGGGATCTACGTCATAGCCAGCCAACGGGCGGCTGCGGAGGCCACTCGTGACGCCTATGCCGCAAGGCTCGCAGAGGCCGGATGGGGGGAGGTGACCACCGAAGTGGTCGACCGGCCAGAGTTCTTCTATGCCGAGGAGCACCACCAGCAGTACCTGGCCAAGAACCCGATGGGCTATTGCGGTATCGGGGGAACAGGCGTGTCCTGTCCGATCGGAGTCCTGAGCTGACCGGACTCCGATCCCAGCTGGTTAGCCGTCCAAGATGGCGACCGTCCCGGCGGTTTTGTCTTCATCCACTCAGGTTCAGTCGAGGATTTGGGCGGCGATCAGCTCCTCTAGGCGGGCATCGTCGAGCCAGTTCAACTGCCAGGATTTGGCCCGCCGAAAGTACATCTGAGCATCGCACTCGACGGTGAATCCCATGCCGCCGTGGACCTGAATGGCTACACCGGTGACCTCCCGGCAGGTGGAGGTGGCAAAGAGCTTGGCCATGGGGGCGAGTGTCGCCGCATCGCGTCCCTCGTCTCGGGTCCACGCGGCGTGGTGCACGAGCACCCGGGCGCCGTCGATAGAGGTGATCCCATCGGCGAGGTAGTGGCCTATTGCTTGGAATGAACCGATCGGCTTGTCGAACTGGTGGCGGTCCTTGGCGTACTGGGTGGTCAAGGCGTGAGCAGCCTCGGCAGCGCCAACCGCCTGGGCCGCCACCAGGACGATGGCATCCTGGACGACCTTCGAGAGGGCGGCCCAGCCGGCCCCTGTTTCGCCGATCCGATCAGTGGAAGACACGTGAACACCGTCGAGATCGACCCGGTACTGGGTGTCACCGGCCACCGTTCGCTGGAGGGTGAAGGTAATTCCGTCGGCGGTTGGGTCCACGAGGAAGAGATCGACGGCCTCCGGATCATCACCGGTCCGCGCCGGGACGACGAGTCTTTCAGCCGACGAGGCGAATGGTACGTGGCGCTTAGTTCCCGTCAGGACGAACATCCCATCGTCCTCGCCTGCGAGAACAGCCGGCAGTCTCACGCCGGTTGGTCCCCATCCATTGTCGGGTTCCAGCCATGCCACCGACAGCACGACTTCGCCAGAGGCGACGCGGGGCAGCCAGGCTGCCCGTTGTTCGTCAGAACCCGCAAGGTTGATGATTCCGGCTGCCACCACCGAAGAGACGAAATGGGGAGACGGCACGAGGCTGCGCCCAAATTCCTCGTAAACGACTACTGCATCGAGCAGGCTCATCTCGGAGCCACCGACGTCAGCAGGGAGCATCAGACCGGTGAGGCCCATGGATGCCAGACCCTGCCAGAAGTCTTTGTCGTAGCCAACAGGGTCGTCTTCGAGCAAACGCACGCTTTCAGCGGCGCTATCGCACAGGCCGCGCACAGCGTCGCGCAGCATGTCCTGTTCTTCGCTAAAGGCGAGGTCCATGTTCGGACCCTCCTAGGGACGCCAGGCGTCGCCGCGGCGCGCCCAGGGGTTGTCATTTTTGTCGACGGGTAAAGCCACCCGAGTGGCGCATGTTGTTGCAGTCACGTCGTCGACCATGAGGTCCACGTTGAGGTCCACCCAGCCGCAACCGACCTCGTCCACCGAGCAGTCGGTGACGGTTGCGGTGAACCGCATCGTGTCGTTCGGGAAGACCGAGGTGTTCATGCGGAAGATCATGCGCCCGAGCCGGCCGCTCGGACCGGTCCAATCAGTGACGTAGCGCTCGAACCAGGCGGCCTGGTTCGGTGTATTCAAAAAGATGTCCTTCGTGCCGTTTCGGTGGATGGCGAAGTCGCGGTCGTGGTGCATCGGTCGCCAATCCCTGGACGCCAGAGCCCCGAGGACCACTGTCGTGGCAGTGACCCGATGGGACAATTCAGGGAGCACGTCACCTACGGATACGTCGCCAAATAGCAGGCGGACTGTTTCCCGGTGGCCGGTCACGCGCCTATCTCCTCTTCGGGCTGTCGATAGCCGAATGCGGTGTAGGACTCGACGCCGAGAAGAACGTCGTCCTGATTCAGGTATTCCACGTCAATGGTCCAGAATCGTCCCCGGCCGAGTTTCGTGGTCTTTGGCTCGCTTATCGATCGCAGCACCTGGCGCGACCGGACCCGGTCGCCAATGCGAACCGGCTCGTGGAAGGCGTTGGTGTTGGACGAGATGATCGCCTCGGGGAGGTCAAGGTCTTCCTTGAGGTCGAAGTGGGCCTGTAGAGGCACTGCCGGTTCGGTTCGGCCCGGCGACCAGTGATGTGGGCGGAACCAGACCGACAGCATGGTTGGGGGCGCTATGGGACCATCGGTGAGTTCGTTGGCGACCTCTTCGTTCCAGAAAAGAGGGTTGCCGTTCTCGACGGCGGCGCAGGTCGTCCAGATGTAGCCCTGTTCCACGGGGAAGCCGCCTTCCTCCTCGTACTGGATTTCGCCGATCCGGGCGATCACCTCGTCTGGGACTGGAGGCAGATCTTGGATGGGCGTCCGGTGCGCCGTCATGCGATTGCTCCCTCGGAGCGCAGGACAGCCAACTCATCCGGGGCTAGGCCAGCAGCGGCCAGGACCTCGTCGGTACACGGTGCGGCCTGGTCGTAGACAGGCAGGGTCGATGCGTCCACCTGACCGGCCAGCGGGGCAGCTACCTGGGCGATGGGTCCGGCAGTCGGATGGACGACCTCAGTGAAGGAGCCACGGGACCGGTACTGCTCGTCGGCTATTACCTCGGGGATATCGAGCACGGCTGTTACGCAGGTATCTGCAGGACCAAGGACTTCGACCCATTCATCGCGGGGGCGCGTTGCGAAGGCGGCGGCGAAATCGGCACGCATACCATCGATGGCGTCGATGTCGTACTGGTGGTCGAGCCAACGGTCGCACGACAGTCCTAGACAGAGATTGGTGAAAAATTGTGGCTCAATAGCCCCTACAGCGAGCCAGCCTCCGTCTGAGGCCTGATACAGGTCATACCAGGCGTACCGGCCAGTTAGTAGGCCGTGTCTTGGACCTGGCTCGGTGCCATCGGCGAGGTACTCGTCGACGGCTAGCGACATCAGCGAGAGCACACCTTCAGCGATCGAGACATCAAGATGGGTGCCCTGGCCGGTCGCTGTCCGGGCGACCAGGGCTGCGCAGATGGCGGCTACGGCATGAAGGCCGCCACCGGCGCTGTCGGCAACCGTGGCGCCGGGCAGGGCTGGCCCTCCGCGTTCGTCGCGTCCAGAACAGTGGAGGTAGCCGCCGACTGCCAGGTAGTTGATGTCGTGGCCCGCCCAGCCGGCGCGTGGCCCAGTCTGCCCGAAGCCGGAGGTGGAGCACAGCACGATTCCCGGGTTGACAGTCCGAAGTGACTGGTAGCCGATACCCAGGCGGTCGATCACCCCGGGTCGGAAGCTCTCGACCACAACGTCGGCCGTGCTGGCCAGGCGGAGAAAGGCACCGCGACCACCCTCTGACTTCAGGTCGAGGAGGATCCGACGCATGTTTCGGTGGGCACTGTAGGCGTAGGCCGGTGGGACAATTTGAAGCCCCGCGTCCTTCGGTACCGGTCCCACCTTTACGACGTCGGCACCCCAGTCGGCCAGCCAGCGGGAAGCTCGCACGGCCGGGCCGACTGAGGCCAAGTCGAGTACTAGGACGCCATCCAGCAGGGGCCTGCCTTCGGATGAGTTGGGCACCAAGGACACGTTCGGGACCTCAGAAGTTCTTGGGGAGGCCGAGGCCTCGTCGGGTGATGATGTTTTTTTGCACCTCGGAGGTTCCTCCGCCGATGGTGTCAAGCACCGTGTAGCGGTAGGTCGATTCGGCACGGCCGCCCATCGGGGCCTCGTCGGTACCGACACGTAGTTGGGTGCCTGGTCCGCCGAGGTCCATCGAGGCGTCGGCAAGACATTTGGAAAATTCGGTGGTGAAGAGCTTGTACTCCGAGGCTTCGATCGTCGGCGGTGGTCCGCCACCGTCCTCAGCCTTCACCGAAGCGTCGACGACCCGCAGGCCCATACAGCGGGCCACCTCCGCCTGGGTGGCCAGACGGGCCATTCGGGCCCTCACCCGAGGGTCATCTCGGAGGGGTTCGCCGTCTCGGGTAGCGGTTCGGACGTATTGGACAAGCAAGTCGAGGCGCTGTTCGACCGGTGAGAACGTGAACATGGTGAAACGCTCGATGTCCAGTGCCTGAGAGATGTACTGAAAGCCATGGTTCAACTGACCCACCACGTATTCGTCGGGCACGAAAACGTCATCGAAGAAGACGTCGTTGGTGCGCTCGTCACCCATTGTCCAGATTCCTTGGACGGTGATTCCGGGGTGATCCAGGGGCACAAGGAACAAGGTGATGCCGTGGTGCTTGGGAGCGTCCGGGTCGGTCCGAGCGCCCACCCAGTACCACTCGGCGAAGTGGGCCGAGGTGGTCCAGGTCTTCTGGCCGTTGAGGATCCAGCCGCCTTCAGTTTTGTCGGCCTTTAACTTCATGGCTGCCGCGTCAGAGCCTGCCTCCGGCTCGCTGTATCCGACTGCGAACTCCACCTCATTAGCCAGAATCTTTGGGAGGAATTCCTCCTTGAGAACTTCGGAGCCGTGCGCAATGAGGGTCTTGCCGATGATGCCGACCCCCTTTCCGATCTGGGGTCCACCTCGTCGGGCGAGGGCCTCGTTGAGGATGTACTCGTAGACGCCCTCGCCCTCCTGGCCGCCGTAATCCTTCGGCCAAGTGATTCCGAGCCAACCTTGGTCGCCGAGTTTCTTCATCAGAGCGCGGCGCTTCGGGGTGTCGACGATCTGAGCCATGTTTTCCCGGGTCGGATCGAATACTTCGGGGTCGTCGTTGGCGTCGAGGAAGGCTTCCACCTCGGTCCGGAAGGCTTCCTGCTCGTTGGTGAAGTCGAAGTCCATAGGGCGTCCGGTCTCGGGGCGGTAATCTGACGGTCCGTCAGATATGTAACGGTACCGGAGGGGCGACAAATGAGCGAGACCAGGGGGATCCTCGCCTACGGAGCCCACGTGCCTTATTGGCGCCTCGACAGGGCCGAGATTGGCACGTTTCTAGGGGTATCGGTCGGTCGTGGATACCGTGCCGTGGCCTCATTTGATGAGGATGCAGTGACCATGGGTGTTGCTGCTGCCCGCTCGGCGCTAGCCGTCAGCGGAGTCGGGGCTCCGAACGCGATCTGGTTTTCCACGGTTGCCCCGCCCTACCTCGACAAGACCAACGCCTCTGTCATACACGCTGCCCTCCGACTAGATGTTTCGGTGCCGGCGCTCGACTTCAGCGGCGCACAACGCTCGGCGGTTGGTGCCCTGCGAACCGCTCTCGAGGGAGGTGGCTCCACACTGGTGGTGGCCGCTGACATCCGCGCCGGTCGCCCAGGTGGGACCGAGGATGGAGGAGGCGGAGACGCCGCGGCCGCTGTGCTGGTCGGAACGCCCGACGACGGTCCGCTCTTGGCCGAATACCTCGGTGGTGCCACGGCCACCGCTGAGTTCACCGACCGTTGGCGCACGCCCGGAGATGTCCACTCCCGTACCTGGGAAGACCGCTTCGGCGAGCAGGCCTACGCCCCCTTGGGTCGCATGGCCTGGTCCGACGCCTTGGCCACCACAGACCTCGCTGCAGAGGACGTCGACGTAGCCGTGGTGACAGGACTCCACACCCGGGCAGTGCGCAAGGTGGGATCCGGGCTAAGCGTGGCTGTAGCTGATGACCGAACCAGCGACGTCGGAAACAGCGGTGCCGCTCACCCCGCTCTGCTTTTGGCCGACGTCCTCGATGCTGCTGAACCCGGAATGGTGGTCGCCCTCGTGGTTTTGGCTGATGGTTGCGAGGTCCTGCTGTTTCGGACAACAGCGGAGCTGCCCAACCGTCGGCCCGCCCGCAGCGTTGCCACCCAGGTGGCAGGCCGGGCCGACGTTCCGTATGCCCGTCACCTGTCCTGGCGGGGGACTATCGGCGTAGAGCCCCCCAACCGTCCGGAGCCGAGTAGGCCCTCTGCATCGGCCGCCCTGCGCCGCACTGATTGGAAGCACGGTTTCGTGGGCAGCACTGATCGCGCCTCTGGGATCACTCACCTCCCCTCGTCACGGGTTGGTATCGGCGGGGGAGAGGTTGACGACATGGATCCGGCACCCATGGCTGAGACCATGGGTACCGTGGTCACCTTCACCGTCGACCACTTGGCATACTCACCCAGCCCACCCCTGGTTTTCGCCGTGGTCGACTTCGATGGTGGCGGACGGATAGCCATCGAGCTGACTGATGTCGATCCCGCCGAGGTGGCGACCGGCGATCGAGTCGAGATGACGTTTCGTCGGATATTTACCGCTGACGGTCTCCACAACTACTTCTGGAAGGGCCGCCCGGTTCGGTCCTGACCGGACCAGCGGCACACGAGCGACGGAGAGCATTTATGGCCTCGCACGGCATTCGAGACCGGGTGGCAATTGTCGGGATGAGCTGCACCCCATTTCGTGAGCACTGGGACAGATCGCTTGACGACCTCCTGATCGACGCCCATGGGTCCGCCCTGGCTTCGGCCGGTATCACCAAGGACGACGTCGACGCCTACTGGTACGGCACATCGCAGTCCTCGGCCTCAGGCATCTCCCTGGCTACGCCCCTGCGCTTGGCTAATCGTCCAGTCACTCGGGTGGAGAACTACTGCGCAACCGGGTCGGAGGCTCTTCGCCAAGCCTGCTACGCGGTGGCGTCCGGGGCCTTCGACGTGGCAGTAGCCATCGGTGGTGAGAAGGTCAAGGACAGCGGCTATCAGGGCCTCAATGCCTTCCCGATACCCAACGACGGAACCAACCGTACGGTCACCGCAGCGGCCATGTTCAGCCTTTTGGTTCCCGCCTACGCCGAGTCTCATGGTGTCGATGAAGACCAGTTGCGTTATGTGCTGGCTCGGATCGCTGAGAAGAACCACTTCAACGGTGCCCGCAATCCGCTAGCCCAGTTCCAGCGCGAGATCTCTGCAGAAGCCATCTGTGACATGACTGCGGTAGCTGGACGCCTGTCAGTCTTCGACTGCGCTGGGGTAGCCGACGGTGCGGCGGCGGCGGTGGTGGTATCTGCTGATCGCGCCACTGATTACACCGACGCCCCGCTTTACGTTAAGGCCCTGTCGCTGGTGGCCGGGGACGGCTCTGGTCTGGTCGATCCGAAGTTCGATTTCACCACCCTGCCGGAGTGCGCGGCTGCCGCCGTTGAGGCCTATGCCCAGGCGGGCATTACCGATCCCCGTGCCGAGTTGGCCATGGCCGAGGTTCACGACTGCTTCACCCCGACCGAGCTTGTCCTGATGGAGGACCTCGGCTTCAGCGAGCGGGGCGAGGCTTGGAGAGACATCCTCAACGACACCTTTGCTCTCGGCGGCGACCTTCCCGTCAACACCGACGGTGGACTCAAGAGTTTTGGTCATCCTGTAGGAGCTAGCGGCCTGAGGATGCACTACGAAGCTTGGCTGCAACTGCGTGGCGAGGCGCCTGAGGATCGAAGAATCTCGACTCTTGAGACCCGCAGTCGAGCTCTGGTGCACAACCTTGGTGGGTATCCGGGTGAGATGGTGTCGTTTGTCGGGATCTGGGGCACCGACCTCGATTGACCAGTCCGTCGACGTGGCCGACTGGATATTGCCAGTTGCTGGAGTTAGGGGGTTAGTGCCAGCCAGGCGGCGAGACTGGCCTCGTCGCCGAATACCTCGATTCCGGCAGGGCGTCGGCCCCAGACAAGTAAGAACAGTTCGGAGGCCGTGCCTCGGGCCGCCACGTCCCCCTTGGCGTGCTCCCGGGCCACGACAAAACTGTCGTCCTCCGATGAGAGCAGCCACTCTCCTTCACCGTCGGTGCAGTGGAGGTGGAGCGTCGAGTTTGGGTAGTCAGTGACCGGCCCCCGCATCTGATACCTCCACGCCACGTCCAGGATTTCGTCGACGCCATCACGCGCTAGGTCGCCGTCGATAGGTGGCGCCTCACCTACTGCATTTTCGACGTCCCAGCGGTGGATCGCGTTCTCATGCGCCATTCGTCGGCCTATCCAACCCGCCCTGCGACCATCCTCGGCGCACCAATTCCAGCACGGAGTTTGCGGATCCGTCTCGGCCAGTGCCGTGACCAGCCGATCCAGCCTCTCGGCTGCCGGCGACTCGTCTCGCTCTGGCCGAGTAGGAGAGTCTGGCGAAGCAGCGGCCAACTGCGCTGTCATGAAAGTCCACACGCCAGCCACGTGTTCGACCATCGCAGCAATATCCCAGTCGGGACAGTGTTCAATGCTGGCAGTCGGGTCGGATTCGGCGGCAGCGAGCAAGGCATTTCCCTCTCGTCTGACGGCGATGAGGAGGGCTTCTCGGTCCACGAGCTAAGTCTTGCCGATCGAGCCGACATAGTCCGCGTCGAGCTCGGTCGACCGGCTGTTGCCGGGATTAGGAGACGGAATCACCAATCCGACGGAGGGCTCTGACCCTGGTCGCGCAGGAAGGCCTCCAACTCGGCAGCCAGGTCGTCCCCTTTGGGTAGCAAAGCCTCTGTCTGGTCGACCTGTTCTTCAAGGCGGCGAACGTGAGACCGCACCTCTTCGTTCTCGGCTACCGCCTCGTCGACCCGGGCCTGCCATTCAGCGGAAGGCCCATCCAGGTCTGCGAAGTAGGTCTCGATGCCGGTGACCTGCTCGAGACGACGCAGCAGCGACCGGGTGGCCTTCGGATTCGGCGAGTCGGGCAGGTAGTAGGGAACCGACACGCGTAGCGAGATGATCGGGACACCGGCTCGGTCGAGGGTGTCATGGAGCACACCGACCACGCCGGTTGGTCCCGTGTACGAGGGTCCGTCGAGGCCGAGCCGGTTGGCCATTTCACGGTTGGCGCAGCTTGCCGTCACCGCCGGCGGTCGAGTATGTGGAGCCATCCCACTCATAGAACCCAAGGTGGTCACCAAGCGCGAGCCGGTTCGCTCGGTCGCCTCCAGAATCGTCTCACTGAAGGTTCGCCACCGCAGGTGGGGTTCCACGCCGGAGAGAAGCACTAGGTCCGGTTGGCCGTCGGGGGTGCGCACGGCGAGAATCCGGTTTTCCGCCCACCGAATTCTTCGCTCTCCTCCGTCATCGAATTCAACTATGGGGCGTTGCTGGGTGAAGTCGAAGAACGTCTCAGGGTCGACGTCGCCAACCTCGACACTGCCGAGGCGCTCGGCCAACCATTCGACGGCCGAGGTTGCTGAACCGGCAGCGTCGAACAGGCCATGGAAGGCGACGACTAGAACCGGTCGGTCGAGTTGTTCGGCCATCAGGTCTTCAGCAGACCATCGCAGTTCATCCATGACGACAGGTTCGCAGATCTAAAGCGATTGCCGTGGGAGCATCACTGGGTGGCCCGACCCGACAGCGATTCTCTCCGCCACCCCTATAGGTGGCTGATCTTCGGAGGCGTCTGCGCCATTTACTTCGCATTCGGCGTCGTGGTCATGTCTGTTCCGCCCCTTGTCGGTGATATACGAGCGGACCTCGGTTTGAGTCGCAGCGCGATGGGCTTGGCTCTCGGTGCCTGGCAGCTCGTCTACATCGTCTCGGCGCCAGTTGGTGGTCGACTCACCGATCGTCTCGGCATCCATTGGAGTCTGTTGTTGGGAGCAACCATCGTGGCTGCCAGCGGCTTTGCTCGGGCTGCCGCTGATGGCCTCGGAACGTTCTGGTTGGCCATTGCCATTTTCGGCATCGGTGGTCCGCTTATCTCGGCCGGTGCTCCGAAGGCGGTCGGTCTCTGGTTTGGAGACAATCGCGAACGTCGATTGGCTGTCGGGCTATACACCACCATGCCGGCCCTCGGGGGGACGTTGACTCTGGTGCTGTCCAACTCTGTTCTGATGCCTCTAACAAGCTCTTGGCGGATCACCGTGGTAATCGAGGCCATGGCCATGGTGCTAGCTGCAGGCGTCTGGCTGTTCCTGTCGGGTCGGGCACCGGAACCGCCGGTCACCGTGCACGCCAACGAAGTGGCAGGTGCTGCCGGTCGACGTGAGTTGCTGGCCGATGCCGAGTTCCGTCTCCTTTTGGTGCTGGGCCTTGGCGGCGTCTTCATCATCCACGGCCTCAGCGGTTGGATGCCCCAAGCACTGCGAGAGCACAGCGGCTTTTCGCCTATGGCCGCCGCCAACTGGGTCGCGTTGGGAAGCATGGTCGGGGTGGTGGCCTCGCTATTGGTCCCGGAGCGGACCGATCGCGAACGGATTCCCGCCGCTCTGGCATCGTTGTTTGTGGCATGTGCCGTCGGGTTAGTGGCGGTGCTCGTCCTTCCCACGGCTATCGACCCGGTACCAGTGGCGCTGTCCGGTTTACGTGCTGCTCTGGTGCCGCTGATGTTGGTCGCTCTGCTGGAGTGTGGACCCGTCGGACCAGCCAACATTGGGGTGGCTTCCGGCCTCTGGTTCGCCGTGGCCGAGGTCGGTGGAGTCAGTGGCCCCCTGGCCATGGGCTGGATCGCCGACACGTCGGCTGGTTTCAGCGGCGCATTTCTCCTAATCGTCGGGGTGTGCGTCGTGATGTTGGTGCCAGTGGCCCGTCTCCGGCGGTTCACCGAGTGACGGCTACCGTGCCGCGCATGGGTGAATCCGGTAACGCTGCGACGCCCGGTTTTGGGCCCTTGAACACCGAGGAGTTCGGCAGCGGTTGGGCGTATGGGGGATTTGAGGGAGAAGTGGGTCGGATCATGTCGACCTCGACACCCTGGTGGCCCCGCCGGCAAAGCGCTCCAGCCGGAGCGCCCAACGTGCTCGTGGTGCTGGTCGACGACCTCGGTTACAGCGACGTCGGATGTTTCGGTTCGGAGATAGACACTCCCAACGTGGACCGTCTGGCAGCTGAGGGGCTGCGCTATGCAGACTTTCACGTCAATCCCATGTGCTCGCCGACCAGGGCTTCCTTGCTGACTGGATTGAACCACCATCTGGCTGGAGTGGGGACGGTCTGCCATATGGAGCCTGGCTTTCCGGGCTACGCGGCATCCATTCGATCCGACGCCGTGACCATGGGCGAGGTCCTGGGCGACGCCGGTTGGGCGAGTCTTATGGTTGGGAAGTGGCACCTGTGCCCGGATAGTGAGCTCACCGAGGCTGGTCCGAAGACGGGCTGGCCACTCCAGACCGGCTTCGAACGTTTCTACGGGATCCTCGATGGGTTCACGAACTTCCACCAGCCGCACCGAATCTACGAAGACAATCACGCGCTCGACGTCGACGACTACCCCGACGGCTACTACTTCACAGACGACCTCACCGACCGAGCGCTGACCATGGTTCAGGAAGTCCGGGACGGCCACCCGACGAAGCCGTGGTTCCTCTACTTCGCACATGGCGCCGTCCATGCCCCCTTGCAGGCGAAGCCGGCCGACCTCGACAAGTACCGGGGGTGCTACGAAGCCGGTTGGGACGAGGTCCGTCGGCGCCGCTTTGAGCGCCAAAAGGAGTTGGGACTATTCGACGACGAAGTGGTCCTGCCGCCCCGCAACAGCGAGGAGAACTACGCCGTAAGGGCCTGGAAGGACCTTCCAGCTATGGAACAGGAGTTGTTCGCCCGGTACCAGGAGGTATTCGCGGCCATGGTCGACAACGTCGATCAAAACTTTGGGCGCCTCCGTTCCGGTCTCGAACAGATGGGGGAATGGGAGAACACCCTGGTGGTGTTCACGTCCGACAACGGAGGTAGTCGCGAGGGTCTGGACAACGGAACGTCGGCCTACTTCCGGACGCTCATCAGCCAGACCCGGTCCAACCCGATGGACTCTTTAGAGGTTGACCATTCCCGGATGGACTTGTTAGGTGGGCCGCAGGCGTTGGCTCACTATCCATCGGGGTGGGCCATGGTGTCTGGAACCCCCTTCCGGCTCTACAAGATAAATGCACACCAAGGAGGCCATCGGGTTCCCTTCATCCTGTCGAAGGGCTCGGGCCTGTCTGACGGAGGCGCCATCCGTCACCAGTACCAGCATGTCACCGACCTCCTCCCCACGGTGCTTGACCTAGTGGGTGTGCAGATGCCTACCACGAAGAGCGGTCTCCCCGTGCCGCCCCCAGCGGGTGCCAGTTTTGCCCCATCGGTTGCCGACCGGACGGTGGCCGGCACTCATCCTGAGCAGTACTACGAGCAGATGGGCCATCGGGGCTTTTACCGGGATGGCTGGTCGGCGGTGACCTGTCGCCAGCCCCGCACCCCGTTCTCTGAGGAGCGGTGGGAGTTGCATCATTTGGCCGTGGACCCCACCGAGGCCCGTGACCTGGCCGAAGAACACCCTGAGCGACTGGCCGAACTAGTCGCTGCATGGGAGGAGGCGGCCTGGGCCAACCAGGTCTTCCCGCTGGACGAGGGCAACAACGTCAAGAATCTGCTTCGTCCACCCTGGGGGAGCGAGATAGTGGTGGACACTGTGCTGCGGCCCCGAGCCCCTACTGCTGAGCGCTACCGGTCGTTGGCGTTGATCAACTTCCGGTCCTTCGAGGTAGAGGCCTCGATCGATTACGCGACCGGAGATGAGGGGACACTGGTGGCCCACGGTGACCAGGGCGGCGGCTATGCCCTGTATGTCGTCGACGGTCGACTGCTGTTGGCGTGGAATGGATACGGGACGATGACCGAGCTAGACGGCGGCCCAGTCAAACCAGGGACTTCGTCGGTGGTGCTTGCTGTCGAAAACGTCGGTGACCTGAAGGTCCACGCTGAACTTCGTGTTGACGGCGAAACGGTTGGCGAAGAACGAGACCTTCCGGTGCTCACTGCCATGGCTCCGTTTCAGGGCATTGACGTGGGCATCGACCGTAAGTCTCCGGTGTCATGGTCAATTAGGGAGCGGTTCGGCACCTTCCCGTGGACAGGTTCGCTCCAGCACGTCACATACCGTCCTGGCGAGATGGCCCCAGATGCTGGAGCCCGGTGGCTGGATGTGTTGCGTGAGGCCGGAACAAGGTACGAGTAGTAAGACGGGCGAGTCGTTCAGGGTTTGGAGAAGAACGGAATGGATCTCAAAGAACTGGTCGAGCCGGCGCATACCGCACTGTGCGTCGTGGAGTGCCAGAACGGGGTGGTGGGACCTGGTTCCTCCATGCCGGCGGTTGCCGAGGCCGCAGCGTCGGCAGGGCTCCTAGAACGGCTTGGGTTTCTGGCCAAGGCTGCCCGGTCGGTCGGGGTCCGTGTTGTCCACTGCACCTTTCATGCCCACGCCGACCTGTGGGGAGGTAGTCGAAATTCGCTGCTCTTCGCTGTTGGGCGTCGTTCCGAAGTCCAGCAATATGCGGATACCGATGCCGTTAAGCCCGTGCCGGAGATCGGTTTCGTTGAGGGTTCTGACATCATCGTTCCTCGCTTTCATGGGCTGTCTTCGGTGTCCGGAACCGGATTGGCTCCAATGTTGCGAAACGAGGGTGTAACCACGGTCGCTGTGGTCGGAGTGAGCCTCAACGTCGCCATTCCAAACACCGTCTTCGACCTGGTCAATGACGGCTTTCAAGTCGTTGTACCGACCGATGGGTCGGTAGCCACGGTGCCCGGCTATGGCGAACAGGTACTGGAGCACACGCTGGCCTATGTGGCCACACTCACCGATGTCTCTGGCCTAGCAGAGGAATGGTTGGAGGCAGGGACCTAGAGGGACGACCCCGGCCTTTCGTTGTGTCCTGCTGAGCGACGGGTCCTCAGGCCAATGGCCAGCGACAGCAGGATTCCGATCAGGACGCCCTGCTCAACCCGGGGCGAAAGGGCAAGTGTGGCGGCAAAGGTAACCCAAGCAACGAAAGCGTCCGCCGATGACCGGCGAACCATGCCGACAAGAGCGACGGGGCGGACTAAGCCGACCACTGCGGCGAAAACCACGCCTCCCAGCGTCGCTTGAGGTAGAGCTTCTAGGACGTCGGCAAAGGGCAGAAAGGCGAGGACCGTGACACCGGTGACCAGACCGGACCACCGTGTACGGGCTCCCGCCAGACGGTTCAGCGATGAGCGGCTGAAAGAGCCACCTACCGGGAAGGCGCCCGACACGGCAGCGGCAAGATTGGCTATCCCCTGGCTGACGAACTCTCGATTCGCGCTCCATCGCTGGCGGTCTACCTCAGCGAAAACACGGGCGATGGAAGCTGGTTCGGCGTAGCCCACCAAGGCGATGAGGATGCCTCCCACCAAGAGAGAGCCGGTTGAACCCCACGGCAGGTCGAGCGACAGCCTCGGGAGGCCGGTCGCGAAATCTCCGACCACCGGACCGTCGTAGTCGCTGATTCGGCTAACCACCACCCCGCCTGCTACAGCCACCAACGCTCCTGGGAACAGACGGTGAATGACTCTGCGACCCACCAGAACTAGTAGGGCGGTGATGGTGGCTATGGCGACGGAGGTGGCCTCCCATTGGTCGAAGTGGCCTAGCGCCCAACTGGCCCGCGACAGGACCCGGCCATCGGGTGCGATGACTCCCAGTGCTTTGGGTAGTTGCGAGGCCAGGATGAGCAGCGCGGCAGCTGACGTGAATCCGGTAACCACAGGGTCACGCATTAGGTATGTGACTGAACCGAGGCGCAGTGCGCCTAACAGCAGGCGTGTCACCCCGACGACGAGGGCCAATAGCGCCGCTAAGCCGATGTATTCGGGTGAGCCAGCGGACGCCATACCGGACAGGGCTCCTAGCGTCAGCAGGCTGGTTAGTGCCACTGGCCCGGTTTGGAGGTAGGGAGACGAGGAGAAGAAAGCGGCAAGTATCGGAGGTAGAGCGGAGGCGAAGAGGCCGAGGTGCGGAGGAAGGCCAGCCAACTCGGCGTAGGCCATCGACTGTGGAATCAGCACCATGGCGACACTCAGCCCAGCCAGTAGATCGACCACCTCGGGTCGGGTCGGTGGCGCAGTGAGCCTGTCGGGACCCGGTGCGGAGTCTGCCACGATGGCACCCTAGGGGCCGCTGGGGGACCTACCCCGTTTGGTCAGTACCGTCCGGCGATGGAAGGCGCGGCCGAGGACGGAGAGATCGCCGGATTTCCGGAATTGACCGGTGCACGGCTACCGGCTGACACGGCGCGTAGCGAGCTTCCCACCGACGGAGTTCCCATCCGACTGGCGGCCACCGTGATGCTTGTTGATGATCGTCCAGACCTCCACGTGCTGGCGCTTCGTCGGACCGATGCGTCAACCTTCGTGGCTGGGCACACCCTGTTCCCGGGTGGAGCAGTGGACGATGGCGATCTCGACCGCCGATGGGTTGACCTCGTCGTCACCCCAAAGGTCGAACCACCAGCGCTCGTCGATCCGTTAGCCCTGCGACTGGCTGCAGTGCGCGAGACCATCGAGGAGGTGGGTATCGCCCTAGGGGTCGAGAGGGGCGATAGGTCCGATGAGTTGGTCGCACGGAGGATCGACTTGGAGACCAACCGGGTCACACTTCTCGACTTGGCGACCGCCTCCATAGCTGGTGGTGGTCCCAAGTTCGATCTGTCGGTGCTGTATCCGGTGGCCCGATGGGTGACCCCGATGGCGGAAACCAAGCGCTACGACACAGCATTTTTCTTGGCTCTATGCCCGTCTGGAGTTGAACCGGTGGTTGACGGACGGGAGGCGGTGCATGCCGAGTGGTGCCGTCCGGCCGATGCGCTGGCCCGCTGGGAAGCCGGCGAATTGACTATGGTCAGTCCGACCGTTTCCATGTTCCAGTGCCTTGCGACCTATTCCACGGCTACCGAAGTCTTGGCCGCAGCGGTCAAACCGGGTCAAGCCCGACAGGCCAGTGTGCTTGATGAAACCAGCGACTTAGTCCGATTCGAAGGCGACGTCGACTTCGAAGGACCCGGTAGGAGGTTGACGCTCGGCTGGGTGTGGCTGGAGTCAGGGTCCGTAGCCTGAGGGAATGGCCGCACCAAAGTACGTTCCGCAGGCCGCCGTTCGGGCCACCGACCGCGCATATGTCTCGCCTCGTCGCCGACTTGGCTCGTGGCACGCTGACCGGCCGGGTGAGGTGGTCGAGGCTGGCGGTCAGCCCAGTGGCGACCGCTTGGGTAGCCAGGGGCCCGATCAGGGCTATGCCTTTCACCTAGCCCGCGGCTTCAAACCCCGACTCCATCTCGGCGAGAGCGAGCACATGGCCGATGTGGTCGCGGGTTGCGTCGGGGTGGCTCTCAAGCGGGCTGCCCTTTTCGGTAGAGCGCCTGCGGCGGCCGACCTTGAGGTCGCCTTCGGGATTTTCGGCTTTCTCAACGAGCCGCCGAGCGGCGAGCGTCTCGCCGAGCGTCGGCGACTATTTGCTGGGGTGGCGCATCATCACCATTACGCCGAGTTGCGCCGCATTGCCGATCAGGTACCCGATGGTCTGCTGTCGTCGGGGGCGAATACGGCTACTGATGTCGCCGCCTTCTGACTCCGCGGCGCCGAGACCTGTCCGGCCTGACCGCAGCCGGGTTCTCGACTCGGTGCTGCCTATCGTTCTCTTTTTAGTTCTCGAATGGATCTGGGGCTTGGCAGCGGGCGTGGTTGGTGCGACAGCTTGGAGCGTTAAGGCAGCGGTTGGTCGTCGCCGACGTGGAGAGGAGGTCGGCCGGTTCCTTCCATTGCTCGTTTCCTACCTGGTAGTCCGGGCGGCTATCGGAATAGCGACGGACTCCGAAGCGGTCTTCTTCGGGATCGGCATCGGCACCAAGGCTTGTATCGGCGCAGCGCTAATCGGCACAGTGGTGTTCGGCCGGCCTTGGCTGGCCCGGTATGCCCACCTTGTCGTACCGTTCGGCTCTGAGACCCGGGCTCACCCACGGTTTGTTCGGGTCATGGGTCAACTCACGGTGGCTGTTGGCTGCTGGCAGTTTCTGACCTCGGCATGGGACATTTGGCTTTTCAACTGGACTTCGTCGGCTAGGGGCTATGTGCTTATCCGATTCCTGGTCGGCTGGCCTGCCAGCACTCTGGCCACGTTGGTTGCCTTCGTCTGGGTTGACCGGGCGCTGCGACCGGTGCCTACTTTCACTGGAATCCTTGATCTCCTGGTGCCGCCCGATAACGAGTCCGGTGGAGCGAAAGAGGGACGGGACAACGCCTGATTCCCAGTCCAACGGTTTGGCTCAGACCCGAATGGTCGTATGTCAGACAGGGATCAGCTCTAGGTGAGCCTCTCGGAGGCCGTAGACGAATGAGTTGGGCATCTCGACTGGTTCGATCCCGGCGACCGGCCGTATGTCAGCTACGCGGGCCACCATTTCCTCAAAGAACGAACGGATCTCCAGGCGGGCCAGCGCCGCGCCTAGACAGAAGTGGGTGCCGAATCCGAAGGAAAGATGGTGGTTCGGTGCACGGGTTATATCGAACACCTCAGGATCGTCGAAGTGGGCCGGGTCCCGGTTGGCCGACGAGTACATGAGCACCAGTTGATCGCCCGCCCGAACCGCCCGGCCGTGGATCTCCACGTCAACTGCCGCCACCCGGCACATGTTGTGGATGGGGGTGACCCAGCGGATGAACTCCTCTACGGCTGTGGGCATGTCCGCGCCATCGCGCAGGAGTGCCCATTGGTCGGGTCGGTGGGCCAGTTCGACCAGCGTGCGAGCGATCACCGTTCGAGTCGTCTCCGCACCGCCGTCTAGTAGGAGCAGGCAGTCCGAGATGATCTCGTCCAGGCCGAAGGCGTGACCACCCATGGCCTCAGGGCCGTCATGTGCACGATTGATCCACACAGACATGACGTCGTCCATCGGGCAGCCGTCGAGCACGGAGGGTTTCTTGGACTCGTACAACTCAGCGCAAGCGCCGGCGAACTCCATCGCGGCGACGATGCCGGCCTCGTCGTGGTATCGGGGGCCACCGCCTAGGGCGATAGTCCTTTCCGACCACTCTTGGAGGCGTGGCCACATCGTGGCCCCGAAACCGAGAAGCAGGCCGATCATCTGGGCCGGTAGAGGCGCTGCCAGGCGGGACACGACCTCGACAGAACATATGCCGTCGGGGTCCGGTTCCTTCAGCGCCTCGTCGAAGAGTGAGGTGACGGTGTCACGGACATGGTCCTCCCAGCGACTGACCGCCCGTGGGGTGAAGCGTCGGGCTACCACGTTGCGTCGCAAAATGTGGTGGGGGTCGTCAAGGCCGATAATGGACCGGTCGGCGGGAATGTTGGGGCGGTAACCCCGTCCGGTCCTCGGTGGGAGCGGAGGACCGCCGGATGGGCAACCTGAGTTCACGAAGGTCGCTTTGTCTTTCTCGATGGCTACCACGTCGTCGTAGCGCGACACCCCCCACAGTTCGTTCACCTCGTCCCAGTGCAAGGGATCTTCATCGCGCAGACGAGCGTAGGTTCGGTAGGGGTCTGAGACGTAGAAGTCGCCGTCCAGCAGGTCGAGGCTTGACAGAGGCCCGTTGCGTTGGTCGGCTGACATGGTCGGATCGTACGGTCGGCGGATCGGCCGTCTCCTAGTGGGCGGCTTGGCCCACCGGGTTCGGTAAACGAGGAGGCTGACTACGTGCGAGCAGTGAGGACAGTCGACGGGGCATTTACCGTCGTGGAGGTACCCGATCCCGAGGGTGGAGGTGTACTTGTCGATGTGGCGGCGGCCGGGATCTGCGGCTCGGACCTCCACATGGCTGATTTCGGCCTGCCTACGACAGTGGGGCACGAAGTTGCTGGCCGAACCCGCGACGGCATGTCGGTGGCTGTTCGACCAACTTTGACCTGCGGAATCTGCGATCGGTGTCTAGTCGGCGAGGTCCAGCAATGCCGCAGTCTGTCCCTCTACGGGTTGGCTGTCGACGGAGGTATGGCAGACCGGATTCTTGTGGACCCTTCATGTGTCTTGCCGCTACCGGAAGGATTGGCGGAGTCCGACGCCTTTCTGGTCGAGCCAGTGGCAGTGTCGGTTCATGCCGTGTCTACCGCTGGCGTCGAGGCGGGACACAGGGTGTTGGTGGTGGGTGGTGGAACTATCGGTCTGACAGCGGTGGCTGTAGCACGTGAAGCTGGCGCCGATGTTGACCTGTCGGCCCGTCACGATCACCAGCGGACGGCCGGTGAGCGCTTGGGGGCTGGCATCGAGGTATCGGGCGAGTACGACGTCGTGGTGGAGGCAGTGGGGGCCGAATCGGCGCTGACTATGGCCATCGACCATGCCCGGCCCGGCGCGACCGTATCTATGCCCGGTATCTACTGGGAGGGACTGAAGATCCCGAACGCAGTGGCAATGTTCCTCAAGGAACTCCGCCTCGTGCCTTCTTCGATGTATGGCTGCGCCCGTGGATTGCACCGTCACGGAGGGGTGGAGACCCCCAACGCAGGGGTTATCGAGAAGGACGATCCGGCTGGCGAACTACTGGTAGCAGCCCAACTGCTGGTCGATGTCCCTGATCTAGCCGAAGTGCTGGTCACCCACCGTTTTGGCCTCGACGAGGCTAGCGAGGCTTTTCGGGTCGCCGCCGACCGCTCGGCCGGTGCCATCAAGGTAGTGCTGGAGCCCTAGGAGGGGGGACCGGCGGTCCCCCCTCCGGGCCGATAGTCAGGCCAGGTCCAAGAGAGGAAGCGGGAATCGGCTGTCGCTGGCGAACAGTTCTCGGACCATTGGCTCGAATTCTTCCAGCGGCAAAGAGTCGTGGTTCCGCTCGAAGCAGTTCTGGTCGTACTCGGCACAGAATGCCGCGCAGTCGTCGAACCACTCGTGTTCGCGGAAAGACTCGCGTGCGTCCCGATCGGCTCCGAGGTGATGGAAGTAGTAGTACCCCTGAAAAAGGCCGTGGTGCCGAATGATCCAGTGTGTGCGGTCGGAGACGTAGGGCCGGAGGATGTCTGCGGCTACCGCACTGTGGTTCTCCGGAGCGATCGGGTCACCCACGTCGTGCAGGAGAGCGGCTACCACCATCTCGTTGCTCTCGTCGTTGCGCAGCGCCCGCGTCGCGCTTTGCAGGCTGTGCTCGAAGCGGTCCACTGGGTAGCCCAGCAACGGGCCCGCCATGGCCTTCAGGGTCCCGAGTATGTGGTCGGCAAGGTGGTTGGCCTTGTGAGCGGCTAACTCCCTGCCGAGGATCTCGTAGTCCTCAACGGTCCCGTCCACCATGTGTTCGAAGCCCACTGTCTCCATGGCTATGCAGTCTGGCATCTACCTGTCCCCGGCGACAGGCTTCGGAGTGCCTCCGGATGGGGTTCTTCTGAAAATGAGGTTGGCGAATGGGGGTGGCTAGCCTCGCCCAAGTGTCGGAGTCTCCCTCAGTGATCGTTGACGGCCTTTGCCGTTCGTACGGCAGCGTGAAGGCCGTCGACGACCTGTCGTTTCGGGTCTGGCCGGGTGAAGTATTCGCTCTCCTCGGTCCTAATGGGGCGGGCAAGTCGACCACTGTGGAAATTCTGGAAGGGCATCGCAGTCGCGACGCTGGAGAAGTACGGGTGCTGGGTCACGATCCGGCTCGGGCCTCGAGTGCGTTTCGAGATCGGATCGGGATCGTGCTCCAAGAGGTCGGTATCGAACGAGAGTTGACAGTTTGTGAGATTCTCAGGCACTACGGCGCCTGCTACTCGCGTCGTCGTCCAGTCGACGAAGTGCTGGAACTGGTCGGCCTGACTGGGCTAGGGAATCAGCGGACACATCGTCTTTCCGGTGGTCAGAAGCGGCGCGTCGATCTGGCCCTGAGCCTGATTGGAGATCCTGACCTTTTGTTTCTCGACGAGCCGACCACTGGCTTCGACCCTTCGGCCCGACGTCAGGCGTGGGAGATGGTCGACAGGCTCAGGTCGCTGGGAGCCACCGTTGTACTAACCAGCCATTACATGGACGAGGTTCAGGCCTTGGCCGATCGGGTGCTGGTAATTGCAGGTGGACGAACCGTGGCCGAGGGAACACCGGACGAACTAAGGGGCGCTATGGACGCCGAAACGGTGGTCCGAACACGCTTCCCAATCGGAGCTGACGGCACCGTCGATGAACTGCTAGGGAGCCTTTCTGGCCGGGCCACGGTGCGTGACGGCTGGTTGGAGGTGCGGACCAAGGAGGCGACTGCGGATCTCCACCGGTTGACCGGCTGGGCGGCTGGGCGTGGCATGGAACTTGAGGGGCTGGAGGTGGCCAGACCCACGTTGGAGGACGTCTACCTAGACCTAGTGGGCGGCGATGCCACCACCGTTCGGGGAGGGCCTATCGATGCCTGACCGACCGCCGCCTCAGATGGGCCTCCTGGTCCGGCAGATAGGCCACCAGAACCGGATCTTTCGTCGGGTGCCGATCGCCGCCTTTTTCACCCTGGCCTTCCCGCTGATGTTCATGTTCCTCTTTGCATCCATCTTTGACGATGTGGACATCGGCGGGGGTCGGGAAGTGGCCGCCGCTCAGTTCTACGCCCCGGGCCTCGCTGTCTTCACCGCGGCATCGGCTACCTACACCAACATCGGCATCTCCACGGCCATTGCCCGGGACGAGGGGGTGCTGCGACGAGTGAGAAGTACCCCGCTGCCCCGATGGGTCTACCTCGGGGGTGTAGTGGGCTCCGGAGTCTCAATTGCCGCGTTTGGCGCAGCGCTAATGCTGTCAGTCGGAATTGGCTTCTATGGAATCGAGGTCGAATCCGGCCGGATCCTGCCGGCAGCGGTGACCTTCGTGGTAGGGGTGGCTTCGTTCGCCATGCTGGGTTTGGCGCTGACCGCCGTTGCCCCGTCAGCCCAGGGCGCTCCGGCGCTGGCCCAAGCCACCATTCTCCCAGCGGCCTTCGTTTCCGATGTGTTCATGCCGCTTGGAGAAGATCCGGCTCGGTGGATGGTGCTTGTAGGCGACATCTTCCCTTTGAAGCCTTTCGTGCACTCTTTTTTCGCCCCGTTCGACCCGTTCCGTACCGGTTCGGCGTGGGAGCCGGAACACCTCCTCGTTATAGCTGCGTGGGGTGTGTTCGGTGCCGTAGTTGCTGCCTGGCGCTTCCGGTGGGAGCCGTCGGTTGGTTCGGGAGGCGTCCGCGGTCGTCGGTCTCGCCGGACTCAGTCGTCCCGCTGAGGCGCGGTTGTTGACCGAAAGGTCCCGTCCGCCAGATCGATGCCCTGCAGGTCGTCGGGGCCATCCACGTCCCAGGCGAGGTCCGGGTCTCGGAGGGAGCGCCAGGGAAGGCCTAGTCGTTCAGCCATGGCTACATGGGCGGCATATGAGCCTGGCCCATAGGCAAACCGGAATCCGGCGTTCGTTGGTACCACGATCACGGGCGTCCCGTCGAGATGCCGGTCGGGTACCAAGGTAATGCCTCGGGTTGAGGCGCAGTGGTCGAGTCGTCGCGCACGGGGGAGATCAGCGTGGGCCACGATTACGCGGTCGAAGCCTTCGGCACTCAGCATCGCCACTCCGGCTTCGACCGCCCGGTTCAGCCCAGGTCTGTCGATGCGCAGCACATCTGCTCCCATCGAGCGGGCCCAGTCAGCCACTTGGTCGTCGTCGCATACCACGGCCACTGGAAGCGGGGCCGCGGCCGTCACCACGTTGGTGGCCATTTGGCGGGCCAAGACGGCTCGTGCTCTGGGGTCGAGCGCCTCAGCGAGGCGTCCTTTGGCCGCGTCAAAGGCTTTCACTGGGATGAGCACACCGACCTTCTCAGGCATCGGCACACCCTAGGGTGACGTTATGACGACACCGCCGGCGAAGATAGCGGTGATTGGCGCCGGTTCGTGGGGAACGACGGTGGCTGCATTGCTGGCACCGGTGGTTCCGACCGTCCTATGGTCCCGGCGGCCCGACGTCGTCGCCGATGTATCCGCCGGCCGCGGCAATCGTCGGTATCTGGAGGGACACGCTCTTCCGCCGGCACTCGACGCAACGGGCGACCTCGCCGCAGCGGTCGAAGGGGCCTCGATGCTGTTGGTAGCTGTTCCCACCCATGGCTTTCGCGACGTGCTGGCCTCGGCCGCACCACATACGGACGACAGCGTTCCGGTGGTCAGCTTGGCCAAGGGCTTCGAGCAGGGGACCGATCTGCGGATGAGTCAGGTAGTCGCCGATGTGATGCCCCGTCACCCGGTTGGTGTTCTAACCGGGCCGAACTTGGCTCGGGAGATCCTGGAGGGTCGTTCGGCTGCCACCGTGGCCGCCGCTACCGACCCTGCAGTGGCGCTCGCTCTGCAAGACCTCCTCAACTCGGATCGTCTGCGCGTCTACACCAACAAAGACTTGGTGGGATGTGAGGTCGGTGGTGCGTTGAAGAACGTGGTGGCTCTGGCCGCCGGTATGGCCGAGGGCTTGCAGACCGGTGACAACGCCCGTGCAGCCCTAGTTACTCGTGGGCTGGTAGAGATGACACGTCTCGGCATCGCACTCGGAGGTGATCCGTTGACTCTTTCAGGTCTGGCAGGTCTAGGAGATGTCTTGGCTACCTGCATGAGCGACCAAAGCCGCAACCGACATGTGGGCGAACAGGTGGGCCTCGGTCGGCCGCCGGACGAGGTGCTCGCTGAGATGACGCAGGTGGCTGAAGGGGTTCGGGCCGCTGGGGTGACTTGTCGGCTGGCTGCCGAAGCGGGAATCGAAGTGCCGATCGCCGATGGGGTGCGTTCGGTTTTTGAGGAAGGCCATGCACCTCGTGATGTCTGGTCCGCACTCATGGCACGTCGGACTGGTGCCGAGTTGGAGACGGCGTCGTTCGAAGACGCTGATACCTGAGCATGCGTTTTCCTGGCCGACGGCTTTGGCGCACTCGATCGGCAGACCGCAGGTTGTTCAGCCCTGGTGACCAGTCAGGAACCCGCCTAGGGACCGACGACGGCTTTCGGGCTGTGATCGACACCAGGGGAGCCATCGAAGTAGCGGGCCGGAACTATGTCGTCGATTGGTGGATCGGCGGAGATGACAAGTGGTACGCGCCGTCTAGCGAGGTAGCGGTGCGGCAGACGAGACCCAGCGCCGCACCGGTGGTCGTGACCAGAATGCGCGTCCACGGGGCCGACGTGGTGACGACTACCTGGGCCGCTCAGGCTGACGGTTCGCAAGGTCCGGCGGTGGTGGTTGAAGTGTCGAATGAGACGGCGGTCCCCGTGGCCGTGGCCGTGGCGGTACGAGCTGCTTCTGGTGACCAGATTCGTCACATGACAGTTGACGGATGGCGGCTTATCGCCGATGGCCACGCGGCTGTAGTCGTCGACCGAAAGCCCGGGCGGTATGCCCTTGTGGATGCCACTAAGGACTTGTGGGACGAGGTGTCCGGTGGACGGGCTATGGTCCAGTCGCCAGGACCGGTGCAGTGTCGGACCGGTTCGGCGGCAGGTGCCCTAGTAGTCCCCCTGCCCCACCGGTCCACCATGCGCTTCGCCGTGCCGGCCGGAGACCTGATGGACAACCCGGCAGTTGTATTGCCGTCTTCGGATCGGGTAGTCGCCGGTTGGTCGTCCAGACTCGATCGGGCGGCCACCGTAGAACTTCCTGATACAGCCACTCCGCAGCGGATGCTTGTCGACCTACTTTTGGCTGAACCCGAGCCGGCCGGAGTCGTCGAGTTGGCCCGTTGGGGTCTGGAGACAGAAGCTTCCATTCGTCTGGCCGCCTTGGATCTGGGAGCAGGGTCGGAGCCCTTGCGCGCTGCAGCCGCTTTCTGGACGTTGACCCGATGCCGAGAGGCATTCGACGGGGTCGGCGCAGTGTCGCTCGATGACCTAGTTCGGTCTGCCGGCGACGATCCGGCTGCCCTCGAATCCCTCGTTTCTTTGGCCAGTCTCTTTGACGCAACGGGTGATCAATTGGCGGCTGACGATGTCCGCAGGCAGGTTTCAGCAAGGGGCGCAGCGGCGATTGGGTTTAGTTACGCCCCGGCGCCCAAAGGCGACCCTGACACCTGTCCTGCGGCGGGACTGCGTCGGGTGGCCGGACTAGCTGTGCGCCCGTCGGCCGACGGGCTCGACCTACTCCCAGCGTTAGTGCCTGACGTTTGGCTTGGCCGGCCGGTCGAGGTCCATGGCTTGGCGACTCCCGTGGGTCGGTTGGGCTTCGCCTTGCGATGGCATGGCAATCGACCGGCGCTTCTGTGGCAGTTGGAGCGCCATGATGGGGTGGAAGGCGAGGTGGTACTGCGTGTTCCCGGGCTCGATACCGCCTTCTCATCTACGTCGGTATCAGGAGAAGTCCTGCTAGCTGTGCCGGCCACAGCGAGCACATAGGAGCAACTGGTGGTTGGTAGTCGCCGGATGCGAGCCGCCCTTCGTGGAAAGGCGCCTGGGATGGCGGCAGAACGCGAGTTCTGGGATGCCGGCCACGAGTGGGTGGCAGGACTTGACGAAGTTGGGAGGGGGGCGTGGGCTGGTCCGTTGACCGTTGCAGCTGTGGTTCCCGACCGTCATCGGCGAATTACAGGAGTCCGCGACTCCAAGATGCTGAACGAGGACGAACGGGAACACCTTTACGAACGAATCACCAACTGGGCGTCGTCGTGGGCGGTAGGCCACGCATCCAACGAAGAGTGCGACGAGTTGGGAATGTCAGCTGCTCAGCGCTTAGCCGCCCGGCGGGCGCTTGATGGTCTAGGAAGGCCCGTGGACCGAGTCCTGCTAGACGGGACTTGGGACTTCGTCGGCGGCGGTCGGGCCCGAACCATCGTGAAGGGCGACGCCTCGAGCCTGTCGATAGCCGCCGCTTCGGTGGTAGCCAAGGTGACCCGGGACCGGATCCTCCGGGCGGCGGACATCGATTTCCCCGGGTACGGCTTCGCTGACTCCAAGGGCTATCCGAGTCCAGTCCATCGAGCGGCGCTTGCCAATCGCGGGGCTACGACCTACCACAGGCGGTCTTGGTCGTTCATGGAGGGGCTGCCGCCGGTGGGAGAACCTCGTCGGGATCCACCCGGAACCAAAAGGCTTTTCTAATACAGCGGTTCCGGCAACCTATCGCCGGTCCGACCTCGCTACCGTTTTCCACATGCGAGCGCTGGTTCGACTGCTATGGGTGGCCGTTGCCTGGACTGCAGTGGTGTGGGTGGGGCGCATCCGCAACGTCTTTGGCGATGACAACCTGTCTGGAGGTGCCCGGTTCTGGCGGATCGCGGTATCCATCGTGTTCTTGGTCTTGGCCGCCATGTTGGCCACCGTGGCCCTCGGACGTTGGCACCGGCGTCCGCTCGGTTCGACGCGAATGGTGGCCGTCTTCTGCCTGTGGACCATCGTTTTCTGGACGGTCCGGGGCGGCGGATTGCTATTCGCCGAACATGACGCTGAATTCAAGTTGGTCCATACCGCACTAGCCGTCGTATCGATCGGTTTAGCTGGCCTTCTGTACCGGGTCGATCAGCGGGTGACGGCCGCAAGCGGCGGGTTGGTTTTAGTGGACGACCCGTCTACGACTGCCGAGCGTTAACCTGCCTGGCCATGGGCCAACCGATCACCGTCGTTGCCAAGCAATCCTCACGTGCCAGCGTCGTCCGGTACGAGACGAACCGCTCCCTCACCGGCATGGGTCACGAGCGCTACCGGGCTGGTGACGAGATCCTGGGGACGGCGCCCTCCGACGAGTTGGCCCGCCGACTGTTCGACCGGGGCGGTATCGCCGGCGTTCATGTGTACGGCAACGTGGTCTCTGTGGAGTTGGCTGACGCTGGAGTGGAGGGCATCGAGGACATCATCGCTGGCCTTTACCTCTACTGGGTGGAGGGCGTCGAGGTGCCCAGCGACGCCGAACTGACCGGCGCCACTAACTGAGGCCATCCGCCCGGACATCTTCCGGACGGCTGTGGACGTGACCGAGATTCCCCCAGTCGGGGTTGGCCCTCACCCGGAGCCATGGCCGGACGATTCCCGACTGGACCCTGAACTTCTTGCCGGAGGAGACCGGCGCAACGTGGTGGACCGTTATCGATACTGGACGGTCGAAGCCATTGTGGCCGACCTCGATACCCGACGACATCCTTTTCACGTGGCGGTGGAGAACTGGGACCATGACCTGAACATCGGAACGGTGGTCCGCAACGCCAATGCCTTTGGCGCCGCCGCAGTCCACATTGTGGGGCGGCGACGGTGGAACCGTCGAGGGGCGATGGTTACTGACCGATACCAGCACGTCGTCCACCACGCAGAGGTTGAGGACCTTATGGCGTGGGCTGCAGCCGAGGGTCTGCCGTTGGTTGGAATCGACAATCTGCCAGGCTCAGTGCCCCTCGAAGATACTCATCTGCCCAAATCGTGCGTCTTGGTCTTCGGGCAGGAGGGGACTGGTCTATCCGACACGGTTCGGACTGCTGTCGGCATGGTTTGCTCAATCGCCCAGTACGGGTCGACTCGATCGATCAATGCCGGGGTGGCTTCGGGGATTGCCATGCACGCCTGGGTACGCCTGCATGCCGGTCCGCCTCCAGGTCGAGTTGTGTCGCAGATCACCGAGCCGGACTGACTTGGCCAAAGGTGCCAGCCCTATCCTGATCGTGATGCCGCCACGACCAACCGTGCACTCGGTCCGAGGTTTTCTCGTTTCTATTGTCCTGGTGCCGGCGGTCTTCTCGGTCGCCGCCTGCGGGGGAGATGAAGGGACCGGCGGCGACCATGCACATGACCATCACCATGGTGATGCGCATGGGCATGGCGGGCACGCCGTGGACTCCTCCACCGTGGTCGACATTCGATTCGAAGTGGAGTTTTCTGATGGGTCCGTCGTGGGCGGAGTGCCTCGGTTGGTCGTCGACGTGGGTGACGTGGTCGAGGTAGTCGTGGTGTCTGATATGGCCGACGAGTTGCACCTCCACGTCTACGACGCCGTTGTCGACCTCGAGCCCGGTCGACCAGCCTCGATTCTGGTTCAAGCGTCTATCCCCGGGATTTTCGAAGCCGAACTCCACGACAGCGGTCGGCAGGTCTTCGAACTCGAAGTGTCTTGACCGCTGTAGACGCGGTCGTTGTGTTCGCCCACGGGGTGGGTGGACGCACGGACCTTCCGCTGTCAGCCTGGCAGGCGGGATGGTCTGCCGCCGTGGCGATGGTCTTGTCTTTCGCCGCTCTTGGCCTGTTGTGGCACCGTCCGCTTTTGGTGGGTCTCTCTGCCCGGCGCTTGCTACCTCGTGGCGGGTTGGAAGTGCCGGCCCGATGGACCACAGTGCTGGTTCGATTGGCGGTCCTCGGCCTGTTCGTTGTGGTGGTTACCGCCGGGATCTTTGGCGCCGACGATGTGAGCGCCAATCTCTCACCGGTAGCTATCTACGTAGCTTTTTGGGTGGGGATTCCGCTGCTCTCAGCACTGTTCGGACCGTTCTGGCGTTCGGTTGGCCCGTGGGACACGTTGAGCCGTCTTGTTGCTCGTGGTCGACATAGTGACTCGGAAGAACTGCCCGTCGCGGTTGTCGGCGGCTGGACGGCTCTCGTCCCGGTCGGGGGTTTCTTGTGGCTGGAACTCGTGTACCACGATGGGGCTCGTCCCAGGATCCTGGGTTGGACTGCTCTGGCCTACACCGTGGTGATTCTGGCGGTCGCTCGTCGGTGGGGTACAGAAGCGGCTCGGCGGGTGGAGGGCTTCGGCGTGCTGATCGACCTACTGGCCCGTCTAGCGCCCTTCGGACGGCGTCCTGATGGGCGGTGGACACTTCGTCTACCGCTGGTCGGAGCTGCTGTCGAACCGCTACGTCCGTCGGAGGTGGGTCTTGTGCTGCTGGTTCTCGGTGGCACGGCGTTTGACGGTGTGTCCAGAACCAGTTTTTGGGGCGAGGTCTCATCTGGCCGGGGCGGCTGGGAAGCCACTGTGGTGGGCACGGTGGGGCTTTTGTGGGTGATCGTGGTGGTAGGGACCGCCTACCACTTGGCCAGTCGTCTAGGCGGCCGACTCACCAGGGATGTGTCACCGAAGGCCGGAGATGACGGTCGGGGCTCCGGCTCCGGGGAGTTTGCTGTGCGATTTGGGCACTCGCTCCTTCCGATCTTGCTTGGGTACCACGTGGCCCACTACTTCTCGTTGCTCGTTCTGGAGGGCCAGCTGTTCCGGGTGCTTCTATCCGATCCCTACGGTCGGGGGTGGGACCTATTTGGCACTGTGGCCGACCCGGTCAACTGGACGCTGGTCTCGCCGACCACGGTCGGTTGGGTGCAGTTGGGGTCGATCGTGGCTGGGCACCTGACCGGAGTGCTGCTGGCCCACGACCGATCGGTTGAGTCCTGGGAGCCCGCCACTGCATTGAGAAGCCAATACCCGATGCTGGCGGTCATGGTTGCCTACACGGCGTTTGGGCTGGTGCTGATGACGGGCTGAGGGGCCTCACCGAGGTGACAGCCCCTTGCAGAAGTCGAACAAATGTTCGATACTGCTAGAATGTCCCGCTTCCTGCCCTCAGGACTGCTGGCTGAGCCCGACCCCTTTGACGACCTGTCCCCGGAAGACTTGCACCCCGAGTTGAACCCCGCACTCCGCGGTGTGCCACCGGCGGGCTCGACTCCGCAGGTTCGAGACGGGATGGGGCAGTGGGCCAATGTGGTCCGTTCCCCCGTACTGGCTGTGGATCGGGCCTTGCCGGTGGGCGACGCTTTGGGCGGGCTTTTGCCCGACGGGATCCGACGGGGGAGCACTATCGGGCTGTCGGGAGTGGGGGCCCGCTCCCTGGCCTTTGCCTTGATGGCCCGGGCCACACAGGTTGGCTCTTGGGTCGCGGTGGTTGGTGACGCTGACCTGAGTCCAGCAGCGGCAGTCGAGATGGGAATGTCGGTGGAGCGACTGATAGTGGTCTTCCCGCCCTCTGGGGCGTGGGCTTCGATAGTGGCCTCTCTCGTTGGGGCGGTGGACCTCGTGCTAGTGGCTTCGAACCACCGTCTATCAGCGTCCAACTCCCGTCGGTTGGCCGCCAGATGTCGGGAGAGTGGTTCGGTGCTGCTCTATCTGTCACTTGGTTCCAATGGTCTGCCACCCAGTGTCGGTCCCCTCGACCTGTCCCTGTCGGTCGCCCGAGCCAGTTGGGAGGGGTCTGCCGGTAGTCCGGCCGAGAGTCCCGATGAAGGAGTGGAGCGTTTAGCCCGCTTGCGGACCCGTCGTGTTGAGGTGGTCGCTGAGGGGCGGGGAATGCCACCGGGGGGGCGGCGCTGCGAGTTCCTGCTACCCAGCCTCGAAGGTGTTCTGGCCCGCCTGTGACCAACGCCTTCATCTCACCGACCCGGACCTTGGTGGTCATCTGCCCGGATTGGCCCCTGGTCGTTCTCGGCGTTAATCCGTCGGAGCCGGCTCTGGTCCTTGCCGCTGGGCGGGTAGTGGCTGCGACGGCAACTGCCCGTATCGCTGGGGTAGTTCAAGGTCTACGCCGGCGTGATGCTCAGTTGGCCTGTCCGGGAGTACGGGTCGTCGAACGGGACGAGGCTCGGGAGGCTCGGAACTTTGAAGTGGTGGCCTCGGCCCTAGAAGCGGTCACCCCCCGAGTGGAGGTTCGCCGTCCCGGATGGTGCAGTTTTGGTGTCCGGGGTCCGGCCCGTCTGTTCGGTGGAGAGGAGGCTTTGGTAAGGCGGACGGTAGAGGTGGTCCACGATGCCTTAGTTGGCCTGTCGGGGAGCCTGACAGTGGGTCCAATAGAGGACGGGCTCGGTTCACCGTGTCGCATTGGGGTGGCTGATGGGTCCTTCGCGTCAACCCTTGCTGCTCGGTCAAGCGATGTGGCATCCGGCGGGGCCACAGTGGTCCCACCGGGTGGCACCCTGTCCTTTCTCGCCCCTCTACCGGTGGATGCGCTCTTAGGGGATGGGTTCCCCGAAGATGAGCCTTCAGCGCCTCGCCGAGAACTGGTGGACGTCCTCGTCCGTCTCGGCCTGTCCACGATCGGATCCTTTGCGGCGCTGCCGGTCGAGGACGTGGTCGGACGGTTTGGCACTGAGGGTCTGGCTGCCCACCGTCTGGCTATCGGTTTTGACGACCACCTCTCGGAGCATCGGTTGGACCCGCCGGATCTGACTGCATCGGTGGCCTTTGACCCACCGATAGACCGGGTTGATCAGGCAGCTTTCGCTGCCCGGTCGTTGGCCGAGTCTTTCCACACCGGTTTGGACCGCCGGGGCGTGGCCTGCACCCGGGTGGTGGTCGAAATGGAGACGGAGAGCGGAGAACGGCTATCTCGGATGTGGAGGGATGAGGGTGCACTCGCTCCAAGGGCGGTAGTCGACCGGGTGCGGTGGCAACTCGAGGGATGGCTCTACGGTTCGCCGGCGGCTCGTCCCACTTCGGGATTGGTGCTGTTGACCCTGGTGCCCGATGAGGTGGTGCCGGCGACTGGTCGTCAGCTTGGCTTCTGGGGTGGGACTTCGTCGTCCGACGTGCAGGCCACCCGGGCCTGTACCCGCCTAGTCGGCCTCCTGGGACCCGAGTCAGTTCGGGTCCCAGAATGGCGGGGAGGGCGGGATCCGGACGACAGCGTTGTCCTAGTGCCTTTTATTCCGCCCGTAGTTGGAAGTGCCGGCGTGGGGTCCCGGCGGATTAGGCCAACAGAGAGTGAGCCGCCCTGGCCAGGTTCTCTTCCTGGCCCTTTTCCTGCTGCCGTCCACGCAGATCCGCTGCCGGTGGAGGTGCTTGATGCCGCGGGCCGTTCGGTGGTGGTGGATGGTCGGGGGGCCCTATCAGCGTCGCCCCACCGGCTGCGGATTAAGGGTGGGATGGATCTAGGAGAAGTATTGGACATCACGGCATGGGCTGGGCCGTGGCCAGTGGATGAGCGCTGGTGGGATTCCCAGCGGCATCGCAGACGGGCCCGGCTCCAAGTAGTGGTGGGCGATGGAACGGCCCACTTGGTGGTCCTCAGCAGTGGCCGTTGGTCGATTGCCGCGACCTATGACTGATTGCGCACTGGACCGCGAACAACCGCTTGGGGATTGCTGGGTGTGACGAGTCGCTGGCCGAGCGGTAGATTTCCGCCACGGACGACGACACGGAGGGAAGGCAGCGGCGTGGCAGACGAGCCGATTGGCGATTCCGGCCGTGAGGAAATGGACTGGCCCGGCTACGGCGCGGCAGTTCGCGAACTGGCCCAGACAATCGCTGAAGATGGCTACCGCCCGGACATGATCCTGGCTATCGCCCGTGGAGGACTTTTCGTGGCAGGTTCGCTGGGCTACGCCCTCGCGGTGAAGAACCTCTACGTGATGAACGTTGAGTACTACACAGGGGTCGACGAGCGCCTCGATATTCCGGTGATTCTCCCTCCCGACGTGGACTGGGTGGAGTTGGATGACAAGAGGGTCCTTATTGTTGACGACGTAGCTGATACCGGGCACACCCTCGATTTGGTTCGGCGGACAGCGCTGGAAAAGGTCGGCGAGGTGCGGTCGGCAGTGCTCTACCAGAAACCCCAGTCGGTGGTCGATTGTGAGTATGTCTGGCGGCACACTGATCAGTGGATCAACTTCCCTTGGTCAACCGAGCCTCCTGTGGTCGACCTGGAGGGTGCCGGGACCGTCGTTTTGGATGCCTGAGCCCATTCAGGCATGTAATGGCGGACGATTGGCCGACCAGTTCAGGGCGCGTTCCAGTTGCCCCGCCATCGACAGCAGGATGTCTTCACGTCCATAGGCGCCGACCAGTTGCACTCCGACTGGCAGGCCCTCGGTTGAACCCGTTGGCAGCGAGATGGCCGGCTGGCCGGATGCATTGAAGGGTGATGTGTAGACCGAGTAGGGGATCGAGCGCTTTGACCCTCGCATCGGCTCGTCGTCGCTAGGGGTGAGCTCGCCCAATTTCGGGGCGGGACGAGCGGTGGTCGGTGTGAGGAGTATGTCGAAGTCCTCCCACCAGGCCGCCATGGAGCGTCGCCAAGTGCCCATGATTCCTTGCGCCTTCAGGTAATCGGGGGCGGTGACGCCTCGGCCAGCCTCGGCCATGGCCCAGGTTCCGGGCTCAACGTCTTCTTCGGTGACTGGGCGGCCCAACTGCTCGCCCAAGGTTTCCATGTTCACCACAGCCCCAGCTCGCCAATGGAGGTTGAACGCCCAGACCAGATCTTTGATCACGCCGACGTGACGGAAGGCCTCGGGTCGGGACTCGACAACCACATGGCCGGCGTCGGCCATCAGGTCGGCGGCCTTGCGCACGGCGTCCTCGCAGTCGGGGTGATTTTCGACGCGGTGGTTGTCGGGCATTAGTCCGACGCGAAGGCACTCCGGATCCGTTGCAGCTTGGTCGATGTAGGGCCTTCCGTAGTCGGGGGCAACCACGCCGTCACCGAGGAACGGGATGGCGCAGACATCGAGGATTGCCGCCGTGTCGCGCACGCTGTGGCTGACTACGTGCTGGCAGGAGAATGACCATTCCTCGCGCGGCCCCTGCGAGATCCGTCCTCGCGATGGTTTGAGGCCTACTAGGCCGCACATGGCGGCTGGGATTCGGATCGACCCACCGCCGTCGCTGGCATTGGCTGCAGGCACCATCCCTGCGGCGACCGCTGCAGCTGCGCCGCCGGAGGATCCACCAGCTCCGTGTGCGAGGTTCCACGGGTTACGGGTCGGGCCATATGACCGGGGTTCGGTGGTTGCTACCAGACCGAGTTCCGGTGTGTTGGTCCGGCCCACGATCACGAATCCGGCCTCTTTGTAGCGGGTGACCAAATTTGCCTCGTCGGAGGCGGTGAAATCGGCGTCTTTCAGCGCTTGGATGCCTGCGTGGTGGGGCTTGCCGGCCTCGGTTGTCCAGAGGTCCTTTATGAGCATCGGCACGCCGCGAAATGGCCCGTCAGGTAGTTCGGTGGAGGCAGCCAATTCCAGCGCCTCCTCATACTGCTTGTGGATAACGGCATTGAGCTTTTCGTTGAGGCGCTCGATTCGGCCAATGGTGGCCTGCACGGCCTCGACGGGAGAGAGTTCGCCGGCGCGGATGCGATGTGCGAGTTCGACGGCGTCAAGCCGGGCTAGATCAGAGTCGGATGTGGACATGGTTCCGGACCGTACCGGCGGATCTCTTAGTGGGGCGGATCGAGATGGCCTGATAGGAGTCAGAACTCCTCGGCACGTTCAAGGTAGTTGTAGACAGTGAACCGACTGACTCCGAGCGCCTCGGCCACATCCTCGACCGACTTGCGGAGGGTGAAGGCACCCCGGCCATTGAGTCGAGCTACCGCTTCCTGCTTCTGGGCCCGGCCCATCTCGGCGCAGCGCAGGCCGATTTCGTTTTCCACCTCGGCGATGAGAGTAGGGAGTGCATCGTGGAGGTCGAGGTGGGGGTCGGGGCGACGAATGCCGGCCAGGACCTCGCCGCGCCAAGCGACCGGGACGTCTCCATCGACCATAACGTCGGCCGGAACCACGGTTCCGCCCAATGCTTCGGCGACCGCGTTTACGACCTCGAGCATCTCTCCGACGGCCGGTACGACCGTCAATGTCTCCTCGGTGGATGTGCCGATAGGACTGGACACGGCAGGGACACTAACCTCTGCCCGGAAGTTGACAAAATGTTGACGCGAGACCCAGAGCGCGGCAGCATTACAGGGTGACGGCCACTATCGCACGGACACTCGACGAGGCCTGTGCCGCATTAGCCGACCGACCCCACGCGGTAGTTCTGGCCGGTGGGACCGACCTCATGGTCGAGGCAAATCGCGGCGGGCGCGACATGGAGGACGTCGTCGTGGTGGACCGGATTCCCGAGCTACGAGGGTGGGCTCAACATGGTGGCTCGTTGCGAATCGGAGCTTGCACGACCTGTGCAGAGATAGGAGATGGTGAACTCGCCTCACTGGTGCCTGCCCTGGCCCAAGCCGCCCGTACCGTCGGATCGCCCCAGATTCGAAATGCGGCAACCATCGGCGGCAATCTTGGCACGGCATCCCCGGCGGGCGACACGCTTCCGGTTCTCGCTGCCCTAGATGCCGAGGTGGAGGTCCGGTCGGCTTCGGCATCCCGGATGCTCCCACTGCATGATTTTGTCATCGGGCCTAAGGCGACTGCTCTAGAGCCGGGGGAGCTAATAGCGGCGGTGCATCTTCCGGTCACTGACGGGCCTCAGGAATTCCTCAAGGTTGGGGTTCGAAATGCGATGGTTATCTCGGTGGCATCGCTGGCTCTAGTTGTGGACCGGCCGGGACGAAACGTCCGAATCGCCCTTGGGTCGGTTGGACCAGTGCCGATCCGAGCTGTCGAGGCCGAGGTGCTGGCAGCGGAAAGGATTGACTGGTCCGGTAATGGCATCCTTGACTCGGAGGTAGTGGAACGGGTCTGTGAACTGGTCGCCGATGCCGCCCGTCCCATCGACGACCACCGAGGCACCATCGCATATCGACGACATGCTGTCGACGTCCTAGCCAGGCGATCTCTGCGGCGCGCCCTAGCATCCGAGGAGGAACGTAATGGCCTCTGAGCCGCTGAACCTGAGTGTCAACGGACGTCCGCACCGGGTAGTGGATGCACTGCCGGGAGAGAGTCTGCTCTTCGTCCTTCGGGAGCGTCTTGGCTTGGCTGGTTCCAAGAATGCCTGCGAGGAGGGTGAGTGCGGCTCGTGCACAGTGCGGGTCGATGGCCGGCTGGTCTGTAGTTGCCTAGTGCTTGCCGCGGCGACAGATGGGTCCGAGGTGACCACCATCGAGGGGCTCGGCAGCGACTCCTCCGGAGCGGGCCTTGCTGATGTGCAGCAGGCTTTCCTAGACGCAGGTGCGGTGCAGTGTGGATTTTGCACACCCGGCCTACTCATGGCAGTCGACCAACTTTTGGACGACGATCCAGCACCCGACGATCTCACTGTCCGAGAGGCGATCTCCGGGAACCTTTGCAGGTGCACCGGCTACGGGAGAATCCTCGAGGCAGTGGATTTAGCGGCCGCTCGACGTGGCAGTTCGGACGATTCCCAGTGAGCGGTGTGGACGCCATCGTGGACGTTGAGGTCGGTCGGGTCGGGATGGACGCCCCAGCGTCCCGCATTGGCGACGACGCGCCCCGTCCAGACGGGGTTCCGAAGGTCACCGGAGACTTCGCCTTCTCGAGCGACCTCTGGCACGACCGGATGCTTTGGGGTGGGACCCTTCGGTCGCCCCATCCGTCGGCTGTGATCCGTCATCTCGACGTCGGACCGGCCCTGGCGCTCGCTGGGGTATACGCCGCCCTTACGCACGAGGACGTCCCGGGGTCGTCCACCTACGGGCTCGAGCGGGCTGACCAACCCGTCCTAGCTGACGGAGTGGTGCGTTACGAGGGGGAACCGGTAGCCATTGTCGCCGCCGACCATCCAGCAACGGCGCGCCGGGCGCTGGATGCCATCGTGGTCGAGTACGAGCCGATTGAGGCACTGGTCAACTCGGAGTTGGCCGAGGCTTCGGAGCCCATTCATCCGGACGGCAACGTCTTTCGGCGCATCCATCTGCGCCATGGTGACCAGACGGTCGTCGGCCGATCGGATCTGGTATCTGTCGAGGGAATTTACGAAGTGGGGATGCAGGACCAGGCCTTTCTTGGGCCCGAATCCGGTATGGCCGTGCCCGATGGGGATGGCGGTGTCGATCTCCACGTGGCCACCCAGTGGTTACACGCCGACCGGGATCAAGTGGCGGCCTGCCTCGGTCTACCTTCCGACCGAGTTCGTCTTTCTCTGGCTGGCGTCGGAGGAGCTTTCGGTGCTCGGGAGGACCTCAGCCTCCACGTACACCTCTGCCTTCTAGCTCTGCGGACCGGGCGCCCGGTGAAGATGTCGTATTCCCGCGAGGAGAGTTTCCATGGTCACGTGCATCGGCACCCGGCCCGCATGTGGTATCGGCATTACGCCAATTCTGTCGGCGACCTAGTCCGAGTTGAGGCTCACCTACTATTCGATGGCGGCGCCTATGCCTCGACGAGTTCCGCCGTACTTGCCAACGCGACCTGCTTCTCCACCGGCCCCTATCGGGTTCCGTCCGCCGAAGTTGAGGGCGTGGCAGTCCGGACTAACAATCCGCCGTGCGGTGCCATGCGGGGCTTTGGTGCCGTGCAGACCTGTTTCGCCCATGAGGCGCAGATGGACCTCCTTGCTGATGCCTTGGGTATGGATCCGGTCGCCCTGCGTCGTCGGAACGCTCTGGCCACAGGCGACGTCCTGATCACTGGTCAACGGGTTACCGGAAGCCTGCCGGTGGTCGAGGTCCTCGACGCCTGCGCCGGCCATCCGTCGGCAGCGGTCAGGCCCGAGGAACCTATGGCACGTCCAGGAGGTGCGGGTCGCACAGCCGATGCTGATCACGTGGTGCGCGGCGAAGCCGTGGCTCTTGGGTTCAAGAATCTCATGTTCTCAGAGGGGTTCGACGATTCCAGCGAGGCTCGTTGTGAGATCCGCGACGGTGTGGTCACCATCACCAGCGCATGCGCCGAGGTTGGCCAGGGTTTTGTCACTCTCGTGCGCCAGATTGTCGGCGAGGTACTCGGGACCTCCGAAGTGGTGCTCGAACCGGCATCGACTGTTGGCATCGGATCGGCTGGTTCGACATCGGCTAGCCGCCAGACCTGGATGTCTGGAGGAGCTGTGCAGTTGGCCTGTGAAGCTGCTCGGAGCGACCTCCTAACAAGAATCGCTGGCGACTACGAGGTCCCCGCTGATGACCTCTCTTTGGTTGATGGCCAGGTGACTGGCCTGCCTGATGGATACTCCCCGTCCTTGACCGAGGCAACTGGCGAACCGGTCGTGGCCTCCGTGGTCCATCGACACGCACCAACGGTCCCACTAGACAGTGATGGACAGGGTGACGCACACGTTTCTTTTGCTGTGTCGGCTCACCGGGCCATCGTCGACGTGGACCCTGATCTAGGCCTTGTTCGGGTGGTAGAGCTGACCACGGCACAGGACGTAGGCCGCATCCTCAATCCCCGTCAGGCTGTGGGCCAACTTGAGGGTGGAGCCGCACAGGGGGTGGGCCTCGCCGTTATGGAGGAGGTCCAAGTGGAGGGTGGACGGATCCGCAACGCCTCTTTCACCGACTATTTGATTCCCACTGCACTTGACATGCCGCCAGTGGAGATTGCCGCGCTGGTGGAGCAGCCGGAGCCAGGTGCCCCGTTTGGCGCAAAGGGGATCGGCGAGTCACCGACCATCTCGTCGACGCCGGCAGTGGTCGGTGCAATTCGTTCCGCCACCGGTCTCGCCCTACCTCGTGTTCCCGTCCGACCTGAGGACATTGCCCTAGCGGACCGGGACCCCGTCAAATCCTCGCCGGAGGTTGCGGCGTGATCGATTACGCCCCTTCCAATCTCCTTCACGCTGATCTACGGATCGATGGCGACCGACTGATGAGGCGCATTGAAGACCTGGCAGCAATTGGGCCGATCGACGGGGGCGGTTCGTGCCGACTGGCCCTGACCGACGAGGACCGAGCGGGCCGAGATCTCGTAGTTGCTTGGATGAGCGACCTAGGGCTTTCGGTCACTGTCGATGCCATTGGAAATGTCGTCGGCATCCGGCCGGGCCGCACTGACGGCCCACCTACTATGACCGGTAGCCATATCGACACAGTGCGCACCGGGGGTCGTTACGACGGCAACCTTGGCGTGCTGGCCGGGCTGGAAGTGGTCGAGACTCTCGAGCGCAACGGAATCGAGACTAATCACCCGGTCGCCGTAGCGTTCTTCACTGACGAGGAGGGAGCACGCTTCCCGCCGGACATGCTTGGCAGCCTTGTCTATGTCGGTGGCATGCCCCTTGAGGAGGCGCTGGACATCGTCGGCATCGATGGTGCGGTGGTTGGCGAGGAACTTGAACGAATTGGCTACCACGGGCCGGCTCCCTGCCCGGGAGTGGCACCTCGGGCGTTCGTAGAATTGCATATTGAACAGGGCCCGGTGCTGGAGGCCGAAGGCACGACCATCGGTGCTGTGACTGGGGTACAGGGAATCTCCTGGACGGAGTGGACGATTACTGGTCAGTCCAATCATGCTGGTACTACACCCATGGAACTTCGCCGCGACGCCGGCCATGTCGCCGCGACTATTGCCGTGCAGGTGCGGGATCTAGCCAACCGTCTAAACCGCCAGTCCGTCGCCGAGGGACGCCTTGACCGTCAGGTCGGCACCGTCGGTCAGTTGAATTTGCACCCGGACCTCGTGAACGTAGTAGCCGGGTCGGCGACTATGACGGTCGACCTTCGCAACACCGACGAGTCCCTGCTGAGTGGGGTGGAAGCGGACCTTGCACGCTTTGTCGCGGAGATGGCTGAGGCCGAGGGCGTCACCATCGACAAGAGGACTCTGGCCAGATTTGAGCCAGTCGCCTTCGATGACCGAATGGTGGAGACGGTGGCGACGGTGGCCGAACGGCTGGGCCATTCGGTCCGCCGCATGCCTTCTGGGGCGGGGCACGATGCGCAGATGCTGGCCCGAATCTGTCCAACCGGCATGGTGTTCGTTCCCAGCCGTCACGGAATAAGCCACAACCCGGCAGAGCACACCGATACTGAGGACCTGGTGGCTGGTGCCAACGTCCTCCTCCACACCCTCCTTGTTCTGGATGCTCACCCGCTCGAATCGGGAGTTCCTAGCGATGGAGAAGAGGACTAGTGAACCGGACGGTGACAGTTGGGGCTGCCCAGATGGGTCCCATCCAACTTGCTGACAGCCGGTCAGAGGTGGTGGAGCGACTGATCTCCCTTTTGCGGTCCGGAGCTGAGGCCGGTTGTGACCTCGTCGTTTTTCCTGAACTGACGCTTACCACCTTCTTTCCGCGCTGGTGGGTGGACGACCTATCAGAGGCCGACCACTTCTATGAGACCGAAATGCCCAGTGATGAAACCCGGCCACTATTCGACGAGGCTCGACGGCTTGGCGTTGGTTTCCATCTGGGCTATGCCGAGTTGACCGAAGACGGCCATCGCTACAACACGGCCCTCCTAGTCGAACGCGACGGAACAGTGGTCGGCCAATACCGCAAGGTCCACCTGCCGGGACACGAGGAGAATGAACCGTGGCGGGCCTTCCAGCACCTCGAGCGTTACTACTTCGAACCCGGTGAAGGGTTCGAAGTCCATGCAGCGTTCGGTGGGGTGGTCGGCATGGCCATCTGCAACGACCGTCGCTGGCCTGAGACCTATCGGGTCCTCGGCTTGAAGGGATGTGAACTGGCACTTATCGGCTACAACACGCCGATCCACTATGCGCCGGATCCCGACCAGGACCGGTTACAGGGCTTTCACAACGGGCTTGTTCTCCAGTCGGGTGCGTATCAGAACGGCATGTGGGTGGTTGGCGTGGCCAAGGCTGGGCGCGAGGAGGGCTGCGACTTGCTGGGTGAGACGTCGATCATCGCCCCGTCGGGGGAGGTCCGGGCAATGGCGACGACCGTGGAGGATGAATTGGTGGTGGCTGAGGCCGACCTCGACTTGTGCGCAAATTTCAAGGAGACACTTTTTGACTTCGGTCGTTACCGCCGGCCCGAGGTCTATGAGCTGATTACCGGGCAAAGGGGTGCCCAGGTCCCTGACCACGTGCGGACGGGCCTTGCGGATCCGAAGGCAACCGGAGGCGATCTCCCGTGACGACCTTCGAACTGAATGGGGCCAATCTCGAGGTCTCCTCGAAGCATCCCCACCTATTGGCCGCCCTGCGTGACGAGCTCGGGGTGATATCGCCCAAGGACGGGTGTTCGCCGTCGGGCCAGTGTGGAAGCTGCACGGTCCTTCTCGACAAGAAAGCCCGGGTGGCCTGCCAGACGCCCATGGAAAGGGTGGAGGGTGCTGCGGTGACGACGCTGGAGGGCCTGGATGCCGACGAGCGGGCGCGGTACGCCGCGGCATTTGCCGCCCACGGTGCCTTGCAGTGCGGCTTTTGTACGCCCGGGATCGTCATGCGGACAAAGTCCCTGCTGGATAGGGCCGATGAAAAGGGGCGGAAACTCAACCGTGGTGACGTAGCCCGTCACCTTGGCGCCCACCTGTGCCGATGCACGGGCTACGTGAAGATCCTCGACGCCGTTGAGTCCCTAGCAGCCGGCGAGGTTCCGGTGCCTCTACCCAATGGCGGTATTGGTTCAAGCGTGGCCAAGGTCGAAGCTTGCGAATTGACACTCGGCGACCGTCCATTTATCGACGATCTCGTGCCAGATGGTGCGGGTCCCGATGCCCGTGTCCCCGGGGGCTGGGAGTCAGACGATTTGCTGCACGCTGTTCTCCGCCTAGCGGATCACGCTCGGGCCGAGGTGGTGCAGATCGACACCTCGGCCGCCGAAGCGGTAGTTGGGGTGCAGTGCGTTCTGACTGCTGCCGATATTCCCGGGGCTCGCCGGGTCGGCCTCATTCATACCGACTGGCCGGTGATGATTCCCGAGGGCGGACGTACTTCTTACCTTGGTGACGTCCTCGCCGTGGTAGTCGCCGACGACCGGGAGACAGCCCGCCGGGCTGCTGGCCTCGTTGAGGTCGAGTACGTCCCGCTGACCGTCTATAGCGACCCGGTGGTTGCCTTGGAAGCTGCCGAGGATGCGGTCTGGGAACTCGACGGCAACGTGCTCTCGGTGTCCCGGTACGCTCGCGGCGACGTTGAAGAGGCCCTAGCCCGTTCAGCCCACGTGGTTGATCAGGTCTTCCAGACCCAGCGCATCGAACATGCCTTCGTCGAGCCCGAGTCGACGCTGGCCGTCCCCGTTGAATGCTCCGATGGGCAACAGGGACTGCACGTTTATTCCGGGGGTCAGGGGGTATGGGACGATCGGAACCAGATTGCGTCGGTCCTCGAAATGGAACCACAGCGGATCACCGTGGAACTGGTGTCAAACGGCGGAGCATTCGGTGGCAAGGAGGACATGTCCAATCAGGCTCATGCCGCTCTGGCGGCTTGGGCCACAGGACGTCCGGTTCGGTGCACACTGTCACGCGAGGAGTCTCTCCTCATCCACCCCAAGCGACATCCGATCCGTCTTGCCTACCGAGCGGGTTGCGATGACGATGGTCGCCTCACCGGCCTATGGGTGAGGATGATCGGAGATTCCGGCCCTTACGCCTCGGTAGGTATGAAGGTTCTTGAGCGTGCTGCTGGGCACGCTTGTGGCCCCTACGTCCTGCCCGCCATCGATGTCGAGGCGACGGCCGTGCGCACCAATAGTCCAGTGTGTGGAGCGTTCCGAGGTTTCGGGTCTAACCAGGCCCAGTTTGCCATGGAGGGAGTGATGGATCGCCTGGCCGAGAAGGTCGGCATCACAGGCTGGGAGATCCGCGACCGCAATGTCATCGAGCCGGGTTCGGTATGGGGTCCGGGGCAGGTTATGGACGATGGTTGCCTTGGTGCCCGGGCCTGTCTCGACGAGGTCAGGGAGGCTTATGAGGAGGCTCTGGCGGCGGGTCGGCCAGTTGGACTTGGCCTAGGACTCAAAAATTCCGGACTAGGCAACGGATTCAAGGAGGTTGCGAAGGCGACTGTCCGCTTCACCGACGATGGCCGTGTCGAAGTCCGGCACTGCTGGACCGAAATGGGACAGGGGGTCGACACCGTTGCTCTCCAAGTCGCAGTGGAGGAGTTGGGCGTGGCTGCCGATGCAGTGGATGTCGTTGTCGATACCACTCGTGAGCTCGGTGCTGGCCAGACCACCGGTAGCCGCGGCACACTGATGGGTGCGGGCTCGGTGGCTGATGCCTGCCGGAATGCACTGGCTGACGGTTGCCGCCCCGGCGTCGAATACGAGGGCGAGTACCGGGTCGATTGGACCAACTCGCTTTCTGACGGTGTCGAGAACCCCATCATTCACTCCACCTTCGGGTACGCAGCACAGATGGTGGTCCTCGATCCTGATACGGGCGACATCGACCACGTCCTAGCCATTCACGACGTAGGTCGTGCAATAAACCCTCTGCTATGCGAAGGCCAGGTTGAGGGTTCCGTCCACATGGGTTTGGGTTACGCCCTGACCGAGGGCTTCCCGGTCGATGGGGATGGCCGACCGAGAAACGAGACCCTTCGCTCTCTGGGCATTATCCGGCCCAAGGACATGCCAGCCGTCGACGTCCGTCTCGTTGAGGCTCCGGAGCCCAACGCCCCTTACGGGATCAAGGGTGTGGGTGAGATTGGCCTTATTCCGACAGCTGGAGCGGTGGCTGCAGCGCTTCACGCTAGCGACGGGGAGTGGCGTCACACCCTGCCCATGACCGCCCCCGAGCAACAGGAACGCTGGGCGCCATGGGATGGTCGATGAGTAGCGAGGCTGAAGCCGCTGGGCGGCCGACGGGCACGACTCCGGGTCTGGTCTGTGCCCACCACCACCTCTACTCGGCGCTGGCTCGGCGCATGCCAGCGCCACAGCGCACCCCCACCGGATTCACCGACATTCTGGAACTGGTTTGGTGGCGTCTCGACCGGGCGCTCGACCTTGAGTCAATACGATGGTCAGCCATGCTGGGAGCGGTCGAGGCTCTTGAGCGGGGCTGCACCGCGATCATCGATCACCACGAGTCGCCGGAGGCCATTGAGGGTTCGTTGGATGTCATTGCTGATGCGTGCGCCGAGGTCGGTGTGCGGGTTTCATGTTCCTACGGAATTACCGACCGCCACGGGCCCGACGGCGCACGCCGGGGCCTGGCTGAGAATGAGCGGTATCTGCGTGCCGGAGGCCGAGGGATGGTTGGTTTGCACGCTGCCTTCACCTGCACCGACGACAGCCTCGCGGCAGCTGCCGGTCTGGCAGCGGACCTCGGCGTAGGTGTTCATGTCCACGTAGCCGAGGGATTGGTCGACGCTGGAGCAGCCGACCGACTCAGCCCGTTGGCTACTGACGACTGGCTGCTAGTCCACGGGGTTCATCTGGCAGATGGTTACGAACTGGCCGGGACGATCGTCCACAATCCGCGTTCCAACATGAACAACTCGGTCGGGTACGCCCGTCCGGCCCGCTTTACCAACCCGGTGGCTCTCGGAACCGATGGTATTGGTGCTGACATGCTCGACGAGTTCCGCGTCGCGTACGTCAGGCACCGCGAGGACGACGTGACGGCAACTCCCGAGTCGGCCTGGGCTTGGCTGGAGGCCGGTTGGGACCTCTTTCCGGAGGCTGGCGACGACGTGGTGACCTGGTCATACGAGCATGTCGATCCCTGGTCGCTCGCCTTCACCACCGGTGTCGGACCGCAAACAGTGGAGGTCGCCGGTGAGGTGGTACTGGCCGACGGACGGCCTACCAGGGTCGACGCCGAAGAGGTCAGGGTGCGTGCCGCGGAGGAGGCGAATCGACTACACGCCCGCCTTGGAGAGGTCTGACGATGAGCTCTCTCACGACCGGATCTGTTATCTAGAGGAGAAATGAACGCATGACACGACTGGGTATCTACCTTCAAGACGCCCACCCCATCGCCGAGGCGATGGAATACGCCACCTACGCGGAACAGAGTGGCTTCGAGGCGGTGTGGCAGGCCGACTCGCGGCTGGTCCGTGATGCGGTGGTGCCTATGGCGGCCTTTGCCACCTGCACCGAGACTCTGAAGATCGGATCAGGAGTGGTCGACTGTTGGACCCGTAACCCAGCCCGCTTGGCCTCCACCTTTTCCACCCTTGATGACCTGGCACCCGGTCGGATGATCCTCGGGATTGGCGCTTGGTGGGATCCGCTGGCCTCCAAGGTGGGCGTCGAGCGACGCCGACCGCTGACCGCCATGCGCGAGATCGTCGAAGCCTGTCGGGCTCTGCTGGCCGATGAGACTGTCACTTTTCACGGGGAGTTTGTTCATCTCGACGGCGTCGAATTGGATTACGTCTACCAGCCCCGTCGACCCAAAGAGGTGCCCATTTACATTGGTGCTACCGGCGACCGGATGCTGGAACTCACTGGCGAAATTGCTGATGGGGTGGTCCTGAACTATCTCGTTTCACCGGAATACAACCGACGGGCCATGGACCGTTTGGCTGACGGCGCGGCCAGAGCAGGTCGTTCGATCGATGACATTGATCGGCCGCAACTGGTCGTGTGTTCGGTGGCCGAGAGTCGCGCCGAGGCGCTTGATGGTGCCCGGATGATGGTTACCCAGTATCTAGGCCAGCAGCCACACATCATGAAGGCCTCGGGCGTGCCCGAGCACCTCCTGGAGGAGATTGGTCGAGTCCTGACCTGGCCAGCCACCCATGAGCAGGTGGAGGCCGCCTCGAAGTTGGTGCCCGATGAAGTGGTCCAGATGATCTGTGCCGCCGGGACAGTTGAGGAAGTGCGCGAGAAGGTCGCCCAGTACATGGCCGACGGTTGCACCTGTCCGATCCTTTATCCGCTTGGTCCGGATGTTCGGCTCATGATCGACGCCTTCGCGGACTGGACGCCGTGAGCGGTCCAGCGCCGGCCTCCGGAGGGCGTTTGGTCCTGCGGGGTGCCAGGTTTCCCGGCGACGTGGCCATCCACGACGGGCGAATCGTGGCTCTGGGCACTATCGCCCCCGAGCCTGATGACGAGGTGGTGCGTTGCGACGGTGACGTGGTCACGGCCGGGCTCGTCAATACGCACCACCACCTTTACCAGTGGATGACCCGCGGCCGGGCCACCGGCTGCGGCCTGTTCGATTGGCTGGTGGCCCTCTATCCGGTCTGGAATCGGATGTCGGTGGAGGATGTCCGGGCTGCTGCACTTGTGGGGCTGGCAGAGTTGGCGGCTACCGGCTGCACCACTGCTGCGGATCACCACTACGTGGTGCCGGGTGGGGACGACACGGTCTTTGACGCCATCGTTGAGGCGGCAGCGATTGTCGGGATCCGACTACACCTTTCCCGTGGGTCGATGGACCTCGGCGAGAGCCAGGGTGGACTCCCACCCGACCACCTGGTGGAGGATCGCGACGACATCTTGTCATCGACCAAGTCGGTAGCGGATCGTCATCACGACGGCGAAATGGTCAATGTCGTAGTCGCCCCTTGCAGTCCCTTTTCGGTGACCACCGAGTTGATGGTCGAGTCTGCAGAACTGGCGCGACAGTATGGCCTGCGCCTCCACACTCACCTTTGCGAGACAATCGACGAGCAGAACCATTGCTTGGAGCGTTTTGGTCGCCGTCCGGTGGAGATGTTGGAGGAATGGGGCTGGGTAGGCAATGACGTCTGGTTGGCTCATGGCATACACATCAGTGAGGAAGAGATGGCCATCCTCGGGCCTGCCGGCACCGGCATCGCCCACTGTCCGTCCTCCAATGCCCGTCTGGCTACAGGCCTTTGCCGGGTCACCGACCTTCGTGCTGCTGGTTGTCCGGTCGGCCTGGGCGTCGATGGTGTGGCTTCCAACGAGGTAGGAGGACTTTTCCCGGAGCTTCGCCAGGCTCTCTACACGGCCCGGATGCGCGAGGCTCGAGCCGATGCCCTGATGCCTGACGAGGTTTTGGAGATTGCTACACGAGGCGGGGCTGATTGCTTGGGTATGACCGAAGCCGGAACGTTGGCCGTTGGCATGCGGGCCGATCTGGCCGTATGGCCAGGACACGATCTGGGTGACATGTCCGACGTGTTAGGTGGACTGGTTCTTGGGCCCGACCGACGGGTGCGCCACCTATTCGTTAATGGCCGGCCAGTGGTTTCTGACGGCCGACTGCTCGGCCTTGACTTGCGTTCGGCTCACCGAGCCTTGGCCGAGCGGGCCCGTGTTCTCTGGGACTGAGGTTCTGCCGGTCACCGGACCGGCGCCATCCCATCGGCAATGATGGTGCTGTGGCTACGGTTGCCGAGTTCACCATCGAACCCTTTGTGGAGGGAGAACCCGGACCGCATGTGCGCGCCGCCATCGAGGTGGCCGAGGCGGCAGGACTGGTTGTCGAGGTAGGTCCGTTTGGCACCTCGGTGGAAGGCGGTTCGGCCGCCGTGCTCGATGCCGTGGACGCCGTTGTCCGGGCCGCCGTAGACCATGGCGCCACCCGTGTGAGCCTGCAGTTGACCATCACCTGAGGCTTATCTCACAGCAAGCCCGGCTCATGCCGCGCCGCGGTTCAGACGGTGGGATCAGCGGCTGGACCGTACAGAGCAGACTGCCTGGAGATCGCCGCCCAACGGCGCGTGCCGTGCTCGAAGTGCCACCACTCGCCGTCGAAGACCACGAAGCCTTCAAAAGCCATGGCATGGTAGAGAATCCGACGTACGTCACGGTCGGGGCCGGGTTCATCTTCGAGTGCCGCAGCATGAGCGCGGGGGGTGAGGTCATCGAAACCGGTTCCCGGCGCCAGGGGCACTCTGTCGAGGGTTAGAGTCAGGTCCACCGCACCTCCAGTGAGGTGGGGCGGTGGTTTTGTTGGGTCGTCGTCCGGTTCGGCGAAGAAGCCGGGCGGGAGTTCGGGGTCGGCGTAGGCCGCTTCGTAAAGTTCGACCTGCAGGGCGAACGGACGGAATCCATCGAAGATGGCCAGCCCCCAACGGTCGGGTAGGCCGTCAGCCACTCGGCCAAGTCGATCGGCTACTTGGCTTCGGAGGAGGCACCCTCGGCCGGCATGCTGCCACCCGGCGTGCCGGTAGTTCTCCAAGCAAGTGATGCGCGGGTGGTTGACTGCCACGAGGGGCTCTTCGACTGGGTCGGTTACCGGTGGATGAGGTGGGTCGACCAGCGGGGGGAGGGGATTGGTTATCGGAAGAGTGACGTTGGCGGCGTGTAGAACCTCAGTCGCGGGCCGGGTCAGTTGTGGCTCTTGAAGACTGGGGCTCACGAGCCAGCCAAAACTCGTGCTGTTACATCGAGTAGGTCGGCTCCCGTGTGTGCGTCGAAAACGGGCACCAGGAATTCGTCGAGGTCGTGTAACTCTGTCAGAGCAGCGAGTTCGGCGGCGCACTCATCGACCGTGCCGGCGATCACGAATGGAAGGACCCACTCGTCGGGGACGTGGCGTGCTGCAGACTCAAGCCCGTCAGCCAGGGCGGACCGTATGGTGGCCACGTCCTTATCGGTTATGCCGAGGGCGGACCGCACTGGCTCCGGGGAGTCGACCAGTCGGTAGGTCATGTGCGGCCGGACCGTTTCGAGAGCAGCGTCGTCGGTAACCACCATCGTCGAGTAACAGATGCCGGCCCGGTTGCCTGTTCTGGCTGAGCCGGCACGAACCCTGTCCACGTACTCGCCGAGCGACGGCTTGTAGATGAAGTCGAGCATGACGCCATCGGCAACTGCGCCACCGAGGTCAAGCATCCTGGGGCCCCGACCAGCAAGCCAGATCGGGATATCTGGTCTAGCCCAACCTAGGCGGGCCGACCGGAGCGAGAAGGTTGGAGCTTCCAAGTCGACGGTTGCCCCGTCAAAGAGGTCCCGGCAGGCCTCAATGGTCAGGCGGACAGTTTCCAAAGGGCGGATTAGCTCTAGAGCCAGTGGATCGAGAGTAAGGCTCCCACCGGCTCCAAGGCCGAGAAAGGCCCGGCCGCCCGAGAGTTCGTCAAGCGTGGCGATCGCCGCTGCAGTCTGGGCGGGGTGCCTGCTGTAGGCATTGGTGATCCCGGGTCCGATTTCAAGGCGGTTGGTGGCCTGGGCGATGGCTGTCATCGTGACGTATAGGTCACGGGTAGCGAGGCCCTCGTCGTAAACCCAACAGCGGTCAAAGCCTAGATGCTCTGCTTCTTTTGCGAGATCGCGGATGGCATTCACGGGTGCCTCGGGGATCAGGTTGACGCTGGCCCGGAGGCGCCCTGAAGACATGACGGAAATCTACTCCGGGTCCCCAACCCGCTGGGTGTGGAATCGATGGATGGGAGTTCCTGGTTCTCGATCGGAGATTTCGGCTATCAGATGGTCGACCAGCGAACGGTTGGTCTCGTCGACCATGGTGATAGCGATAGAAAAATCGGCGTCGTCCGGAACCGACCGGCGGGCCCCGCCCGGTGAGGTCAGGAGAACGGCGGCCCGCTCGGGAGTGAGGCGCTCATAAGGCGAGCATTGGACAGCGGCGGCAAGTCGCAGCGGCCGGTGACACTGGTCGGCGATCACCCGGTTCAGGGCGTTGGCCCCCATGACCGCCACTACGTCCGTTGGCCCGGTTGGTAGAGAAGGTTCGTGCGGAGCAGGAGCTTTGGCGGGATGCCCTCGGGACCCATCGGCTTCGACCAGTACGTGGTCGACTAACGCCAACCATTTGGCCGGCACGCTGGTGTCTACCCCCAAGCCCTTCGAGTCGCCGCTAGAGGTATCGATGATCCGGCTCCAGACCAGAATTGGCCGGGGATCGTCGTCATCTGCCGCTTCGGCCAGGTCGTCTAAGGATGGTCCAAGAAGGAGCCGTGCCCCGCCGACTTCGGTAGCAGCCATCCGGGTGGTGGTGGTCAGGATGGCTCGGCGACCAAGGTGTGCGCCCAAGGCTTGAAGCAAGGTCGTTTTGCCGCCACCGCCAACCAGAGCCGTGATGCGGCCCTGTGCTCCCAAGAGATCGGCGACGTGCGCCGGTTCGTTGGTGGTCACTGTCCAGTCAGTCCTCACTGCCGACCCAAGCGAGTACCGCCTCGAGGACGCCGCCCCCTACGGCAAGTGCCTTATCCGACACCCGATCGATGTCTACTTCGTCGCCACGCGGGTCGACATCGCCGACCTTGGTCCCGGAGGCCACAGGAGTCCCATTGGCGATCAGGCCTCGGATCGTTCCGTCGATGAGGGCTGTCACGGGAGTGGTGCCGACACTTCCTAGAACCTCACCGGTCGTCACCCGGTCACCGATGGTCCGCTCCCAAGATGCCACACCGTTGGTTGGTGCCCTTAGGACCCGTTCAGCGGACCGCCCGCCTACTGTGCCCGGTGTACCCGTGTCGTTGGCAGCGCAACCTTTGTAGATCACCCTTCCTAGGTCTGGGCCCCGCAGAGTCTCGACTACGGCATGGCAGTCGATGCCTGCCGTGTATCCAGGCCCGAGGGCCACAACGAGGGGGGCATCCTCGATGGCGGTGTCCGGATTTCGCTTCAGGAGGCGTGCGTCGATTACCACAGAACGGGCAATCTGAGCGATTGGAGGGAGGTCGGAGCTGGCCAGAACCGGTACTACTCCGTTGGCAGCTAACTCCTGCATCTCGTCCACACCTTCCACGCGTCGGGCACCCATTCCCTCAATCAAGGCCTCGCCCTCTGGGTCGAGCAGCGCTGAAGCGACAGCTACGGTTCGGCGGACGGCGAGAGGATGAGTCAATTCGCAGACGGCGACCGGAAAGCCAGACCGGTGGAGTCGAAGTGCCACTCCTGTAGCCAGGTCCCCACCTCCCCGCAGGAGGCACAGGTGTTGCCCGAAAAGCATTTCGCCGGCCTCTCCTGGCTCTCTTGCGGTTTCCGCTCAGCTCGTCCGGTGCTGGCCAACGACTTGGGCGAGGATGGATACGGCGATCTCTTCAGGGGTTTCAGCTCCGATTTCCACACCTACTGGTGAAGTAACCCGGTCCAGTTCGGCCTCTGAAACGCCGCTCTCCACGAGGGCCTTTCGGGTCGTTTCCCACCGGCGGAGACTACCCATGACTCCGATGGAGCCAGCGTTGGTGGCAAGCAGATGGGGGAGGTTGACGACGTCGACCTGGGCGTTGCGGGTCACGACTACCACATGGTCGCTAGCACCTAGCTCCAACTCGGCCAACACATCGGAGAGCTGTCCCGGCCGGACGTCTACGTCGGAGTCCTCAGGGAGTCCGTCACCTAGTTCGTTGGCTACCTCGGTGCGGTCGTCGGTCGCGACAACGTGAAATCCCAGCCAGGAAGCGAGATCAACAACGGCGCGCCCAACGTGACCGCAGCCGACGACGAGGACGGTGGATGGGGGCATGTGGAGCTCCAGATGGATCGTGACGTCGCCACCGCAGACGCCGGGATCTCCGGCGCTGGGATCGACGAGTCGGTAGTCGACGAGACGGGAATTTCGGTCTATCAGGCAGGCGTCAGCCTCCTCGACTACACGGGCCTCCATCTCTCCGCCACCGACGGTGCCGATGCGACGACCGTCGTCAACGAAAAGCATTTTGGCTCCGGCTCGGCGAGGCACTGATCGAGACGTAGCGATAACGGTGGCTAGGACCACCGATCGTCCTTCGGCAAGCAGTTCATGGAGGGCGCCAAGGATTCTCGGTTCGACCGTCCCGCCCGGGAGAAGTCGTCGTATCCGGGGATCATGGTCGTCGTGGCGATCGGAAGGGTGACTCATGAAGCGCTCCAGAGGCGGAGAGCCTGTTCGTGGAGTCGCGCTCGTTGTTCCTCAAGGTCTACTTCTACGACTCGGCCATCGCGGACCCGCCATAGCCCCGCAACCATGACCGCCTCTACGTGTTGAGCACTGCGGAAAAGAACGAGCTGCTCGGCCAGATTGGCTTCGGTGACTGGTGTGGGGAACCGGCTATCGACGACCTGTAGGTCGGCTGACCATCCGGGTGCGAGACGACCCACCTTCTCTAGGTCCAGTGCTGCGGCGCCACCGGTGGTGGCCATAGCTAGTACGCGGTGGGCATCCATGACGCCAGGGTCGCGGAGGCGTGCCTTGTGAATCAGAAAGGCCGAACGCATGACCTCATAAAGGTCGTTGACGTAGCCGTCGGATCCCAAGCCGACGGTGACTCCTGCGTCGAGAAGTTCTGGTATCGGGGCGATTCCTCCACCGACCTCGCCGTTAGCCAGAGGCATGTGACTGCAGCGCACCCCGCAGTCGGCCACGATCCGACGCTCGGCTTCGGAGAGGTGCACGACCTGAGAGGCCAAAAAGCCCGGTCCGGCAACCCCGAGAGCCGCATAGTGTTCGAGGGTCCGATGTCCGTGGTGAGCCTCGCACCACTCGCCTTCGTGGACTCCCTCGTTGCAGTGAGCGTGGACCAGTACGTCCAGTTCTGCTGCGCGAACAAAAGCGTCCCGGACGAAGTCATCCGAGCAGGTGAAGAGGGTGTGAATACTGATTAGGCCCGATAGCAGGTCGTCGTCGGATTGCGTCCGGCAGGTTTCCACGAAGCGTTGGTTCTCCTCTAGACCGGCGGCCGCTATCTCTGAACCCGACCGCTCGGTGGCTTCAAAGCTGAGAATCCCCCGCATGCCTGATCGGCGGACTGCCTCGGCCTGTGCGTCCAGGCCCCCGGGTAATACGTTGGGTGCCTCCAAGATGTCCAGAAACGTCGTGGTTCCAGATCGGAGCATCTCTGTGCAGGCCCAGTCGGCGGCGGCGGCGATCATCGTATGGTCTAGACGGTCCTCGACTTTCGGCCACCAGAAGTCCTCCAAGAACGGCCAAAATCCAGACGGGGCGGCATCTAGTGGGATCCCGTGAGATAGCAGGCCGTACATATGGACGTGAGCGTTGACGAAGCCTGGTAGGACCACCCGGTCGGGAAGTTCCAAGACGGTGTCGTCTGGATGAGTGGCCGCAAGGAAATCGCCCGGCCCGACAGCGTCGACCAGGCCGTCAACTATTCGGACTCCGTGACCTGCGACCGGGGGAACCGACGCGTCCGCCAAAAGCCAGTCTGGCCACAAGATTGTCCCATTGGACTCTCCGGAGCTGGTCGACCCCGCGGACGTGGCCGAGGTCATACTCAGCCCCTTTGAAGAGCGTCGAACACCCGCTCAGGGGTGAACGGCAGTTGGTCGATTCGAACACCGACGGCGTTCACCAGGGCGCTTCGTATCGCTGGGGCGACGCCGTCCTTGGGTATCTCGGCGACCGCCTTGGCGCCGAACGGACCGCTGTCCTCCATGGTTTGCACAAGGAACACGTCGGTACGGGGCATCTCGTCGGCCCGGTAGATCCAGTAGGGGCCGAACGCCGCGTTGAGCATCCGCCCCTCTTCGTCCATTGCGAACTCTTCGCAGTGGGCATAGCCGAGGGCCTGGAGCATGCCACCCTCGACCTGACCGCTGGCGGTCACCGGATTGATGGCTACGCCACAGTCGACGGCCATGACCATGTGCCCAACGGTGACTTGGCCGGTCTCGACGTCCACTTCGACTTCTACGAACGTTGCGCCAAACGGTGGGGGGCAGTCTGGTGACACGTGGGAACCGGTGCCCATGATCTGTTCTTGCTCGTTGAGGTGGAGCGAGTCCAGCGCGATTTCCTCGAGGCTGACCGACCTGCCATCTGGGGCGTAGGCACGACGATCGCGAAGCTCGATTGAACATGGAACGTCGATTCCAAGGAGCATGGCGGCGCGCTCCTTGAGCCGTTTACGGACCACCTCGGCGGCCCGGAGAGCGGCCGTTCCCGAGATGTAGGTGGTACTCGAAGCATAGGCTCCAGTGTCAAAGGGGGTCATGTCAGTGTCCGACGAGTACACCCGGATGTCGTCCAGCGGCACGCCGAGAACTTCCGCTGCGATTTGGCCCAAGACGGTGTCAGCGCCAGTCCCGAGGTCGGTGGCACCAACCAGCATGTTGAACGAGCCGTCATCGTTCAACTTGATGGAACAACCTCCCATGTCGAGGAAGGGGATCGCCGTGCCGTGCATGGCGTGGGAATAGCCAATACCCCGACGGATATGAGGCCGGTCGGCGGGCTCTCTCCATGAGCGGTCGTCACGTCGGTGCCATCCGATAGCCCGCGCCCCTTGGGCCACGCACTCTTCGATCCCGTCGGACTTTACCGTTGGGTACTCGTCGAGCTCCTCCTCAAGAACGCCCTGTTCACCCAGGTGCGGTGCGATGTTCATCTCGTCGCCAGTCTTGGTCCAGTTCTGTCGGCGGAACTCGATGGGGTCGATTCCAAGGTCGGCGGCAATGTCCTCCATGTGGGACTCCAGACCAAATAGGGCCTGCGGGGCGCCGTAGCCTCGGTAGGCGCCGGGCACTGGGATATTGGTGTAGGCGACTTCACAGTCGAAGCGCTTATTGGGGGCGTTGTAAGACGTCAGGCCGCGAAGACCAGCAACTGTCTGGACGGTGTAGCCGTGGGTGCCATACGGGCCGGTATTACCGATCAACTTCATGTCCTGTGCCACCAGGGTCCCATCTCCGTTGACGCCCGTTCGGTAGGTCATGGTCTGCGGATGTCGGGTGCGACTGGAGACGAACTCCTCCTCGCGGGTCAACTCGAGACGAACAGGCCGGCGGGTGGCGATCGTGAGATGGGCGACGATGTCTTCAATCAGCATCTCTTGCTTGGCGCCGAATCCGCCGCCAATTCGTGGCTTGATTATCCGGATGTCCTTGATGTCGCGGCCAACCAGTGGAGCCAGCATGCGTCGAGTGTGGAACGGGACTTGGGTGGCGGTCCGCACCACGAGGCGCTCGTCGGAATCCAGCCAGGCCACCGAGATGTGGGGTTCTATGGGGCATTGCTGGACCTGATGAACCCGAAAGGTCTGCTCGTAGCAGTGGTCGGCTGACGCCAAGGCATCCTCCACGTCGCCGCGCTCAGCCGTCATGTGGTGGACGAGGTTGCGCGAGGCATCAGCTATGTCGATGGTGTCGTCCTCATCGTGTATGACCGGGGCATTGCCGGAGATGGCTTCAACCTCATCGAATACGGCTGGGAGCACCTCGTAAGCCACTTCGATCAAGGCACAGGCCTCTTGCGCGATTTCGACTGTCTCAGCGGCTACTGCAGCCACCCGGTCACCAACGTGGCGGACCTTGTCGTCGAACGAGACCTGATCATGCGGTTTGGGGTTCGGGTATGACTGGCCTCCGGAGGCGTACTTGACACGCGGCACATTGGCGTGGTGGATCACGGCGTGTACACCGGGAAGGGCTCGGGCTGCCGAATCGTCGATGGAGATGATTCGGGCGTGGGCGTGAGGGCTGCGCAGCACCTTTGCGTAGAGCATTCCGCGCATCTCGAAGTCGTCGGTGAAGGCCGGATTGCCCTTAACCAGACGTAGCGCGTCGACCTTGACCTCCGGCTTACCCACTACCGAAGTCGAGGGCACGTCACGCGAAGGGACTAGGCGAGGGACGGCCGAAGAACCTTGGGGCGGCTGGTCGTCAGGGTTGTGCTCGGCGGCGTGTACGCCGTCGGTCATCGGCGCGACGACCAGCGGTCGGAATGGTTCGGCCTCTTCGCCGCGCAGCACTGCTGCCGCCTGCTGGATAGCAGCCACCGGCTTCACGTAGGCGGTCTCACGATCGAGGATCCCGGAGAGCATGTCCCGGATGGCGTCCTCGCTCGGATCGGAGTCCCGGTTCAACAGGGCGAGTGTGCCGAGCACCATTGCTCCGACCGAGTAGCCGGATTGCATTGCTCCGGTGGCGGCAAACGCCGCCTGGATCGGGTGAAGGTCGGCTTCGACGTTCAGGGATTCGACCGTTGTAACGGAGTGGCCACCAGCTTGGGCCGCCAACACGACCTCGGAACTAGCCAGTTGGCCATCTATCAGGACCGCTGAAGCGCCGGTCTCGCCTGAGGTGGAGCCGAAACGAACACTCACCATGCCTTGGCGACGCAGGACGGTCAGGAGCGTCTCGTGGGGATCACACTCCACAGTGCAGTCCTTGCCGTTGAGCTCAAAGCTGACCTCCATCAGGCGACCTCGCCCGTCGCGGCCAAGGCTCTGGTGGCCAACACCGCCGCCAAGCGGAGTCGGTAAGAAGCGCTTCCCCGGAAGTCGTCGGAAGGCGTCAGGCCGGAGGTTGGATCCGAAGGGTCGACCAGCACTGGGTGGTTGGCCACGCCGGTCAGGGCTAGCCGGACGCCATCATCGCTGGTTCGAGCGGTCGCGGACACGATGGGAACGTCGGCTGGTGTGCGTGCGGTGGCGTGCCGGATGCAACTGCCCGTTGGGTCAATGTCGACCGCAGTGATCAAATGGCCGACGGGGACCCCTAGATCCTGTAGTTCAGGAAGCATCACCGTAGTGACGCCGTCGGGTCCCACGACCTGCACCCGGGAGTCATGGACGAGGAGGGCGGCTAGCAGGACACTGTCTGGTCCACCGGCGACCACGGTTCCGCCAACCGTGGCGAGACTGCGCAGGGTGCTGGGCAACTCTGCCCGGGCCGCTTCGGCCAATCCAGTAGGCACGCGTTCGTCTTCAGCAAGGTCAGCGAGGGTGGCCATGGCTCCCAGACGTAATCGGCCGTCGGTCGCCAAGATTGTTTCCAACCCGCAAGATTGGAGATCGACCATGGAGACGAGGGTTGGGTCATCGTCGGCGTTGAGAACTGTGCCACCGGCGAGAGGCCGGTGGCCATCACCGGTCAACAGGGTTATTGCGGCATCGACGGAATCTGGGCGTTGGTAGGTGAGCGCTCGAGGCACAGCGGTCCCCCTTATCAGGATCAGCCCTCCCGGGGATGCGCCTCGCGGTCGAGCCTGACGTCTTTTGTTGCAAAGGCGAAACTAGCACCGGCCGAGGCACGTCTGCCAAGAGCCTCGGACCTGTCAGAGTCACTGAAGCAATCGGGAGCCCAGTCCGGTGGCACTAAGGACTCGTTGCGCAGCTTTCCTGGCATTGGCGATTACTACCCTTTCATCCACAGTGGTCAACGATCGATCTCGCACCAGGAAGCGACCGTCGACCAAAACGTGAATGACATCACGGGGCGTGGCGTTGTAGACGAGCGCAGACGAAACGCGGTTGACCGGAGCGGTGAACGGACTTTGGAGGTCTACCACTACGAGGTCTGCCCGGCGGCCCGCTTCGATGGCCCCAAGGTCGTCTGCCCTACCAAGAAGTTTGGCCCCCCCTCGGCAGGCCATGACGAGTACCTCTTCGGGCTGGAGCACCGTGGCATCGAGTTGGTTGACCTTCTGAAGAAGGGCTGCGACCTTGCAGGCCTCGAACATGTCCTGGCGGTTGTTCGAGCCAGGGCCGTCGGTGGCCAAAGCCACGTTCACACCGCGATCCAGCATCGAACGTATCGGCGCAATCCCCGAGGCGAGGTACATGTTGGAAACGGGACAATGGATGACTGAGGCACCGCGTTCGGCGACCATCTCCACCTCGGCTTCTTCTAGCCATACCGAGTGGGCGAGTTGGACGTCCGGCCCAAGCACGCCGAGTGAGTCCAGCCAGGGGACGTGCCGGAGGCCCCGTTCGGTCAGACTCATCTCTACCTCGATTGCGGTTTCGGCGCAGTGGGTGTGGATGTTGCCACCCCAAGACCGGCAGGCGGCCGCAGTGGAGACCATCGCCTCGTCAGAACACCCCCAGGGGATCAGGGGAGCTAGCCCCACCGTGATGCGTCCGTCGGACGCGCCATGCCAATTTCGCCGGATCGGGTCGATCCTTTCGAGCACTGTTTCAGCGGACTCGGTGAGCGGCGGGTGATAATTACGATCGGCCCAACCGCTTGCCAGTTCGTAGCGGATTCCGATGGAGTCGGCCACCCGGCACACGGCTTCGTCGATATCTGGATCAGCGTGTACGTACTGGTGGTCGACAACAGCAGTGGTCCCCGACCGAAGATTTTCGATTAGCCCTAGAGCGGTGGCCGCTGCAGCAGCTTCGGCGTCGATCTCGCTTGCTGCTGGCCAGATGCAGTCGCGGAGCCAGTCCAACAAGGGCTTGTCGTCGGCCAGACCTCGCAGAAGCGTCTGGAAAAGGTGGGTATGGCCATTGACCATGCCGGGCATGACTGCCGCCCCGGTGGTGTCGACTTCCACATCGGCTGTTCTTCGGGCCGCAGTGGGGGGGTCGCCGACCCCGACCCCGGTGATCAGCGCGCCATCAGTCAGTACCCAACCAGGGTCGCAGAGGGTGCCGTCGCCATCGACGGTGACTACCGCCCCGCCGGCGAGCAGAATGGTTCCGGGCTGGTCGAGGTTCACGTTTCGCGAGTTCGGATTAGCTCTACCGGCTCACGGTTTCCAGCCGGCAAAGGCATCGATAACCGGAACCATGTCGTCCATCAGCGGATAGAGGATCGGGCAAGTCACTCCAGCGTCCACGAATTCGGCGACCGTGTCGATGCACTCGCTGGTCGTGCCGACGGCCATAAGCGACCGAGCTAGATCGTCGGGGATGAGATCGGCGGCCTTTCTGTAGTCGGCCTCTGTTGCCGGCCAGCCCACCACCTCCTGAACTCGGGCCACGAGGTCCGGATCGGCGCCACTGGCTTCCATGATGTGCGGCTCGGTACCGAGGTAGTAGGCGACAAGTGACTTGCCGGTTCGTATGGCGTCGGCTGGGTCATCATCGGAGAGCGAACACACCAAGAGTTCCGGGCGGTCGACTTGTTCAATTGTTCGTCCCGAGCGCTTGGCACCGGCGGCGACGCGTTCGACCGAGTGGCGGATGTGATCGGCTGTGACCACGTAGTTGAGCACCACGCCGTCGCAGGTCTCTCCGGCCAACTCGAGGGCCTTCGGTCCGGTTGCCCCTAGGTAGATCGGGATATCTCGGGGGCCGTTGTCTCCGTAGGCGACATCCAACTTCACGCGGTCGAGCTTCACGAACTCGCCCTGATATGAGATTTCTTCCATAGTGAACAGTGCTCTGATTGCCTCGATGTTCTCCCTCAGTGCCGTCAGTGGACGTCGTCGGTCCTCGCCGACCCGAGAAGCGATCGGCTCCCACCAGGCGCCAAGGCCGAGCATGGCCCGGCTACGCCCGTCGGGGTCGGTTCCGGCCAGCTCCCACATCGTGCTCCACGACGCGGCGATTACGGCCGGGTTGCGGGTCCAGATGGGTAGCACGCCCGAACCAACCCGAGTGGCTCGTGTGCCGGCTAGTAGAGCACCCATCATCACCACGCAGTCGCGAGCCAGCCGGGTGTCGGCCTGCCAGATCTCGCTGATGCCCTTCTCCTCCGCGTAGCGGGCCATGGCCAACTCGACATCGATCGGGTGCTTGTCCTGGAAGTAGAGAGCAACGCGTTGCTCCACTGGTTGGTTGGTGAAGGTGGTGCTATCGGAGGCCATGAGTGCCGAACTTAGCCGTGAGCCCTAGTCCAGATAGGAGCTAGCTTTCGGCAATGACAAATATCCGGATGGATCCCGCAGGTATCGCCCCACCGGTGGCCCATTTTGCCCATGGAGTTCTCTCCGTCGACGCCGAGCGGATCTTGCACACCTCGGGTGTGGTGCCCGTGGCGCCGGACGGGACCGTTCCGAAAGATTTGGCGGGACAGGCCGAGGTGGTGTGGCAAAACATTCTGGCCGTTCTAGCTGAGGCCGGAATGTCGACCTCTGACTTGGTCTCGGTCACCACCTATGTGGTCCCCGGACAGGACCTCACAACGGTAATGACAGCTCGTGACCGGGCTCTAGGAGGACACGTGACTGCCTCGACGCTGTTGGTGGTGCATGAGCTAGCCCAGCCTGCGTGGTTGGTCGAGGTTGCGGTGGTGGCCACCGCCTGACAGGTCTATAGGTATAGGCCGGCTCAGCCGGCACCTGTCGTGGTCTCGTGCCAACGGCCGATGGATCGTTCCTGAAGCCAACCGAAGAACAGGAATACGGTCACTCCCAGCGCAGAGGACATGATCACCGCTGCAAGCAACTCCTCGCCCGCCAGTTGGCTCGCGTGCTTGCGCAGCAACTGGCCGATCCCGGCGTCGCCCTTTCCGAAGAAGAAGTCCCCGACGATGGCTCCGATGACCGAAAGTCCGGCCGAGATGCGCAGTCCAGCAAAGACCGCCGGCAGGGCTGCCGGGAACATGAGCTTGCGCATCCGGGTGATCCGGTTGGCATGGTGGAGCGTAAAGAGGTCGTGGAGGCCGCTGTCAGCCGACTGCAGCCCGAACAGGGTATTCAAGAGGATCGGGAAGAGCGAGATGATCACGCAGACCACGACCCGTGACGTCTGACCGGTCCCGAACCAGAACCCGATGAGCGGGGTGATGGCCAAGATCGGGATGGCCTGAAGTGTGACCATGAACGGGAAGATGGCCCGCTCGGCGAACTTGGCCTGGCTCATCGTGATCGCAAGCATGAATCCGATGAGGATGGCGATGGAAAGTCCCATCATGGCTACCTTCGTGCTGGACCAGAGAGAGTTCAGGATGAGCGAGAAGTTGTCCCATTCCAGAAAACCCACCTGAATCACTTCGTGGGGTGGCCTGAGGAGGAACCGCCGCCGGGGTTCCAGCACCCCGTAGGCGATGAAGTACCAGATTCCCACGAATCCGCTTCCCAGGATCATGGGAGGGAGGAGTCGCTGGGAGAGGCTGCGGACCGTGCCCGGTCCCTGAATCGCATTTCGCTCGGTCATGCGTGAGACCCCCGGAGATTCTGGGAAACCTGTCCGCAGAGCTCAGCGAACAGCGGGTCGAAACGAAGTTCTGGCAGGCGCGGATATTCGAAATCGATGTCGAACTCGGCCACGATCTGTCCGGGGCGGGCCGACATCACCAGCACTCTGGTTGAAAGGAAAACCGCCTCACTAATTGAGTGGGTGATGAATAGGCCGGCGAACCCCTCTGTCCGAAAGAGACGCTGAGTCTCCTCGTTTAGGTGCTCGCGGGTGATCTCATCCACAGCGCCGAAAGGCTCGTCGAACAAGAACACCGGCGGTTTGAGGGTCAGTGAGCGTGCCAGTGAGCAACGCATCCGCATTCCGCCTGAGAGGGACTTCGGATAGTGGTCCTCGAATCCGTTGAGTCCGACGAGTTCAATGGCCTCGGCCGCCAGACGACGGCGCTCACCAGCTTCAACTCCGTGCAGTTCGGCGAGTAGTTCCACGTTGCCACGGGCGGTCCGCCAGTCCAGCAGCGTGGGGTCCTGGAAGACATAGCCAATTTGGTCACGGTCCGCATGTACTTGTCCGCTGGTCGGTTCAAGGAGACCTGAGGCGATCTTGAGCAGCGTCGACTTGCCGCATCCAGACGGCCCCACGATGGTGACGAACTCACCCTTGTCCACACCGAAAGACACATCGCGGAGAGCCTCGGTGCCGTCTGGGAAGACCATGCCGGTCTCCTCGAACGCCAACGATCCGGTCATGGTTGTTGACATTTCTGTTCGCACCTCGGTTGGCAGGACCTGTCTCTTGACGCTTTGAAGCGGTTGAGTTGGAAACTAGCCGTTGTGTTCGGTACAGGACGAGTTGTTCGTTCCCGTTATCTTGCTCTGGATGCGAACAGGCGTTTTCCTTTTTGGCGGGGTTGAGATGGATGACGCAGGCAGCGGTCCACCAATACCTACCGACCGGCGGTTCGACAACGAGGAGATCTGGTCTGCTACTGAGCGCCTCGTCAATGCGGGCGTAGTCGCCGAACAACTGGGCTACGACTCCTACTGGTTGACCGAGCACCACTTTCAGTACGAGGGCTACGAGGTCGTGCCCAATGGCCTGATGCTCGGAGTTGCCATCGCCGAGCGGACCGAACGTGTCCGCCTCGGCATGGCCTTCAACATCGTTCCCCAGTGGCATCCCTTGCGATTTGCCGAAGATTTCGCCACCCTGCACAACCTGTCCGGTGGGCGAGCCATATTGGGGATCGGACGGGGAACCGTTCCGAGGGAGGCGCAGACCCTCGGCTCAGCTATCGGTAGCTTCGACAATCCGGATCAGAAGGCCTCCGACGATGACAATCGGAGACAGTTCGACGAGGCAATGGATGTGATCCGACTAGCACTCGACCAGGAACGCTTCTCCTATCACGGTGAGATTTATGACTTTCCCCCGGCTGGGATTCCGGATCGGGGAGGGACCGTCGAAGAACTGACCCTGGTGCCGCGTCCCCGCCATCCATACGAGACGTGGCAAGCGATCACCTCGCCCCCCACCCTCGAACAGGTGCCGCGACGGGGCTGGGGTGGAGTTTTCTGGAATAACCATCCAACCTTCCTCGAGCAACGATGGCATCGCTTCGCTGAGATCTACGAGGAGGCTCACGGACGCCCTCTGGCACCTGGGGAGAAGCGGATGCTGGTGTTGTGCACCCGGGTTGGCGATACCCGAGAGTCAGCCATTGAGGACTTGCGGCCAGGGCATGACGAGTTCTGGAAGTTTCTCGGCCCTTACGGATGGAGTAAGGGCTATATGGGTGCAGACGGGAAACCGGCCCCGGCCGGTCTGGTGCCCACGCTCGACGAGTCCTTGGACCAGCGGATCTTCCTCGCAGGAACGGCTGAGGATGTTGCCGAGTCAATTGCCTGGTACCGAGACATGCTCGGCCTCACGGACCTCCTAGTGTTTCCAGGCATGCCTGGAGACCGCTACGACGTAGTCGAGGAGCAGATGGCGCGTATCGCTGACGAGGTATTGCCGCAGCTGTCATGACGCTTACAGCAGTGGGTGGCCATTGGGATGCTGAGGTCCTCGTGGTCGGTGGTGGCCACAATGGGATGATCGCCGCCGCTTACCTAGCCCGGGCAGGTGTCGACGTACTCGTATTGGAGGCCCGTTCCTCTGTCGGTGGGTGCGCTTCGACAGTGGAGGACCTTGGAGCCCGGTTCAACATCTGCCATTGCACCCACACGTTGGTTCGCGCCCTTCCGCTAGAGGAGGAGTTGGACCTGGCCGACCACGGCCTGAACTATCTGTCGTCGGATGCCGACTCCGTGTTCGCCTTCCACGACGACCGAGATCCGTGGGTCCTTTTCCATGATGTCGAAAGGACGCTTTGCGGCCTGGCTGCCACCCATTCGGCTTCGGTCGACTCCTATCGCCGATACCTCGACGATGCGCTTCCGGTGGCTCGGTTACTCATCGACGTTTTGCGAACTCCACCGACTGCCCCACGCTTGGCTCTCACCGCCGCTCGTCGTCGACTCGAGGGCGTGGGCCGGCTGCTGTCTTGGTCGCGACTTAGCGCCGCCGAACTTCTGGCTCGATGGTTCGACGACTGGCGAATGACCATGCCGGCGGTCTCTATTGGCCCGACCGTATGGGGCGTTCCGCCCGAGACGCATGGGACCGGGCTGGCGGCACTGACTTACGCCATCCGTCACCTTGTGAGGACCGGTCGACCGGCTGGAGGAAGCGGGGCTCTGGTCGATGCCATCCGGTCTTCATTCGAGGCGGCAGGTGGAATGGTTCGTTGTGACGCGCGTGTCGCCACATTGGTAGTCGATTCCGATCGGGTGGACGGGGTGCGCCTTGTCGACGGAACCCGCCTCCGTGCCCCGGTGGTGGTCGCTGCGTGCGATCCGGCCGCAGTGCTGACCGAATGGCTAGAAGGCGAACCACCAGAGAGCCTCCGCTTACTGGCGGACCGCTATCGAGCACAACAGCGACCTCAGGGCTACGAATCCAAGGTCGACGCGGTGATGGAGGGTGTACCAGTGCCGCGTGCGGCCGACGCCCTTAGGTCGGCCCTCTCCGACTTCGATCCGGTTGGCCACACAACCGTGGTCTCGCCCGATCCTTCCGACCTGGCCGAAGCCCACCTTCGATGGGCTGACGGCCGAGTCGCCGATCGTCCGACACTCCTGGTGGATGTGCCGTCGATGGTTGATCCCTCGATGGTGCCGGCACCGGGCCGGCACATCCTGAGTCTGGAGGTGTTATTTACTCCCTACGGCTTGCCGGGTGGTTGGTCGGCCTCATCCGAACCGGAACGCTGGCTGGGAATTTGGGCTGACCGTATGGAGCCCGGCGCCCTTCAACTGCTCTTGGACTGGCGAGTCATGACACCGGACCGTTACCAGCAGGAATTTTTCCTTGACAAGGGCTACTCGCCCACCTGGTCAGGCTCGCCATTGCGCGCTTTCGTCGGCCAACCACCGGAGACGACGCGTTACCGGACACCGCTCAGCGGCCTGTACCTCACCGGAGCCGGGACCTATCCAGGGGCGGGCATCGTGGGTGCCTCGGGACGCAATGCCGCCAGGGTGGTGCTCGACGAGCTCCGAAGCTTCCAGTGAACGATTCAATTGGGGCGGATGGGGAACTCCCCCTCGGGGTGAGCCTTATGGCCCATGGTCCCGTGGCTGGACTGCTTGACGACGCTCGCTTGGCCGAGGCTGTCGGTTGCCGTCGCTGCTGGGTCTACGACGAGGGTTTGGCCACCAGAGACGCCTGGGTGACGATGACCGCCGTCGCGCTCAGTACCTCACGGATCCGGATCGGACCCGGTATCACCAATCCCTACACGCGGCACCCGGGTACGACGGCTGCTGCTTTGGCCAGCCTCGACGAGGTGAGCGGCGGACGAGCATTTCTCGGAATCGGTGCGGGTGGGGGGATGACTCTTGGACCCCTCGGCATTGATCGGATTCGACCACTTGAGGCGGTGGAAAAGACGGTAACGGCTGTCCGGGGTTTGCTCGACGGACGGTCTTTAGACATGTCGTCGTCCACCTTCTCCCTCCGCACCGCTCGAATGGGTTACGGCCGGCCGGGAATCGAGGTGCTGTTGGCCGGTCGGGGACCCCGGATGGCGGATCTGGGTGGTCGTATTGGCGATGGTTACGTGCTGAGTTGGATTCACCGGGACTTCCTCGGCGCACACGTTGAAGCTCTCCGAACCGCCGGGGCAGCGCGAGGACGTCCATTGACGCTGGTTTGGTCGACGATGCCCGTCGTCGACGAGTCCGACTTCCTCCTAGCCCGTGAGTCCCTGACCTTCCGGTTGGCCGACTCGCCTTCATCTGTCAGGGAGCGCATCGGGATGTCCGATAAGGACACCACTGCCATCCGGGCCGCACTGCGCGACGGTGGACCTCCTGCTGCCGCACATCTTGTGCGGGAAGAATGGGTAGATCCCTTTGTCGTGACCGGCCGAACCGACTCAGTCGGGGAGATCGTTCGGTCCACCATGCATCGCCTCGGCATCGACGAGTTCCAATTGCCTCATGTGGCCGACTTGGGCGCAGCGCTGGAACTTTTGGCCCCGGCCTTCCCCAAGGGCGAAGCTCAGCCAGGTTGATCACCGATGTAGTCGGACAGGTTGACACTCGGGTAGTGAACGCGTTCTCCGTATTCCCGTTTCTCCCGCTTATAGGTGGCGTCGAAGCCGACCTTGGTGCTGACCCCACGCTGGTCACCGACTGGGTCCATCTCGTGGCCCTGTGCGCCGGGCACTGTGAATACGTCGTCGGGCCAGTAGACCCGATTGGCCAGCGCCCATTGAACTTCGGTGGCCTGATACATGTCGACGTCCCGGTCGACGACCACCACCTGTCGGATGTTCAGGTGAGCGGCCAGAGCAGCGAGCGCGAGATTCTTTGGTGTGCCGGGGTTGTCTCGTTCGATCCGCACTACGGCCAGAAACCCGTTGGCCCAGGGCGGTATGTGGACCTCGGCGGACGGGTCGAGGTGCCGGACGAAACGTCGCAGCAGTGGTTCACGGGGAAGGACGTTGCCTAGGTACACATGCTCAAATGAGCCGGGGACGATCGTCTGGTAAATCGGGTCGTCTCGCCACGAGATTGCCGTCACTTCGAAGGTCGGGCTGTTCCAAGGCTCACCGTGGTAACCGTGGAACTCGGCGAGCGGTCCCTCTGGCTCGCGGACTGACGGATGGAGCAGGCCCTCGATAACAATCTCGGCGCCAACCGGTACGTCTACGTCGACCGTTGTCGCTCGACAGACTGCAATTCCCTGACCTCTAATGGCGCCGGCGATAAGGAGTTCGTCGACCGGGGTCTTGACGCCGGCAGCGATCATGACTGCCGGATCTAAGCCAATAGCTAGAGCGATAGGAAACGGAGCATCTGGTTCGTCCCGAGACTTCCAGAACGTCCCGACGTCACGCCACTCGTTGACGTTAAAGCCGAATCGCCGGTTGTCTAGACGCAGCATCCGGTTGTAACCGAGATTGCCACGGCCCGAGATCGGGTCCCGGGCCACAGTCACCGCACCAGTGATGAAAGCACCGCCATCTCCGCGGGAGTGGATGGGAACAGGGAGAACACCGGTATCTAGTTCGTCGGCCGTCAGGAGGTTGGCTTGCCAGGGTGCTTCGTCTTGCAGGACTGGAGAAACACCATGGGCTGGATCGAGGACGTGTTCCATTACATCGACGATCTCCGATTCGTCGCAGCCGAGGGCTAGCGCAGTGCGACGGTGGGAGGCGACCCCACCCGAAAATATCGGCCAAGGGCTTTCCCCTGGATTCTCGAACAGAGCGGCACCACCTCCGGTGCGCTCGAGCGTCGCTCCGACGTCGGCCAACTCGTGTTCCATAGAGACAGGTCGACGAATACGGGCCAATTGGCCAGCATCTTCCAGGGTGTCAATGAACGACTGAAGGTCGTGGATGCTATTCATCGGTGAATCCTCTCATCGGTGAATTCTCGTTGTCTGGTCGGTGGATGCGACGAGTTCACCCCGTCGAAAGGTCCGTCTAGATGCAGGGGCATCAGCGATGGCACCGCGCACCGAAGGGGCGTCGATAGCGAGTAGGTCGGCTACCGCACCAACTTCTGGTCCGGCCGGAGGTAGGCCCATACAGCAGCGTGCGTCGGCTCCCACCATCCTGAAGGCGTCGTCAGGTAGGCGGTGGCCGGCCATCACCATCAGCGAAGCAGTCTCAAGAGGATCGCTGCGTCCAACCAGGTTGAACGGATCCTGCACGTTGTCGGCGCCGGCGCAAACAACGGCTCCAGCATCTACGAGGGAGCCGACGGCCGTCAGGCCCCGGGGTGTAGCGACGGGATGAGTGCGACCCTGGAGAAAGAGGTTGGTCTGAGGAAGGGCCACTACCCCAATCCCTGCCTCGGCTACCTCGCGGGCTACGGCATCGCGGACGTCAGGCTGCTGGAGGCCAAGGGTCACGCAGTGGCTGGCCGTCACACCGTTCTCGAAGCCGATGTCGCCAACCATCCGGGCTAGACCTCGGAGGTGCAGCACGTCAGCATCGAGCACCTCGTCCACGTGAAAATCTAGGCCGATATTGGCTTCCAAGGCCGCCGTGAAGGCATCGGCCATGAGCGTCGTACCGTCGGGGTCCAGGTGGGGACACCCGCCTATCAGGTCAACGCCGATCTCCAGGGCGGCGGCCAAGGCAGCCCGGTTGGCTTTGCCTTCGGGTCCGGTGATCGGGTTACTGGTCAGGGCAACGATCTGCACGTCCATCACATGGCCCAGTTGCTCTCGGGCTTCTCGCACTCCTCGGAGAAAGTTCTCGCCAGCGCCGACGTTGACATGGGTGCGAACCGCAGTGACTCCATTTGCGAGCAGCATTTCCATTGCTGCAGTGGCCCGCTCGACAACGTCGTCGTGCGTGAAGGTTCCGGCTTCGGCGGCAGCCATCCAGGCGTGGATGGCTCCCATCAGGTCGCCAGTTGGGTTGGGTACCCGCTCGGCTGTGAGTGCTTTGTCAAGGTGGGCGTGGGGTTCGGCGAGTGCCCCGATTAGAAGCCAGTCGTCGAGGTCGGTGGTTGGAACCTCTGTCGGTTGGTCGCCTCTGGAGCGGTCGGCGTCGACTATGGCGGCGACCTTTCCGTCGGCGACATGCACGTCGACGAGGCGTCCATCTGTAAGCCGACCGTTTCGCAGGATCCGATCGGGCTTGGCGTCCAGCGATGTGTCCACCGGTCGATAGTAGCGATGACTCCTATTGGGCTGTTAGGAATCGCCCGTGGCAAAACGTGAAAATCTTCGAATTGTTGTAGGGCTGACTGGGGCGAGTGGCGTGGTCTATGGGATCCGAGCTCTCGAACTCCTCAAGCAAATGCCAGACGTAGAGGCACATCTGGTGGCGACAGCTGCTGCGCGCCTGACTGTGGGTCTGGAGACGGATCGTTCGATGGAGGATGTCGAAGCGCTCGCTGACGTGGTGCATCCGATACGGGACGTATCGGCCGGACCGGCGAGCGGCTCGTTCCCAGTCTCCGGGATGCTTGTAGCGCCTTGTTCCATTAGGGCCCTTTCGGCCATCGCCAATTCGCACGCCTCGGACCTGCTGACCAGGGCTGCTGATGTGACTTTGAAGGAGCGGCGCCCGCTAGTCCTCATGGTCCGGGAGGCTCCACTGCACCTTGGGCACCTCCGACTGATGGCGTCAGCCACCGAGACCGGAGCAGTGGTGTTTCCACCCGTACCCGCCTTCTACGAACATCCGGCAGATCTTGAAGAGCTGATCACCAACACCACTGCAGCGGCTTTGGCCCGGGTCGGCGTCGAGGTTCCCGGCCGGAAGAGGTGGGGAGGCCCGGAGAACGGTCGGGCGACTGACTGATTTAGGATTGCCGGTATGTCAGGACGACTCGAGGATCTGCGAGGACCGCAGGTTGCTGAAACCCTCGGCCCCGATTCGGTAGTTGTTCTGCCCATCGGGGCCATCGAACAACACGGCCCCCACCTGCCATTGTCGGTAGATGCAGTTATCGCTGAAGAGGTTGCCTCGGCGGTTCTCGCGGCCGTGGGAGACGATGTCGACCTGTGGCTCCTGCCCACGTTGGAGGTATCGAAGTCCGACGAGCACACCTGGCTGCCTGGGACGCTCTCGTTGTCCGGAGACACCCTTTCGCGAGTCCTCGACGATTTAGCGCGGTGCGTGGCTGCGACCAGGGCACGTCGACTCGTATTTCTCAACGGCCACGGTGGCAACTCGTCTCTTCTGTCCACAGCCTGCCGGGACGTCCGACTCGCCCATGGACTTTTAACCTTCCTTGTTCATCCCTTCGTGCCGCCAGCTTCCGGTGGACCGTCCACCGAGGAAGAATTTGGTTTCGGGATCCACGGTGGACTCCAGGAGACGGCGTTGTTTGCTTACCTCCGGCCGGACGAGGTTGAGATGAGACTTGCGGTACGCAATGTCCCTGAGTGGATGGCAGATAATCGCTGGATTCGGTTCGGCGGTCCGGTCCAGTTCGGATGGACAACTCGCGACTTCGGTGTCGACGGTCATGTCGGAGATCCAACCGGAGCGACGGTTGAACTGGGTGAGCAGTTGTTTGGAGAAGTGGTCGAGGCGCTAGCCGACCAAATGCGTGAGATCGCCCTGTTCGAGTTTCCCGACGCCGAACCGGCTGGCTCGACCGGCTGAAACTCTAAGCCTTCTTAAATCCGCAATCATCTGCTTGCGTTCTGCCTTCAGCTTTAGTTGCTCATCCGTCTCGCGGCATAGCCTGCTTGTTGCAGCAAATGGCGTGCCTTTTTGAGGAAGTGGCGGAAAGCGCCCCTTCGCGACTAGCTTTTCCTACCCTGCTACACCAAATCACGGAGGGGTACTCCTTATATGCGTAGGTATTTAAAGTTTTTCGCGCTTCTTTTTAGCGTTGCCATGATCGCTTCGGCTTGTGGGTCGGACAGCGACGATGGAGCGGCTGCCAGTGGCAGCTCGTCTAGCGACAGCAGTTCGTCTAGCGACAGCAGCTCGTCTAGCGACAGCAGCTCGTCTAGCGACAGCAGCTCGTCTAGCGACAGCAGCTCGAGCAGTAGCGATAGCTCCGATAGTGGTGATTCTGCTGCGG
>DEAU01000042.1:0-3476 GCA_002348705.1 Candidatus Neomicrothrix sp. UBA2974
ACGCAGCAGGAGCCGCCGTGGTGGCAGGGGCTGCCGGTTCCTCGGCACCACTCCCACCACACGCGGCTGCTGCAACAGCCAGTGCCACCAGATTGGCCGACAGACGATAGGAACGTCGTCGAAAACCCCTCTTCATCCTGTTCATCGCCTTCAGCCCTCCTCGTCGAAGGCGACGACCATTGCCGCCATGTCCGCTGCCGTGTACTCCGTGCCATCATCCTTGAACGCCGGATTGCCGTCGGCGTCAAGGAAGACCATCTCTCCGTCCTCTGCCGGAGCTGCTACCAAAGAATTCCCATCTGCTGCGACTAACGGTTGCGTGTCACCCGGTTCGAGATTTTCGAGCGTGGCTCCCATCGGTCCCTCGTCCATTGCAATGAGAACACCTGTGTCCGACGTGGTCGCCGTTGCAATATCACCAGTCGGGCTAGTAATGGCCTGCTGTGTGCCATCAGCCGAGATAGCCACCTCGGCCAGCGCCGCGTCTGGTTCACCGGTTGGTGGGGCGATCGCTATAGACACACCACCTGTCTCAGTAAACGTCGATTCGACCAGTGTGACGTCGCCCTCAGTGATGACTTCACCCACTGCCGGGTTGATCACCGCCAGACGAGGTGCTGCCTCGTCGGGCTCTCCCTCAGCGGGCTCTCCCTCAGCGGGCTCTCCCCCGGCTAGGGCTGACGGAGGATCGGTAGCCGTGGACTGCAGGGTCAAAACCCCGTCCTCGCTGAGTGTGTGGCCTACCGCCTCACCTGAACTCAAAAGCACTGTGGTCTGGCCAGTTTCCGGGTCTGTCTGCAGACCCTTGGGAACGGGCGGTGCGTCCGGCACCTCCCCGTCAGCAAAGTCCGCTCCCTCAGGCGCTTCAGCACCTTCGGCTGCGGCGTCAGCTCCTCCCTCGTCGAACGTATTGTCCTGCACCGTCCAAGAGGCGACCATGGACCCATCGTCAGCCACCTGAGTAGCCTTCTCAGTTCCATCAGTCCTGGTGGCCACCACCAACTGAGAACCGTCGTCAAGTTCGGTCACTTCAGTCAGGGCTGTATCACCGTCCGCTGTCACAACGGTCTGGCTCCCGTCCGGCGCCGTGACGACTAGGTCACCGGTGGGCAAGGTGGTAGCCAATGAACCGTCCTCTAGGCGCTCCGTGCTCTGGACCGAACCATCGGCAAACGTCACGACGGTGCTTCCCGTGACCGGATCAGACTCCGTCATCATGCCCGTCGGATCAGTCACCACGATGCTGCCGTCAGGGTTCTCGCGGGTGATGTAGTCGCCACCTTCTGGAGTGGTGAACGTAGTCGCTCCGATCTCCGGGTTGTACCGCTGAACACCGCCGTCAGGGAGGTTCTTCTGGATGGTGCCATCCTCAAGCGTGGAGGTGACGGTCTGCTCGCCATTGGGTGAGACCTCGATCGACCAACTGCCGTCCGGGGCTTCCATCTTGGAGGCACCGTCAGTCATGAGCGTCACAAACGAGCCGTCCTCGGCCTGAACCTTCTTACCGCCGTATCCGGTGGCGTCTTTGAACTCCTCAGTTCCATCGGGGCGAACTATGTGCTCTGAGCCATCGCCGTTCTGCGTGATTAGCTCGCCTTCTTCGCCGAAGAACGCTTGATCCTGGGTTCCGTCCGGGTTGATCCGATTGAATGTCCCGTCCGGGTTAACCACCTCTACCAGGCCGTCGGACCCTCTGGTCAGCACTGACCCGCTCTCCGGGTCAACCACCTGTTCGCGGGACCAGCCCGATGGCTCAAAGAAGGACTTGGCGCCGTCAGCGCCCTCGAAAACCAGTCCACCATCAGGCCGGGTAACGCGGAAGCCACCATCATCGGTGCGCTCCTTAACCACTGCCTCTCCAGTGATCGAAGTGAACTCCGCTGAGCCATCCGGAGCCACAAGCATCTCGGTGCCGTCAGGGTTGACCTGCCGAATAGCGCCGTCGTCGAGCACCTCGCGTTCGAGGGCTTTGCCATCTCCCCAGAAGACGTTCATCGAGCCGTCGTCTCGCCGGACCTGGCTCATGCCGTCCTCCCAGGCCATAGCTTGACCGCCCTCACCTAGATCGAAGGCCACTGGAGGCTGGAACTGGTCGACGCCTTGGTCCTCAAAGGCAAGTCCGGAAACAAACCCTCCTGCTGGTCCCGTTGGCACTTGACCATCAGCGGGCTCGCCGTCGGCACCGAGCGGGGCTTCACCCGCTGGGGCGATTGGTGCTAGGCCTCCCGGACTGCGGGCGTCCTCGAAGAAGTCTCCTGGATTGAAACCACCCTCCTGATTCGGATCAAAGAACGCCTGCACGCCCTCTACCAAACCGGGGCCACCTGTTGGCCCCTCGGCTGTCGGTTCACCCTCGGGTCCGAGGAACTCGCCGAAGAACTCGCCAAGTGGACTCGGAGCGAAACCGGCTTCGGCATCACCCGGCTCGCCGCCGGGACCCGCCGGTGCACTGAGGCTAAAGGCCTGCTGAGGGGCAAAGAAGTCTCCCTTCAAGCCTCCTTCCTCATTGAACTCAAAAGTCGGTCCCTGCCAACCGCCTGGATCATTGACTGGCCCGACATCTAGGCCAGGCTCCCCCTGGCCATCTGCCGGTCCAATCGCTGCTGGACCAGTCGGCACTGGGCCGATAGCACCGCCGCCCGGTGCATCAGGACCAAGGACATTCTGGAAGAAGAAATTGCCCGCACTGGCCGGTTCTGCACCGAAGTCGTCGAAGGCTTCGGCGCGGTCAGGCGCGGCTAGGAAGTCGCCGAATGGATTCGGCCCCGGTCCCCCGTCGGTCCCTTCGCCACCCTCACCTTCAACCGGACCAAACGCCGTCGCATCGAACTGCAGTGGAGCGATGCCTCCCTCGCCGGCAAACGGATCAACGAACGCCGGTCCACCAGGAGCAAAAGGATCGCCGGGAGCAAAGTCAGTCCGCGTGTCATCCGGTGTCAGATTCGGATCACCACCACCTGTTGCACCATCGGGATCCGGGAAACCACTCTCACCAGCTTCACCACCGGCAGGCGGCGCAGCGCCACCACCGCCACCGGCAGGCGGCGCAGCGCCACCACCGCCACCAGCAGGCGGCTGAAAACCATCCTCCGGAGGTTGGCCAAAGCCACCGGACGGACCAAATGGATCACCACCCGGGGTTGCAGAATCTGAAAAGAAATCGTCAACTGACGGAGGTCGGAACGCTTCGGGATTTGCGAGAACCAGGCCAGCGGCACTGTTTGGATCTGCCTGCTGCGGGACAAAGGCCGGACCCTCGCCACCCTGGTTGAGCACCAGACCCGACGGTGGAGGTTGCGGTGGCTCGAAATCTCCCTCTCCACCTGTTGCACCGTCGGGATCCGGGAAACCACTCTCACCATCTTCACCGCCGGCAGGCGGCGGAGCACCTCCGCCATCACCATCTACAGGCGGAGCACCATCACCGCCGCCGCCAGGAGCAAAAGGATCGCCGGGAGCAAAGTCAGTCCGCGTGT
>DEAU01000042.1:3849-4206 GCA_002348705.1 Candidatus Neomicrothrix sp. UBA2974
CGCCCTCGCCACCAGCAGGCGGAGCGAAACCACCTTCACCACCCTCGCCACCAGCAGGCGGAGCGAAACCACCAGCGCCCTCGCCACCAGCAGGCGGAGCGAAACCACCTTCACCGCCCTCGCCACCAGCAGGCGAAGCACCATCACCACCGCCGTCACCGCCAGCAGGAGGCGCAGCATCACCACCACCGCCGTCACCACCAGCAGGCGAAGCACCATCACCACCGCCGTCACCGCCAGCAGGAGGCGCAGCATCACCACCACCGCCGTCACCGCCAGCAGGAGGCGCAGCATCACCACCACCGCCGTCACCACCAGGAGCAAAAGGATCGTCGGGAGCAAAGTCAGTCCGCGTGT
>DEAU01000042.1:4589-4742 GCA_002348705.1 Candidatus Neomicrothrix sp. UBA2974
CAGCGCCCTCGCCACCAGCAGGCGAAGCACCATCACCACCGCCGTCACCGCCAGCAGGAGGCGCAGCATCACCACCGCCGCCACCAGCAGGCGCAGCATCACCACCGCCGCCACCAGCAGGCGCAGCATCACCACCGCCGCCACCAGGCGGTG
>DEAU01000042.1:5140-64172 GCA_002348705.1 Candidatus Neomicrothrix sp. UBA2974
GGAGGAGGCGGAGCACCACCGCCGAAATCCTGTGCTGCAGCGGCAGTCGGCAACATCGCAGTCACCAAACCCGCCACCAAGAAAGACCGGACTATGAGCCGGAGTCCTTTGATCCCCATCTCTGTTTCGCCTCCCAATTGCACAAAGCGACAAGCAACGCAGGACAGTAGGTCCATCAATGCGTCGGCGTCCAGACTAGACAATCCGTAGGTAAGGACTTTCCTAGCTCCTCAAAAAGATTTTCTTAGAGCACCTCTCGGGTATACCGAACGACTGCCTCTAATTCCTCGTTCGTGTAACGGCCTCCGAAGCCCGGCATTGACCCTCGGCCCTTAGAAACCAAGTTCAGTTGATCGTCAATCGACGGATACCGGTCCTCTACGAAATGAACCGATGGGCCGCGCCCTCCCGCACCGTCCGGCGCGTGACACGAGGAACACGCCCTGGACCAGATCTGCCTCCCCACCATAAGAACCGAGTCAGCTGTACCGTCGGCCGACCTGGGCACCTCGGGTGGCTCACCAGCACAACTGGAGCCCGCGACCAGACATAAAAACACAATGAGGGGATTGATGATTCGCGAGTACTGGTTACGCATCAGGTGCCGACGATACTGAGGTCATGGGATTCGACCCTCAGCGCCACCACCGAAGACGCCCAAGCGACCTCCTATACGTGGGGGCTGCCATCTTGGCGGGCGTTCTGCTCGTAATTTGGGCAGTCCTCTCGTGACTAATTGGCTGAGCATCCAGAAGAGATCCTGAAGTGGACAATCCCGAAATACTTGGCGATCTGGAAGAGCGCTTCATCCAGCCGCACCAAGCCACCAAGCCCTACCTATGCCCCGGCTGCAACCGCGAAATCCCTCCAGGACTCGGACATGTCGTCGTCGTACCTGTCGAAGCCCCGGACCTTCGGCGCCACTGGCACCGAGGATGTTGGGTAGGACGCCGACCCTGACTAAAAAGGTTCAGTGGTCCCACCAATCAGTGCTCAGCAGGCCAGAGCAGATCTAGAACTCCCGCTTCTCCTTGACCTTGGCCCGCTTACCAACACGATCTCTGAGGTAGTAGAGCTTGGCCCGTCGGACATCTCCCCGGGAAGCGACCTCGATGCGATCGATGATCGGCGAATGGACAGGGAAAGTCCGCTCGACTCCAACGCCGAAGCTAAGTTTGCGGACAGTGAAAGTCTCGCGGACGCCGCTTCCTTGACGCTTGATGACCACACCCTCGAAAAGCTGAACGCGCTGTCGATTACCTTCAACGACGCGGACATGCACCTTCAACGTGTCGCCAGCGGCAAAGTTTGGTACGTCGTCGCGAAGATTCTGCAGATCGACAAGATCGGTGGGCTGCATGTGTAGTCCTTGGGCATTCAGGGTCCGTAAGGCAGGTTGGACCATCCATGGATCGGATCCTGACTCGGGACCGGGCCGATCAAACAGCATACGGGAACCACCCGAGGACAACACGGGGCCAGTGTGCTTCCACGAACCATGTAACTCTGCGGACTATCAGTTACATGCCGGAGTCGAGCTCGAACTCCGCTAGAAGGAGTCGATCGGTTTCGGACAAGCCTCCAAGACGCTCCACAAGGTCAGGACGACGTTCCAAGGTGCGGGCCAGAGCCGCCGCTCTCCTAAACCGCTCTACGCGGACATGATCGCCTGACCGAAGCACCTCGGGGACTTCGAGACCACGGAACTCGGCTGGTCGTGTCCAATGCGGGTACTCCAGTAGTCCCTCTGCGAATGACTCATCCTGGGACGACACTGCGTTGCCAAGGACCCCAGGTCGAAGCCGAGCCACCGCCTCCACTACTGACAAAGCCGCTAACTCACCTCCAGCGAGGACGAAGTCGCCTAGGGAGATCTCATCGTCACAAAGATCTGTGCGGATGCGCTCATCTACGCCCTCGTAACGTCCGCATAACAACGAGAAGCCCTCGAGCCCTGCCAGTTCGATCGCCACAGACTGATCAAAAGTTCGTCCGGCTGGCCCCATCAGGATCAGTGGACGAGGCGGGTCGACAGCCTCAACAGCCCCGAACACCGGCTCTGGCATCATCACCATTCCTGCACCACCACCAAAGGGGCTGTCATCAACAGTTTGATGAACATCAGTGGTAGCAATGCGAAGGTCATGAGCCCTGACGTCGAGCAGTCCCACCGACTTTGCCCGACCGAGCAAACTCTCAGAAACATAGGACTCGACAATGCCAGGGAAGATGGTAAAGACATCTACTCGCAGGCTCACCCGGTTGCCCCTTCCACGTTGATCGTGTCGTCTAGGAGCCCGTCCGGCACGTCGACGCTAATCCAAACACCGGGCTCGTGGTCCACGAGAAACGCAATTGGGACAAGGCGGCCATCAACCAACTCGAGTAGGTCACTGGCCGGATTTTCCACCACAGCCACCACCTCACCGTGTTGGTCCCCATATTGATCAATCACGACGGACCCGACTAGGTGGTGGACCCAAAGAGTGTCGTCATCGGGCTCATCTATCGGAAGAGCAAACAGCACAGTGCCACGCCAGCGCTCAGCCGACTCCCGGTCAGGGATTGCATCAAAACGGACCAAGTGCCGGTGATGATGGGGGCGGCTGGAGCCAACCACCAAAGGTCCATTCTCAGTCTGCAAGCATGAACCAGGATCCAACCGTTCTAGGCGGTGAGTCGTCAAGCTGACGACAACCTCGCCACGGACTCCGTGGGGCTTATCAATCCGTCCGACCTCGAGTAGTGCCGGTTCTTCAGGAACCGACTGATCGTCCACAGGACGGTCAGTCGACGAAGTCGACGTCGATCTCGGTCTCGTCGCGGAGTGCGGCAGCTCTCACGATCGTGCGAATGGCATTGGCCACCCGACCACGTCGCCCGATAACACGGCCCATGTCGCCGTCTGCGACTGTGACCGAGAAGGTGCAGCGCTCGTCACCCGATGTTTCGATCCGGACCTCATCTGGTTGTTCCACGATCGACTTAATCAGGTACTCCAGGACGCCCTCAGCTGTGGGGGCTTCGGCGCTCACGACTCATCCTCCGCCAGCTCCTCTGCGGCTTCCTCAGCAACAGCCTCTTCCGCAGCTTCCTCAGCAACAGCCTCTTCCGCAGCTTCCTCAGCAACAGGAGCCGAGGCCTCGACCTTCGGCGGCGGTGGAGTAGACGAACTCGTCCCAGCCGGCTGGTCTTTGAACTGATCCCAAGCACCAGAGATCTTCAAGAGCTTCTCGACCCGTTCAGTCGGCTGAGCACCAGTGCGCAGCCAGCCCACTGCCCTCTCATTGTCGATCTCGATCACGGATGGGTCCCGGCGGGGGTCGTAAAAGCCCAGCGCCTCGATAATCCGACCATTGCGCGCCTTGCGCGAGTCGGCAGCAACCACCCGATAGGTCGGCTGCTTCTTCTTGCCCATCCGCATCAGGCGGAGCTTCACGGCCACGTCGGTACCACTCTCTGTCTCGTCAGGCTTCCCCCAACTAGGAGTATCCCTAGTCTGGGGCCCCACACTCTCTGGCGGGGAAGGCGCCTCGCAGGATGCGCCCATTCAGTCATCCAGTCTGCCGGGATTCGGACCAATTTCCAGCCCCTGCTGTGGATCCCCGTTTCAGCCCGGCGTTTTACCGAACTGTTGAGCTCAGTCCAGGGACAAACCGCCCTTTGGAACCCCTAGGCCAGATGGCAAATCATCGAGCCCGGGAAGGGACAACCCCTTCTTCTTGTCCACCAGCACTGGACCTCGATCCGTGGTCCGGCCTCCCGGCCTCTTGCCACCCTTTCTCTGGTTACGACCCTTTCCACTCTTGCGCCCGGGGCCCCGACCCATCTGCTTCATCATCTTCCGCATCTCGCGAAACTGCCGCACGAGTTGGTTGATCTCACCTGGCTGGGTGCCGCTCCCAGCAGCTATCCGGGAGCGCCGCGAGCCATCGATCATTTCCGGATCTGCTCGCTCGGACGGGGTCATGGAGTTGATAATGCCTTCAATGCGGTCGATCCGCCGCTCGTCGACTCCCGTATCCAAACCCTTCATCTGTTGAGTCATGCCGGGAACCATGCCCATCAGGTTGCTAATTGGCCCCATCTTCCGCAATGCCTTGAGTTGGTCCAAAAAGTCGCCCAGGGTGAAAGTGCCCTCAAGTAGCCGGGCAGCCGCAGCCTCGGCCTTCTCCTGCTCGAACGTCTCTTCAGCCTTTTCGATCAGGGTCTCCACGTCACCCATACCGAGTATGCGACTCGCCAATCGCCCAGGATGAAACACCTCAAATTCGTTAAGTCCCTCACCGGTTGCAACGAAGGCAATGGGGCGACCGACCACCTGCCGTATGCTCAAGGCCGCCCCGCCTCGGGCGTCGCCGTCGAGTTTGGTGAGGACTACGGCATCAAGTTCCAGCCGGGCGTGGAAGGCGCGGGCCACGTTCACTGCGTCCTGCCCTGTCATGGCGTCGACCACCAGAAATGTGTGATCAGGTTCGAGAACGGCTGACACCTCGGCAACCTCTGTCATGAGGTCGTCATCTATGGCAAGTCGGCCGGCAGTGTCGCAAATAACCACATCACGACCTAGGCGACGGGCCTCAGCGAGGCTGGCCCGAACTACCTCGACCGGATCGGAGGGCTCACTGAAGACAGGAACGTCAATTTGTCCGCCAAGAGTTCGAAGTTGCTCCAAGGCGGCAGGCCGCTGCAGGTCAGCTCCGACAAGCAGGGGGTTGCGACCCTGGGCTTTGAGCAGACGAGCCAACTTGGCCGCTGTGGTGGTCTTTCCCGACCCTTGCAATCCGGCCAACAGGAGCACCGTGGGCGGCTTTGGTGCGAAAAAAAGGTGGTAGGTGTCTCCGCCGAGCAAAACCGTGAGCTCTTCAAGCACGATCTTGACAACCTGCTGCCCCGGGTTTAGCGCTCCGCTGACCTCTGCCCCGACTGCGCGCTCGCGGACGCGGTCCCGAAAGAACCGGACCGCAGAAAGATGGACGTCTGCGTCCAGCATGGCCACCCTGAGTTCCTTGAGGAACTCTTCGACGTCCTGCTCACTTAGGCGCCCTTTACCACGAACGCGACGAAGGATCCCCTCAAAACGGCTACCAAGACTCTCGAACACGTCAGCCCCGACTCTCGACGTTTTTCGGAGTAGCCGCTACCTCGGTGTCAAATAAAGCATCAATAAAGTCGCCCGGATCGAAGTCGACAAGGTCGTCCATGCCCTCTCCCACGCCTACCAGTTTGACTGGAATGCCTAGGTCCTCTTGGACGGCCAGCACAATCCCTCCTTTAGCCGATCCATCCAGCTTCGTCAGGACAACCCCCGTCACCTCTGCAACCTCAGCAAACTGACGCGCCTGAACCAACCCGTTCTGGCCGGTAGTGGCATCAATCACCAAGAGGGTCTCGGTGACAGTCCCAGCGCCTTTTTCCGCGACACGGCGCACCTTGGCCAGTTCGTCCATCAGATTGCTGCGGGTGTGGACGCGACCGGCGGTGTCAGCCAAAACCAACTCGGCACCACGTGCCGCCGCGTGCTCAACGGCGTCATATACAACCGAACTCGGGTCGGCGCCCTCCGCACCGCTCACGATTGGCACCTTCGCCCGATCAGCCCAAGTGGCCAACTGTTCAACAGCCGCAGCGCGGAAAGTGTCCCCTGCAGCGAAGACGAGGCTCCGACCCGCCGCGGCCTCACGGATACCCAACTTGCCGATCGTGGTCGTCTTGCCCACCCCATTAACACCTACGAAAAGCCAGACCGAAGGCGACCCGCCTAGTGTGAGCGAGCGGTCCACTCCACTCAGCCGACTCACCAGGACCTCTTTTAGAATGGCTAGTACACCTTCGCCTTCCACTCCCTGACGACCCACCTGTTGCCTGACTTCTGCGACTAGTTCCTCCGAGGTAACTACGCCAACGTCGGCTAGAAGGAGGGCGTCCTCCAAGTCCTGCCAGAGCTGCGCGTCAACCATCTCCGCCGAACGAACACTGGCTATCCGATCTACCCAGGCGTCACGGGCGCGACCGAGTCGTGAACGAAGTCCCATGACGAGGAGAGCCTACCGGTGGCGATTCGGCGCCGATCGAGCCCTAACGATCACTCTCCGCTGTCATCCTTACCTTCCGTGTCGGCGGTTGGCGGTTCGACAAGATGGTCGTCTAGAGCGCCGAGGTCAACCTGAAGTCGGAGGATCTCACCATCGCGTTCAACCTCCAGGGTCACAGACGATCCGGGAAGGCGAATCTGAATATCCGCTCGTAAGGCCGGCATATCGCGGATCGGACGACCATCGGACCGAAATATCCGGTCGCCATCCAGAAGGCCTGCATTAGCGGCGGGCGACCCCTCGACCACCGACACCACTAGTGCGCCAGGGCTTCCATCGGTAGGAGACTGGCCAGTAATTCCGAGCCAAGCAGTACCCACCGGCTCCTCATCGATGAGACGCTGGGCCACCAGGACCACCGTGTCACTAGGAATGGCAAATCCCAGCCCGATGTTGCCGCCGGCAAAGTACCCCCCGCTGCGGATAGAGGTGTTCATTCCAATAACCCGACCCTCCCGGTTAGCCAGAGGCCCTCCCGAATTGCCTGGGTTGATCGGCGCGTCAGTTTGGATCATGGCCACCCCTGCACAATCAGCTCCAGGGCCGCTTTCGCAACCATAGGAGTCGATTACGCGTCCGAGAGCGCTAACGATCCCAGAGGTGACGGTTCGGTCAAGATCGAACGGGCTACCGAGCGCTACGGCGAGTTGACCGACCCGAAGATCCTCGCTGAAAGCAAAGACGGCGGGCACGAGACCCTCAACCTCCTCTGCCAACTCCAACACCGCGACGTCGCGCCGAACGTCCATTCCGACGATCTTCGCCACCACCTCACGGCCATTAGGGAGACTGACGACCACCTCGTCAGAGCCATCAACGACGTGGGCGTTGGTCACAACCCGACTTCGGTCCAGAACTATTCCCGAACCGTGTCCCTGGTCGGGTACCGAGACAAGTACGACTGTGTCGCGAAGGGCCTCGGCTACAGCAACCACCGGTTCATCGCCCGAATCCTCAACCGGAGCTTCGGCAAAGAGTCGGGCTACCAAGGCCTCAACATCTTTCGCTGCCATGCCCGAGGAGTCCTCTACTAGGCGGCCAACAAGAGCTTCAACATCTGCCTCATCCAGTCCAGAGGCCCCGTCGACCACCGAGGACACAATGTTCGTGACCTCATCGGCGGACAGCCCCATGTCCCCCGAATCGGCCAGCCCTACAATCCGTTCGGAGACGAGCGCCTCAACCTCACTAAGAGACAGACTTGTCGAGGCGTCGGATTGGTTTCCCTCCAGCGTCTCGCCGACAACCACATCAACAAGCGCTCGGACCTCAGCCGCCGTTAAGTTCGACTCAGTCCCGCTTCCGCCATCACCGCGGAGAAACCACCCGCTCAGGAAGCCTGCAACAAAAGCGAGGGCAATGACAATCAAAACCACCAGTCCGGTCACCAATCGACCAGTAACCGCCACAGGCGTCTCAATAGGCGGCACTGGGGCGGGTAGAAGACCAGGAAAAGATGGAGGGTCCGAACCCGGTGGAGTCACGGCTGGCCGCACTGGGCGGTCTGTCCTGCCAGGCTGCCCATACTGCGAACCAACCTCAATACTGCTCCGGTCAACCGACCTCGGTGGCCTACCTTCCGATCCCTGCCCGTCAGCCATACCCGCAAAAGTAGGCCAATATGAGACCGATTCACGACCCGACCTATTTAGATAATTTCCGATCAACTCAGCCTGTCAGTTCCCTCCGGCACCAGACAGGTAGCGCGGAAGCCATACGGTGAAGGTTGAGCCCTCCTTTAGCTGAGAACGGACCGTGGCACGGCCACCATGACCCTCAGCAATCTGACGAACGATTGCAAGACCAAGGCCCGACCGGCCGGCTTCTCGCGCTGATGCTCGATCACCACGCCAGAACCGCTGGAAAACGTCGTCTAAGTGGTCTGCTGAGATTCCCGGCCCCTCGTCGATTACCGACGTCCAGACCCGATCGTCGTCACCGCCAGTATCAACACGAACAATCCCACCGGCGTCCGTCACCCGGATGGCGTTGCTGAGAAGGTTGGCCACAGCCCGACGCAGAGCCGCCGCGTCGCCCAACACCGTTAACCCCGCACCAGGATGGTGTTCAAGAACTACTCCACCAGCTGCGGCGGCTGCACCAAAATCCTCGACAGTCTCAGCCACCACCACAGCTAAGTCGAGAGGCTGTCGATCGGCATCAGGCCGCTCGTGGTGTGCGTAAAGCAGAAGGTCGTCCACGAGCACTGACATCCGCTCGGCAGCCCTGAGGGCGACGACACCAGCCACCCGGAAATCCTCCGGCGATGCCTCGTCGTCAGCCATCACGACATCGAGGTTGGTTCGCAGCACCGCGAGAGGATTACGCAGCTCGTGGGAGGCTTCGGCGACAAACCGGCGCTGACCCTCAAAGGCCTCATCAAGACGACCCAGCATGTCGTCGAAAGTGTCGGCCAGATCCTGTAGTTCGTCGGATGGGCCTCCGAGGTCGATGCGCCGGGACAAGTCGGTAGCGGTGATCTCGCGGGCAACCGACGTGATTCGACCAATGGGCCGCAGCACAAGACCAGCCACATACCATCCGACTAGGAGGCTCCCAAGGAACAAGGCCACCAAGGCGGTAAAGGAGTAGGCCCGAAGCCTTTCAAGCGCCCGGCGGTTGACTTCCTCCTCGAAGACAACGAGCCACGGTCGATCCGCAGACTCCTGTGGGGCGAACGCCACCTCCTCGCCGTTGACGGCCTCAGCAACTGAATCGGTGGCTAGTTGCTCGAATCGAGCCAATCTCGAAGTGGGCTCGTCTGCTAGAGCACGTGACAATCCAAGGTAGATCCCGCCGACCATCACGGCGGCGAGCACAAACAATACGGTTGAGTACAGCAACGCCAGCCGAGTTCGAAGGCTCCCGAAACGATCGGGAAGGCGATCAGCTAGACGCAGACCGGTGGTCCTCAACCCGCTCCCCCCCCGGTGTCCCCATCAGAACCCTGATCCGGCTCAATGAGTCGATAGCCGGATCCCACCAGTGTCTCCAACAACGGGGCTTCGTCGTCGACGCTGAGCTTCCGTCGCAGAGTCCCCACGGTGACCCGAACCGTATTCGTGAACGGATCCGCGTGCTCGTCCCAGACGTGGTCCAGAAGCCGTTCCTGGGAGATCACCTCACCGGGATGGGTCATGAAATAACGCAATAAAGCGAACTCCTTGGCCGATAGGTCGAGCAGTCGATCTCCACGAACCGCTTGGTGTCGCGCTGTGTCGAGTTCCAGTTCTCCGACCCGCAGGACCGCTCCTGACCGTCCGGGATCACGTCTGAGAAGTGATCGGATCCGCGCTGACAGCTCGTCGAAAGCAAACGGCTTGACTAGATAATCGTCGGCTCCGACATCGAGGCCCCGGATTCGGTCCTCGATGGTGTCGCGTGCGGTGAGCATTAGGACACGGGGTGCCACGCCTTCCGGGGGTTCAGAACGAAGACGAGCACACACCTCCAGCCCGTCGATACCGGGCATCGTCAGGTCAAGGCAGACAAGGTCGTAGGGAGTCCATGACGCCTTGGCGAGGGCCTCGTCCCCGTCAGTAGCGGTGTCCACCGCATAGCCCTCCCGTCGAAGACCACGGGCGAGGGCGTCAAGGAGATCGGCCTCGTCATCAACTACGAGGATGCGCACGGTGTTGACGGTACCCGTCCGTCTGACAGCCGTGACCGCGGCAACACCGGAGGCCGCCCCGACCACGGACGGTTAGCCGTTAGCGAACGCTCCCAGGCGCTCGGCTATCCGTTCGACACCGACCCGCTCGCTGACCACCTTCGAAGAACCGCCCGGCGCCATCGACACCCCAAAAAGGCAGTCGGCAGCTTCCATAGTCCGCTTCTGGTGGCTAACAATCACTAGCTGTGCGTCATCTCGAAACTGATCAACCAAGCCTAGAAAGCGATGGAGGTTGACGTCGTCTAGTGCCGCCTCGACCTCGTCCATCACGTAGAACAGCGACGGCCGACTTCGAAAGACAGCGAACAAGAAAGCCAATGCAGTCAACGAGCGCTCACCGCCAGAAAGCAGCGACAACTTCTTCACGTTCTTGCCCGAGGGCCGGGCCTCTACCTCTAGGCCCGTCTCCAGCAGGTCGTCGGGGGCTGTGAGGCGAAGTCGCCCTTGGCCACCCGGGAAGAGCGTGACGAATAGGTCCTCGAAGTGGGCCGACACTTCGGCAAAGGCCGAGGCGAATACCGAGACAATCTCCTCGTCGACCGATCGGATGACCTTGCGCAGTTCCTTGCGGGTAGATCGAATGTCGTCCAACTGCTCCTGGAGGAACTCATGCCGCTCTCGCAGAGAGTCAAACTCGGTCAAGGCCAGTGGGTTGATGGGTCCCATCAACTTCAGCTCCCGTTCGAGTTCGGCTATTCGGCCGGCTGGAGTTACCCCCTCGGCAAGATCCGGACATAGGGCATCGACAGCTGCGTCGGGCTCGCGATCAAACTCCGACCGGATCGTCTCCGTGACGCTCTCTATTCGCATGCGAGTCTCAGCCCGCTCGACCTCTAACCGGGACAAACGTTCGCGGGTTTCCCGCAGAGAGGTCTCTGCAGAGCTCCTCTCCCGTCGGAGACCGTCGAGACGAGCCGTTACGGCCCGTACCCTCTCCGACTGTTGGCGTCGACGCTCCCGGAGGGCTTCGAGACGAGATTCAACCACTGACATCCGGACATCGACAGCATCGATCAAGGCCTGTGTGGCCGCCTCGCGCTCCTCCAGGTCGTCCCGCTGGGCTGCTACGGCGAACCGCTCATCGGCAAGTTGCTCGAGACGGCCACGAACGTCAACAACACGAGCTCTCACCACGGCCAGACGACCGTTCACTTCGGCCACTCGGACGTCGTGACCAGTCCGTCGGGCTCCGAGCCCCGCCGCACGCTCCTCCAGCGCGTTGCGAGCTGCATTCATTCGGTGGCCGGCCTCCACCGAGGCTCGTTCAGCGCTCTCGAGGGAGGGCAGTCGTTCCTCAATCTCGGCGACCCGCCGGCTCTGATCAGCAATTCGCTGGTCCAACTCGCCGAGGCGGGTCCGCAGACCCTCGGCTTCAGTGGATAGGTCTCGCCGCTCTACCTGAATCCGTTGAAGGGCCTCAGTAGCCGCTGTAAAACGTCCGTCGTGCTCTTCCAGGGCACGATTTCCACGCATGACATCGTCGTCAGCCGCCGATGTGGCAGCCTCCGCCATGTCGAAGGCCGATGCCGCCTCCATTCGCTCCACCTCAGCCTCAGCAAGGCGCCTCTCAGCCTCGGCTAGAGCTGCACCTGTAGCTCCCCGACCGTCGCCACCGACCCGCCAGCCGTTAGGACCGAACCTATCCCCGGTTCGTGTCACCAATATCGCCTCGGGATGACCAATGGCAAGGTCAACCAGTTCAGCTAATGGGGCATCGACAATCACCGACTGCCCTAGCAGGCGGTCGAGTAGCAGCTCGACACCACTATCAGCTCCGCCTCGTGACCGGACGTAAGGACGGATCGAATCGCCCACCTGACTATGCCACCTGGCCGCAGGGCCGTTCCCTAGGGCCAGCACCGCTGCCGACAAGCGACCCTCCTGAAGAGCGTGCAGTGCTTGGCGAGCGGCCTCGGCCCCATCGACCACAACGGCATCCAAAGCAGACCCTGCTGCGGCCTCAAATGCCGCCTCATAGCCCTCATCCACCTCAACTAGGTCGAGCAATGTGCCCAACACCCCATCCACCTCGGCCAAGTGTTCGGCACCGGCTCGAGAACGTGCCTCGTCCAGAGCCAAGGCGAGAGCATCCGCCCTTGCCATTGACGTCCGGACCTCGGCCTCGACTGACACGAGACGCTCCCAAGCTGCGTTGCGGGCCACAGCGGCTTCGTGTGCCCGAGCCTCGGCACCCGCAACGTCGGCGACCAGCGGTTCCTCGATGGACTCGCCGCTGGATAGTTCAGACCGCAGAAAGCCGGCCTCCACCTCAAGCCGATCCAGGCCGTCGGCGAGGACGGTCGATCGGTCGACCACCCTTAGCCGCTCGGCATCAGCCTGAGCTAAGGCGGCACGCAACGCCCCAAGCTCCCCCCGGGCTTCAGCAGCATGACCACCTAGTGCCGGCACGCCATCCGACCAGTCGACCTCAAAGGCAGCACGGTCCGCTGCAAGTTCCGTCTCGGCGAGTGCAAGTCTCTCTGCCTCCGGCGTAAGTTGCTCGGTTTCGGCCTCTAGGCCAACCATCTCAGCCTCCGAACGCTCCAGCTCAGCCTCCAGACCGAATACCACCTGCTGGGAAGCCAAGGACGACCGATCGCGTTCGATCCCGCGGATGCGCTCAACTAAGACGCCGCGCACACCTCGCCCACGCTCACGCAGCGCCTCAAGGCGAACCAGACGGTCTCCAAGATCATCGCCGCCCCGAGAAGCCAATTCAGCCTCAGCGGCAGCTACTTCACCATCATGGCGGGCCAAGGCCGCATTGTGCGTTGACTCGTCGACAGCCAGTGTCGCCCGGCTTTCAGCCTCATTGCGGGCTCGAGTGCGCAAGGACGCCATCTCACGTCCCGCGCGATGGAGCCTTAGAGCGGTGAGTTCCTCAACCAGGTCACCATGACGCCGAGCCGCATCGGCCTGGCGCTCCAATGGTCGAAGCTGTCGCCGAACCTCACGAAGGAGGTCTGATAGGCGATCCAAATTAGCTTCGGTGGCCTGGAGTCGACGCTGGGCCTTCTCCTTGCGTCGTCGGTACTTCAGGATCCCGGCTGCGTCCTCAATGATGGCTCGGCGGTCTTCAGGACGGGCATTTAGGACGGCATCTATTTGACCCTGAGAGATGATGACGTGCTGCTGTCGACCAACCCCAACATCGGATAGGAGTTCCTGAATATCGAGCAGCCTGCACGGGGCACCGTTCATGGCGTACTCGCTCTCCCCGCTGCGAAACAGCGTGCGGGTGATCGTGACCTCGCTGAATTCCACTGGCAGTTGGCCCGATGCATTGTCCACGGTGATCGAGACCTCTGCCCGACCTAGGGCGGCCCTTGTAGCAGTCCCGGCAAAAATGACATCATCCATCTTCTGCGACCGAACGGCGCTGGGGGCTTGAGCGCCCAGCACCCAGGCAATGGCATCAACCACATTGGACTTGCCGCTGCCGTTGGGGCCAACTACTACGGTGACCCCTGGCTCCATCTCCATCACCGCCGAGTCGGCGAACGACTTGAAGCCCTTGACAGAAAGGCGCTTTAGAAACACGTTGAACCTCCCTGACAGCCGACTACCCCATGCCGCCTGTCGAGATTCGTCGGCCCCGTCAGAATCACATGGGTGTCATTCGCCATCGCGCCACCCTACGCGCGCGTCGCACGCGTAGCTGCGCGCTTCGGGTCAGTTCGATTTAGACCTGAGTGTCGCAGTAGTAAGTCCAGCTTCCCTTGTACTTAGTGCGCTGGATTGGCGTCCGATTTCGCTCGCTGAGCTCCCCCGTCCGACCATAGACCGCTAAGTGCTCCCCGTATATACCGGGATCGCCAAACACGTCGACAAAGGGACGCTCTTCAAGGTCGGTCCCCCGATACTTGATGGCATCGTTCACCACCTGGATCAGCGCACCATGCAACCGACGGACCTCTTGGTGGGAAAGGCTGTCAGACAGCCGGTCATGGCGAAGACCAGCGTGGAAAAGGATCTCATCGGAATAGACGTCACCCACGCCCACCACGATCGAGTCGTCGCACAGAAGGTCCTTCAACGGCATCGACCGGCCGAGAACCTGACCACCAAAAGTCGTCCATGGGATCATGTCTCCGGCGGGGTCGAATCCCAGCGAGGCTAATTCGGGAAACTCAGCGAGCAGTTGGTCACCTGCGACCACGCACACCTCTGAGGCGCCGTTTGGATCAACGAGACGGAACTGCCCTCCGACGGTGAAGGTAACTGTCAACTCAGTTCCTGCTGCCATCTCGTCCCGCGCAGCGTGGCGGCGGAGGCTGGCACCAGCACCTGGGCGTATCACCAAGAGGTCCTTTCCGTCGAGTTCCGTAACAAGCAGAAGGCCGATCCGACGGACCCCGCCGAACTTGCGACCCTCTAGCGTGGAGGTGAACTGTTTGCGGTTGCGGTAGCGACCGAGGACAGCCATTGACTCTGCCTCTGCCGTCTTGACCTTGCGCCCGGCGACCTCGCGGTCGAGGGCATAGCGAATCGTCTCCACCTCGGGAAGCTCAAGTTCAATAGTCACGGGGACTCCTGGGTATTGGTCGGACGAGAAGCCGTTCTGGCACCAGCCAGAACGGCAGAAGGATCAAGCGACCGACAGGCGAGTCGTGCCGCCGCCTGCTCAGCTCGCTTCTTGGAAGTACCGATAGCGGGACCGTGCGTCCGTCCGGCCACTTCGACAACTGCATGAAAACGCTTGTCGTGATCCGGACCGTCCTCGGTCAGGATGTAACGCGGCGGATTCTTGGAACTCCGGGCGGCAAGTTCTTGAAGGCGCGTCTTGTAGTCATGCTCGCCCGGATCTGCCGCCGAACGGTTCAGCGAGTCGGCGAATAAACGAGTTACTAGAACACGGGCAGCCTCCAGTCCCGAGTCCAAGTACACAGCACCTATTACAGCCTCGAGGGCGTCGGCAAGAATCGACTCCTTATCCTCGCCACCGCTGGAAATCTCTCCGCGTCCTAGACGTAGCGACGGTCCGAGACCGATCGAACGGGCCGCTTCAGCTAGTGCCGGGGCATTCACCACCGAAGCACGGATCTTGGCCAACTGACCTTCCGGCAAATCCGGCCGATCTAGATAGGTGCGTTCAGCAACCAGCATTCCAAGAACGGCATCACCAAGGAACTCAAGACGCTCGTTGGACGAACCGTCCTTTTCGGCACACCACGATCGATGGGTTAGTGCAGTGTCCAAGATCCCGGGGTCTACGAACTGGTGGTCCAAGCCCGCTGGGGGCCCAGGCAGTTCGGTGGACGGGAGGTCAGCCGAGACGGGCGACGACATAGTCGACGGCGTCCCGGACCGTGCGAAGGTCCTCGAGGTCGTCGTCCTCGATCCGGAAGCCGGCCGAACGCTCGCTGAGCTCTTCCTCCAATGCCTCCACGAGCTCGATTAGAGCCAGCGAGTCGGCATCTAGATCATCGGCAAAAGAGGCCCCCTCTGCGATGTCCGACGGCTCGATCTCGAGGATGTCGGCAAGGCGATCCCGGATCAAATCGAGCACCTCTGTGCGTCCGATCGGCGTGCCTTCGAGGTGAGTTTCTGCGGGCACTTCGGCCTCCTGATGGGTGGGAGCGGAATCCATAACGGGCAACCCGTACAGTCACCCATTCTACCGGCGGGCACAGCCAATCAAGCCCGGCTATAGGTGGAGCGATCGTGGTGCAAGAACTCCTTCACTCACTCTCTGACCGGCGGCCATGGCTGATCTAGCTCAAGTGCTAACGGCCGCCGTGACGTGTCCTACCACGTCGGCACGCACCATGTCGGCAGCAACACCGATGGCATTGCGCATGGCGAGAGCATTGGTGGAACCATGGCTAATGATGCAGACGCCCCTTACCCCGAGAAGCATCGCACCCCCATAGGTGTCGGGATGGAACTTACGGTAGAGAGTGTCCAGTTCTGGAGCCAGTACGTCAGCAGCCTCAACGGCTTCGGGTCGTCCGCCCATAGCTCCAAGCAAAGCGGTCAGGAGTGCCTTAAGAGCACCTTCGGCGGTTTTCAAGGCGACGTTTCCGGTGAAGCCATCGGTGATGACGACATCTGCGGTATTGGTCATTAGATCGCGTCCCTCGACATTGCCAATAAAGGTCGCTCCCCTAATTTCAGCGTCAGATAGGGCAGCAAAGGCCTCTTTGACGAACGGACTTCCCTTGCTTGGCTCCTCGCCAATCGACAGGAGAGCTAGACGCGGTTCGGCTACGTCCAAACGATGCCGAGCAAAAACGGCGCCCATCTGTGCGAACTGAACCAGCCACTCCGACTGGCACTCAGCGTTGGCACCCGAGTCCAACAAGACGGTTGGTGAGCCGCTTGGCGTCGGGATGAGGGTGGCTATGGCCGGCCGGGCAACCCCGGAGATTCGGCCCATGCGCAGCAGGGCACTAGCCATGGTTGCTCCTGTGTTCCCCGCGCTGACCATGGCCGAAGCCCGACCGTCACGTACCGCCTCGGCAGCCCGGACCAGCGAAGAGTCCTTCATACGGCGAACACTCGATCCCGGCTCGGCGTCCATAGCGATCGACTCGCTAGCTTCTAGGACGTCAAGTTCTCCGGTGTCGCCCATCTCATCGGGACGGCCGACCAATAGAACGGGGATGCCGTCATCTGAGTTGGCCTGCAGCGCACCTGCGACAATCTCGGACGGAGCATGGTCACCGCCCATGGCATCGACGGCGACAGGGAGCATGGTGGAATCAGTCGACCTCGACAGCTTGCCGGCCCGCGTACCAACCGCAGTTTCCACAGACGCGGTGCGGACGTTTGGTGGCACCACATCGGGCGCAGGCGCTCCGCGAGGCCCGACTCAAGGTCCAGTTGGCGGCCCGGCGGCTACGGCCCTTGGCCTTGGAGGTCTTCTTCTTCGGGACAGCCATCGTGAGTTCCTCAGGCGCGTGCGAACGGAGGTTCAGGTGTGACCCGCGGCGATATGACTCCAGCGGGGACCAGTTGAGGCTAGCGGGATGGCCACCGGACTCGCGCATGTTGCAACCGATAGAGCGGTATCCGCTGCATCACGATCCGTCGGCCGGAAAGTCCGACTCCCTGAGGACGTCTAGAACTGCCCACCTGGGATCTCTTTCTTCCGCAACGCTGGAGCCCCCATCTCCGAACAGCCCTGTCGGAAAACGCTCCGGGTCCGGCCCATCACACTCCTCACCACAGAGGGGCGACAGGGGCAGTGCCAGAAGCACGGCATCACGAATTACTGGCTCGACATCGGCCTCGTCGACACCGAGCGCGTAGGCGTCGCCATCACCAACGGAGCCGTCAGCCATCACCTCGCGAATGGTGAGATCAACTTCGCCACCCACCTCCTCCAGACAACGGCGGCACGTCCCAACCCAATTCGCTCGTACTGTGCCGGCAACTACCACCTCGGACCCTCGGGCCTCAGCTTCGAGGTTTAGGCTCACCTGGCCATCTACGACCAACACCTCACCAACTCGGAGGTCGTCGAGAACAACGTCACCAACGACGCTTCGTGGTTCAGCTCGCCGTCGAAGAGCGGCAAGCGGAAGCCGCAGACCATCGGCCACGGCCACGGCCTTAGTCCCCGATGGCGTCCTGATCGAAGAACGCCGTGCCACTAGACCCCCCTGACCGTTGGGCTGAGTCATGTGCAGCATCGACGGCACGCGCCGCCTCAGCCGCATCCGTGGCTCGCTGTTCCCGGTCGCGATCTAGCGCAGTCTCTTGGAGGCGCCGGCGACCCTGGGTGATGGTGTCTCGGGTGCTGCCGAGCAAAGCCTCAAAGCTGGCGAGTTTCTGGTCGCAGTAGTCTTCGGTCTCCCGTCGCATCCTTCGGGTCTCTTCCCGCGCAGTCTCCACGAGGTGCCGGGCCCGCTGCTCGGCCGTGCGAACCACCTCGGTGCGTTGAACCAGACGCTCGGCCCGAGATCGAGCTAACTCCAAAATCTCATCCCCCTCCCGACGAACCTTGTCCAAGAACTCTTCTCTCTGCTTTAGTAGCCAGCGGGCCGACCGCAGTTCGTCAGGAAGCCGGGCGATTGCCTCATCAACAAGACCAAACAACTCCTCTTTGTTGACCATTGACGAGGCCGACAGCGGCATCGGCCGCGCGTTGCTTATCACCTCGCGCAACTGACGCAAGATGGCCTCGATTTGCGGAGGTCGGTAGGGGTCAGGCACAGATGTCGGCGGCGATTCCGGCGGCCGGTGTGCGCTGAAGTCCCCAGCGAGGTCGCTCACCTGTCCAACCGTCCCACAAGACGTCTCAGCACTGGCTCTGGCACCATGTCGCTGACGTCGCCACCGAGTCGGACCACCTCCCGGATAAGGCGGGAGGCCAAGAAAGACCTCCGTGTAGCTGTCGGTAAGAAGAGAGTCTGAACACCTGAGATGGCCGCGTTCATCTGCGCCATCTGAAGTTCGCTCTCGAAGTCGGAAACAGCTCGCAGCCCTTTGATGATGAAATCGGCCTCAACATCGACGGCGAGATCGACGACAAGGCCATCGAACTTCCGCGTTTCCACATTGTCGAGATGGTCGAAACATTCGTCAAGAAGCGCCATTCGATCCTCTAGGGCGAGTAGGCCATCGCCCTTGGACGGGTTGATGAGAGCGGCCACGACCACCTCGTCAAACAGTCCGGCGGCCGTCTCGACCATCTCCAAGTGGCCATTGTGGACCGGATCGAATGAACCGGGATACAAGACTCGGGTCATGCTGTCGGCACCTCTCCCGGTGGTCTCTCAATCACTTTGACGGACCGCCACTTAGTCCGGTCCGGGGACCGGACGCAGCAACGTCACCACGGTACCCGCGGCGCGGCGCCTCGAATCGACATGCCATCCAGAACCAACTGACACGTCGTGGTTGGACTCAACCACGACGATGCCCGTTGAGGCTCCACGACCCGGTTCACCAGCTAACGTTTTCGGGCCCAACAGGTGGTGGGATACCACTTCGAGTAGGTCGTCCCACTCTTCATAGCCGTAGGGCGGATCGAGAAGTACAAGATCCCAGACGTCGGAGGAGGCCCCAAGCCATCTAGGTCCGTCAGCCCGAACCACAGTGGCCCGGTCAGCTAGTCCACAGGCCTCCAAGTTGGTTTCCACGAGACTGACGGCGACTGGAGTGCGATCGACGAAAGTGGCATGTCCAGCTCCCCGGGACAGCGCCTCGATTCCCAGAGCCCCGGTCCCAGCGAAGAGGTCGAGAACCCGGGCTCCAACGACAGCGTCCCGACTGTGCAACGCGTTAAAAACCGCTTCGCGCACGCGTTCGGATGTTGGACGAACTTCGTCGAAATGGTTTCCGTCCCCACGGCCGGCCTTCCGACCTCTCTTCACTTGTGGTTTCGGCGTGGCGAGACGGCGCCCCCGTGCGGAACCGGCCACGATGCGCATGCACCCATCATGGCAGCGAGCAGCAAAACATGGACCGCGGGAGACTTATCCGGGTATCCGACTACCGTCGGAGTTGTGAGGGCCCCCGAAACAATCGTGTGCGTGGACTGCGGCGGTACCTGTCATCTGCTGGTCCACCCAGAGACTGATTTCAGTCCTGGCGACCCGGTGGCATACCGGTGCGCAGACTGCATCGATCGGTGGGACCTCGTCATGCCGGACGATGAGTGCGACGGACGTGGCGATACGCCGCCTGGGCCCTGAAACCTCCCGAAAACAGTCAGACGTCAGGTTCCCGCCACATCACGGGGACTGTCGGCCCACCTTCAATAGCCACCTCGGCGGTGACCGCGAAGCCGTGACGCTCGTATAGAGGGACGTTGGTCGGATTCGACGACTCCAGATGTGCGCCAATCCCTTCGGCGTCGCAACGCGCGGTCACCTCGGCGATCAACGCCGAAGCCAAGCCCCGACCTCGGGATGATGGCAGCGTGCCGAGGAATTGGAGGTACCAGTTGGGAGTCGTTGGTGACGTTTCAAACAGCGGAATCAACGCTTTCCGTCGCTGTTCCATCACTGCCTCGCCGATGGCGATGGCATTAACGATTCCCATTTTGGTTAGGTCGGGTCCGGCCTCGTCGAAACTTCGGGGAGGAATCCAGATTGCCGCAGCTGCGACCCCGGCCTCGTCGCCTGCCACCAGAATGTGGTCAATGCCCCTACCCCCAAGGATTCGGTTGGCGAAGAATGCCGCCAACAGAGCGCCGCGACGAGCCGGCCTGCTGCGGGACCCCTTACCGCGGGAATCCTCGTCCAAAAGGAACGCTAGGACGGGATCATCATGAAAAGCTTCGGCCAATACAGCACAGACTCTAGGGAGGTCCCGGTCGCTGGTCGCCCGGACAAACATTTCTCCCGCCACTCAGGCAGCCTCGCGCGCCGGACTACGAGGTTCCGAGCCCGGCTGTCAAGGACAAACCGAGCTTGCGAGCGGACGAGTATTACCCCTGCCGCAGAGGAGTCATAGAGTCCCACAAGTGCGCAACCTCACAATTTCGATGGCGGCCACCACTCTGGCATGCATCGGATTGGCCTGCGGATCTGCAGGCCCTGAGCCGGTAGCCGAGCCGGCTCCTACGACGTCCATCACCATCTCCACGACGGTGGCTCCACCCACGTCCACAACGGTGGCTCTGCCCACGACGTCAGCTTCGACGACGACGGTTGGTCCCATGGCAGCCACCAACACGACCACTTCCACCACGTCCACACTGCCGACGCTGCCCGGTTCGACGGTGGTCGACACCCCGAAAACGCCGGTCGTTCTAGTGGCGGGGGCGTTCATCCAGGAAGTCGGCGACGCCACCCTAGAGACGACCGTCCTCTGCGGCCCGGACGGGCTGAGCGTCGAACACTCGATCGATGGCGAACCCGTCGCACCCGAAACGGCTGGAATGGCGACGACTGCCCTCGGGAAGACCTACCACCGGGTAGTGGCTGCCGTCGACAGCGACGGCGACGACTACCTGTTCGATGGCGGCTGGTGGGCCGAGGATATGGTCGACGGCTCGTGCGAGCCCTACGAGCCGCCCATCTGGGAGGACTACCTCGACGGTGGGCTGATCGCGGTTACCGAGGTCCTCTGGGACCAGCTCGCCCTCCGTGATGTCGCGTGCCCCTACCTTCAGCCGGATATTCGGCAGGCCGCCATAGAGGACGGCTACGACGGCGACCTGGATACCTGCACCATGGACTTCGACCACCTGCGTCGAGCGACAGTCCGGGACTCCAAGAGGGACAGACACCTCCTCGAGATCGGCTTCGACTGCGGACCGTTCGGCCTAGACGAGGTGTGGTACGTGATCGACGGGGTTTTCGTCGCCAACGACTACTACCACCCGCCCGAGTACCTCGAGGACGAATACGAGGAGTTCATCCTCGAACCGATGCGGGACAGGTACGGCGACACGGTCTACGACTACAGAGCACGAGTCGTAGAAGTCGACGGCGAGGTGTACGTCTTCGACATCGGCCGCGCGCGGATCGACTTGAACCTCGAAGCAGCCCTCGGGTCCGACAACTGCGAACTGGTCGACTGGTCCGAACCACCGGTCGCCTTCGAGGGAGCCACCCCGGGCCGCCTGATCTGGGATACCGGTTCGATGGACGTCCGGGAGCTCAGCTACCCGGAGGCATCAGGCGCCGACCTCGGCATGAGGTTCTACCTGACGTCCAAGCCGGCCACCACGGTGGTACTCGACATCACCTGGGACCCGACCGAAGTCAACTTCGGAGCCGCAGTGGGCGGCTGCTCCGCCGTCAGCAAGACCGACACGTCGGAGACCCTCCGAGTCACCGTAGAACCCGACGACTGGCAGAACACACGCCAGCCGGATCCGGCGGGCATGCTCACGTTCGCCACCTCCGGTGCCGGCGACGGACTCGCCGACGGCGACCAGGTCACCGAGGTCCGCGTGACCATCGTAGACGAACTATCCGACCCGGGGTACCACGGCGCAGACGACCTCGTCATGATGGTGACGACCCGGGACCGCCCAGACGGGGCGATCTGCCACTAGAAGCCTGAGACCCCGCGGAACTCGGTATCGGCCGAATGGCTCTTCAGGACGACCCTGGTGCGAGCCAGACTGTCGCAGTCCCGGCTAGGACTTGAGCAGGTAGTCCGACTCGTCTTCGCCTAAGAAGAGGTCAACTTCGTCGGCCAACTCTGGATGGTCATCCATGCCCGAACCGTCACCCACCATGGCTAGCGCCTCGGCGCGTGCTGCCTCGACCCACTCCCGATCCCGTCGCAACGAAGCCAGCCGAAGGTCATTTCGTCCCTTCTGTCGCTCGCCCATAATCGTCCCCTCACCACGGAGGTCGAGATCGACCTCTGCCAGTTCGAATCCATCGGTGGTTCGAACCAAGGCAGCGAGCCTCTCCTCGGCATCCGGGGTGGAGACCGATCCAACCAAGAAGCACTGGCTGACTTGGGTGCCGCGACCTACGCGTCCACGGAGCTGATGAAGTTGGGCGATCCCGAATCTGGCGGCATCAAGAATCACCATCACCGTGGCGTTCGGCACATCCACGCCTACCTCGATCACCGTGGTGGCCACAAGTACGTCTAGGGCACCAGATCGGAAGAGTCTCATAGTCTCCTCCTTCTCAGCCCGACCCACACGACCATGCAGAAGACCGACCCGCAGGCCGGAAAGAGAGCCGTCAGAAAGGTCGCCGAATGTCGCCTCGGCTGAGCTGACATCGAGGGTTTCGGACTCGTCAATCAGAGGGCACACCACATATGCCTGACGACCTTCGGCCACTTCGGAGCAAACAACCGGCCACACGTCCGCCTCGTCCTCACACCATCGGGTCTCGATCGGTGTGCGGCCTGGAGGCTGTTCGTCGAGAACCGAAACATCGAGGTCGCCATAGACAGTCATGGCTGCCGTTCTCGGGATAGGCGTAGCAGTCATTACCAGAACATCGGGCACGGTCTCCTCACGGTTCCGATCGCGGAGTGCTGCCCGCTGCTCCACGCCGAACCGGTGCTGCTCGTCGATGACGACGGCACCAAGGGAGCCGAACTCGACTCCTTCCTGGATGAGGGCATGCGTTCCGATGAGCAAGTCGACCTGGCCAGCCGGCAACTCGGCGGCGATACGCCGACGGTCGGCAGCTGTCGTCCGGTTGGTAAGCAGATCGATCTTAAGTGGGCGATGTCCAAGAAGATTGTTGGGATCCTCGACGGTCATGCCCCCCAACAACGCCTCAACACCTTGGTAGTGCTGCTCGGCCAGTACCTCAGTAGGAGCCATCAGGGCACCCTGGTGGCCACCGCGCACAGCCGTAAGAAGACAGGCGACCGCTACGACTGTCTTCCCCGATCCAACGTCACCCTGAAGCAGTCGGTGCATCGGCACCGGACAAATCATGTCTTCCGTAATCTCGTCTATGACCCGGCGCTGAGCTCCGGTCAAGTCGAACGCAAGTCGTTCGAGAAACAAGGCCACTGGATCTGCGTCCCCGCCGGCTGGAGCGTGGCTAATGCCGGTCGCCGTTCGCTCGAGTTCCACCTTCCGACGGACTAAGGCCAGCTGGATCCGCAGTAGCTCGTCGAAGACGAGTCGCCGGCGCGCCTCCAACATCTCATGCATGCCCTCTGGACGGTGGATGGTCCGGTAGGCCTCAGAACGCTCGACAAGCCGGTACCGGTTCCGCACTTCGGCGGGCACCGGGTCCGAAAGCCCCCGGACCTTCATCGTTCTGCGCAGCGCCTCGCCGACTAATGCGTCGACGTCCCAACTGTGAAGCCCTGCCGCCTCACTTTGTGGATATACGGCGACGATTCGACCCGTCCGGTCTCCTATCAGGTCGACCACCGGACTGGTCATCTGGAGGCTGCCCCGGTACTCGTCGACCTTGCCGAATACCACGGCCTGCATGCCCTCACGCAGTTGCCGTTCCCGCCAAGGTTGATTGAAGAAGGTAAGGCGCAGCCGACCAGTGTCGTCACCGCAGCGCACCTCAACTAGGGATCGGCCGTTTCGAGTCCGTCGGGCTGATACCCGTTCAATCCGCACTAACACCATGCCCTCCGCGCCCGTAGTGAGCTCGGCCACAGTGGCTTCACGACTGCGGTCGAGATAGCGGCGCGGGTAATAGCCGAGAAGGTCGAGAACTGAGACAACACCGACAGCAGATAGCGCCTTCTCCCTCGCCGGACCGACCCCCTTCAGGTCGGCAACGGGTCGGGAGTCCAACTCCCTAAGGGTGATGCCGGTCTCGGCCACGGATCGACGGTAGCCCCGGCAGGGGGCTAGTCCGAGACCACCCGGGTACGAACGGGAAGCCCCCTACCAGCCCTACTCGACACCGACGTAGTAGGGATAGAGCGGTTGTCCGCCGTTATGGACCTCGACCTCAACCCCTGGTCGCTCGGCCTCCAACCAAGCAAGAGCGGCAGCAGTGGTCTCCGCTTCTGCGTCTTCACCAGAAATCACGGTGACAATCTCGTGGTCGTCATCTACCAGATCATCCAATAGTCCAGTAAGGGCTTCAAAGGCCGACCCAGCTACCACCCGCACCCGACCCCCTGAAAGGCCGAGGTGATCGCCCTCACGTATTTCACCGACGTCGCTGCCCGCATCGCGCACAGCAACCGTTACCTCACCAGACACCACGGTTGCCGCTACAGCGGCCATCGCTTCCCTATTCCCGTCGGCGGTTCCCTGAGGGTCGTACGCCAATAGCGAGGCGAAACCCTCGGTAATTCCCCTACTAGGTACGACCCGCACGACCTTCCCTGTCTGATCGTCCACCTGCTCGGCCACGGCGATGATGTTCGAGTTGTTGGGAAGAACCACGACCTGGTCGGATGGCACCGCCTCCACGGCGGCCAAAATGTCGGCCGTTGATGGGTTCATCGACTGCCCGCCAACCACCACCCATTGGACGCCGAGAGACCTGAAGATGTCCCTGATCCCCGTGCCGTTGGCCACCGCAACCACCGCACACGGCACCACCTTGTCGAGTTCTACCAACTGATCCCGCACCCAGGCCTGTTCCTCGACTTCCTGAATGAGGTCCGTGACACGAATTCTGTGGGGACGTCCGACATCTATCCCAGCCTCGATAGCAGCACCGATGTCGTCGGTGTGAACGTGGCAATTCCAGACCCCATCTCCACCCACCACGACGATCGAATCACCTAATTCGGACCAGACCTCCTTGAATCCTTCAATCGAGTCGTCCGGAGCATTGAGGAAGAACATGACTTCGTAGCGGGAGCCCTCATGCCCTAAGCCGTGAATGCCTGACTGATCACCATCAAAAGAGGGGTTGGGGCCATCGACCGCGGGCGGGTCCGGCAACGGACGCCCATCGATGGTCGAAAGCAACGCATCGATCAATAGCAGGTAGCCGCTGCCACCGGCGTCGACCACGCCGGCGTCAGCCAGTACTGGCAGGAGTTCTGGTGTTCGAGCCAGACTCTGGTCACCGGCGGCCCGAGTCGCCTCAGCCACTGCCAGCAGGTCTCCGCCACCATCAGCGACAACTGCTGCCGCCTCCGAGGACTCGCGAACCACGGTCAAGATAGTTCCCTCGACCGGTGTCATCACAGCTCCGTAAGCCGCAGTCGAAGCGGCGACTAAGCCGTCGGCCATAAGGCGGCCGTCGACGGCATCTACTTCAGCAAAGGCGGAGGAGAGACCGCGAAGCACCTGTGACAAGATCACCCCAGAATTTCCACGGGCACCCATGAGGGAGCCGTGGGCAATAGCACGGGTGACCGAATCCATGTCAGCGTCGATGGCCAAGCCATCGAACTCTTCGACGACCGACTCAACGGTCATCGTCATATTGGAGCCGGTGTCGCCGTCAGGTACCGGATAGACATTCAGCAAGTTCAGCGCCGACCGGTGTGCCACGAGGGCATCCCGGAAGGCCTCAATCATGGAGCGCACGGCAGACGCATCGAGGTAATGGGCCGTCACAGGACGCGAGCGTAGTCAGCACTGCTACCGACCTCAGGACGCTTCGAGCCATTAAGTGGCGACACATTCCTAACAGTGGTTGGTGACTCAGTAAACCCGCTCGTAGCCTGTGAGTCGTTCCACGACCGGTCTACTCGAGTCAGACCGGCTCCCTGATCGAGGTGCAGTCATGGCGTCCGTGTGCGAGATTTGCGGTAAGAAGCCCTGGTTCGGTAAGTCCCTAAGCCATTCCCACAGGCGAACCAACCGGCGCTGGAATCCAAATATCCAACGGGTTCGGGCCGTGGTCGGGAAGACCACCCGGCGAATGAATGTCTGCACCGGCTGCATCAAGGCCGGCAAGGTCGTCAAGGCCGGACGCTGAGCCGAGTAGAACGAGTAGAAAAGACGACTGACGAAACCTAAGGGAGTAACCGTGCAGGGCGTGATCAAGTCGTACGATCCCGGAACCGGTGACGGAGTTGTCGTCCGCGAGGCCGATCTCCTCGAATTCGATCTCGCTGACGGAGCTCTAGAAGGTTCTGTATTCCGAATGCTCCGGCAAGGTCAGCGAGTCTTGTTTGACCTAGACGAAGACCAACGAGCCACCTCTTTGTCGCTGGGCTCCGAAGTCGACATGGGCACCCCCGAAATCGGCTGAGCCGTCACACCCGGCAGTCCAGCCCACGCTCCAGATCACCCCACCTCCGACCCACCGATGGGTCGATTAAACACATTCGCGCTCACCGGTGTGGCATCGTCAGTACACGACAGATGACTATTGGGGAGTTATGGCGTCGCCAAACGAGTACAAGGTGCCGACTAGCAACCGAGCGCTCCTCGACTGGGTCGAGGAATGGACCCGGGTCACGGCTCCAGACTCCGTCTATTGGTGTAACGGCAGCAACGAGGAAGCCGAGTACCTCTGCCAAGAACTGGTAGCAGCCGGCACCTTCCGCCGCCTGAACGATGAACTTCGTCCCAATTCGTATCTCGCACTATCGGATCCGGGCGATGTGGCCCGTATTGAAGATCGCACCTACATCGCCACTACCAACCCCACCGACGCCGGCCCTACCAACAACTGGCGCGACCCTTCAACCCTTAAGGCCGAGATGCTCGAGCTTTACCACGGCTGCATGCAGGGGCGGACCATGTACGTAGTGCCCTTCTCAATGGGTCCGATTGGATCATCTATCGCCCATACCGGGGTTCAGCTCACCGACTCTCCCTATGTAGTAATCGGCATGCGAACAATGACCCGCATAGGCAACGCGGTGCTCGACGCCCTCGGCAACGGTGAATTCGTTCCATGCATCCACTCAGTGGGCGCCCCCCTCGAAGTCGGACAGGCCGACGTACCATGGCCATGCGACGCTGAGCACAAGTACATCTCCCACTTTCCCGAAACAAGGGAGATCTGGTCGTATGGGTCCGGGTACGGCGGTAACGCCCTTCTGGGCAAGAAGTGTTTCGCCTTGCGGATTGCGTCGACCATGGCTCGGGACGACGGTTGGCTAGCCGAGCACATGCTGATCCTGAGCCTCACCTCCCCGGAGGGTGAAAAGACCTACGTCGCGGCTGCGTTCCCGTCCGCCTGCGGAAAAACGAATATGGCCATGCTCGTCCCCACTCTCCCCGGCTGGGCCGTGGAGACCATTGGCGACGACATCGCATGGATGAAGTTCGGAGACGACGGGCGCCTATATGCCATCAACCCAGAGGCCGGGTTCTTCGGCGTGGCCCCAGGCACCTCGAACGCCACAAATGCCAATGCCATGGCCACGCTGTGGGGCAACTCAGTTTTCACCAACGTTGCTCTCACCCCCGAGGGAGACGTCTGGTGGGAAGACATGACCGACGAAACCCCGCCAGAACTTACCGACTGGCAGGGCAACCATTGGACGCCGGAATCAGAGACGCCCGCCGCCCATCCAAATGCTCGGTTCACTGTTCCGGCGTCACAATGCCCGTCGATGGCCCCGGAGTGGGAGGACCCAGACGGCGTTCCTATCTCGGCCATCTTGTTCGGTGGTCGTCGAGCCAAGAACGTCCCACTGGTCACCGAGGCCCGCGACTGGGACCACGGCGTGTTCCTTGGCTCGATCATGAGCTCGGAAAAGACGGCCGCAGCGTCGGGAGCCACAGGCCAGGTCCGCTTCGACCCTTTCGCCATGTTGCCATTCACCGGCTACAACGTCGGCGACTACTTCGCTCACTGGCTATCTATCGGCGACCGGGGCGAGCCATCGCAACTACCAAAGATGTTCTGGGTGAACTGGTTCCGCAAGGATGCCGAAGGTCGTTTCTTATGGCCAGGTTTCGGCGAGAACTGCCGTGTGCTCAAGTGGATTGCCGAGCGATTAGATGGTATTGCGGATGCCATCGACACACCAATAGGTCTGGTGCCCTCCGCTGATGCCATTGATCTGAGAGGCCTGGACCTTGATGACGACACGATGCGTCAGTTGTTGGCGGTGGACGCCTCATCTTGGGGCCACGAGGTGGCCCTCATAAACGAGCACTTCTCGATGATCGGTGAACGCCTGCCCAAGCGCCTCGAAGTCGAACTCGACAATCTGAGACAGCGCCTCGACGCCGAGAAGTAACCCTCTGCCGTCAGCCAGCTACCAGCATGGCCCGGATGCCCAAGCCCATGAGGAACAGTCCGGCGTACCCATAAAGCAGGTGACGGTGGGGCCTCAGGCTCTGGCGATAGCTGTAGACGATTCCTACCACGACGAGGGCCACGAAGCCGTAGAAAAGATGGAACTGCGGAGGGTCGATGTCCTGACCGGCAACCATTCCAACACCCATTGTCACCTGCACGGCGATCGTCAACTGGACCATGGCCGTGAACCACCAAAGAGCGCGGCCTCTCAGCGATTCCAGGCGGTGCGCGGCGAGCGCCCAAATGCCAGCTAGGCCGTTACCGACCACCATCACCCATGCGAAGCCCTCGTGCAGGTCGCTCAGGTTCGCTAGTACAGGTAAGACACTCACTAGGCCATCATGCCAGCGTCGATCACGGAAGCAGCGGGTCGCCCACCTGCGGGCGCCCGTCTCGTCGTCGGTCTGGATCGACAAACCACTCACGCCCAAAGGAGGCGGCAAAGGCATCATCTGGCATTGCAAGGAAGAATGAGTCTTCCGGGATCTGGCTTGCGTGGGCTCGAATTGCCGACCGCTTCCGGTCCAGCACCGATCGCACATCTATGCCATGGGTGATCTGGTCATCGGGCATTCCATAGGAGTCCGACTCGAGGCGCTCACGTCTGGCCTGCAGCATGGCGTCGTCAGACCAGAGGGGGTCACCGGATACCTGGGCCTCCTCGGCCACAGTCACGGCTGCCTCCAGCGAGGCCCGGATCATGTCGCGGTTGAGGGTCACCCAACGAAGGCGAACCGGTCGACCACCCGCAGCAGCATGGCGCTCAACCCACCGGGTCCCCACCCGGTGGACCTGAAGATGGTCCGGATGGCCATAGCCACCGTTCGGGTCATATACGACCAAAAGGCTCGGCTCCTCTTCAGCTAGGACGGCATCAAGCCGGTCTGCAGCCTCGTCTATGTCTGCCTGCCAAAAACACTGTGGGTGGCCATTTGCCGGGTCATCCGCCATTCCGCTGTCCCGGTATTCGAGGAACACCACCCGGGCCACTCCCAGCACGTCGGCGGCTGCGTAAAGCTCGGCAGTTCGACGGTCTCCCAGAGACTCGCCGTCTTCCAGAACGCCAGGAACCGGCTCACCCTCCTCACCCCGAGTAGCCGTCACTAGAACCACCCGATGCCCGTCATTGGCCAGGCGAGCCATGGTTCCGCCCGAGGCGAGGGACTCATCGTCCGGATGGGCGTGAAAAAAGACGACTGTAATCACTGACTCTCCTAACTTCCGGCACCACGGACCCGGTTATTCAGGCGACAATGCCAGACGCCCGCAACGCTGCGATGCGATCAGCATCTATTCCCATCTCGACCAACAACTCCTCTGTGTGCTGTCCATCGTGGGGGGCAGGGCGACGAATCGCTCCGGGCGTGCCGCTCAGTCGGGGTGCAGGTGCTGGCTGCACAAGTCCACCAGACTCGACGAAGGTGCCTCGAGCCACATTGTGCGGGTGCTCGACAGCCTCAGACACGCTCAGAACAGGGGCGTAGCAGACATCACTGCCCATCAACAGGGCATCCCATTCGGCCCGGGTTCTAGTCCTCACTGCGGTGGCCACCTTCTCCTTCAACTCGGGCCAACGAGATCGATCGTGCTGGACAGCAAAGTCCTCTGCGTCGAGACCCAACTTCTCGACCATCTCTGCGTAGAACTGAGGCTCAATCGAGCCGAGCGAGATGTATTCGCCATCGGCGCACTCGTAGACATCGTAGAAGTGGGCACCAGTGTCGAGCATGTTCTCGCCCCGACGGTCGGTACTGAAGCCAGTGTGCAACATCCCATGAAAGAAGCCCATAAGGCTCGCTGCACCGTCGACCATGGCAGCATCCACCACCTGTCCTTCTCCGGTGGACCGCGCCCAGTAAAGGGCGCAGACAATGCCAAAGGCCAGGTACATGCCCCCACCGCCGAAATCCCCCACCAGGTTCAACGGTGGAACAGGACCAGTGTCGTGCCTCCCCATGTGCGCCAAAGCTCCGGCTAGGGAGATGTAGTTGATGTCGTGGCCAGCGGCAGACGCGTACGGCCCTTCCTGACCCCAGCCAGTCATCCGCCCATAGACCAGTGCCGGGTTGCAAGCCAAACACTCAAGAGGGCCGAGACCAAGTCGCTCCGCTACACCGGGCCGGTAACCCTCAAAGAGGACGTCCGCATCGGCCACCATCTCCAAGACGAGTTCTCTCCCCTCATCGGATTTCAGATCAACGCCTATACTGCGCCGTCCCCGAGCGTTGACATTGGCCGGTGGACTACCAGGGTCCCCCCCACGCACCGAAGCAGCCCGGTCGATCCGAACAACTTCAGCGCCCATGTCGGCCAGCATCATCCCGCAAAAGGGGCCGGGCCCGATGCCAGCCAACTCGATCACCCGGACCCCGTCCAATGCACCCAATGGTCGCTCCTGTCACATTGTCGACCCCGTGATCTTCGCCTGTGGAAACCCTCAGGACGCCATCAGGGATGAGCTCTGCAGTGGGAGACGATGGAACCCACCAGCTCGGTCCACGCCCCGGGAGCCAGGTCGTGTCCCCACCCCTCAACTATGCGGAGGAACGCACCTGGGATCACCTTGGCGGTCCGCTCGCCCGCTTCGGGGGTGATAAGGGTGTCCTTGGAACCGTGCAGAACAAGAGTGGGTGTGGTGACCGTCGCTAGCGCTTCCTCTCGATCGCCTGCCAACATCACTGCAAGGCGCTGTCGCTCATAGGCAGCCGCCGACTGCCGACAGCGAGCGTGGTAGGAACCGAATACGGCTCGTGCGTGGTCGTCGTCGTGCCAGACACTGGCCCACATACGACGGTCTCGCAGATCCTTCTCGACGGCGTCATCTATATCGCCTGACGGCGAAGAGAGGAGGGCCTTGAGCGCCGCAGTCGTCGGACGGCCGATGTCGCGACGACCTGTAGTGGAAGCCATCGACACCAAAGTGCGACAACGCTCTCGATGCTCAACGGCGAGCGTCTGGGCCACCATTCCGCCGAGAGAGAGTCCAACCGCGTGACAACTCTCCACGCCTAGGTGATCAAGGAGACCGACAGCATCGAGGGCCATATCCGAAAGGTCATATGAAGCCCCCAAGGACATGGCCGTAGACAGCCCGCTATCTCGGTGGTCGTAACGGACGACCCGAAAACCTTCCCTGACTAGGAGGCGGCAGAAGTCCTCTTCCCAGAGCAGCAACTGGCTACCCAGACCATGCATGAGCAGAACTGTCGGATCCGCAGGATCTCCAAAAGACTCATAGCACAGTTCAATCCCCGATGGGAGGGTAGCGATAGCCACGCAGCCATCTTCTGATGCCGACACCAACAACGCCAACCTGCGGCTCACCAGTCAGCCGGCCCGCTACGGTCGGGAAGCGTGTCCGAAGAGTCCGCAGAAATTCACGACTGTCTATTCACAGACCTTGACGCCATTGTCCTCCATGACCTGCTGAGACTCCGGATCGACATATTCGTGGTAGAGCAGGAGTGCCCCTACCCGGAGCTAGATGGACGTGATCCTGAGCCGAATACTCGCCACATCTGGCTTGACGGCCCCGACTCCCGGCCGGCAGCAGTTCTCCGCGTCCTGGCCGAACCCGACGGCTCGCACCGGATCGGTCGCGTGGCAACCCGGGCCGATGCTCGAGGGAGCGGCATGGCCCAACAGTTGCTGGCCCACGTCCACGCAACCACCCCGGGCAAGCTTGTCCTAGACGCCCAGACATACCTAGTCCCTTGGTATACCTCGTTGGGCTATCTGCAGAGCGGCGATGAGTTCCTAGAGGATGGAATCCCCCACGTGCCAATGGTCCGCCAGACCTGAATTCACTCTGCTTTAAAACCGCCACTGGCACTCACAGTTCCTATCGGTCAGCCCCAGCCCAGCTCGTGAAGTCGATCGTCGGCGATACCGAAGTGGTGTGCCACCTCGTGCACCACGGTAACGACCACCTCGTCACGAAGGTCGTCAAGATCGTCGCACATCTCACAAAGGCTTAGTCGGTACAAATAAATCCGGTCGGGCATCGCCCACTCGGAGGCTCCGCCGTAGTCCATCCTTTCGGTAAGGGGTACACCGTCATAAAGACCGAGCAGGTCGGATTCGTCTCCCCGGTCGACAGTTAGAACCACGATGTTGTCCATTAAGCGCGCCAGCTCTAGAGGCAGCAGATCAAGAGCTTCGGCGACGAGACGGTCGAAGGCCTCCGGGGCGATGGGCTCCATGAACTGATCGTAGGGTCGCGGTACACCTGAGAGAGCGGTCGTGGGGCGTCGCTAGGGTGCGTCCGTGGCTGCAGCAGACGACGGACAAACTCCCAATGAGGAAGGAACTTCTTCTCCCGAAAATCTGTCTCTTGACGAGACATTCTCGAGCAACACGGATGCCCTGACCCTGCTCGATGGCCTAAACGACGAACAGCGACTTGCCGTTACCAACGACTCGGTCCCACTGGCCATCCACGCCGGCGCCGGCTCGGGCAAGACCCGGGCACTAACCCACCGGATCGCTTGGCGCTCCCTCACTGGCCGGGACGATCCCGGACGAGCCCTCGCCCTCACGTTTACCCGCAAGGCGGCCTCGCAACTCCGAAGCCGTCTGCGCCAGCTCGGGATTCGCGACCAAGTGGCTGCCGGAACGTTCCACTCAGTGGCGTTGGCCCAACTTCGCACCTGGTGGCAGGAGACCGGAAAGCGCGAACCCGAACTTCTCACCCAGAAGGTGCGGCTTGTCACACCACTCCTACCGCGCGACCACCGGGCGACCGCTGCCCTTGACGTGATGGGGGAGATCGAGTGGTCCAAGGCCAGACGTATCCAGCCCGAGGCCTACCCCTTGCTTGCCGAAGAAGCCAACCGCACCCCGCCGCTACCTAGTTCGGTGGTGGCCAGGATCTATGCCGAGTACGAGGAGGCAAAGGCCGAGAAGAACCTTGTCGACTTCGACGACCTGCTTGACCTATGCCGACGCGCCATGTCCACCGATAAGCGGTTCGCCGCTGCCCAACGTTGGCGGTTCAGACACCTCTACGTGGACGAGTTCCAAGACGTCAACCCCCTGCAGTTCGACCTTTTGGCCAGTTGGCTGGATGGCCGGCCCGATCTGTGTGCGGTGGGCGACCCCGATCAAGCCATCTACGGGTGGAACGGCGCTGACGCAGATTACCTGATCCGGTTCGAGGTCCACTTCCCCGGAGCCACGGTGCTAAAGCTCCGCCAGAACTACCGCAGTTCCCCCCAGGTTCTCCGGGCTGCCGGTGCTCTAGTGGATCGCGAGCCCATGGTGTCCAACCGCGAGCGCGGCCCCGAGCCGGTGATCGAGGCACACTCCGACGAGCGCTCAGAAGCCAGGGCTATCGCAAGTCGGGCTCGGACCCTTCGGGAACCAAACGGCCGATGGAACGACCAAGCAATCCTGGTCCGAACGAACGCTCAGACAGGACCGATCGTCGAGGCTCTCCGGGACGCCAGGATCCCGGTTCGAACGCGTTCAGGTAGCGGCCTGCTGGACCGTTCCGACATCAAAGATCTGCTGAACTCCATGCGGCACAGCGACCAGGACCTTTCGACGCTGCGAAATGACCTGCGCCTCCCCGCTACCGAAGACCCAGTCGCGGAGGAAGCCGATGATCAGCCAAGCCCGGTCGACACAGAACGCGAGGTCGCGTTTGCCGAACTATCAAGATTGGCCGACGAGTACCTGGCACTGGAACCCTCAGGGAACGGGCGTGCATTCGTCGCCTGGGTCCACTCGCAATCCCAATTCGCTATCGACGACACCGCTGATGCAGTGGAAGTCGCCACCTTCCACGCAGCAAAGGGCCTGGAGTGGCCGACGGTTCACGTGTCCGGACTTGAGCAGGGACTGGTGCCGATTGCCCATGTCCGCGATCAGGGGGCCCTCGCTGAAGAGCGTCGCCTGCTCTATGTGGCACTCACCCGGGCCGAAGAACTTCTCTTTTGCTCATGGGCCAGACAGCGCAGTTTCGGGGACCGCAAATCGAAACGGCAACCATCTCCGTGGCTAGCCGACCTCGAGGTGGCGATTGCCGGCCTAGAGCGTCCAGTAGGACGCTCAGAAGGGGCCCGCAGAGCCCGGGAGTTGGCCGATAAAACCCGCCCAGCCACCTTTCCCGACCTACCGGTTATCGCAGCACTACGCGAATTCCGAAGCACTGCAGCAAAAGCGGCTGACGTTTCGGCCTTCATCATCTTCAACGATGCCACCTTGGCTGACTTAGTAGACCGCTGGCCGACAGACCACGCAGAACTACTAATGGTCCACGGCATTGGCCCGACGAAGGCCGACATCCACGGGCCAGGGATCCTCAAAGTCCTCAACTCCCACGAAAAACCAAACGGACCGGTATCGGACTCCCTTCCAACTCCCTACTCTGACAACCCAACCGCCACGCCAGAAACCAAAACTGAGCCTCAAAGAACTACAGGGAGCTCGCATCTCCATCAACGCCTCAGGGACTGGCGTTCAGAGAAGGCTCGAGCGTCTGGCAGCGCCGCCTACTTGATTCTCACCAATGCCACCCTTGATGCCCTAGTCGAGGCCCGGCCAAATAACGTCGACGGCCTATTAGCTGTAAAAGGCATCGGGCCCCGGAAGGTCGAAACGCACGGCGAAGAACTTCTGGAGCTCCTGTCAGAGGACTGATCCAGTCGAGGCAGCAGGTCGCTACGAAAATCGGCCGGTCTCTTATTGTGGGCGCCGACGTTTGTCAGACTTCAGGCTAGTGCGAAGTCGGCGATGACCGGAGCGTGGTCGCTGGGCTTCTCACCCTTTCGCTCATTGCGATCCACAAGCACGAAGTCGACTGCGGCAGCGGCCGGGGCCGATGCGTAGATGAGGTCGATGCGCATCCCCATCCGCTTGTAGAAAGCGCCACCCCGGTAATCCCACCAGGAGTAAAGCCCGCCGGAATCGAACCGTTCGCGAAATACATCAACAAAACCGAGGGCAACCAGACGGCCGAGGGCTTGGCGCTCCGGCTCAGTCACGTGGGTACTTCCCTCAAGCTCCTTTGGATCCCATACGTCCCGATCGTCAGGGGCCACGTTGAAGTCGCCGACTACTACGACTGGATCCGAATCTGGTTGGGTGTTCGCGGCCAAGTCGTCGTGGAGTCGACCCAGCCAGTCCAACTTGTAGCGGTAGTGATCGTGATCGACCTCCCGCCCGTTGGGCACGTAGCAGGAGGCAACTCGTACGCCACTGCACGTAGCCCAAAGCACCCGTGCATCCGGATCAGAGTCGTCACGACCGTCGGCGAACCCCGACCGAACCTCGTCGAGACCTACCCTGGAGACGATGGCCACGCCGTTCCACCTTCCCTCCCCAAAGTGCGCCGCCTCGTAACCCAAAGCTGCAAACCGGTCATGGGGAAAAGCCTCGTCGGTCATCTTGGTCTCTTGGAGGCAGAGGATGTCCGGCGACGCAGCGCCAATCCACGCCTCGACTCGGTCGATCCGCGCATTCAGCGAGTTGACGTTCCAGGTGACAATCCGCACGGCAACCGAGACTAGGGCGTCAACCCAGTGGAAATCCGAGAACGGCCTCGAGTTCTTCGATAGCGGCGGCCGGGTCCCCCACCTTGATGGTTGTCATACCCATAGACCTGGCCGGCTTCAGGTTGATGCCGAGGTCATCGAGGAACACGCAGCGCGAGGGCTCGACGCCGAGCAGAGTGCAGGCCAACTCGTAGAACTCCGGCTCAGGCTTCCGGCAGCCAACCAGGCTGGATTCGACCACTACGTCAAACAAGGCAACGACAGAGAGCACCTCTGGCCGGGCTGACTCCTGATCGGCTAGGGGCGTGACGTTGTTGGTCAGTAGCCCGGTCCTAAGTTCATCCGAGCAACGGCGAACAGCATCGACCATGGCCGGTCGTAGCTCGCCATGCAGGCTGGCCAGGACCCGCTGCGCATCGAGCACCAAACCAAGCTCGGCCGCTTCCGCCTCAAAGAGAAGACAAAATCCCTCCACGTCCACCTCCCGTCGCTCGAAGAGCGCCCAAGCGTTTGTGTCGGGATTCGTCGCGTTAATCCCCCGGATCGTGTGGGGCGGGAGGCCTGCCTCAACTTCGTAGCGAGCGAAGGCATCGAACGGGCTGGTAAGGACCACCCCTCCAAAGTCGAACAGCACCGCCTCAATCATGGACACCTGGCGAGCGTAGGCATCTAGCTCGCTGATGGGACCCCTGACACTTCGACGATGCGATAGCCAGCAAGCCAAGCCCACCCCCCCGGTAGCCTCAGCCGCCATGAGCGCCCAGTTCATCTTCACCATGCACCGAGTCGGCCGCTTTCACCCGCCGGACCGTGATGTACTGAAGGACATCACCCTGGCCTTCTACCCGGGGGCCAAGATCGGCGTCCTTGGCGCCAACGGTGCAGGCAAATCATCACTGCTACGGATCATGGCCGGCATTGACGACGGCTTCACCGGAGAAGCCCGCCTGACCGACGGCTTCACCGTAGGTCTGCTGGAACAGGAACCCTCCTTGGATGACGACAAGGACGTTCAGGGCAACGTCATGGTCGGCATTGGGGAAGTTGCCGGGCTCCTAGCCCGCTACGAGGAAGTTCTGGCCGGCTGGAGCGACCCCGACGCTGACTACGACAAGCTCGGCGCCGATCAGGCCGAGTTAGAGAAGAAGATTGAGGCGGCCGGTGCCTGGGACTTACAGCGCACCATCGAGATCGCCATGGACGCCCTTCGCCTTCCTCATGGCGAGACGAACGTCTCGACGCTCTCGGGAGGTGAACGGCGCCGAGTGGCCTTGTGCCGACTCCTGCTTTCCCAACCAGACCTGCTACTCCTCGATGAGCCCACCAACCACCTCGATGCCGAGTCGGTGGCGTGGCTGGAGCGAACCCTGCGCGACTATCACGGGACCGTCGTAGCTATCACTCACGATCGCTACTTCCTGGACAACGTGGCCGGCTGGATCCTGGAACTGGACCGTGGCCGGGGCATCCCCTACGAGGGCAATTACTCGGGTTGGCTCGAGCAGAAGCGGAACAGGATAGATGCCGAGGACAAGGCCGATTCGGCTCGCAAACAGACACTTGAACGCGAGTTGGAGTGGGTGCGAATGGCCCCGAAGGCCCGACAGGCAAAAGGCAAAGCCCGGCTAGCTGCCTACGACCGGCTAGTAGCCGAAGCCGCTGAAACTGAAAGGCGGGCGAAGGAACTGCAAATCGACATTCCAGCTAACCATCGGCTGGGTGACCAGGTGATCGAAGTGGTGAGTCTGTCCAAGGGCTTCGACGATCGCCTGCTCATAGACGATCTGTCGTTCTCCCTGCCGCCAGCGGGGATCGTCGGCGTGATAGGAGGCAATGGTGCTGGTAAGACCACGCTCTTTCGCATGATCTGCGCGGCAGCCGACGGCACCTCTGAGGGGACAACCGCCCCTGACTCAGGTGAGATCCGAATTGGCCCGACAGTTCAGGTCGGCTACGTGGATCAGTCTAGAGACAGCCTCGACCCCGAGAGGACGGTTTACCAAGAGATCACTGACGACCGGGAGTTCATCGAGGTCGGTCGCCGGGAGGTAAACGGCCGTGCCTACGTGGCGTCTTTCAACTTCAAGGGCTCCGACCAACAGAAAAGGGTCGCTGACCTTTCGGGCGGCGAACGTAACCGGGTCCACCTTGCCAAGGTTTTAAAGAGCGGCGCCAACGTCCTGCTCCTCGACGAGCCAACTAACGATCTCGACGTCGACACCCTGAGAGCTTTGGAGTCCGGGCTCGACGCCTACGCTGGCTGTGCGGTGGTCATTAGCCATGATCGCTGGTTTCTGGACCGGGTGGCCACCCATGTCCTCGCCTTTGAGGGCGACTCACAGGTTCGGTGGTTCGAGGGGAACTTCACCGAATACGACACATACCGACGAAAGGAACTGGGCCTCGACGACCAGCCCCACCGCATGAAATACAAACCACTGGTCCGATGACCCCTGAAACGAAGCACCTAGAAGGCATGGCAGTTTTATGAGCGCCGCGGACGCCCGAACCCGACTAGTGGCGCCATCCACGGTACGCGGTGCAGCTCTCGTACTGTGCGCCTCAGGTATTGCCGGAATGATCGTCACCTCGATCGCCGAAAGCATCGACGGGGCCTTGGCCTTCGGCTTCCTCGGAGCCACGGGTGCCCTCACCCTGCTGATTGTCGGGCTCATTGTTCCCGCGGTGGAAGCGGCGGCAACCGCCGACGAGGAACAGGCCGAATCAGTCGAGGCCGGCATCCAACGCCTAGTGGCAGCCGGCGCCGATGAGGAAGAGGTTCGAATTACCGTCCGAGCCGCAATCGAAATGGGCCGTCGCTCCACGGGCGACTGAATGGACGTGGCTGCGACCGACGACCACTACCTAGCTGCGGACCTAGCCAGCCGCGCCGGCACCGTTCTCTTGGAGATCCGCCAACGTCTGATCGCCGAGGGAGCACCGACATCGCTCATGAGACACGAGGGCGACCGGCGATCACACGAGTTCCTGATGGAAGCCCTCGCCAGTAACCGGCCCGACGACGCCGTCCTATCTGAAGAAGGCAGTGCCCACGCCTGCCACCCGGAACGCGATACCAGCATTCGGACCTGGATCATCGACCCAGTGGACGGAACCCGCGAGTACTCGGAACCGCCTCGGACAGACTGGGCGGTCCATGTGGCCCTAGCCGAGCGCGGTCAGCCCACAGTCGGCGCGGTGGCACTGCCAGGGCTCGGGATCACGTTGTCCACCCTCAAGCCGCCATCGGTACACGACCTGCCGCCCGTCAGTAGCCAACCACGAATCGTCGTAAGTCGGTCCCGGCCGCCTGCCGAAGCACTCGCCGTATGTGAGGCACTGAACGGTGAACTCGTCGAGATGGGCTCAGCTGGCGCCAAGGCTATGGCCGTAGTCCGGGGTGACGTGGACTGCTACCTGCACTCGGGTGGACAGTACGAATGGGACAGTTGTGCGCCAGTGGCTGTGGCTCTGGCCGCCGGCTTCCACGCTTCGCGCATCGACGGCCGTCCGCTGAGCTACGACCAACCAGACCCCTTTCTCCCTGACCTGATCGTGTGTCGGTCAGAACTGGTAGACATCGTTCTGGCCGCAATAACAGCCTGAAAAAGAGATAGATCGTGCGCGTCCTCGTCGCCCGGTGCACCGTCGACTACAACGGCCGACTAACCGCCCACCTACCCGAGGCGGTCCGCCTCATAATGGTCAAGGCGGACGGCTGCGTCGCCGTTCATGCAGACGGTGGTGCCTACAAGCCGCTGAACTGGATGAACGCGCCAAACACGCTGGTAGTCGAGGAGAAGGAAACTGTCGAAGGAAGTGAGATGACCGACGACAGTGACAACCCCGGCCAAAAGGCTCTAGGCGATGTTGAGGCCATCTGGAAGGTGCGAAATCCAAAGGATGAGGTTCTGACCATCACCATCCACGAAGTAATAGCCGAACTCAACCAGGAGATGGGCGCCGACCCCGGACTTCAGAAGGACGGGGTAGAGGTCCACCTCCAGGAACTGTTGGCCACCGAACCCACGTCAATCGCCGCCGGACTCCGACTGGTTCGCCGGGAATACCCGACCGACATCGGCCCGGTCGACCTGCTATGCCGCAACGCCGACGGACAGGCGGTGGCAGTCGAGGTCAAACGACGCGGTGAGATAGACGGCGTCGAACAGCTCACCCGATACCTGAACTTCTTGAACCGCGATCCGATGCTCCGACCGGTTAGGGGGATCCTCGTGGCCCAAGAGATCAAACCCCAAGCCAAGGTGCTTGCCAAGGACCGAGGCATCGACTGCGTCGTTGTTGACTACGACGAACTCCGGGGCATCGAGTCAGATGAACTCCGGCTCTTCTGACCTAACCACCGTGCTCGCCAACCGGTCGGTCGACCTGCTCGTGGTTGGAGGTGGACCGGCTGGATCGGCTGCAGCTATCACGGCGGCCCGAGCCGGCAGATCGGTACTGCTAGTTGACAAAGCAAGTTTCCCGCGAGACAAGTGCTGCGGGGATGGCCTAACAACGCTGGCGCTGAGACTCGGCGAGAGACTCGGCTTAGATCCGAACGCCATCACCACATGGCAGGTTGTAGACGAGGCGACGCTCCATTCGCCGTCGGGGCGCACTGTCCACCTCCCCCTCCCGCGAAATGCCGGCCAATACGCGGCAGTAGTCCCCCGACGGCAGTACGACGCTGCTCTGCTTGATCTAGCGCGCAGCGCAGGCGCCGAAGTCGCCGAGGGCCATGCCCTCGTCGACCTAACTCTCGACGATGCTGGTGCCACAGCGGAAATCAACGAATTTGGACTAGTCCGCGCCACTACCGTCGTGGCGGCCGATGGCATGTGGTCCCATACCCGCCGCCTCCTCGGCCTTTCCGCTAACTGGAACCGCGGCGAGTGGCAGGCATTCCGCCAGTACGTGGCCGAGGTCGGACCGGATGCCAAAGACCTGCATGTGTGGTTTGAACCCGACCTACTCCCCGGCTACGTCTGGTCTTTCCCCCTACCTGAAGGAAGAGCCAACGTGGGATTCGGGATCCTCCGCGGTGGCCCAGTCGCCGTCAGCGAAACGGGCCAAGTCTGGGAGGGTCTGATGGACCGCCCAGCAATACGCCAGGTGCTTGGCGACAACGCCCGTCCAGAAGGTCGGCGCACCGCCTGGCCCATCCCAGCCAAGATCGACCGGGCGGTTCTCGCCCACGGACCAGTTCTGTTTGTCGGCGATGCAGCCGCAGCCAGCGACGCCCTGACGGGCGAGGGCATTGGCCAGGCCCTACTAACCGGGATCCTGGCCGCCGAGACGTCTATCGCGGGCGGCGGCTCAGTTGCGGTCGGAAACCGCTACGAGCGGTCTGTCCGACGCGAATTGCTCGCCGACCATCGCATGTCACTCGCACTACAGCGCTTACTGGCCCGACCCATTGGGGCCCGCGTCTCCGTTCGGCTGGCTGGCCTGTCACCCTGGACAAGACGCAATTTCGCCCGCTGGATGTTCGAGGACTACCCACGTGCACTGGCAGTTACACCTAGACGCTGGCGGCGAGGCGTGCTGTCCGCCCCTGGGTCCCACCACTGACCGTCGGACCAGTCAGGGGGCCGCCGTAGGCTGGACTCGTGGACCTCGCTTACGTCGAGCCCGTCGGCCCCGCCGATGGGTATCCCGACGAAATGAACAACACCGCCGAACGGCACCCGCTGGGCCCTCTCGGCAGATCGCTCGATAAAGTCGTCGATCGAGCCTGGGAACGTCTGCGTGGCCACCCCACCCTGGATCGCGTGTTCTACACGGCCAGCGAACTCGGCGACTTCAGCCTGATCTGGCACCTACTGAGCACGGCGAAGGGGATAACCAGCCGCCGCGGTAACCGGGAGACCGCTCGTCTGGCCTTAGCCCTGGCCGCTGAGTCTGCTCTGGTAAACGGAGCTGTGAAATCTGCTTTCCGTCGAGAACGACCGGTCACCGAGGACGAACACCCACACGGATTACGCCAACCAATGACGAGTAGCTTTCCGTCGGGCCACGCTTCAGCTGCCTTCATGGCAGCCACATTGCTCTCGGACCGCTCCCGGATGAAGCCACTGTGGTACGGCTTGGCGTCCATCGTGGCCGCTTCAAGAATCCACGTCCGTATCCACTATGCGAGTGACGTGGCGGTCGGAGTGGGAGTCGGACTGGCGTTGGGGCGCCTGGTCAGGAAGCTAGCCCCTATCCGCTAATCGGAGTTTCGGGGCGAGTCCGCCCAGTACACCGAAATCTGCGGGGAGTCAGTTAGTCGGGGCCGCCTCGAGCTCAGCGTCAGTCGTGGCAAGCAGGAGACGGAGATCCAGCAATAGGTCGGTGACCTCCGAGGCGGCAATTAGCTCACGGCTCTGCGTGGTCCCTAGGCCGCGGTCGATGATGGCTCGAATCTCTTCGATCGTCGTGGCATCGAGCATCTCAGTCACGGCCTCATCCTCTCGCTGTTCGTTGATTTTTCCAACCCTAGACGCGCGTCGGAGCCCTTCCTGCCATGTAATTAGACCGTGCCACAATGGGCCCTTCTAGGACCCTTCATATCCTCAGACCATGACACAAGGCTGCAGCACACCGGTGACCGTCGGCGCAGATCACTCAACCACTGACCTCCCCATCCTCCTGGCTGAACTTCATCAACACCTGACTAGCGGCGACGTGGTCGATGTGGTCCTGGCACCGGAGCCCGAAGAGACCTGGACCCCGGTCCGAGCTCTGGACCTTCTGGTTGGGGCCGGCTTCGAACTCCTTGGTTCACCAAGACAAGACAGTCACTGGGTGAAGGTCCGAGCGAGGAGGATCCGCAGCCTGCCTGACACTGTCGGCCCAGATATGCGGATCCTGATGGTGGGACTCAATCCCAGCCCAGCTTCAGCTGACTCCGGAATCGGTTATGCCCGACCCGGAAATCGGTTCTGGCCGGCGATTCTCGAAGCGGGACTGGCTTCGGTCGACCGAGACCCACTCCACGCTCTGACCCACCACGGGATAGGCATGACGGACTTGGTACGAAGAACCACTAGGCGGGCCGACGAAATAGACCGGGACGAATACCGGGCTGGCCGGGAAAGAGTGGAGCGCCTTGTGGACTGGCTACAACCACGAACTGTGTGTTTCGTGGGTCTCAGCGGATGGCGTATTACCGTCAACAGACAGGCGGTAGCCGGAATCCAACCCGTTGGATTCGGGGGACGGCCGGCCTACGTCATGCCCCACACCAGCGGCGTAAACGCCCACAGCAAACTGTCCGACCTTGTCAGCCACTTGCGCTCCGTCAATCAGTTAGCCGAAACCTCATCAACCTGACAGATTGATTCGAGCTCCCGGCGGCACTATCAACTAGCCGTCCAACTGCCTGGCGCCAAATCACGGACAGCGGCATCTGCGTCTAACCCAGCTAACGGGACGATGCTAAGGACTGGCGTGGTGATTCCTGCCTCCACATACCGATCGATATGTGCACGGCACTCGTCAGCTGTCCCGTGGACGAGCAAGTCGTCTACCACGACCTCGGGCATAACCTCGAGTGATCCAGATCGATCCCCAGCGTCCCAACGCTCCCAATGTTCAGCAAAGAGTTCTGTGCGCCCCAGCCACTCATGGAAGGCCCGGTAGACGGGAACGTTCACGTAGGCGGCCACCAGTCGCTTAGCCTGGGCCACGACAGCCTCCCGGTCCGGGGAGGGACAAACGAAGATGCGTGCCACGACTTCAGGCTCAGACCGACCAGCCTCTGCGGCCGCCTCCCGCACGATGGCCGTTACTCGCTCGGCATCGGCAGTCGACAGCCAATTAACTACTGCCCCGTCCGATTCCCTACCGGCCAAACGGAGCATCCCGGGACGGAGGGCGGCCACCACTATCGGCGGCGGCTCCTCTGGGACGACGGTCAGACGGAACCCGCGGACGTCGAATGACTCGAACCGGGAAGTCACCTTCTCGCCGGTGAATGCTTCGCTGAGGAATCGGACTGTGTCCCGCACCCGTCCGTAAGGGGCCTCGAAGTCGATTCCGTTCCAGTGCTCCACGATCACATTCGAGGAAGTCCCAAGGCCAAGAACGAACCTTTCAGGTGCCGCCGTAGCCATGGCCGCCGCACTCTGAGCGAGTAGCGCCGGACCCCGGGTGAACGCAGGAAGAATGGCCGTCCCCAAGCGGAGCTCTGGTGCCCAAATCGAGGCCAAGGCTAGTGGTGTCAAGCCGTCATGGCCATCGGCTTCGGCTGTCCAGACGTCCGTATACCCGAGGTCGACCAACTCGCGAAAGCGATCAGCCTGTGCGAAAAGAGGTCCTCCAAACGGGACGGTCATGCCGTATCGATTAGTCATGCGATCTCTCCTCCGCGGATAGTGCGGTATTGGCAGGTCTGACTAGCCGTGGCTAGAAGGCGTCGATCCTCGGACCAAAGGTGGACGGTACCGTGGGCGTAGCCGCGGAAGAGGCTGCCGATCCGGACATCGACAAGGACCCAGTCGGTCTGGGCGGGCTCTACTACCCGGAGCGTGTTGTCGAGGCTCTGACCGCCACCTAGGCCACCTCCGACGGCGTCTCGACCACCCCATGGGACATAGTCGCCCAATACGGCCAGAAAGGCGGGATCAACTATCAGGTGGTCGGGAACCCGAACCCACATGGCGACTCGTCCGTCGTCCATGGCCGGCTCATGATCGGAGGTTCGGCCACGCACGAGTCGGCGTTCAAGGTTGGCCGAAACCGACCGGACGTTGGAACGGCTGGGAAATGGCGGACAGTCGTCTGGAGCCAGTACGTCAGGTGGAACCAACCAAACGCCAGATTGATCCACGTCACGGCTTCCCAGTGTGGCAATCACCGCCAGCACATCCCGACCGTCGACGTGCGCCCGGGCCTGAGCCTGCGTGGTGGACCGTCCTTCGGCAACGAGTTCAACTTCAATTTGGAGTTCCTCGCCGGGAAGGGCGTGAGAAAGGAACTGGCCAGTCGCCCAAACCATAGGCCTTCCCGAATCCACCTCAAGAGCCCGAACCGCCGCCCCCAATCCAGTCCCGCCAAAGAGACGGCCGGAGCCTGAGCACTCGTCCTCCGTCAACGGAAGGATCCATCTCAGCGGCCCTTCGCCGGGGACTAACTCCTTGCTCAAATACGGTCGGCGGCCCACTGACTGATGATGCCCGCGACGGACGCTTATCCCACACCCGGGGGCATCGCCTCGAATCAACTTTGACTCGAGGCTGACTGTCACAGGCACCGTGCACCATTACCCCATGAACAAAAAGAAGAGCACTCATCACGACAATGCCGATTCAACCTCCGTTTATGGACCTAGCAGCCTTCCCTTTGCCACGACTGATCCTTACGCTGCCCAGACCTCCCACTATCAACTTGATGCCAGAACCCGTGCTATCGGCTTGGCCGGTGTGGCCAAAGCCCGGGCAACCTTGGCGGCCTGTCAGCCACAGGACGAAGAATTACCGGAAGACGGCTCAACCGAAGGGGTAGAGGTACCCCTAGACGGAGATGTTGGCGACGGATCGAATCTAGATGCGCTCTTGTGCGAGGCAGCTTGACCAAACCGGATTGCGTGATGACAAGGCTCCCACCACCACACAACCCCCTGCCGACCTTCCGGTACCGTGTTCTGCGTGACCACGTTGCTGGAAAGACTCGGTCGGGGACCCGAAGAACGTCTGCTGATCTTCACCGCTGACCTCCTCGGCCTTTGCCATGCCACCAATATCGGCGTTTACGAAAGCCTCCGAAACGGCCTAGCCACGGGGGCCGGGCTGATGGTCCCTGGTCCTTGGGCCAGAGACGCTGCGGCTCACTACAGGGGCGAATCAGTTGGCGTACACCTGACACTAAACGCCGAACTGGACTGCTACCGCTGGAGACCCATTACCCAGGCACCCAGCCTGCACGACGGCGACGGAGGCTTTCCACGAACCGCCGCCGACCTCTGGGACCACGCCGATCTAGACGAGACTCGGCGGGAGTGCCGTGCACAGCTGGAGCGGGCCATCTTGTGGGGGTTCGACGTCAGTCACCTGAGCACCCATCTCGGAGCTCTTCAGAATCGACCCGAATTTTTCGACGTTTACTTGGAGTTGGCCATCGAATTCGAACTACCCATCCGTCTTGAGGGCGCTGCCGCCGAAAACTCAGCCGGCTTTCCGTTTAGGACTCTGGCCGGCGAGGAAGGTGTTCTCACCGTCGACCACCATCGCTTGCGGCGACTCACCGATCCGGCAAGCCTGGAACGTCAGGCCAAAGACCTCGAACCCGGGATTACTGAGATCGTCGTCGAACCGGCCGCTGACACGCCGGAACTCAGAGCGATCTGCGACGAGTGGAGCCGGCGCGTGGAGCACCGAGACCTAGTTTGCGCCGGCTCGGGCCTTCGAGCCGAGTTGGAAAGAGTCGGCATCACCCTGATCGACTGGCGGAAGCTTCGCGATGCACAGCGGGCGGGTTGAGGCTCGTTCGACAAACATTCGAGACACCAGGATTAGAACTCGCTACGGCCGGCCAGATCAGAGAGCATCACCGACCATTCGGATGAACCGAAAACTGGTCGGAGGTCGAACAGGTATCGGAGGTAAGAGTCCTCAACCTTGCAACGGCCAGACATGAAGGCCTCGTCAGCGTCGAGGTCGCCGCGGAACTGGGCCACTGCATCGCTGTACTTCCAGGTCACTGTGGCCTCGGCCTTGCCATCGCGGGTGGCAACCACCTTGGACAAGCGACCATCCACCACTGTCAGCAAGAGTTGAACTTTGCCGTGCGGTGTGGAAGTGACGACAAAGCGGATAGTCCCATCGACTCCAGACCGCTCGGGAAGCTTTGCTCCGGCGGCGGCGAACTCGGCGACCCAAGCCTCGGAAAGAAACGAAAGATCAGCCATCAGACTCCCGGCCGAGCCGAATCGGTCCCAGTACCGACTTCCCCGGCAATCCCGGCAAAGAGGTCAACCTCGTAGCCATCCTCGGCACAGACCGGAGGTCCGACATGGCTGAACTCCAGTCGGTAGTCGTCGAACGGATACACAGTCCGGGCCTCATCATCAGGTAGGCCGAACCAGAAATTCGACTCTGGATCAATCTGGGTGGCATGGGCGCGAAGCGCCTCACCCCGGACATTCCAATGCTCGTCGACGGGTACCCGGGTAGTGATCAGGTGGTCTCTGGAGGGACGCTGAAACCACGAATCGTCGTAGGGCGATTCGAGGCCGAGTTCAACGAAACGATCGTGAAGGCCCTTAATCCTGGCCCGTGACCACATCGTGAAATACAGCTTCGAAGGCTGCCAAGCCGGTCCTGCCTCCGGATAGCGGTCCGGATCCGCAGCCGCATGAAAGGCCGGAACCGAGATGTCGTGGACCTGAACATGGTCGGGATGGTCGTACTCGCCCCGCGCATCCGGATAGGTCACCAGGACCTGAGGCTGGACCCGTCGAATAATCTCGACCAGACGACCAACCGCCTCGTCGTGGTCGGCATTGGCGAAGCAGTCCGGACGGGCATTGTGCTCAGAATCTTTCATTCCCGAGTCCCGGTAGCCAAGCATCACCACCTCGTCATAGCCAATGACCTCTGCTGCGCGTCCCAGTTCTGCCTGTCGAATAGCGGCGAGGTCATCATGTATCTCGGGTCGGTCCATAGCCGGGTTGAGGACTTCACCAGCTTCACCGCCGGTGCAACAGACCAGCACACAGTGCACTCCACGCGCGTGCAGATCAGCGACCGTGGCTGCTCCCTTGGAGGCCTCGTCGTCGGGGTGGGCATGAACGGTTAGAAGACGAAGTGGCGCGTCAACAGGCACTGGCTGGAATGAAGGCACGATCGCAAACGGTAGCGCCCTGACGCGCCCTGGAGGCCCGATACCATGGCCAGCTAGCGATCCAAGGAGGTGCACCATGGATCCCGAGGTTTGGCGTTGGATATGGCTCGGGGTGGCGGCATTGCTGCTGGTGGGTGAGATTCTTCTAACCGGATCCTTCTTCCTGCTCCCCTTCGGCGCGGGTGCCGCGGCGGCCACAATCGTTGCCTTCGCTGGTGCCGAGGCCACCTGGCAGTGGTTGGCCTTCGTGGTCGTCTCCGCTGTGGCTTTCGCGGGACTGCGCCCGATGGCCCGACGCATGGCTAGCGAAGGCAACCCTATTGGCGTCGGTGCTGGCCGGCTGATTGGTGAGGCGGGCGTCGTGACCGCCGCACCAGATCCGGCAACCGGTCGACTTGGCACGGTTCGAATCGGCCGAGAAAACTGGCACGCCGAGTCTGACGACGAATACGAACTGACCGCCGGAGAATCGGTCGAGGTAGTTCGCATCGAAGGGACTCGGGCCCTAGTGCGGCGCACCACTCCAACCCAGTAACTCCCAACCGACCTCTCGTAACTCGACCAGCGATCCGCTAAAAAACCAATTAAGTAGGACAACCTCAGGAGGACCTCGTGGCCATTGTCCCCGTGATCGTGCTCGCCGTGATCGCCTTGGTGCTTTTTATCTTCGCGGCAGCCGGCGTCAAGATCGTCAGGCCCTACCAGAAGGGAATCATCGAACAGCTTGGACGGTACAAGGCCACGGTCGAACCAGGTCTCAAGCTCATCGTGCCAGTTGTCCAGTCTCTGACTCGGGTAGACATGCGCGAGCAGGTCATAGACGTTCCACCACAAGAGGTCATAACAAAAGACAACGTCACGGTCACGGTTGACGCGGTTATCTACTACGAACCGACCGACGCCCAGAGACTCATCTACAACGTTGCCAACTTCATGATGGCAGTGACCAAGTTGGCCCAGACCAACCTTCGGAACGTGATCGGCGATATGTCCCTCGACAACGCCTTAACCTCCCGGGACAACGTAAATGTGGCCCTCAGGGAGGTACTCGACGACGCCACCGACAAGTGGGGTGTAAAGGTCGTCCGCGTGGAGATCCAACGAATTGACCCACCGGCCGACGTCATGGATGCCATGCACGAGCAAATGAAGGCCGAACGAAACCGCCGAGCCGTGGTGCTGGAAGCTGACGGATCTCGCGAGGCTGCTATCACTCGGGCTGAGGGAGAAAAGCAGGCGGTCATTCTCGGCGCCGAGGGCGACCGCCAGCAGGCGATCCTTACCGCTGAGGGCGAAGCCGAGGCGATCCGGGCAGTGGCCGACGCCGAACGCTACCGAGAAATAGCTGTTGCCGAGGGAGAGGCCTCGGCCATCCGCGGCGTTTACGCGGCCATCCACGATGGTGACCCGACACCTGACCTCCTAGCCATTAAGTATCTAGAGGCGCTGGGGACTGTCGCCGATGGCCGGGCCAGCAAGATCTTCCTTCCCACCGAGCTGGGTGCCACCCTCGGCTCACTGGGGGCAATTGCCGAACTGTTCACCGGGAACGCCCCTGAAGACGGAGCTGAGGCGGCCGCTGTCGATGCGCCTGCAGCACCCGCCGACACCACCGACAGTGGTCAGGATGGAGAACCAGCCAGCTGACGATCAGCCGCTCGGCACCAACTGGTCGTCACCCTCGTCGTCTTCGACGAGCTGCCATCCGAACATGGCAGCTAGCAACGACTGACCCTCCTCCGGACCCGAAGCAATGACCTCATCGCCGGCGACCAAACGAACTTGACCACGCGGCCGGTAGAGATACCCGCCACCTCGACGTACAGCCAGCACGGTGAATCCGGGCTCAATGTTCAGTTGCAGGTCCTTGAGCGTCGCTCCTGACACCGCGCTGTCGGCGGCCACAGGGAAACGGACCACTACCTCGTCGGCCTCGCCTAGAGCGATTCCAAGTATCGGGTGGACCTCCTCCCCTTCCTCTACCAGCCAAACCATGGCCTTGGCCTGATCACCGAGGTCCTCGGCGGCCTCTGCAAGATGCAACAGACCCCGGAGCGATGACGGGTCCAGCCCCTCGGCAGCCGACCCCAGCACCCACAACTCGAGCCGGTTCTTCATCTCGTCGAGACGTTCCTCGAGGTGACAGACCTCAGCAGCTAGAACACGATCCCCGAGTACAAGGGCGCTGTAGGCCAGGCCCACCGCAGTCTCCGAGAGGTTCTTCATCTCGACCAGAACGTCCACGGCCCGATCAAGATCGGTCAGGTCCTGTCCGTCTGCGGGCCGGGGTGGATCCCACACCGGCGCAGCAGCCAACTCTCGAAGGCGAGTGATGCCGTCTGGCGATCCGTGAAGGAATAGAACGTCACCGGGAACCAGCACGGTGTCGCCATCGACATCGGTGATCCACTGACGACCCCGCCGCACTGCCATGACCCTCATACCGGCCTGAACCGTCAGTTCCATAGCCGAAACAGGTCGATGCGCCATGTGGGAACCGTCACTGACCAGTACACGGTGGGACACCTCCTCCGCGTCGGAAAGGTCAGCCACCAACTGGAGGGGTATGCCGAGGCGGTGGGTCACGATGCGTGAAATATCCACAGCGTCATTGGCCATTCGTTCGATAGCCGACACCACCTGTAGGACCGAAGACATGCCCTCGGCGTCACGGGGACTGCGGGCGGCCAATACGCAAACGGCCCGCATGTCGTGGACCAGTTCACTCATCTGCTCTTCTAGCTCGTCCACCTCTTCGGCCATGTCCGGGTCATCGAAGTAGACCGCGGCATAAGCCAAGTCCACCATCAGTTCCGAGGTGTCCTTCGCCTCAGCCAGCATGGCCCGCAAGGTTCGGGGTCTGTCTTCCATTAAGTCCTCACTCGGGTTTTGGGATCGATGCTAGGTCCGCTTCTCATGCCACTCCCACGGCGACCATCGCCAGAACAAGGGTGAACGCTCCGACTAGGTCTAGAACCGAAAGCACCATTGGTATGCCGAAGGTGTCGGGATCGAGACCAAGCCTGAAGGCTGTCATTGTCGTGACATAAGCCACGCCCGCCACGAGAACGATGGCCACCACTCCGGCTATGAGGACGGCCAAGAGGAGGTCGCCGAGCCCTGGCGTGCTCTGGCCTGTGGCTACTGATGCCCAGTGGGCAATTAGCGCACAAAGAACGAAGATGGGAACGGCTACCGCCCCGATGGCTCGAGCCTCACGGAGTGTGGCGCGGCTGGGCAGCGACGTAGCGTCATCAAGACCCAGATGGAAATGGGTGGAGAGCCGACTGGAGAGGATGCCTCCGAGGGCACCGGCCACACCGAGAAAGGCGGGAAGTAGGACGAGGAAGGCCTCAGCGGCCAGCAGATCATCAAGGCGCTTTTCGACCGCTACTCCTGCCAACAGATCGAGGATTCCAGCCAAGAGCAGTATCGGAACCGACTGGCGGACAATCCGACGGACGTCATCTAGGCGAGTTCGCCATGCAGCAATCAGGACTGCGACTGCGGCAAAACCGAGAACAGCAGCCAACAAGTCGACCACTTCCGACTGCTTGGCCAACACGGCGGCGACCACCAACGCCGGCACGGTGGCGAGGTCACCGAGCGTGGAAACCAACGGTGCCATCACGTTGTCGAGGTCCCAACCGAACCGAACCGAACCAGCGGCGAGACCAACTGTCACCATCCCAACCAGGAACGAAGCCAGCAGACCCCCAAGCGTCGACACCACCACGAACTCAGCCAGAGTCATCGTCGGGCTTATCCCGAATAGAACGGCAGTCCCCCGCGCAAACACTCCTAGTACCGCGCTCAATACCAACGAAAGTGCTGCAGCACCAAGCAGGTTCTGACCAAGCACGCCATCGACTCGAACCGTGGGCCGGAAGGTGCCAGCGTGAACCGCAGTACCCAGACGGCTGCCCATTGCTCCGAAAATGTTGCCGCGCAACGCAATCGCGCCGGGGACCAAGAGTAATAGGCCCGGCAACGCAGCAAGCGTCCCCTCTGCAGCAGCTAGCACAAGGCCACCTGCCGAAGCCGCTACAACTCCGATGCCGAGCGCGGCGAACCGCTGGCGAGCATCGACCATGTGGACGAGCACGTTCGAGCGGGACTTAGAACGCATGGCACCAGTGTGGTGGACGGCCACTGGAAGCCGGTGTTTGTCCCACGGTCTCTTCCGTTAAATGCCTAAGAGCAAGCTGGAGGCATCGACTGGAAAGCTCCCGGGACCTCCTTACCGGAAGTCCCGCGAGCGGGCCGGCTGGCGGACTCCAAGGGGTTCGATGCGCTCGGCTACCACGTTGACCACGCCCTCAAAAGCCTCCACCCGACCCCGGACGACTAGCGCCGAAGCCAACACCACTTCGCGGTGATGAACCCAGCAACCACGAGAAACAACCACGTTGACCAGTCCGGTCTCGTCCTCCAGGTTCACGAACGTAATCCCGCCGGCCGTGTGCGGCCGTTGCCGGTGCGTGACCACGCCGGCTACGACCACCCGAGCGCCATCGACCGCAGACCGCAGGTCGGCCGCGGTGACCACACCATCGGCGGCCAAGCGTTCACGCAGGAACCTCGTGGGGTGTCCGTCAGGAGAGACCCCGGTAGCCCACAGATCAGCTCCAGCCACTTCGATATCGGCCATGGCGGGCAATAGAGGCGGAACCACACCGGTAACTACTCCAGCTAGTTGATCGGGTCCGGTAGCAGCCAGCGCCCCAGCCGTCCACAGGGCCTCTCGCCGATCTACGCCAAAACAGCCAAAAGCTCCTGCGGTAGCCAACGCCTCCATAGCCGGACGAACGGGGTTGATTCGCCTTTGAAAGTCCTCGATCGAGGCGTACGGGCGAGCGGCGACAATGGCTTCAGCCAAATCCGGCCCGACCGATCGCACCGAGGCCAGTCCCAGCCGGAGCGCTGGTCCGGTGACCCCGGTCTGCCGCACACCTCTATCCGATGGAATCCTTCCGGGTGGCGTACGCCCAAGATCTGCCGACTCCAGAGTGACGCCGGCAGCCGATCGATTCAGATCCGGAGTGCGTACTTCAACACCATGCCGTCGAGCGTCCTGAACCAGGGTGTGGGGTGAATAAAAACCCATGGGCTGGGCATTCAACAACCCGGCGCAGAACGCCGCCGGATAGTGGTACTTCAGCCAAGAACTGGCGTACACCAGGTGGGCGAACGAAACGGCATGACTCTCCGGAAAGCCGTAATCGGCAAAGGCTGCCAGTTTCTGCCAGACCTGCTCAGCTACATCACCGGGAACCCCCCGACTGTCCGCCCCGTCAAGAAATCTCTGGTGGATGGCCTCCATCCGGGTGTGGCTTCGCTTGGCCCCTATGGCCTGACGCAGTCGGTCAGCCTCGGTCGCCGTGAAGCCGGCCACGTCGATGGCCAGTTGCATGAGCTGCTCCTGGAACAGTGGAACCCCGAGCGTCCGCTCTAAAGCGTGCTCACACAGCGGATGGAGATAGGTGATCGGCTCACGGCCGTTCCGCCGTCGGATGTACGGATGTACCGATCCGCCCTGAATAGGGCCAGGACGGATCAGAGCAATCTCGACCACTAGGTCTTGAAAACAACGAGGCTGCAACCGGGGCAAAGTGGCCATCTGGGCCCGGCTCTCAACTTGGAACACTCCGATAGTGTCAGCGGCACAGAGCATGTCGTAGACATCTTCGTCCTGAGGCAGGCGTGCTAGGTCCACGTCGAACCCCTCATGCTCAGCCACCAGATCTACGGTGTGGTGCAAGGCACTGAGCATCCCTAGGCCCAGCAGGTCAAACTTCACCAAGCCCACCTCGGCGCAGTCTTCCTTGTCCCATTGGAGGACGCTGCGGCCAGCCATACGTCCCCACTCCACCGGGCACACTTCGGCCACCGGCCGGTCGCAGACCACCATGCCGCCAGAGTGGATACCAAGATGCCGAGGGGTGCCGCAAAGTTCGTTGGCCAAGGCGGCAACATCATCCGGGAGGGCGGACCGCTCTTCCATCAGAGGCCCATCGTCGAATGGCTTCCTTCTAGGAAGGGGGATCTTTTCTCCCCGGCCCAAACCCCGGACGAAAGCATCTTGCTGCCCGGAGGCGTATCCCAGCGCCCGGGCCACGTCACGCACTGCGGAACGAGGCCGATAGGTGATGACGTTGGCTACCTGTGCCGCATGGCGCCGTCCGTAACGGCCGTATACGTACTGAATCACCTCCTCCCGACGACCACTCTCGATGTCTAAATCGATGTCGGGCGGCCCCTCCCGCTCCGGCGAGAGGAACCGCTCGAACAACAGGTCGAGCGATACCGAATCGACGTTAGTAATGCCAAGCGCGTAGCAAACCGCTGAGTTCGCAGCCGATCCCCGACCTTGGCAGAGGATCTCCTCCCGGCGGCAGAAGGACACGATGTCCCACACCACGAGGAAATAGCCGGAAAAACCCAACCTGTCGATGACAGCCAGTTCCCGGGCAATCTGAGTCCACGCCCCGGGCACCCGTTCGTCCTCGCGGGGCCCATACCGTTCCACAGCTCCTTCAGCAGCCAGACGATGCAGCAGACCCATCTCGTCCAAGCCGTCGGGGCACGGGAAGGGCGGGAGGCCAGGCGCAACCAGACGGAGGTCGAAAGCGCACCGGCGCCCCAGTTCGGCAGCTTTAGCCACCACCCCCGGCCAGCGAGCAAAACGTCGAGCCTGCTCAGCTCCCGTCCGTAAGTGGGCCACCCCATTCGCCGGAAGCCACCCGTCTAGGTCCTCAAGAGGCCGCCGGGCCCGGACGGCGGCCATAGTGGCGGCCAACCGGCGACGAGAAGGCCGGTGATAGTGGACGTTGTTGGTGGCCACCAGTTCCACCCCAGCAGTAAAAGCTAAGCGGGCTAAGGCGTCGTTGCGCTCAACATCGAGCGGGTGACCATGATCCCATAACTCCACCACCACCCGATCGCGACCAAACCGATCCACTAGATCATCAAGTGCCTGGCCGGCCGCCGCCCGATCGCCGGCCATCAGAGCAGTGGGTACCGCACCCTTTCGACAGCCGGTGAGCACCATCCACCGAGGATCGCGGCCACCCATCTCGGCGAGACGATCCAGCGAGATCCGAGGATGCCCCTTCTCCCCTGCCAAGTGAGCCTCGGCGATAGCCGTTCCTAAGCGGGCGTAGCCGATCGGATCTTCGGCCAAAACTACGAGGTGGGTAGCCGAAGGGTCCGGAACCCCAGTCCGGGGATGGGGGGCGTCCAAGGAGAGTTCGCTGCCAAATATCGTGGGCAGGCCGTGGTCACGGGCCGACTCAGCGAACCGGACCGCCCCGTAAAAGCCGTCGTGGTCGGTCAACGCCAACGCACTCAACCCAAGCCGCACTGCCTCGGCAACTAGCTCATCAGGCGACGAGGACCCGTCGAGAAAGCTGAAGTGGGAGTGACAATGCAGTTCGGCATATGCCGGGTCCGACACTCGGTACCTAGGTAATCCCCGGGAAGGTCGAAAGGCGAGTTCCTGACGGGACACCGGATCCAAGGAACGGTCGGATAGGCGACCCTCTAGTTCACGCCACGGCATCCGACGGTTTGACCAGCTCACCTCCGAACAGTACCGAACATATGTTCGATACTCAACCCAGCAAGGTTCGGCTATCCGACCAGACCTCTGACTAAGGCATCGACCTCAGGTCCACAGTCATTCAGATCGCCATCGGCGATACACGGCTGGCCCAGCAACTGGGCCACTAATTTGGCGCCCAGGCCGCCAAACATCCCAGCTGTCGTACTGGGTGGCAGAGTTGTCGTCGCGGATACCGGTGCAGTCGTAGTCGGGGCCAACGTGGTAGCCGCAGCGGCAGCCAAGGTGGTGGTCGTCGCAGGAGCGACCGTGGTAGTCGTGGTGGTGGTCGTGGTGGTCGGCGGCGCCGGCACCGCTTCAATCGGCAGGCCACGAGCGGCATTCTCAGCCAGGTGGGCCTCTCGGGTGGCCGGGCCGTACCACCCGTCTGCCTCTATTCCGAGAACGCTCTGGAGGAGCACAGCTTCGGCGCTGGGCCCCCAGACGTAAGACGCCATGAGGACCGCCTCCTCGTCTACCGGCTCAGTGGTGGTGGACGCCACAGCTTGAGGCTCCGTTGTGGTGGCAGGCACGGTCGTGGAACTAGGCACGACTGTTGTAGGGGCTGCCGTGGCAGTAGGCGCAACTGTCGTCGACACGATGGCGACCGAGTCGTCTCGGCCAGAAGTCGCCGAAGGGGCCGGGGGTTCCGAGATTGTCGTAGCCGGCGAGGCCGAAGGCGGATAGAGAACCGGTCGGACCGATGGCTCAGCCACACGAGCAGCAGCGACCACCGCAACGGCCACGAGACCGAGCGCGACCACAAGGTTCAGGAACCGGCGCACCATCCCCTAAGCCTCCCATCGCGAGAGGTGTGAACAGTGGCACCCCACCCTCCAGAACCGCGACATCCGTCACACCGGGACCCAGATTCCCGAAACGGTCGCGCTCACTAGAAGATTGACAATCTGTCAAACTGTTCGAACTGGAAGTGGCTAGCGTGAAGTTATGAGCACTCCCGCCACCGGTGTCGGCTCTTTCGCCGACGTCTCATTCGACCCTGCCACCTTCGATCCATCACGCTTTGGGCTATCCACCGACGTGGTTGACTCCGACCGCTACGAACGCAGCGTGAAGCGATTCCGCGAACAGGGCATCGTCCTTCCGACCTTCGCCCAGTTGGCCGACCCTTCAACTATCCCGGACTCAGTGCGTTCCTCCCTGGCTGGCGTAGACCGCAACGCCGCCGACGCCCGCAACCTGTTCCGGGTCCACTGGTACAACGACCTGCATGGCGGCACCGTCGACCTACCTGAGCACGTCGTACTGAACAGTGAGATGACCGGCGTACCTTCACCCATTATCGTCGCTTTCGGCAACCGGTTTCCGATGATCGGCGCCCACAAGGTCCTCGCCGCCTATGCCTGCCTGGTTCCGAGGGTGGTTACCGGGCAATACGACCCCACCATCCACCGGGCCATATGGCCGTCAACTGGCAACTACGCGCGGGGAGGCGTCGCCATCTCCCGGCTCATGGGCTGCCGCGGCGTGGCAGTACTGCCGGAAAACATGAGTCGGGAACGCTTCGACTGGCTAGAAGAGTGGATCGCTGATCCGAATGACGTAATAAGAACCACGGGATCGGAGAGCAACGTCAAGGAGATCTACGACGCCTGCGACGAGTTAGCCCTCGATTCCTCCAACTTCATACTCAATCAGTTCACCGAGTTCGCGAACCACGTCGGACACCATGAGGTCACGTCAAGGGCACTGAACCATCTCTTCCAGCACCACGCCGAACATAAGCCCGGCCTGCGTCTGGCCGCTTTTGTCGCAGCATCGGGCTCGTCTGGCACCCTGGCTGCAGGCGAACGTCTCAAGAACGACCACGGTGCCCAGATCGTCGCTGTCGAAGCCGTCGAATGCCCCACGATGCTCTACAACGGCTACGGCGAACACAACATTCAAGGCATCGGCGACAAACACATTCCGTTCATCCACAACGTGATGAACACCGATTTAGTAGTCGGTGTGTCTGACCGGTCCTGCGACGACCTGGGCATTGCCTTCGACACGGTTGAAGGTCGGGCACGCCTGTCAGCGGCAGGAGTCGCCAACGAAGTGATCGACTCCCTCGGCCACTTTGGGCTTTCAAGCATCTGCAACGTACTGGCTGCCATCAAGACGGCACGACAGCTCGACCTCGGACCCGACGACGCTCTGGTCACCGTGGCAACCGACGGGGCCGAGATGTACGGAAGTGAGCGGGAGTCCCTTCGCTCCGGCCGCTACGCCAAAGGCTTCTCAGCAGGCGATGCCGAAGTGGCGCTGACCACCCACCTGTGGAATGCAGACACGGACCATGTGGAGGTCCTTGACCAGACCGGTCGGAATCGGATCTTCAACCTCGGCTACTACACATGGATCGAACAGCAGGGTGTGGAGTTCGACGATTTCGAGGTCCGGCGCGACCAGGCCTTTTGGCGCCACGTCCAGTCAATGGGCCCCGCCTGGGACACCGTGATCGAAGAGTTCAACGCCCGAACCGGAGTTCTAGCCGGCTGACCGGCGGAACCACGCCATGTCGAGTCCCGACCCGTCGTTTGGCTGGCTGGGTACCCCACCGGGAGCCACTTGGCCGTCAGCCCATACCCGTCTTGCAGGCGATTCAAACCCTTTCGTGGCCTTTCGCCACATGCTCTGGTCGTATTACCGGGCATCGACTTCCGGCTGGTCCGAGGAGAGGTTTGTTGACCTCGTCAGGCGCCTAGACGACGCTGTAGCTGAGGTTGATGGTCGGGGCTTCAGGACAACGCCGTTGGTATTTCAGCGTGACCTAGCAACTGCGTTGAATCAAGCAGGCGGCATCTGGACCAAGGACGAGACCGGCAACGTCTCGGGCACCCACAAAGCCCGCCATCTTTTCGGGCTGGCTCTCCACCTAGCCGTGGACGAGGTTCCGACCGACACACCACTGGCCATCTCATCTTGCGGCAACGCCGCTCTGGCTGCAGCCGTGGTAGCCCGGGCTGCCGGACGACCTCTCGCCGTTCACGTCCCTACCTGGGCCGACTCCGCAGTCCTCGATCGGCTCCACGATCTTGGAGCCGAGGTACGTACCTGCGAGCGACGAGACGGCGAGTCTGGTGATCCCTGTCTTTTGAGGTTCCGGGAGCTGGTTGCCGAGGGTGCAGTGCCGTTCACCGTCCAGGGCACCGAGGCGCCGTGGACGCTTGATGGGGGCCGCACCCTCGGTTTCGAATTGATCGCCGGTCTATCGGACCGGGGAGCTCAACCAACCCGCCTGTTCGTCCAAGTTGGCGGCGCCACCCTGGCCAGTAGCACGGTCCATGCCCTGGTAGACGCTATTGACCTCGGCGCTATCGAACGTCGACCGTCCCTGATAGCGGTCCAGGTCGAAGGGTGTGCTCCCCTCGCACGCGCCTTCAACCGTGTAGCGGACGCAGAAGATCCAGTAGCCGCTCTTGGCGACGCAGACGGCGTACACATGTGGCCATGGGATAGTCCCCGCTCGGTGGCTACCGGGATCCTCGACGACGAGGCCTACGACTGGCGAGCGGTGGTCCGAGACATGCTCCTCGGCCCGGTTCCCGGGGGACCTGTCGTGACGACTGAAGCAGACCTCCTCGAAGCCCACCGTCTCGTGCACGCTCACACCGGCGTCTTAGCCGACCCCACCGGCACAGCAGGACTAGCCGGTCTGCTAACAGCGCGCCGAGACGGGTGTGTTCAACATGATGAGGAGGTCGCGATTCTCCTCACCGGTACCGAGCGGTCCTGACCGGCCTCGCTTCCGCAGACCGTATATCGACAGCAGTAAAACGGGGGGAGGCCGGGGCCTTGCGGCC
>DEAU01000008.1 GCA_002348705.1 Candidatus Neomicrothrix sp. UBA2974
TAGTCCGCCAACAACCACCAGCCCCTCCCTTGGCGGCGATCTTGGAGATTGCAAAGTGATGGGGCCGTCTGACGGTGGATGGGAGGTTCTTCTCCGGATACCCGCAGTACTAGGTGGAGGGACTTACCGGATCGATTACGTCCTCCGGGACAGCTCCGGCGTTGCTGTCGACAGCGTTTTCCTCGCGCTCACTCTGAGTGAAGACGACACAGTTCAGTACTGGGACAGTCCCCGCAGTACTGCCACCGGTGTGTCTTCCTGCGAGGTCGTTCGAATTCACCAAGGTAGTGAGGCCTGCAACGCCCCCGACGACTGCATCACATCAACCTGATCGAGCGGTTTCTCTTTTTAAAAAACGAGCAGATCGTTCTGATCTCAGCCCATCGAAGTGCAGTGGTATGGCTCAATCACCGCAGTACAACGCTTCTCCAAGGGTTCTGCGTTCTCTCTGGGAAATTCGTTTTCGCCCCGGTACTTGTCGGCCATCTCGTCTAGCAAATCCAGAGCATCCTCTCTTTCCCAGGCAATGACCCGACCACGAACTTCGAGGTAACGCTCGTCGTTCGACGGGTCGACGGCGGATAGGGCAACTCGATCGTCAGCGCACAAGTTACGCCACTTCTGGCGCCCTTCGGCATGAGGGAACCGAACGTAGGTGCCGTCGTACGTCGCCCAGACTGGGCTGACGTGAGGGGATCCATCAGGACCAATCGAGGCTACGTGCCAGACAGCCGGAAGATCGAAAAGGTCTCTGTGTGATTCGGGAATCGCGTCCATAGGCAGACGCTAGTCGGGGCTCTAACCGATGATGCCTTCCTCGCGCAGCGAAGCGACATCGCCTGGGCTGAGGCCCAGCTCAGCCAATATCTGGTTGTTGTCGGCACCCTGAAGGGAGGCCGAGAATTTCATCTGGATCGGCGTTCTAGAAAATCTTGCGCCTGGACGGGCGCTGCGCACCACGCCTGCGTTGGGATGTTCCCATGTCACCACAGAGCCGTTGTGCACAACTTGGGGGTGCTCAATCACCTCGGCCTTTTCGAGTATTGGTCCGCTAGGGACGTCTGCCTTCCTGAGGCCTGAGAGGGCTTCAGCTACCGAAAGTTCAGAGAACGCGTTGGCGGTCATCTCCCCAAAATCAACCAGATTCTGAAGGTCTTCGAGAAAGCCCTCAAGGCTGAAACGTTTGTCGTCACACCACTCGGGATGACCGCATGCCCGGCTAACGCCGTGAATATGGGCGGTGGATGCGGCGAAGTAGATGATTTGACCGTCGGTGCACTGTGTGAGTCGGTAGACCTCAGCAAGCGTTCGACCTGGTGTGACTCCATCACCCGGGTATGTCTGGTCGACCATCCCATCGTTCCAAAAGAAGGCTAGAGCCGAATCAAGCATTGGAATTTCGACGAGTTGGCCGCCGGCACCGCGTTCACGAGCCAGAAGTGCTGCGGTTACGGCCTGGGCAACGGTCAGAGCGGTCGCCTTGTCACAAACGATGTTGCGAACGAGATCAGGAAATGGAATGTCCGGGTTGACCTGATAGGAGACCATTCCTGTTAACCCTTGTATCACTGGATCGAGTACCGGACGCGCAGCGTCCGGACCATCCGGTCCAAAGCCGCTAATGGACACGTAGATCAAGTCCGAATTCACGGACCAGATGTGCTCGGGACCTACGCCGAGCTTTTCGCAGGCGCCGGGCCGGAAGTTTTGGACGAAAACATCAGCTGTCGCCGCCAGATCGAGAATGATCTGCCGTCCTGCCGGCTTGCTTAGATCAACCGACAAACAACGTTTCCCCCGATTGGCGTTCATGTAGAAGGCTGAAAATCCTCCGCGGGCGAACTGTTCCCGCCTAGTGACGTCCCGCGCAGTGATTGGTTCGACCTTGACCACGTCGGCTCCCTGATCTGAGAGCAGCATCGTGGCAAACGGTCCACTAACGATCTGACTCAGATCGACTATCCGGTAGCCATCGAGTGGTCCCGGCACCAGCGCCTCCGCGTACCTTTTGCTTCCAGGGCCCGCCCCTGTGACGGCAAACGGTAGTCGTCCACCCGTTCCGAGCAATGGCTGAGGACGGCGGCATCTAACCACCCGCTTAACGTCCCTGGCCCCGTCTCTTTCCCACCCATCTGGCCAGCACTATCAAAGTGGGAATCAAGCCGAAGACAACTGCTGTGTGGCTCAAGTGATGGAAGGTCGTTGCCGCCATGAAGAAGCCTGCAATCATTCCGGCACTTGCCCCTGCGGCTGTCATACACAGATCGGCGAGACCCTGAATCCCGACGCGATCGTCTCCGGTAAAGGTCCTAACGAGGAGAGTTGACGAGGCAACTAGCCCACAGTTCCAACCGACACCGATGACAAACATGCCAATGAACGCTTCGAGCGACTCGTGCGCTTCATTGTGAGCTGCAACTTCAGCCCCAAACGCCAACAGAAGCCCGCCGACGGCAATGAGTCGGTGCGCACCGATCCGATCCGCTAGGCGTCCCACGATGGGGGAGAGGGCGTACATGCCGATGATGTGGAGGGAAATGACGTAGCCCACCACCGACAACTCGTTGCCACCCGAACGGAGATGGATGGGGACCATTGTCATGACGCCAACCATCACGACATGGCCAGTCATCATCGAGCCGACAGCGAGACGACCATCGCTGGACTTCAAAATTGGATGAATGAATGATCGGAGCGGAGGTTTGGTCTCGTCCCGTCCGATTCCGCCCGACACTTCTAGAGGGTCAGGTCGGAGAAAGGTTCCTACAACGAGCGCCGCTAGCGAGAACAACAGTATGGACAGGAGGTAGGGGCCCGCCAACTCGTCGAGCCCAATGGCGGTGGCAAATGACCGCGCTGGACCAAATCCCACGGTGGGTCCAAGGACCGAGCCGAATGTGGATGCCCAGATGAGTGTCCCTATGGCGGTTCCGGGTTCTTCCGCAAGGTCTGCTGCTGCAAATCGAGCTGCCATGTTGCCGGAATATCCAAGTCCTACACACATCATTCCAACTATGAGAAGTGGGTAGGTGCCAGCTAACGCCGATATGAGGCATAGTGCTGCCCCGCCGGCAGCTATGACGTAGCCACCGGCGATACCGGGACGACGCCCGTGTGCCACCATGAATCGTGCGAGGGGTATGGCAGTAAGGGCTGCGCCGAGGGTCAGGCCGGAAGCAGCGACGCCGCCCATGGTCTCACTCCCTGAAAGTTCCTCGCCGAGAATTGCAGCAGAGCTATAGGCGCTACTCATGGCAGCGCCCCCCGGCACAATCCCTCCCATGAGAGTGCGCAGTGTGCGCCGCTGGACTCTTTCTAAGCCACCAGCGTCGAAACGAGTCTGTTTGACCGCTGCAGTCGGAGTGTCGCGGGCCATCGAAGGATCGTACGAGTAGTGGGCGAAAATCGACTGCACCTGCCGACTACCTTCAGAACGTGCCCGACTATGCCTGTCTTGATGTCGAGACCACCGGCCTAGATGCAAGTAACTGCCGGATCCTGGAAATAGCAGTTGTTCTTCTCGACGACGATCGTGTTGTTCATGAGTGGACCACTCTCGTGAATCCGGTAATAGACGAGATCGGACCAACCCACATTCACGGCATAACGCAGGATGACTTAATCGGAGCCCCTGCATTCGCTGAGGTAGCCGGCGACCTAGTGCAACTGCTGGAGGGCCGGGTCCCAGTCGCTCACAACGCTTCTTTTGACGTCGGATTCCTAAGCGCTGAATGGGACAATTGTTTCAACTTCGGACCTCTCGGTCTCACTGCCCTCGACACACTGCGTCTTTCCAGAGAATTGGGTCTTCCGGGCAAGCTCAGTGCCCTAGCCGAGGCCATTGGCGTTGACCTGACTCATGCCCACCAGGCCCTGGACGACACCCGAGCGCTTGCCGAAGTGCTCGTGATACTTCTGGCTCGTGCTGACGTTGCGGGTATAGCAGTTGAACACCCTGATCCATATTTCCTTCCGACGATTTTCGGGCCGTCTCCGTCTGGCCGAAAAAAAGCCAGACCACCACTGGGCGTCTGAGAGTCTCGACAACTTTCACTGGAGCTGGCTCAAGCATCAATCGGGAGGCACCCAGTTCAGCGAATTCAGTTCATGGCTGGGTCGTCTGGATACCGAGCCAGGAGCGATGTCAAACCGTCTTGACGGGCGAGGACTGTCTGCCAGAGCCCACCAGCATCATCCGTAACAACGTCTTCTTCTCGGGCATCCGCGATTATCCAACCTCCTGCATTCAGTTCGGCGTCCAGTTGGCCTCCCGACCATCCGGCGTAACCAGCGAAGAGTCGAACGCCCGTTACCTCAGGAAGCTCGCTGGGGTTTCGATGCAGGTCCAAGACGCCGACGCAACCGAGTAGGGGAGTAACTCCCGATTCTGCTGGTGCTGCTTGTGAGTAGACCTCCGAAGCAAGACCCAGACCGATTACGGAATCCTTCGACACTGGACCACCGTCGTGAAGTTGGCACGGGTGGACCAATCGGTCGGCCCAGAGCGGGGCGGCTTCACTCCCGCCGACAAAGCGGGATCGGTTCAGGACGACACCGATAGCCCCGTCGTGATTGTGCTCCAGCATCAGAACAACCGTCCGATGGAAATTGGGGTCGAGAAGTGTTGGCGAGGCGACGAGCAGGCGACCCTTGGTGGATTCCGTGTGGGGCTTCATACCCGGATTCCTTTACTGGAGATAGCCGGTGTCAGGATCTTGCGTAATTGCTCATTCACAGGCGAACGGCCGAGATATTCGACCAGTTCGTCGCCGGCTATTGCCGTATAAATGCCCGTGGTGCTGAGATTGGCATGGCCCAGCATCCTCTGGATGGCATTCATCGGCACCCCTTCTGCGGCTAATTGGACTCCTGTCGTATGCCGGAGTGCATGGAGGGTGTGATCCTTAACTCCAACACCCGCCTCCTTGTTGAGGAGGCGCAGCCAGTAGCGCAGTCTCTGGTAATTGAAGCGTGCGCCGTCGTTCGTTACGAACAGGGGAGAATCGGGCTGAGTTGGACCAAAGCGTTCGGTGCGCTCGGCCTGCCAACGCTCATTCGCCAGGAGCAACTCGTTCGAGAGGGGGAGGCGGCGGACGATCCCACCCTTTCCTTTAACCCGGAGCATCCACGGGGCCGAATGGTCTCCCTCTATTAAACGTTCGTTACCCACCCAACCCACGTCGGCGTTGAACAGTTCAGCAGACCGAAGGCCCAGACCAACCAGAAATGAGCACATGGCAAGATCCCTAGCGGCCCAGCGAACCCGACAACTGGGCTTCCCCCCTTTTGCAGCCTCCGTTAAAAGCCGTTCAAGCTCGGAGGGAAAGTAGTAATTGGGGTTCATCGGCGGCGGGTCGATCTTCGTCAGCTTCCGGATTCTTGAGAAATCAACGGGCGGCTGATCCATTAAGCGTTTGTCGACGCAGAAGCCATAGAACGATTTCAGAGCAGCGAGGGTCTGATTCAGCGTTGACTTCTTGATGCCGCTGGAGCGCATAGCTGCTACCGCATTCATAAGCGTTTCTCGATCAAAGCTGTCTTGGTTGAAATGTTTGGGATGAACGTCGTCGGCAAAAGAGACGAATCTTCTAACCGCCTGTCCGTATGCCCGGACGGTATGGCTGGGCTTGTCCTCATATAGCTCCAGATATTCCAACCAATCGTGGAATAGTGGAGACATCTCGCCGTGTTCACGCAGTTCCCTGTGGGCCATTTCCATGTGCCTTCTGGGCCACACCGAGATGCCGACCCGTATAAATGATAACGGGCGTTATCTTGACACACCTGATAGTTCCAGACGCGGATCGTCAAAACAATTCGCTCCAACTGGGTACTCCCCGGGACCTTGCCCCGGGAGAAAGTATCTCCCCGAGGGCCAGGTCCCGGACAGTTCCAGGCTCTAAGGCGTTGTATCCATTATTTCTGTGAGCGGTTCGAGGAAGCCCCCGTCCCCATCCAGCACAAAGATCGACAAGCGAGCCGAATCGTCGGCACCAACCTTTCCTGAACCTAAAGAGGCGTAGGGAGCCAGCGGCAATTTGAACTGCGGCATGGACTCAGCAGCCTGGCGGAACGTGTCATGCGTGAGAACTGGCCCGGCTTTTGTTGCCAGCAATTCGAACATCCGAAGCTGATTGCAGTGCGTCATGATCGAGCGCCACCACTTCTCAATGCCATCGGTCCAGGTGTCGGGCATGCCTATTTCTATATCGGGATTCGCAGCAGCGAAGGGCTTGATGCAGCGTTCCTGAACCTCTGGCTGGTCGAACTGCTCTTGCTCAGTCAATCCGGTCAGTGTTATTGCCCCGGCAACCATTGCAGGCGTGACGTTCGCGCTTAGGGAACTTAAGGACTCGTTGTTATAAGGAAAGAGCTCCACACCTAGATCGGCTCGATCATTAGCGCGGAATCCAGCACGGTCCCCACCAGCCAACAGGAGTGCATTGGCTCCAGAAGCCCGGACGCGTTCTGCCATGACATCCCACCAGGCATCCTCTGCCTCGGTGTCCCCCACTCCCACATCGCTGATTGCCTCTAGGACGATATTGGCCCCCATGGCGTTCAGAATTGCGATTCCTCGCTCGTAGGTCGAACGACTCTCCTCAGCTCCGACCACAGCAATTGCTCGGCCTTCCAGATAGCCATTTTCCTGAAGAAGCGTGAGATACGACTCCATGCGCTGCTCTTTAGTCATGCCATTCTCATACCAAGGAGCGCTGACTTGAGCGAGCCGTTCAGTGTTCGTGCGACCGCCAATGAGAATGGTTTCCTGTTGCCCGGGAATACAGACATTTGAGATCTCTGCTGGCCCAAGGAAGCCACCTAAGACGGCAAACGTCTCAACATCAGCGGCCACTTCGAGACAGACCGCATTGGCGTCAATGCCGAAGCCCGGTATGGCGCTAAAGGGCTTGACCGCAGAAAGCACCACACTCCTTCCATTGATCCCTCCGCGTGCATTGAGGTCGGCTACGAGCGTTTCCCACACGAGAGTCTGATCGCCCCACCCTTCTGTTGAGAAGCCGTTACTCACGAGCCAATCAAAATCAAGAGTTGTCGCAGCTATGTGAATTGACTCCGGGGTTACGCCTCGCCACGAGGCAGTCAACGGAACATTAACTGGCAATATCGTTCCCACCTGGAATGCCTCGGCCGGGGCATATTCGTAGATGACGTTGGCGTTGGACGCCGCGAT
>DEAU01000013.1:0-187006 GCA_002348705.1 Candidatus Neomicrothrix sp. UBA2974
CTGCGAATCCTCAGCGGCACCGACCTCATCGGCCTCCTCCGCATCGGTCGGCGAATCCTCAGCGGCACCGGCACCTAGGGCGCCCTCTTGCTCGATAAGAGCCTGCAACGCGTAGGCCATGTTCTGGGGCAATGCCTTAAGGAGAGATGCGAACTGTTGCATCGGAGCAGCCATGGCGGCGGCTAGTTGGGCCAGCAAGATTTCGCGAGGCGCGATCTCAGCCAAAGCCGAGATTTCCTCTGCAGTAAGAAACTTCTCGTCTAGTAGGCCACCTTTTATAACAAGCGTCTCATGGCGCTTAGAGAACTCCTTCAACGCCTTGGCTAAGGCAACTGGATCGCCGGCCGACCCATCGGGTTTTTCTCCAGTAAAGGCAATAGCCGTCGGACCGGTCAAGAGGTCGAGAACATCCAAGCCCAATTCTTCGACAGCGAAGCGAACCAAAGTGTTCTTGTAGACCTTGTATTCACCACCGGCCTCACGCAGAGCCGCCCGCAGTTCGGCCATAGCGGGGACATCGAGGCCCCGATATTCGGTCAGGACAGCAGCATCGGCGACCGAGAACTTTTCCCGAACCTCGGCAACAACTGCCACCTTTTCGGCACGAACGTCTCCCACGCTCAGGCCTCCTCGTCTCATCTCTTCGGGTTCCCGGCAGAAGCCGACCCGACCTTGGTCTGGTCTCCGGCATTAAGGCCGGTCACGCACACCGCAGAACACAGAGACGGGTCACCCCGTTCCGGTCAGGAGAACTCTCCTGCTCGGGCGGTCCCTCTATCCCGAATCCGAGAGGATCGGATCGGTACCAGGACTCGTTCTGCGTCTAGGCGCAACCCGGAGGTCTTCGGCGAGCGTATCGATTGTTGCTCTCAGGCTACCGGCGCACGCCTTGGGCCCCACAGGGCGCAGCCCAAATAGGTCGAACGCAGGAAGCTAATTTTTACTCGTCGATCCGGAGCGGATCGATTCGGATACCGGGCCCCATTGTCGAGGACACCAAAACCTTTTTGAGATATCGACCCTTAGCGGAAGAAGGTTTAAGACGTTCTAACTCATCGACGACGGCCGCCAAGTTGGACCTCAACGCGTCTCCGTCAAAACTGGCCTTTCCAATGGGAAGATGAACGTTGCCGTAACGATCTGCGCGGAACTCAACTTTGCCGCCCTTGAATTCGCCGACTGCCTTCGCCACGTCATCCGTGACTGTGCCGGACTTGGGGTTGGGCATTAAACCGCGAGGACCGAGTGCCCGGCCCAGCTTGCCGACAGTCGGCATCATGTCGGGGGTAGCTATGGCCACGTCGAAATCAAGCATGCCGCCCTCAACCTCGCTGGCAAGATCGTCGGCGCCCACATGATCTGCCCCGGCTTCGCGGGCAGCAGTCGCCGACTCACCCTGAGCAAAAACGGCAACACGCACGTCCTTTCCGGTGCCTGACGGAAGAGCCACGGTGCCACGAACCATCTCGTCGGTTTTTCGCGGATCAATGCCGAGACGAACCAATAGGTCGATACCCTCGTCAAATTTCGCTGCGGCTAGCGACGAGGCCAACTCAAGTGCCTCTGACGCCGAGTACTGCTGGGCGCGGTCGAATCTTGTCAACGCGTCCACGTAACGCTTGCCATTCCTGCTCATTTCGCCTTCTCCTTCGATCGGCTCCCTCAAGCAAGTCCTTGATTCCTGCGGGGCGAGGTCTTCCCCGGCTAAGGAACCGCTATGGCGGCGACTCTTGAATTTAATTGTGTGAAGTCAACGATCCAGTCGGATCGGAGAGTCTGCAATCAACAACTCATCCGACTGCGATACCCATGCTACGAGCGGTCCCAGCCACCTGCTGCTTGGCTCCCTCGATGTCATTAGCGTTTAGGTCGGGCATCTTGGCCTCGGCTATCTCTGCCACCTGATCCCATGAGATCTTGCCGACCTCCTCGCGACCTGGGTTCTCTGAGGCCTTATCCAGTCCTGCTGCTTGGCGAATAAGGAAAGAGGTGGGTGGGGTCTTCGTAATGAAGGTGAATGACCGATCCTCATAGATGGTGATCTCGACGGGAACGATCTGGCCTCGCTTGTCCTCAGTCTTGGCGTTGTACTCCTTACAGAAGTCCATGATGGCCACGCCGTGGGGACCGAGCGCCGTACCTACGGGCGGGGCCGGCGACGCCTGTCCAGCCGGAATCTGGATCTTGACAACCGCTGCGATCTGCTTCTTAGCCATATCTTGAGATTCTCAGTTCGTTTTGAGTAGTCGGTCAGACGACCAACGGAGGTCATCTATCGGCACCAATGGCTGGTGCACCGGCCAAGGTCGATCATGGAACAGTCAAGTCTGGTCCGACGCTCGACGATCAGCAACCCGCATCGTGTGTTGGGGTTCAGGGCGGACGCCCAAATCGCCAATCCTTTACAACTGCGCGATCTGCGCAAACTCCAACTCAACTGGCGTTTCTCGACCGAAAATATTGACCAGCACCTTCACCTTGAGCTGGTCTTCGTTGATCTCCTGAATGGCGCCTGAGAAGTCCGCAAACGGCCCCTCCTTAACACGCACCGTCTCACCTACGCCAAAGCCAAAGCGGGCCTTAGAACGCTTGGGTATGACGGTTTCGGACTCATCAGCCACCGGAAGAAAGGTCTCTACCTCCTTGCGGCTAAGACGCGACGGCTTGCCACCAGCCCCAACAAAGTTGACGATCCCCGGCGTGTCGCGAATAGCCGACCAACTCTCGTCATCTAGGTAGCAGCGCACCAACAGGTAGCCAGGGAAAACCTTCTTGGAAACGGTCACCTTCTTGCCATTGCGAAACTCGTCGACGTCCTCCATCGGAATCTCCACCTCAAGGATCCGATCCTCTAGGTGCATCGAGTCGCGTCGAGCTTCGAGATTCTGGCGAACCTTCTTTTCATAACCCGACTGGGTGTGAACGACGTACCAGTTCCCTGGACGGTCATATGCGCTCTCGCGAATCGGAACCGCCTCGACGTCCTCATCAAAGAGTTCATCCTCCCCGAGGACCTCAAGATCTTCGATTGGAGCCGAATCCTCGTCCGCGTTCTTAGGTACATCGACCTCGACAACGACCGTTTCCACGTCGGAATCCCCCTCGGTTGGCTCTTCCGCTACCTCGTCGACGGGCCGGAAGCCAGTAGGGAGCAGGTCGTCTTCGACAGGGTGGACGTCCTCTGCAGGTGGGGCCTCGTCAGAGGCCGAAATGTCGGTATTCACGATGGGATCCTCGGTGGTGCTCATTAGACGTCGAATAACTCCAGAACGGACTGGGAGAAGACCCAGTCAAGCCCAGCGACGATGGCCGTAATAGCGATGATTGTCACTATGACCACGGTGGTGTAGTTGCCAGTCTCCGATCGAGATGGCCACGCCACCTTGCGCAACTCGGCCCGAACCTCGCGACCAAACTGGACAACACCGGTTCGTTCTTCAGACTGCCTATTTTGCTGCTGGCGGCGTTGGCGGATCGGCTCTCCATCGGCGTCGACTTCGCCCTGGCGCTGAAGCATCCGCTTCTGCTCACGATTCATAGACATGGTCAGGTCTTCGTCCTCGTCCTCGTGCGATTGGTTGCTAGCTAGAAACTATGTGGACAACCCTAAATTGGGTTCGATCAGCCCGCTCTGGACCGGTCTTGCAGGGCAGGAGGGACTCGAACCCCCAACCGCCGGTTTTGGAGACCGGTGCTCTACCAATTGAGCCACTGCCCTTTGTCCCGACCTCCGACCCCGGGGTCGGTGTCGGGGGGCGGTACGAGCCGGAGGCTACCAGCGGCGTCAGGGCCTCCCGCAGGGGGGGTCTAGGCTCACCGGGTCTCCTTGTGGTCCACGTGGGACCGGCACCAACGGCAGTACTTCTTGATCTCGATCCGCTCGCGGGTGTTTACCTTGGACTTGGTAGTGATGTAGTTCCGGCGCTTGCACTCCTGACACTCAAGGGTGACCTGCGCTCGCTTGTCGGACGCCATATTGGCCTCACTCTCGCTTCTCTCTCCCACCCCGCAGGGCGATCTCCACAGAATCCGCCGGAGCGGTCCTTTCAACGGGCACCGGCGGGACCCGTTGTTCGTAGCGACGGACAGATTCGAACTGTCGACCTCTCGATTATGAGTCGAGCGCTCTCACCAACTGAGCTACGTCGCCAGCGAGCTCCCTGACAGAATCGAACTGTCGACCTTCTCCTTACCATGGAGACGCTCTGCCGACTGAGCTAAGGGAGCTTGACCATCACCGATGGCCGGGAACAAGGATGCCACGCAATCTTGCGAGATCCACCGCAGCCAGAGCTCCGCGCGGGCTACCGTCGGCGACTATGGAGGTCCGACTTGCCCGGCTCGAAGACGCCGAAGCGATCCGAACCATCTACAACCACGCAGTAAGAACTTCGACCGCCTCTTTCGACCTCGTAGAACGCACCACTAAGGAACAGGAGGCCTGGCTGGCCGATCGGTCGGGAGCCTTTAGCGTATTAGTGGCGTCTAACGACGGCGAGGTGGTCGGATTCGCCTCATTGTCGCCCTATAAGGAACGGGCCGCCTACCGCAGCACCGTAGAAGACTCGGTGTATGTGGACGCTGCCCACCGTGGACAGGGCATAGCGGACCGTCTCCTCGGCGATCTATTGGCGATAGCCCGCAGCAGCGGCTTCCACTCCGTAATCGCTCGGATCGGCGGAGAAAATGAAGCCAGCATTGCCCTGCACGTCAAGCACGGCTTCAACGAGGTGGGCGTAGAAAGACAGGTCGGACGCAAGTTCGGTCGCTGGCAGGACGTCACCGTTCTACAGGTCGTCTTCGACGACCACTGAGACTCGATGCCACGAAGGGCATAGCGGCGCCAACTCGTCCATCAACGTCTTGGTGGGCCGGGGAGGATTTGAACCTCCGAAGGCAATGCCGACGGGTTTACAGCCCGTTCCCTTTGGCCACTCGGGCACCGACCCCTGAGGTCCCGGAGGATATCCATCCGGAACATTGATTCCCGCTGGCTAGTCTGCGCGCATGCCCAGCTTTGACATCGTGTCCCAGTTCGACCTCCAGGAGGTCCGCAACGCCGCAGACCAAGCCTCCCGCGAGGTCCAAACCCGATTCGACTTTAAGGGAACCAACTCCGCCGTGGAACTCCTAGATGGTGCCATTCGTTTGGAATCTTCAACCGAGGACCGCCTCACCGCACTGGTCGTAGTGCTCGAAGAAAAGTTAGTTCGAAGAAAGGTTTCGTTGAAGACTCTCGACTGGGGTGGAGTCGAGGAAGCTAGCGGTGCCAGAGTTCGACAAGTGGCCAAGCTCCAGGCGGGAATCGACTCGGACAAGGCCAAAGCCATCAACAAGGCAATAAAAGACGTGGGTCTGAAAGGGATTCAGTCTCAGACGCAGGGTGACCAGGTTCGAGTAACCAGCAAGAAACGCGATGCCCTTCAGGAAGTCATCGCCTCACTGAAGTCTGCTGACTTCGGAATTCCTTTGCAGTTCGAGAACTTCCGTGACTGACCTTCTGGTCCAACCTGAGCGAGAACCTTCAGGACCTATTCGGGATTGACGGTCGCTGCAATCAGTAGGGCAAAGGGACCTGACCTACGGGACGGTTAGGAGATAGGGCCAGAAGTCCAGTCTCCGGAACGCAGGCGGGCAATCCGCTCATCGGTTGGCGGGTGTGTGGAGAACAACTTGGAACCACCACCACCACGGGCCTGAGACTTGAGAGGGTCGACGATGTAGCTGGATGCCTGATTCGGATCCACCCCAGATGGAATCCGACCAGCGGCCATCTCAAGTTTCTCCAGGGCTCGAGCGAGCGGCTCTCCGTCACCGATGAGACGAGCTGCAGAAGCGTCTGCCTGAAACTCCCGGCTCCGACTGATGGCGGCCTGGATGAGCATGGCAGCCACCGGGGCAAGGATGGCAAAGGCAATCTCACCGATCGGGTTCCGATCGCGATCCCGACCGCCGCCAAACATCGCGGCGAACATTGCCATACGGGCAATCATCGTGATGGCCATGCCGACGGTGGCTGCTACCGACCCGATAAGGATGTCTCGATTACGAATGTGCATCAGTTCGTGGGCCAGCACACCGCGCACCTCGCTCCAGTCCATATGTGCAAGAAGCCCCTCGGTCACCGCTACAGCGGCGTGGTCGGGGTTACGTCCAGTGGCAAAGGCATTGGGCTGCGGGTTAGGCGACACATAGAGCTTCGGCATCGGCATGTCGGCGGTCGTGGTGAGTTCCCGCATGATGCGGTGATACTCGGGATACGTGGCCTCCTCGGCGGGCACGGCCCGGGCCGAGGCGATAGCAATACGATCACTGAACCAGTAAGAACCACCGACCATGACCAGGCCCAGCACTAAACCAAAGGTCATGCCGGCACTGCCACCTATGGCCCCGCCAACCACAATAAAAAGCCCACCAAGAAGGGCTAGGAGAGCGAAGGTCTTCGCAGTGTTGAACATGCCAACCCCCTTCCGGGACAAGCCCCAAGATCAGGGGCGCTTCGATCAGGCGAGTACCAGCGTAGAGCGAGCCGTCGGGGATCAGGACACGATCTCTCTGAACACATTGCTAGAGGTCGTAGTAACCGGAATACATGTAGACCACCGGCACACCCTCCGACCGGTACATCTCGGCGTTCCGCGGATCGTCGTCGATGGCTAGGTCCGGTCGATGACCCGTAGCTCGTAGGTCAGCCAACGCGTCGCGCTTTACATCAGGTGAGCTTCGGTTGTCACCATCAACCCGCATCACCAACAAATCCCATCGCACGTTGTGACGCTCCAGCCATGCCACAGTCGTGTGGACGAGACGGGCCGGACGAGCGGTTAGTAGGACCGTTGGGCGCTGCTTTCCGCAGCCAGCGGCGTATCCAGCACCCTGGTCGAAACCCAGACCAGCAGCCAGGGCTGTACTCAGAGCAATCCCCTCGGGAATGGGTGGATCGTCAATCGAAGCCTCAAAAAACGCCTCCCATTTCCGGTCGACGCCGGACAGTAGGTGTTGACGGCCTGACGCGTCTGAAAGCACACCATCAACGTCAACAACCAAGATCCCACCAGGGGCTGGTCCGTCACCGCCAGGTTCGGGAAGAATGCGGACTGAAACCGTGGCTCAGTCCTCCTGGGGGGACTCAGCGGCCCGAGTACGAATCTCGTCAACCACACCCTGGTCAGCCAAGGTCGTCGTATCACCTAGATCCCGGCCCTCGGCCACATCTCGCAGCAGGCGGCGCATTATCTTGCCACTCCGAGTCTTGGGAAGGTCTGGCACCAGCGCTACGGCCTTAGGTCGGGCAATCGGCCCCAACTTGGTGGCCACGTGGCCCCGGATTTCCTCTCCTAGTTCGGGCGACGCCTGATGGGTACCCCGGAGGATGACATAGCCAACTATGGCCTGACCGGTCGTGTCGTCGCTGGCACCAACCACTGCCGCCTCAGCCACTGCCGGATGGTCGACAAGGGCCGACTCGACTTCGGTGGTCGAGATCCGGTGACCCGACACATTCATGACATCGTCAACCCGTCCGAGAAGCCAGAGATAGCCATCCTCGTCGAGTTTGGCGCCATCACCAGCGAAGTACCGGCCTTCGAAGCGAGACCAATAGGTCTCGCGGTAGCGATCCGGATCACCCCAGATGCCACGCAGCATCGACGGCCACGGACGGGTGATCGTCAGGTACCCGCCTCCCTGAGAGACGGGGCTCCCTTCGTCATCGACCAGTTCAGCAAACACCCCGGGAATCGGGCCACAAGCCGAACCGGGCTTAGTGGTCGTGACACCGGGAAACGGGGTGATCATGTGTCCCCCAGTCTCGGTCTGCCACCAGGTGTCCACTATGGGGCACGACGAGCCACCGATGTTCTCGTGATACCACATCCACGCCTCGGGGTTGATGGGCTCTCCTACCGTGCCCAGCACTCGCAATGAAGAAAGATCATGGGCGGCCGGCTCAGAGGTCCCCCATTTCATGAAAGTCCGAATGGCCGTAGGCGCCGTGTACAACTGGGTAACCCCATAGCGCTCGATGATGTCCCACAGTCGGTCTTTGGGCCATGAAGCTCGATCGCCGTGGCGGAACTCGGGCCGAGGCGTGTCCGGTGTCCCCTCATACATCACGGAGGTACAGCCATTGGCCAAGGGGCCGTAGACGATGTAACTGTGGCCGGTCACCCAACCGATATCGGCAGCGCACCAGTAGACGTCCTTATCTGGTTGGACATCAAAGGAGTAGCGGTGGGTATAAGCCACTTGGGTTAGATAGCCGCCGGTGGTGTGCATGATTCCCTTGGGCTTGGCTGTCGTCCCCGAGGTGTAGAGCAGGTACAGAAGTTGCTCGCTGTCCATCGGCTCCGCCGGACAGTCGGTCGAGGCATCGGCCACCAGGTCGTGCCACCACAGGTCACGCCCCTCAGTCATGTCGACGTCGATACCGCATCGGTCCACCACCACGACATGTTCAACAGACGGTGCTCCAACGGCTAGAGCGGCATCCACGTTGACCTTTAGTGCTGAGGGCTCGCCACGCCGGTATCCAGCATCCGCCGTGATGACCAATCTTGCTTCAGCATCTTCGCAACGGTCGACGATTGAATCGGGGGAAAATCCGCCGAAGATCACGCTGTGAGCCACACCGAGGCGGGCACAGGCGAGCATGGCCACCGGCAACTCGGGGATCATTGGCATGTAGACGGCCACCCGATCACCTCGTTCGAGGCCTAGGCCTTTGAGGACGTTGGCGAAGCGACACACGTCGTCAAGCAACTCCGCATAGGTGATGTTCCGGGTATCACCAGGCTCTCCCTCCCAGTGGTAGGCGATCCGGTCGCCTCGACCGGCATCTACGTGTCGGTCCAGACAGTTGGCCGAGATGTTCAAACGCCCGCCGACGAACCACTCAGCGAACGGCAGATCCCATCGCAACGTGGTATGGAAGTCCTCCTCCCAGGTCACAAGTTCACGAGCCTGCCGTGCCCAGAACGCCTCGTAGTCGTTGGCCGCCTCGTCGTGATGCGACGAGTCGCTCAACAGGCTGGCAGCGACGAACTCGGGTGCTGGTGGGAAGGTGCGGTCTTCGACGTAGTAATCCTCGATGGTCGGTTCGCTCATTGGCGGTACTCCCAGTGTGCCAATCGGATAGTGCGAGAAAGGACCCTAGTCAGGGTCGCTGGCAAGGTCAGGAGCCGCCGCTGCAGGAAACGTGCCACTCCAAGACGGTGAAGCCGCCGAGGCCGGAAGGATCAAGCAGGGCTTCCGCCTCGGAAATACGACTCCGGGCTCGCAACGCATCGAGGTCTCCAAGGTGCGCCCGTTTCTCCCATAGACGGCTTCCGGCCTCCACCAGATCGCCGATGTCGTGATGACGGAGGAAGTCGGCTTGGGTTGAAGAAACCGCACCCGGCGGCAACTGGTCGACAGCTACCTCGACGGTCACGTCTTGGCTACCTGGGGCGTCGACCGGCGGTCCGCCCCGGTCGTGTCCCCTGTACGTGCGAACCCACTCTCCGACCGGCCGGGCGGCCAGTTCCGCAGTCGTTGACGTGTAGTCGAACACCAGCACGCTCCCTCGCCTAATTAACTCCCGCGCACTCTCCACCCACCGGGCAGCCTCGGCCTGCACGGGAACCCATACACCCGCTCCGGCCGCGGCAGGTGACAAGGGCCAAGACGGTTCAATGGGTTGTCCGAGGACCTCGACAAATGTTTCAATTGGACCGTTCTGCGGAGACAGGCCCACGCGGACCTCCCGCCAGTCGGCCCCGTCGGAGGCCGCTAGGCCGAAGGCCAAGTTGTCCAACAACTCGTTGGCCACTACCACGCCCGCGTCGACCGGGCCCACCTCTTCAAGGCTGACTACAGAGGCCAAGCGGTCACCGGTCGGCTGGGCAGCTCGCAACGGCGATGACCGCTCGACCATGACGTACCTACCTTCGACTAGGCAGGCCGGATCGGAGGCCAACACCGCCCGCGCCAAGGTGCCCACCCCGGCGGCCGCCTCGACCACCGTGAATCCGACCGGCCGACCGAGAGCCGTCCACCGGTCATCAAGCCACCGGGCCAGCAAAGCACCAAACAACGGCCCCACTTCTGGCGATGTCAGGAAGTCGCCACGGCGACCTGCGGCACCCCCGGTCGCGTAGAAGCCCCCGTCGGGGTCATAGAGGCAGGCCTCTACCCAGTCGTCAAAAGCCAGCGGTCCGTCGACGCGAATCCGGTCAGCGAGTCTTTCGGCGAGGAACTTGTCGGGGCCGACTGGTGACGACATCATCGGGCACGACGGGTAGGACCCGTCGAGACGGTCATCCCCCGAGGGCTACAAGGGTGACGTCGGTAAAGCGAGCCACCAGCTGCGGGGCCACGCCGAAGGCCAGTGTCACGACACCGCAGATGCCCAGCGCCGAGGCCAACGACGGGGTCATGGGGACGGACGAATGGTCGCCGTCCGGCACCTCGTCGGCCCACATCCGGCGGGCCAACGCCGCGTAGTAGTAGAGGGCAATGACCGAGTTCACGGCGCCGACGGCTGCCAGCACGTAGCCCCACGGCTCGCCGGCCGTAGCCAGCACCCGGAAAACCTCGAACTTGGCGAACCAACCGCCCAGCGGCGGGATGCCGGCCAACGAGAACAGAAAGATCGTCATAGCCACGGTGAGGCCCGGGGCGTAGTGGAAGGCCCCGGCGAAAGACGCTGTCTCGGCCGAGCCGGTCTTGCGGGCCAACACAATGATCACCGCGAAGGCACCCAAGTTCATGGCGGCATAAATGGCCAGGTAGGTCACTACGGCTGACAGGGCCTGGTCAGCACTACCGCCACCGTGGCCCGCGACTGCCAGCGGGGCAATCATGAAGCCCGTCTGGGCCACGCCCGAGTAGGCCATCAGCCGAACCACGTTGGTCTGACGCAGGGCGACCATGTTCCCGACGGTCATCGAAGCTGCAGCCAAAATCCATATCAACGGCTCCCAGACATCAGCTGCCGTCGGGAATCCGACCAACACAAGGACCAATAGGGCTACAAATCCCGCTGCCTTCGACGCCACGGCCAAGAAGGCGGTCACTGGAGTCGGCGCCCCCTCGTAGACGTCGGGTGCCCAGGTGTGGAACGGCACAGCCGAAACCTTGAAGGCAAAGCCGGCGACAATGAAAACGATGGCCAAGGTAATCACCGGAACCGAGGATCCAGCAGCGGCAACCGCTGAGCCAATGTCGGCCAACATCGTCGAGCCGCTGATCCCGTAGAGCAACGACATCCCGTAGAGCATTACCGCCGAGGCAAAAACTCCCATCAGGTAGTACTTAAGCCCTGCCTCGTTGCTGCGCTGGTCGCGTTTGCGCCATGCCACCATCAGGTAGGCGGGGATAGAGAGCAACTCGAGGGCCACGAATATCGAGACGAGGTCACGCGCCGAGGCCATCATGACCATGCCCATCACCGAGGCCAACAGGAGTCCGTAGTACTCGTTCTCCCAGTAATCGCCCTCGGCTACGTAGTTGGTGGACAACAGGACGACGACGTAGGCGGCCAACAGGAATACCGCCTTCATAACCAGAGAGAACTCGTCAACCACGTAGGCGCCGCCGAACATCACCCGGTCAGTGCCATCTGCGGCCAGAGTCAGAAGGGGCACGGCGGTGGCCAGTAGGCCGAGGCCGGCTAGTGCCGCAGTGATTGGACGGGCCTTCTCTAGGAAGATGATGTCGACCAGCGTGATCAACGCGCCGACAGCTAGAAGGACTAATTCGGGCGCGATGCCGTGCCAGTCGATGTGCGGGCGCTGAAACGCCAGGGTGAGCAGGTCGACGGTCATGGGGGTTAGCTGTCTCCGGCGGCGTGCTCGTCGTCGCTGTCACTATGGTCGTCGTGTCCGATCTTGTAGACGTCGGCACAATGAAGCTTTTCGGCTTCCTCGCCCTCGGCGGTCAGACACGGCGTCAGCGAGGCGTCGACCGCCCCATCGGTCACCCGGAACACCAGGTTCGGGTAGATACCGATGGCCAGAATGAGGGCTAGAAGCGGCGCCCAAGAGATCCACTCGTGCTTCGTAGTGTCGGTGATGTGCGGATCGTCAGCGAACTCCTCGGGTGGAGTACCGAAGGCTGCCCGCTGGAGCAACCAAAGCAGGTAGCCAGCGGCCAGCACCGTGCCGAGAGCAGCGACGACCATGAAGGTCCGGAAGGTCTCCACCGGTAGGCCATTACCAGGGTTGTAGGCCGACAGGATGGCCGGGAACTCGCCCCAGAAACCGGCCAGGCCAGGCAGGCCGAGCGAAGCCATGACGCAGAACCCGAAGATCCAGCCCATGCGGGGGGCTTGGACGAGCAGGCCGCCGAGCCGGCTTATCTCGAGGGTGTGGTACCGCTCTTTCACCGAGCCGGCCAAGAAGAACAGCATGCCGGTGATAAGGCCGTGGGCGACCATTCCCATGATCGCCGCGTTGATGCCGAAGTCGGTAAGCGTGGAGATACCTAGCATCACGAAGCCCATATGGGCCACCGAGGAGAAAGCGATCAAACGCTTCATATCCGACTGCGCAAGGCAGCCCAGTGCACCGTAGATAATGCCGACCACCGCCAATAGGCCGATCCACGGGGCCCACGACACGGCGGCGTCTGGAAGGATCGGAATGGCGATTCGCACAAAACCGTAGGTTCCGAGCTTCAACAGCACGGCAGCCAGGATGACCGAGCCGACTGTCGGAGCCTGAGTGTGCGCGTCGGGAAGCCATGTGTGGAACGGAAACATCGGCACCTTGATGCCAAAACCGAGGAACATCCCGCCGAAGATCCAGAGCTGGGCGTTGCGGGAAACGCCGCCAGCAGCCACCGCGTCGGCCAGACCGGAAAAGGTGAACGTCTCGGCGCCGGTCAGGAAAAACAAGGCCAGGAAGCTGACCAGCATCAAAGCCGAACCGAAAAGCGTGTACAGGAAGAACTTCAACGAGGCGTAGCGCCGGTCCTCGCCGCCCCACACGGCGATCATAAAGAACATCGGCAGGAGCACGACCTCGAAGAACACGAAGAACAGCACCAGATCCTGGGCCACGAAGGTACCGATCATCCCCGTCTCCAAGACGAGAATCAGGATGAGGAAAGCCTTCGGGTTTACCGGCTCCGGAAAGTGGTTCCAGCTGTAGACGATGCACAGCGGCACAACGAGCATGGTGAGCAAGATCAGCGGCAACGACATGCCGTCGATGCCTACCGCGTAGCGGCTGGCGATCACGTCGATCCAAGTCTTGTCGACGACGTACTGCAACTTGTCGGTGTGGTCCAGATCGAACCAGATGAGCAGCAGCACGCCCACGAACGCCACCCATAGCGAGGTGACGAGCGCGATCAGCTTGTGCCGATCCTCGTTCTCCTTGGGAATGAGCATCATCACCGCCGCGCCCACTAGTGGCGAGAACGTGGCGAGCGTGATGCCCCAGCCGTCGAGCAGGTTTTCCATGTCGGCGTCTCCTAGACGATGACGATCAGCACGCCGGCCAAGACCGTCGCAGCGGCGAACAGGATCGCCGCGTAGCTCTGGACCTTTCCGGAGTTGATCTTGCGAAGTTCCTCACCCGCCCCGGACGACCCGCGTCCGGAGGCGTTGACCACACCGTCGACCACAAGTTGGTCGACCTTCTCGTAGACGACGGTCCCAGCCTTCACGGCAGTCTCACCAGCCAGATCCACGGTGCGATCGATGACGTCTTGATTGACCCTGTAGGCGAAACGAGCCAGCGGACCCTTTGTGCCGTCTGCCACGACGCCGTTGTAGAAGTGGTCAAGGTAGTACTTGTTAGCCAACAGGGTGTGGCCCATTCGAGCCAGCGGCCACTTGGTGGTCGGCCCATCCGGTAACTCGGTAAGGCTGGTCCCCGCAGCCTTCGAAGCTGCTTCGACCTTCACGAAGTAGTACCACGACGCAACGCCCACGCCGACCAGCACCACCACTGTCGACACGACGGCAAGCGACCAGCTAGGTCGGGCGTGGTAAATCGCCGGGAAGTAGCCGGCCACCGGTTCTACGAAGTGCCCAAAGCGCTCTTGCAGGCCCTTGGGCGCCAACTGGAAGCCCTTGGGCATGTTCAGGAAGCCTGCGAAGACCGCTAGTCCGGCCAAAATCCATAGCGGTACGGTTATGCGAGGGCCGGACTCATGCGGATGGCCGTGGCCCCGGAACTCGCCAAAGAAGGTGAGGTAGACGCAACGGGTCATGTAGGCGGCGGTCAGCGCGGCGGTCAGCATGCCCATGCCAAGCATCAGGGTGTAGGCACCGTTGCCATCGGTACCACCCATCAGGCCCCAGCCGCCGGTGCCAACGAGGATCTCGTCCTTGGACCAGAAGCCAGCTAGAGGCGGCAGTCCAGCTAGAGCAATAGTGCCGATCATGAAAGTCCGGTAGGTGTGCGGCATCTCCTTGCGGAGGCCTCCCATGTCGGATTTCATGTCGAAGCTGTGCACGGCGTGGCTGACCGAACCGGAGCCCAGGAACAGACAGGCCTTGAAGAAGGCATGGGTGAAGAGGTGGAACATTGCTGCCGTCCAGGCGCCAACACCGAGGGCCATCACCATGTAACCCAACTGTGAAATGGTCGAGTAGGCGAGAACCTTCTTGATGTCGCGCTGCACGAAGGCCAGGCAGGCGCCGACAATGGTGGTGAGGCCGCCAATGAAGGCCATCAGGTTGATGGAACTCCCGGCGATCTGGAAGCCCTCAAAGAACACGCCGTACATGCGGGCAATCATGAACACACCAGCGACGACCATGGTGGCGGCGTGGATGAGCGCTGAAACCGGGGTGGGACCAGCCATGGCGTCGGGTAGCCAGGTGTGCAGGAAGAACTGGCCTGACTTCGACATGACAGCGGCCATCAGGCAGCAGGAGGCAACCAGCAACGCTGTCTGGGACAGTGCCCCGCTGTTGGCTAGAGCGTTGGTCTCGGCAATGGAGAAAGAACCGAAGGTGCCGGGCAGAGCATCACCGGCGGCGAAGAAGAGGATGGTCACGCCAACCAGCAGACCCATGTCGCCGACCCGGTTGGTCAGGAAGGCCTTCAGGGCAGCGTCGCTGTTGGGCTTTTCCTCCCACCAGTGTCCAATAAGGGCGAAAGAACAAACGCCGACCAGTTCCCAGGCGCACAGCAACTGAAGCGTGTTCTCCGACACGACCAGCAGGAGCATCGAGGCGCTGAACAGAGACAAGAAAGCGAAGAAGTGCGTGTATCGCCGGTCGCCAGCCACGTAGTCGGTGGAATACACGTGCACCAAAAGTGAAACCAGGGTGACGACAATGAGCATCATCACCGCTGGGCCGTCAACAAGAGTGCCGACAGTGAACTCAACGCCATTGGTCTGGAACCAGGTGATCGTCTGGTGGACGGCCAGCGAAGGATGGCCGTGAGCGTCTCCGTGCCCTTCGCTATGTCCGTCACCATGGGCGCCGTGTCCGTCATCATGGGCGCCGTGTCCGTCGTCGTGCATCACAACGGCGGCATGAACCTCTTCCCCATGAAAGTTGTCCCGATGGTCGATCCAAGCGGCGCCGGTCAGTAGAGCCAGCACGAAAGCGATACCCAACGCTGCGATGCCCAACTCCGAGCCACCCCTGGGGAGGCGTTTGCCAAAGAAGAGAATTCCGACAAATGAGAGTGCCGGCAGCAGCGGGATCAGCCAGACATTGCGCAGGAACCAACTGCCGCCGTGGGTGATTCCGAGGGCCAGGTCACCGGCACCGTGGGCCGTGGCGGACGCCGAGGCGGCGAAGGTGAGGAGTGTAGACATCGGCTCAGCCCCGCAACTGGTCGATCGTCGCCAAGTCGATGGACCGGCGGTTGCGATATAGCAGTAGGACCATAGCCAGACCCACTCCGACCTCGGCAGCAGCTACAGCGATGACAAACAGGGCGAACACCTCGCCACCTACCGTCTCCCGGAAAGCGCCAAAGGCAACGAGGTTGATGTTCACGGCGTTAAGGATCAGTTCGATTGACATGAGCATCAGGACGCCATTGCGACGGGCCAAAACCCCGTAGACGCCAATCGAGAACAGGATGGCAGACAGCAAGAGGAACTGATTCAGCAACATGTCAGTCCTTCCTCGCCACCACGATGGCCCCGATGAGGGCGGCCAGCAGCAGGACGGAGACCGCCTCGAAAGGAACGATGTAGGTGCTGAAGAGGCTGTCGGACACCTCGGCAGTAGTGCTGGGGGCCGCTCGGGCCACCTCGGCGTCCTCGAAGGAGTCGACCAAGGCAGCGGTCATCACACCGAACACCAGCAGGCCAACCAATCCGGCCATAAGGCGCTTCTCCGACGTCACGCCATCGTCCTCTCCGAAGGATCCCTTGGTGAGCATGATGCCGAATAGGAAGAGAACCACGATGGCGCCGATATAAACCATCACTTGGGTAACGCCCACGAATTCAGCGCCAAGTAGCACGAAATGGCCAGCCGCTCCAGCCAACACAACCACCAGGTAGAGGGCAGCGTGGACCACGTTGCGGGTGGTAACCATGCGCAGGGCGGCCGCGACCATGGTCAGCGCCATGACGGCAAACGCCACATTCTGCGCAACGAGAACTTCACCGCTGGTCAGTCGGTCCAGATCGCCGAGGGCGGCCAGCACATTCACCGGGGCACCTTCGCCTTCTTGACTTCGCTACCCGCCTCATAATCCTCAAAGTCGGGGACGGTCTCCATCCACTGGCCGAGCTTCGACTTGTCATGGAGGAGGTCGGCGATCCTCGGCTCGGAATACTCGAACTCTGGCGACCAGAACAGGGCTTCGAACGGGCACACCTCGACGCAGATGCCGCAGTACATGCATAGCGAGAAGTCAATGTCGAAGCGATCGAGTGCATTCTTCTGGCGAGGTTTACCGCCGGGACGCCGCGGTGGAGCCTTGTACTTGTGGCCCTCGATATAGATACACCAGTCGGGACACTCGCGCGCGCACAACATGCAAGCCGTGCAGTTCTCCTCGTGGAGGGTGATAACGCCGCGGGCACGCGGCGTCGGTGCCTCCTTGACCTTCGGATACTGCACTGTGTGAGGTCCCTTAGTGAGGGTTCTCAACATCGTCTTTATGGTGACACCAAGGCCCTTTACCAGACCGGGCAGCTTCGGAACAGCCATCTTCGGGGGCATCAGAAGACCACCTTCAGTATTCCGGTGACCACGATGTTGGCCAGCGAGAGCGGTATCAGGACCTTCCATGCCAGTTGCTGGAGTTGGTCTTCGCGGAACCTTGGGTAGGTGAATCGGAACCAGAAGATTAGGAAGGCCACCAGCACGACCTTGCCGAGCAGAATGGCCGGGCCGAGGACGTTGAAAAGGTCGTTAGTCGGATCGATGCCGGGCACGTACCAACCACCCAAAAAGAGGGTGGCCGCCAGAGCGGAGAAGATGCCGGCGGTGGCGAACTCCCCGATAAAGAAGAGCAGGAAACGGAGGCCGGTGTACTCGGTGAGGTAGCCGGTCACGATCTCCGACTCGGCGACGGGCATGTCGAACGGTGGCTGTGTCAATTCGGCCTGAACGGCGACGAGGAAAATGGCGAAGCCTAGGAACTGGGTGAAGATGAACGGGTTACCGATCCCGCCCCAGCCGAAGATCTCGCCTGTGGCCTGGGCCATCACGATGTCCTGGACGTTCAGGGTGCCGGCCTGGATGACGACGCCCATGACGGCCAGTACCAACGGCAATTCGTACGCCACCAATTGGCCGGCGGCTCGCAGGCCACCCATCAGGGAGTACTTGGAAGATGACGCCCAGCCGGCCATGAGGATCCCAATAACTGAAATAGACGAGACGGCAAGAGCAAGGAAGATGCCGGTGTCGACATCGATGAACCAGGCGTCGGGTCCGGCAGGGATGACCAGCACCAGTAGGAAGGTGGAGATGAGGACAACGAACGGTGCAGCCTTGAAGACGATCCGGTCGGCCTTGCGGGGAATGATGTCCTCTTTCTGGAGGAACTTCCCTACCTCGGCGAGCAGTTGCAACGAGCCGTAGGGCCCAGCCTCCATTGGGCCGAGCCGGCTCTGCATGAAGCTCATCATCTTGAACAAGAAAAGGTAAACAAGAGTGCCTGCGGGGAGCAGCACAGCCAGCAGTCCGACGACCGCGCGGATACCCGTCTGCTGCCACCAGGCCAACTCCACAGCGAAAGTCATCGCGCCACTCATCGATCGATGTCCCCGAGGATGAAATAGAGGCTGGCCAGAATCGAGATCACGTCCGGCACATAGGTGCCCTCAAGTAGCCATGGGGTGATGGAGATGTTGTTGAACGATGCCGACCGGATCTTGACGCGATACGGAACCAGGTCGCCCTTGGAAACCACGTAGTAGCCCATCACGCCCAGCGGGTTCTCGGTTTCTACGTATGCCTCGCCCGCGGGGACCTTGATGATTCGAGGCACCTTGGCCATGACCGGTCCCGACGGGATGCCGTCGAGCACCTGCTCAACAATGTCGCAGGCCTCGCGGACTTCCTGGAGACGCACCCAGTAACGAGCGAACGAGTCGCCGTCCGGATGGGTCCAGACTTTCCAGTCCAACTGGTCGTGGACTAGACCCACTCCGCCGTCGCGGCGCAAATCCCAGTCGACGCCCGAGGCGCGAATGTTGGCGCCCGATAGGCCGTAAGCCAGGCCGACATCAGCCGGGATGACCCCTATACCGCGGGTCCGGGCCTGAAAGATCTCGTTTCCGGTGACAAGGTCCTCCATTTCGTCGCAGAACCTGCGGATACGACCCAGAACGCCCTTCGTCTCCTCTATCCATCCCTTGGGAAGGTCGTCCTTGAGGCCACCGATGCGGTCGAAGTTGGGATGGAACCGGCCGCCGGTGACTGCTTCGATCTGGTTGAGGACGAACTCGCGGTCGCGAAAGGCGAAGAACACCGGAGTAACGGCGCCCAACTGGACTCCCATGTCTCCGAGGAACAGGACCACGTTGGCGATCCGGGAAAGCTCGAAAAGGGCTGTGCGGATCCACCGGGCCCGGGGCGGCGCCTCAACCTCCATGAGCCTCTCGGCGGCCAGGATGAACGGCACCTCGTTGGCGAAGCTTCCCAACCAGTCGATGCGGTTGACCAGTGTGGTGACCTGCGGGTAGGTGCGGACCTCAGAAAGCTTCTCGTAGCCGCGATGCATGTAGCCCATGACCGGCTCGGCAGCCACCACCCGCTCGCCGTCCAACTTCACAATCACCCGGAGGGTTCCGTGGGTGGCTGGGTGCTGCGGCCCGATGTTGAGGGTCATGCCCTCGGTCTCGATCTCGACGTTGACTCGCGCGTCACTGGCTTGACCAGCGATGTAGGCCAACTGTCGGGTGTCGCCCAAAGCGGTCACGACTCGACCCCTTCGGCCTCGGTACCGTCCTCGTCGTCAGCGTCCTCACCGGGCATGAGTTCGACGTCGACGATTCCCGGCCAGGGTTTCACTCGTCGAGCCAGTAGCGGGTAGTCCTTGCGCAGCGGGTTTCCCTCGAATTGCGACGGCAGGTACAGGTGCACCTGGTTGGGGTGGCCCCGGAAGGTAATGCCAAACATCTCCCAGGCCTCACGCTCGTGCCAGTCGGCGCCCGGGTAAATGGGTGTCCAGGAGTCAGCCTGGGGGAATTCACCGGCGAGGTCTGCCTTAATGGTGATGCCCAGGTGCCCGACCGGGTCGTGGACCCGGGCCAGCAGTTGGAAGCGAGTCTCTCCACCGGCTACACCTGTCTCATAGGTGGTGACCGTCTCCCCAGCCTCTTCCGCAGAAAGGGACTCGGCAAGGGATGCGTCCACTTGGGCATCCATGTCGCGACCGTAGGGCGACGGCAACCAATCGATGGCTGACAAGAAGTCGAAGTAGGCCATGCCACAGCGGTCCCGCAGAACGCGCCCGGCATCCACCCAGGCATCGGATGTGACGCGCACCCAGACGTCGACTCCTGGCTCCAAGTGGCTCTCCACAAGGCCGTCACCGAGGGTGTCGGCCAAGACAGCGACCAGTGCACCGCGCTGCTCGTCAGTCGGTGTGACTTCGGCCGCCTCGTCGCCGTCCATGTCGGTAACCTCAGCGTCAGTTGACGACAATGGGATCACCGGTCCATCGTTCGGTCATATCCTCGGTGGCTATTCGCTCCTGGAGGAGCACGATGCCCTCCAACAGAGCCTCGGGACGGGGCGGGCAGCCCGGCACGTACACGTCCACCGGGATGATCTGGTCGACACCCTTGGTCACCGAGTAGCTGTCCCAGTAAGGGCCGCCGCAGTTAGCGCAGGACCCCATGGAGATCACGTACTTGGGCTCCGGCATTTGCTCATAGAGTCGCCGGACGGACGGTGCCATCTTGTCGGTCACTGTGCCCGATACGACGACCAAGTCCGCCTGACGGGGGCTAGCTGGGAACGGGATGACTCCGAGGCGCATGACGTCGTAACGGGGCGAGGCGAACGCCGCCCCCATTTCGATGGCACAGCACGCCAAGCCCCACTGGTACACCCACAGCGAGTACTTGCGACTGACGTTGAGCAACTTGGTAAGCGGCTTCGGCAACTTTCCACTCTCGACAAGACCCATGTGTCCTCCCGTGCCCCTCAGACCCAGCGCAGCAGGCGCTTGCGCCAGGCGTAGAAGAGGCCGAGCGCCAAGATGAAGATGAAGATAGCCATCTCGACCAGGCCGAACACCCCATAGACCTCAAGGCGAGTAGCCCATGGGAAGATGAAGACGGTCTCGACGTCGAACAAAACGAACATCAGGGCGAAGACGTAGTAGCGAATGTTGGACTGAGCCCACATGTCGCCCTGCGGGTCAACACCCGATTCGTAGTTAATGGTCTTCTGCGGTGTATCGCGTGACGGTCGCAGAAGTGAGCCCAGGCCCAAGAACGCCGAAACGAGCAGCACAGCGAGACCAGCAAAGACCACTAGCACAAGCCAGCTTCGGAGAAAGTCAGACACGAAGGAAGAACCTAACGAATCGAGCGGGCGGACGAATACGGGCACGGCGGCCGGCCGAGCAACGGGCGCAGGCTACCGGATGTGATCGCGTTCACGAAGTCCCCGAAAGATGTGAACAAGGGTGTGAGGAAAGACACGATCAGTTCCCCACCAAAACTGGGACGGCGTCTCTGGTCAGAGTCAGGAGAGGCCCGGGGACCAGGCCAATGAATAGGACACCCGCACACGACACGGCAATGACCACCCGGGCACCGGCAGGAACCGTCGGAGAAACCGTGACACCATCTACGACCTCGGCATCCTCTAGGTACATGCTGACGAGTATCCGCAGATAGACGAAGGCGGCGGCCGCAGCAGCCAGCATCGCGATGCCAGCCACCCAATAGCCCTGGTCTGCGACGGCTGAAGCAAGAACGCCCAACTTGGCCACGAAACCCCCGGTGAACGGCACGCCAGCCTGACCGAGCAGCAACACGGTGAAGGCCCCAGCCAAGACGGGCCGGCGACGGGCCAAACCACGGTAGTCGTCGAGGTGATGGGCATGATCGCCTTCACCGCCCATGACGGTCAGCACGGCGAAGCTGCCGGTGGCCAGGAGGGCGTAGACCACCAGATACGCGTATACGGCAGCGGTGCCATCAGCGTCGGATGCCTGGACGCCTAGTAGAAGGAAGCCAGCATGGGCAATAGAGGAGTAGGCCAGCATCCGACGTACGTCGGTCTGCAGTACAGCGACCACCGCTCCGATCACCACGCTGGCCACGGCCAGCGCTCCGACCGGCGGCGTCCAGTCCGAAGCGTGGGTACCGAGCGAGACGACCAGCACCCGAACCATCGCAGCGAATGCCGCCGCCTTGACTCCGGCGGCCATCCAGGCCACCACCGGCGCCGGCGCCCCTTCGTATACGTCAGGCGTCCAGGCGTGAAACGGCACAGCGGCCACCTTGAAGGCAAAGCCAACGAGCATCAAGGCCACTCCGGCCAGCAACATCCCGTCACGCACTAGCACGGTGGTCGATAGTTGCTCGGCGATCAGCGCCAGACGGGTGGAGCCCGTGGCCCCATACACGAGGGCCATTCCGTAGAGCAGGAATGCCGATGCGAAGGCGCCAAGCACGAAATACTTCATGGCCCCCTCCTGCGACTCGATCCGACGCAGGTGGAAGGCGGCCATCACATAGACGGCGATGGACAGAATCTCCAAACCTAGGAAAAGGACGATGAGGTCGTCAGCCGATGCCATGACCACGCCACCGGCCGCCGACAACATGAGCAGCACGTAGAGCTCGACGCCGGGTAGGTCTTCGCGACGCAGATAAGGGCGGGCCAGCAGGGCCACGGCAACCACCACGATGGCCAGCAGCGCTGTGACCAGCACTGTGGAGCCGTCCACGGCAATCGAACCAGCCAGGGTTGAGCGGGGTCCGGTGTCATGGACCTCCTGCCACATGGGCACGCAGGCCACGAGGGTGACCAGGCCTGTGACGACTGTCCAAGCCTGGGGCACGGTATCGGGCAGGTGACGGACGATCGACGCCACGGTCAGGAGCAGCAGCGCTCCGACCGACAGGAACAACAAAGGCAGCAGAGTCCACCAAAGAACCTCAGGGGTGGCAACGGCCAGCATCAGTGGTCGCTCCCGTGGTCGCCGTTGTGGTCGTGTTGATCGTCACCATGTCCGTTGGTGCCGACCTCTACCTCCGAACCGAACTGGCTGGTCGGCTCCTCGAAGCCGTCTACATGGGCCTCCAAGTGGGCCACCAAGGCGTCGACGGCCGGTTCCATGCGCTCGATTACCGGCTTCGGGTACACACCCATGAACACGATGAGAGCCAGGAGCGGCGCCAGCACAAGGCCCTCACGCAGACGCAGGTCGGGGATCGTGGCGTTGTCCCCCTCGGCAGGGCCGTGGAATACCCGTTGGTAGGCCCACAACAGGTAGACAGCCGCCAAAATCACGCCGGCGGCAGCCACCACGGCGAACCACCGGTGGGCGTTAAACGCCCCCACGAGTACCAGAAACTCACCCACGAAGCCGTTCAGGCCGGGCAGACCGATCGACGACAACATGACCACGGTAAAGACGCCAGCCAGGATCGGCGCCGCCTTCTGGAGGCCGCCAAGTTCGTCGATCTGGCGGGTATGGCGTCGCTCGTAGACCATGCCCACAAGCAGGAACAATGCACCGGTCGATACGCCGTGGTTGACCATCTGGAGAAGGCCGCCCTCGATGCCCTCCGTGTTGAGTGCGAAGGTACCTAGCACGATAAAGCCGAGATGGGCCACCGATGAGTAGGCCACCAGACGCTTCAAATCGCGCTGCATGGTTGCCACCACCGCCCCGTAGACGATTCCGACCACGCCAAGGGTAAGAAACACCGGGGCGAAGAAGTGCGAAGCCTCGGGGAAGAGGTATAGGCCGAACCGCAGGAAGCCATAGGTCCCGAGCTTGAGCAGAACGCCAGCCAGAATCACCGAACCTGCCGTTGGGGCCTCGGTGTGGGCGTCAGGCAGCCATGTGTGCAGAGGGAAGATCGGAACCTTCACGGCGAAGGCCAGTGCGAAGGCGGCAAAGATCCAGCGGGCCGCGGTGGCGTCGACGGCCTGAGCCTCAGCGATGGCTATCAGGTCAAAGGTGACCGGGCCACCGACGGCCTCGGCGTGCAGGAAGGCTACGGCCAGGATGCCGACCAGCATGAGCGCCGATCCGGCCATGGTGAACAAAAAGAACTTGGTCGCCGCGTAGGCCCGGTTGGCGTGACCCCACCGGCCAATGAGGAAGTACATCGGCACCAACACGACCTCGAAACACAGGAAGAAGACAATGAGGTCGAGGGCGCAGAACACGCCCATCACTCCGGCCTCGAGCAGGAGTAGCCAGCCGTAGTAGGCCCGGTCGTCGTGGCCGGGGTCAACGGCCAGCAGGGCGATCGGGAACAGCACGCCGGTCAGGACGATCAGAAATAGTGAGATCCCGTCTACGCCGAGGGTCCAAGAAATCCCCAAGTCCGACATCCACGTACCCGTTGAGGCGAACTGCACGTCGGCACCATGGACTACGTCGAAGCCAGAGAGCAGCCAAACCGACATGGCGCCGACCACCACTGAGGTGGCCACGGCGACCAGCTTTAACAGTTCGGGCCGACGGCGGGGAAGGCAGACAACCAGCAGAGCGCCGACGGCCGGCACGAGCACCAGGGCCGGAAGCACGGCGAAAGACACACCCGGCGAGGCGGCGAGCAGAGGGATCTGGACGAAGACCGACATCAGAAGCCGCTTCTCAACAGGAACCAGGCTAGGAGGGCCACTGCACCGACGGCCACGCCAGCCGCGTAGGTACGGACCAGACCGTTGTGGAACCGCCGCAGCACCCCACCGACTCCGCGCACCAAGGTGCCGACCCCATTCACAGCGCCGTCGATGACACCGCTGTCGAAAGCCGCTGTGGCTTCGAAACCAGCCCGACCCGGCCCACCCATGAAAGCGGCCACGCTGCGATCGAACCGCCAGGCATCGGCCAGGATTGGCTGCTCAAAACGAGCGTGGTCGATTCGGCGTCGCCCGTAGGCGGCAACGGCCACAGTGATGCCGGCGGCTCCACCGGCGACGGCCACTAAGGCCAGCAGCCAGAGCATGCCGGTCCCCACCGACAAGTGGACCTCGTTGTGGTAAAGCGTCGGCTCCAGCCAATGCTCGAGGCGCTTGGTGCTCGAGGAGAAAGGCATTTGGATGAGACCGCCAAAAACGCTGAGGCCGGCCAACACCACCAGCGGCAAGGCCATGGTCCACGGCGACTCGTGGGGATGGTGGGCGGCACGGTTCTGTATGACTTCGGAAAGGTCGTCGGCCACCAGACCGACTTCGGGTGGTCCGTCAAGGGCCAGCACGGGCTGGGCAGGGCGGGCCTCTGCGGCGGCGCTCACCTCAGCCAAGTCGGCCTCAGTGGTAGCCACGGCTTCGTGCGCGGCAGCGATGACCTGCTCTATGTCAACGACCGCTGCATCGGCGACAGCCATGGCCTCTTCGGCGACAGCCAACGTTTCCGTCAGATCCTCAGCCGATGGGCCCCCTTCAGCTTCAGCGTTCGGTCCGGCAGCCACTGCGGCCCTAGCGGAGACCAATTCTTCCTGAGCTATCCCAACAGCAGCCATGCGTGATTCCAAGTCGACCTCGGCGACAGCCAATGCATCACGGGCCTCAGCCAACGCGTTCTCGGCACGCCCCACGGCAGCCAACCAAATGGCGTCCACCTCGGCGGGCCGCGGATCAGAGAACCTCTCGCGGCCGAGGAAGGTCAGGATCACCTGACGGGTCATGTAGAAGGCGGTCAGGATCGCCGTCACCAGCCCAACCAGCCACAGTAGTGGGCTCTCGTTCCAGGCGAAGGCAAGGATCTCGTCCTTCGACCAGAAACCGGCGAACGGTGGTACCCCAGCGATGGCCAGCCAACCGATGGCGAAGGTCCCGGCAGTGATGGGCATCGCCTTGCGCAAACCGCCGTAGTGGGCCATGTCCTGGTCACCATCCATCCCGTGGATAACCGACCCCGAACCGAGGAACAGCAACGCTTTAAAGAAGGCATGGGTGACCATGTGGAACACTGCAGCCACGTAGGCCCCGCAGCCCACAGCCAGAAACATGTATCCAAGTTGACTGACCGTTGAGTAGGCCAGCACCTTCTTTATGTCCCGTTGGGCAACGGCGATGGTCGCCGCAAACAGGGCAGTGCCGGCGCCGGTCCAGGCGATAAGAGTGGGAACCCAGTCGGCGGCGTCGGCGATAATCGGGTTGACCCGGGTCAGCAGGTAGACCCCCGAAGTGACCATGGTGGCGGCGTGGATGAGCGCCGAGACCGGGGTGGGGCCGGCCATGGCGTCGGGCAGCCACAGGTACAGCGGGAACTGGGCCGACTTGCCAATGGCCCCCACGAACAGCATCACGGCAATAAACGTGGCCGTACCCTGGGCGATGGTCCCCGCCGAGGCGGTGTCCAGCACGTCTACGTAGGCGATCGACCCGAACGTGAAGAAGGTTAGGAAGATGGCAACCATGAAGCCCCAGTCGCCGATCCGGTTGGTGACGAAGGCCTTCTTGCCGGCCGTGGCGTTGGCCTCGTCGGTAAACCAAAACGAGATGAGCAGGTACGAACACGCGCCCACGCCCTCCCAGCCCAGGAAGGTCAGCAGCAGGTTGTCGCCCAGGACCAGCATGAGCATGGAGAAGGCGAACAGGTTCAGGTAGGTGAAGAAGCGGGGGAAGTCGCCGTCGCCGTGCATGTACCCGATCGAGTACAGGTGGATCAGCGCGCCCACCCCGGTCACGAACAGGCACATGGTCAGCGACAGCGGGTCGGCCAGCAGCCCGGCGTCGACCCGGAGGTCGCCGGCCGGCACCCACTCGAAGAGCGTGGTCACCGAGCGGCGGTCGTGGGCGTCGCGGCCCAGCATCTCGAGGAAGGCCCCCACCGTCACCAGGAACGAGCCGGCCATGGCGCCGGTGCCCAGCCAGCCGGCCCACGGCTCGCCGAGGCGACGGCCGCCGAACAGGAGCACCAGGAAGCCGGCCAGGGGCAGCGCGGGGACCAGCCAGATCACGTCGAGCACGGCCTAGCCCCCCAGCACCGAGAGGTCGTCGGCGGTGGCCCCGGGGCGGCGGCGCATGATGGCCACGATCACCGCCAGGCCGACCACCACCTCGGCAGCGGCCACCACGAGCACGAAGAACACCGAGAGCTGGCCGCCCAGGTCGCCCAAGTCGGCGCCCAGGCTGACGAAGGTCAGGTTGACGGCGTTGAGCATCAGCTCGACGCACATGAACATGACCAGTGGGTTGCGGCGGGTCAGCAGGCCGACCGAGCCCAGCGAGAACAGCACGGCGGCCAGGGCGAGGTACCAGGAGGTGGTCACGACCATCAGGCGTTCCCCTCCCCGGCATCCTCCTGGTCGGCGGCAGGACCGCCCTCGGACTGCTCCTCGTCGTCGCTGGCCACCGCGACGGCGGCGACGGGCAGGGGCTGGAGCGGGCCGCGCACCCGGCGGGTCAGGACCACGGCACCCACCACGGCCACGGTCAGCAGCAGGGCGGTGAGCTCCACTGCGAACACGTGGTCGGTGAACAATGCCTCGCCCAGCCGGCGGGTGTTGTCCTCGGCCCCTCCCAGGGTGGCGTTGGCTCCTCGGGCACCCGTCGGCCCGTCCACGCCGACCAGCAGGAGGGTGAGCAGCAGGCCGAGCATCGACGCGCCGACGATCGCCGCAACCGACCGCTGGCCGACGATGGGCTCGATGCCCAGGTCCTCGGCCCGGTCGACGCCGAGCAGCATGATCACGAACAGGAACAAGATGACCACCGCGCCGGCGTAGACGATGACCTGGACGGCGGCCAGGAAGGTGGCGTCCAGGAGGACGAACAGCACGGCCACCCCGAACAGCGTCTGGACCAGGAACAGGGCGGCGTGCACCGGGTTGCGGGCCACCAGCACCCCGACCGCGCCCGAGAGCACGACCACGGCGCTGACGATGAAGACGGCGGCGTCCATCAGGCGTCGCCCCCCGGCTCGTCGCCCGAATCGTCCCCGGCATCGGTGGAGGAACCCCCGGCCTGGCCCACCTCCGGAGCGCGCACCCCGTGGCCCAGCTCGCCGGACCACGAGACCCGACCGGTGTAGGTGGCGTCGCCGCTGGGCGAAGTGGCCCGCATCCACGCCGAGGTGTGCTCGTCCTCGCCGGGCCGCCAGTCCTCCCACGGCAGGTGCTGGGGGCGGCCGGTGGCGGCGTCGACCACCAGCTCGTCCTTGGTGTAGACGGCGTCGGACCGGTTGGTAAACGAGAACTCGAACAGCTTCGACTCGGTGATGGCCTCGGTCGGGCAGGCCTCCACGCACAGGTCGCAGTGGATGCACCGCAGGTAGTTGATCTCGTAGACGAAGCCGTAACGCTCGCCCGGTGACACCGGGTCGTCCGGCGGGTTGTCGGCACCCCGGACGTAGATGCAGTTGGCGGGGCACACGCCGGCGCACAGCTCGCAGCCGATGCACTTCTCCATGCCGTCCTCGTACCGGTTCAGCACGTGGCGCCCGTGCAGGCGGGCCGACTTGTCGCGCTTCTGCTGCGGGTACGAGGTGGTGACCCGCCGCTCGAACATCTTGCGGAAGGTGACGGCAAAGCCGCGGAAGTAGCCCATCAGACGTCCACCCCCTCGCCGGCCTCGATGGCCTCGAGGCGCTGGGCCCGGGCCTTGGCGATAGCCCCTGACAGCAGGGCCGCGCCGCCCGCCATCCCGGCCAGCCCGATGACGACCACGCCGGCCACCGACCAGCCCTCGTCGTCGGCCACCCGCATGGCGGCGATGAGCAGGAACCAGCCCAGCGACACCGGGATCAGGACCTTCCAGCCGAGGTCCATCAGCTGGTCGTACCGGAACCGGGGCAGGGTGGCCCGCAGCCACACGAAGCCGAACAGAAAGGCAAAAACCTTCACCGAGAACCACAGGATCGGCCAGGCCCAGCCGAGGGTGTCGGTCAGGATCGGGCCGGACGGACCACCCAGGAACAGGGTGACGGCGATGGCCGACATGGTGATGACGTTCATGAACTCGGCCAGGAAGAACAGGGCGAAGCGCAGCGAGCTGTACTCGGTGTGGAAGCCACCGACCAGCTCCTGCTCGGCCTCCACGAGGTCGAACGGCGGCCGGTTCAGCTCGGCGGTCCCGGCCACCAGGAAGACCAGGAAGGGCACCACTCCGGTGGCCAGCACGTTCCAGTTGCCAGACACCTGGGTGGCCACGATGTCGTGGGTGGACAGCGACCCGGAGGCGAGGAACACGGTGGCGATGGCCAGGCCGAGGGCCGCCTCGTAACTGATCATCTGGGCCGAGGCCCGGACCGAGCCGAGCAGTGGGTACTTCGAGCCCGACGACCAGCCGGCCAGCATCACGCCGTACACGGCGATGGACGAGAGCGCCAGGAAGAACAGGACGCCCACCGGCGGGTCGGCCACCTGCAGGTAGGTGCGCTCGCCGAACCACGTCACCGTGCCGTCGCCCGACGAGAAGTCGCCGCCGATGGGGACGATGGCGAACACCAGGAAGGCCGGGACCAGCGACAGGTAGGGGGCCAGCTTGAACACCGCCCGGTCGGACCGGTCGGGGATCAGGTCCTCCTTGAAGAACAGCTTGATGCCGTCGGCCAGGGTCTGGAGGATGCCGAACGGGCCGGCCACGGCCGGGCCGATCCGGTTGTGCATGTCGGCCACGAGCTTGCGCTCGAACCAGATCATGAGCATCACCGAGACGAGCAGCAGGGCGAAGGCCACGACGACCTTGAGCACCACGATGCCCACGACGCCTAGGTCGAGGTCGCCGCGCAGCAGCGGGTCGGCGGCCAGCACGGCGCGGTGCCCCAGGTCGGCCCCCATCTCGGTCCCCAACCCGGCGAGTGTGGTGACGGCGCTCACCGTCGGCCCACCCGAACCCTTGTCACCGGCGCCGAGGCGTCGATGAGGCGGCCGGCGTCGACGTCGGCCTGGCAGACCCGAAGGTGCACGGTGCCCCGGGCCACGCCGGGGTCGGCCGTCACGGCGACCTGGACGGTGCCCCGGTCGGCGATCAGGTCAACCACCTCGCCCTCGGCCAGACCGTGGCGACCCAGGTCGGCCGGCTCCAGACCGGCCACCGCACCGGGGGCCAGGCCGGCCAGCGACGGGCTGTGGGCGACCAACACGCCGGCGTCGTACATGGAGCGGTCGGCCACCAGACGCAGGCCGTAGGCGTCGTTCACCGGCACCTCGGTACGGTCGGGACGCGTGAGCTGAAGCCGACCATCCAGGAGGACCCCTTCCCGGGTGGCCTCGGCCAGCGCCTCGGCGGTGAGGACGGCGTGCACGCCGGACACGGAGACCAACTCGGCCAGCACGTCGTCGACCGAGCCGAAGCCGAGGTCGGTGCCCAGGCGGTCGGCCAGCTCCACGGCGATGGCCCAGTCCGGGCGTGCCGTCCCGGGGGCGGTGACCTTGCGGACCACCAGGCTGACCCGGCCCTCCAGGTTGGTGAAGGTGCCGTCTACCTCGGTGGGCCCGGCGGCGGGCAGGACCACGTCGGCCCGGGCCACGCTCGGCGTGCCGAACAGGTCGACGGCCACCACGGTGCGGGCACGGGCCAGGGCCCGTTCGGCCAGGTCGCGGTCGGGGACGTCGGCCAGTACGTCGGCGCCGAGTAGCACCAGAACGTCGACCTCGCCGGCCGCCGCAGCCTCGAGAATGCCCAGGGCGTCGCGTCCCCGGTCGGCTGGCATGGTCGGCCACGCGGAGGAGACGCCGGACGGATCGTCCAGCGTCACCCGGCCGGGCAGCAGGCCCGGGGCCAGGCCCAGGTCGAGGGCGCCGTGGACGTTGCCCCGCCGCAGGAGCGACAGGAAGGCGGCGTCGGGCAGGTGGTCGTGCAGGGCAAGCGCGGCGTCGACCACCGGACCAGCGGCCTCTGCCAGCGACGGGCGGCCCAGCAGGACGGTCACCGGCCGGCCGTCGGCCACCGCGGCGGCGATCGTCGCCCCGGCGGTGGCCAGCTCCTCGGTCGACAGGCCCGCGGCGCCGGCCAGCTCCTCGGTCGACAGGCCCGCGGCGCCGGCCGGCGCTCCGGCCCCGAACATGGCGTCCACGGCGGCCGCCGCGCCACCGGGCAGGACCCGGAGCGAGTGGGCGGCATGGGCGCTCAGGCCGGTGCGGCGCGGCGTCAGCTCCACCAGGGTGGCGCCGTCGTGGACCACCGCGTGGCGGAGCCGCAGGAAAAGCGCCCCCAGCTCCTCCTTGGGGTCCGGACCGAGCAGGACGATGGTGCCGCCGGGCGTGCAGGCACGGTCGATGGTGGCCCGGGGTAGGCCGAGGACCACCTCGGCGGGCAGGCCGTCGCCCAACTGGGCGTCGACGTGGTCGGTGCCCAGCACGCCCTTGGCCAGCTTGGCCCAGGCGTACTGCGACTCGTTTGTGAGACGGGCCCCGCCCAGCACGGCAATGCGGTCGGCCGGCGCGGCGGACAGGGCGTCGGCGGCCGCGCCGAGCGCCTCGCTCCACGGGGCGGCCACCAGGGCCTCGCCGCCCGGCGCCCGGTTGCCCAGGGCGTCGCCGCGCAGCATCGGGGTGGCCAGTCGGTCCACGTGGTCGTAGGCCTCGAAGACGAAGCGTTCTTTGTCGGACAGCCAGCCCCAGTTGACGGCGTCGGCGTCCACCCCCTGGAAGCGCAGCACCCGGTCGTGCGACGACTGGACGGCGATGCGGCTGCCCACGCTGTCCAGCGTGCTGGTCGACTCGACCTCCTCGAGGTCCCACGGGCGAGCCTTGAACCGGTACGGGGCGGCGGTCAGGGCGCCCACCGGGCAGATCTGGACGGTGTTGCCGCTGAAGTACGACGAGAACGGCTGCTCGGGGAAGGTGTTGACCTGAGTCTGGCCGCCCCGGTCCATGAAGTGGATGAGTTGGTCGCCGGCCACGTCACCGGCGAACCGGGTGCAGCGGTCGCAGAGGATGCAGCGCTCCCGGTCGAGGTGGACGTTCTCATTGACCGGGATGGGCTTCTCGAAGTGCCGCTTCTCCTCGACGAACCTGCTCTCGCCGGGTCCGAAGGCCATGGTCTGGTCCTGCAGCGGGCACTCGCCGCCCTTGTCGCAGACCGGGCAGTCCAGCGGGTGGTTGACAAGCAGGAACTCCAGCACCCCGTCCTGGGCCTTGCGGGTCCGCTCCGACTCGGTGTCGACGACCATGCCGGGGGTGCAGGGCAGCATGCAGGATGGCTGCAGGGCCGGCCCACGGCCGGTGTCGACCTCGACCAGGCACATGCGGCACATGCCCACCGGCTCGAGGCGTGAGTGATGGCAGAACCGCGGGATGTAGGTGCCGGTGCGCTCGCAGGCGTCGATCAGCAGCTCGCCCGGGCGGGCGGCCACCGTCTCGCCATCCACGGTGATATCCACCGAGAGGGTCTCGATGGCCGGGCTCTCCACGGAAGGGGTCTCGGCACTCACGACGCGCCCTCCCCGGCCAGGGCGGCGGCCGTGACGGGGATCCCGTCGCCGCGGGTGATCTTCGCCTCGAACTCGTGTCGGAACCGGCGGATGGTCGACGTGATCGGTGCCACCGACGACGGGCCCAGCGGGCAGATGGTGGTCTGGCGGGGTGGGAAGGGCACGGCGTCCAGGCCCTCGTCCGGGTGGGCGGCCACCGGGTACGGCCCGGGGCTGATGTTGTCGCCCACGTCGAGCAGAAGGTCGATGTCGGACGGGCGGCCATGGCCGTCGAGGATGCGGGCCAGGATCTTCTCCTCCCAGTTGGTCCCCTCCCGGCACGGCGAGCACTTGCCGCACGACTCGCGGGCAAAGAAGCGCACCATCCGGTGGCAGGCCCGCACTGCGTCGGTGGTCTCGTCCATCACCACGATGGCGCCCGAGCCGAGCATCGAGCCGGCCGCGCCCACGTCTCTGGCCTCCAGCGGGAGGTCCAGGTGATCCTCGAAGAACCACGGGGCCGAGCCGCCACCGGGGATGAACATCTTCAACTCGTGGCCGTCGCGGATGCCCTGGCAGAACTCGTCGCCGTAGAAGAGATCGCGGAACGTGGTCACGCCCTGCTCCACCTCGTAGACGCCGGGCCGCTTCACGTGACCGGACACGGCGAACAGGCGGGTGCCCGGCGAGGTCTCCGAACCCATCCGCTTGTAGGCCGCGGCGCCGTTGGCGAGAATCCACGGCACGTTGGCCAGTGTCTCCACGTTGTTGACGATGGTCGGCTGGCCGTACAGGCCGATGGCCGCCGGGAAGTACGGCGGCTTGAGCCGGGGCATGCCGCGGTTGCCCTCCAGACTCTCGATAAGGGCCGTCTCCTCGCCCACGATGTAGGCGCCGGCGCCCCAGTGCAGGGTGACGTCGACCGAGAAGTCGGTGCCGAGCACATTGCGGCCCACGTAGCCCGCGGCGTAGGCCTCGTTCAGTGCGGTGGCGATGCGCTCCTGTCCGAGGGCCATCTCGCCTCGCACGTACAGGAAGCACTGCGACAGGCCGAGGGCATAGCAGGTGATGAGGCAGCCCTCGATGAGTTGGTGGGGGTCCCGCTCCATGAGCAGGCGGTCCTTGTAGGTGCCGGGCTCGGACTCGTCGCCGTTGACGACCAGGTAGCGGGGCCAGACGCCCTCGGGACAGAATCCCCACTTGACGCCGGCCGGGAAGCCGGCACCGCCGCGGCCCAGCAGGGTGGCGTCGCGGACCTCGGCATGTACTTCGGCCGGCGGGCGGACCAGGGCGGACCGCAGGCCCTCGTAGCCACCGGTGGCCAGGGAGCGCTCGAGGGTGTACGAGTCCTCGTGGACGAAGCGCGAGGTCACGACCTTGGGGCCGCCGTTGTCGACATAGCCCGCGGCGTGGGGGACGTAGGAGCCGGTCACGACTCTTCCTCCTCCCCTGCGGCTTCGCCTGCCGGCGCGCCGGCCATCGACGCCATCCACGACGGGGCCCCCTCGACCTCCTCGGGCGGCACGACGCCGGCCCGACGGTCGCCGGGGATCTGCTGGCGGACCCGACCGAGCGTGCCGTGGGCCGGGAGCTCGCCGGCATCGCCCGCCACGCCCCGCTCGATGGGACTGCGTCCGGCCCGGATGTCGGCCACCACCTCGTCGAAGATCTCCGCGTCGGCCCGATGGAAGTACCGGTAGTTCACGGTGAAGCACGGCGCCTCGGTGCAGGCGGCCACGCACTCCACGTCCTCGACGGTGAACATTCCGTCGTCGGTGGTACCGCCGGCCTTCACTCCGAGCGTCGACTCGACGTGGTGGAGCAGCTCCTCGCCACCCAGCAGCTGGCACGACACGTTGGTGCACACGTTGACCATGTACGTGCCCACCGGATGGAACTTGAACATCTCGTAGAAGCTGCCGGTGCCCAGCACCTCGGCCGCCGTGGTGCCGGTCAGCTCGGCGATCTCGGCCATGGCGGCCGGCGTGACCCAGCCCTCCTGCTCCTGGGCGAGGTGGAGCAGCGGGATGACGGCCGACTTGGACTTGGGGTAGCGGGCCAGGATGTCGCGGGCGGTGCGCTCCCGGGCAGCGTCGAACCAGCTCACCGGTCGACCTCCCCCATGATCGGGTCGACCGACGAGATGACGGCCACGCCGTCGGCGATCAGCCCGCCCTCCATGAGGTGCGGCAGCGTCTGCAGGTTCACGAAGCTCGGCCCCCGGATGTGCATCCGGTAAGGCTTCGGGCCCCCGTCGGACACCAGGTAGCAGCCCAGCTCGCCGCGGGGCGACTCGACCGCGGCGTAGGTCTCGCCCTCGGGCACGTGGAAGCCCTCGGTGAAGATCTTGAAGTGGTGGATGAGGGCCTCCATCGACTCGTCGATGCGGCCCCGGGGCGGCGGGGTGACCTTCTTGTCCTGGGTGCGGTAGTCACCGTCGGGCATCAGGTCGAGGATCTGTTCGACGATGCGCAGCGACTCGCGGATCTCGTTGAGGCGGATGGCGTACCGATCGAAAGCGTCGCCGTGGGTGCCCACGATGACGTCGAACTCCACCTCGTCGTAGGCCAGGTAGGGCTGGTCGCGGCGCAGGTCCCAGGCGTAGCCGGTGGACCGAAGGATAGGACCGGTAACCGACAAGGCCAGGGCCTCGGCCGGGGTCATCACGCCGACGCCCTGGAGGCGCTCCCGGAAGATGGGCTGGCCGGTCAGCAGGGTGTCGTACTCGTCGAGGCGGGGCGGGATGAGTTCCAGCAGGCGCCGGACGTCGTCCTGCCAGCCGTCGTGGAGGTCGGCGGCCACGCCTCCGGGACGGATGTAGTTGTGGTTCATCCGCAGGCCGGTGACCTTCTCGAAGAAGCGCAGCACCTCCTCGCGTTCCCGCCAGCCGTAGATCATCATCGACACGGCGCCAACGTCCATGCCGTTGGTGGCCTGGAAGAGCAGGTGGGAGGCGGCCCGGTTCAGCTCGCACATGAGCATCCGGATCCAGGTGGCCCGGGGCGGGACGTCGATGCCCAACAACTGCTCGACGGCCAGCGAGAAGGACAGCTCGGAGAACAGCGGGGCGGCGTAGTCCATCCGGGTGACGTTGGTCGGACCCTGGAGGTAGGTGAGGTCCTCGGCCGTCTTCTCCATGCCGGTGTGGAGGTAGCCGATGACCGGCTTGGACCTCAGGACGGTCTCGCCCTCCATCTCCAGCATGAGGCGCAGCACGCCGTGGGTCGACGGGTGCGACGGCCCCATGTTGAGGATCATCCGCTGTTCGTCAGCCGTGCCGGTGGGCGGGTCGTCGGGGTCACCGGCCAGCTCGGCGGCCTCGACCTCGCTGAGGCGCAGTACGGCGCTGGTCTCGTCCCGCTTCAGGACGCGCTCGGCCGAGCCCAGGTCGGACACGTTCGTCTCATCCACCTCGTCGGCGGCCACGGACTCGGTCATCGGGGAGCCGGAGCATCCTTGAACTGGACCGGGATCCGGCCCATGGCCACGTCGCGTCGCAGCGGATGGCCCTCCCAGTCCTCGGGCATGAGGATGCGGGTCGGGTCGGGATGGCCGTCGAAGCGCACGCCGACCAAGTCGAAGGCCTCGCGCTCCATGGCCTCGGTGCCCGGGAAGATGTCGAACAGCGACGGGACGACCGGGTCTGACTCCGGGACCTGGGCCCGCAGGCGGACCCGCCGACCGTCGTCGTGGCGGATGAACGAGGCCACCACCTCGAAGCGCTCCGGCTCGACGCCCTCGGGCAGGTCGGTACGGCCCGGGTGGGCCGAGTAGTCCACGGCCGTCAAGTCGATGGCCATGCAGAACCCGTCGTCCCTGAGCGCCTTGACCGTCTCCAGCCACTGGGCGGGCGTCGGGTGCAGGACCTCCTGGCCCGACGCGTCGACCACCGGCACGCCGTAGGCCGTCGGCCCCGATGGCCCGTCGACGGCCTCGTCGGCGACCAGGCCCTCCTCGGTGATCGGGCCCTCATCCGACTGCTCGTCGGTCACCGGGAACCGAGCTCCACCGGCTGGGCTGAGGGCGCGGGCGCCGGCGGGTCCACGTGGATGGCTGCGCCCCCGTCGTTGGCCTCCCGGCGTCGGATCAGCTCGCCGCTTTGGATGTTGCCGTGCAGCGTGAGGATGGCGTGCATCAGCGTCTCCGGACCGGGCGGGCAGCCGGGGGCGTAGACGTCAACGGGCACGACCTGGTCGACGCCCTGGACGATGGCGTAGTTGTTGAACATCCCGCCGCTCGACGCGCACACGCCCATGGAGATGACCCACTTGGGCTCCATCATCTGGTCGTAGATCTGGCGGAGGATAGGGGCCATCTTTTGGGAGACCCGACCAGCCACGATCATGAGGTCTGCCTGGCGAGGCGAGGCCCGGAAGACCTCCATGCCATAGCGGGCCAGGTCATAGTGGGCGGCGCCGGTGGCCATCATCTCGATGGCGCAGCAGGCCAGGCCGAAGGTGGCCGGCCAGCAGCTCCGGGCCCGCGACCACTTGACGAGGTCCTCGATGCGGGCGGTGACGAAGTTGTGCTCGAGGCCCTCGAGGCCGTCGTCGAGGATGGCCGAGGTGTCGCCGACGCCGGGGATGCGGGGCATCAGGCGGCCCTCCCGGCATCGTCGCCCGACGCAGCGTCCATGGCATTGCGCCCCTCGAGGCCGACTTCGCGGACCCCGGCCCGGCGGATGGTCGAGCTGGACGTCCGTGCCGGCGACACGGCGTGGCGGACCCGACGGACCGGGCCCCACTCCAGCGCGCCGTTGCCGATCAGGTACACAAACGACTCAAAAACAGCCAACGAGAAGAGGAGTACGGCGACTAGGCCGAACAGGCCGAGGCCGCCGTGGGCCACGGCCCACGGGTAGAGGAAGACGATTTCGATGTCGAAGACAATGAAGATCATCGCCACCAAGAAGAACCTCACTGGGAAGCGCTCCGGGGTCTCCCGGCCGGGGATAATGCCGCACTCGTAGGGGGCGGCCTTGCGGTCGTGGGGGCGGCGGGGCGCCAGAAGGCGCGACGCCACGAAGCTCAGCGCCGCGAAGAGGACGGCGAGGACGAGGAGGACGACGACGGGTAGGTACTGGCCGAGCACGTCACTCGCTCCCAGTTCCACCCAAGAAACCCGAGATGGTCACGGGTTCAGGCCTTTGAGGACTCGAACTCCCTGCGCCGCTCCATGAGCTCCCTGTCTCGAACGTGGAGCCAGTAGCAGAGGGCGAGGAAGACCAGCAGTGACCCTATGGTTACCAGTGCCGGACGAAGGCGGACCCATCCCAGGTCGCGAACCATGACGACGGAAACGACCGGCTCCTCAGGATCGACCACCGGACGGGGCGGAGCCTCACCGGGAGCCACTTCCTGGTCCAACACGCCTTGCAGTTGCACCACGGTGTAACGGGTCGGGTGGGTGATACGCGCAGAATTCGTGATCCAGTGGCGGATCCGATCCCACCGGTTCGGGTCGTCCTGTAATGCCGGTTTGCCGCCCATTGTGTAGGCGTCAAGCAGTTTGTAATCGGCTGAACTTACAAAACCCAGGTCGGGGTGGGCGAGAACGTCGGCTGCAGCCTGAGCCTGGGCGTCACCAGCCTCGGTTGTGGCTAGGAGGCGCCATGGACCCAACTCGCGTAGGCCCGCATCGTCGGTGACGTTACGTGCCACGGCAGCTAACTCGGAACGGGTGATGATCTCGTTGCGCAGTTGTCGATCGGCCTGCAAAGCCGTCAACTCGTCGACCGAGAGGTCAGGGTTTTCACCGGCGGTTGGAAGGGTGTTGAACTCGGAAATTGCGGTCGGATCGCCGGAGGCGACGACCAGTTCGTAGGCGGTAGGCATTTCGTCGGAGTTGGGTAGCAAGCGCGCCTCCATCAGGCCGCTGGCGCCGAGATCGCCCACGTTGATATCGATGGTCTTCCAACTGGGAGCATCACCCTTCCAGCCGGAGCCATACATCCACCAGGCGCTCCCAAGGATGACCATCCAGCCCATGAGGGCGGCAGCCGACATGAGAGTGGCCAGTCGGATGCCTGAGTTGGTGGCCACGATCAGCCAGATCGAACCCATCAGGACAACGAATCCAGTAACTACGGTGAGGATGCCGCGAATTTCGGGATCCCAAGCCAAACCGGCCAGCATGACCAGGGCTTCCATCACAGGCTCCTCTCGTAAGCCACGATGGCAGCAATTTGTTCCGGGCTGAGGACCGGGGACCGAACGACTGTACCGATCACGTCTAGGTCGTCCGTCCGGCCTCCGAAACCAGGCATGCCGCCTGTACCCGAGCGAGCATTGCCGTAACCGCTCCCCACCTCAGATCCCGTTCGAACAAAGTCCTCCTGCCCGGCAGCCGTCGGGAAGTGCGTCTCGATGCCTATGAGGCTGGGACCTACGTGACCGCGGCCGGGTTGGTAACCAGTAAGAACCCCGGCCTCAGCGAGGCGAGGCCATTCGGTCATCAACTCGGCCGTCGCCTCCTCACTAGTGGCTCCGTAGGAGAATCCAGGAGTATGGCAGCGAGCGCAGTTGTTGGCTCCCTGACCGGCCGGGTTGTTGAACAGTAGTTCGCCGTAGGCCAAGTAGTTCCCACTGGCAGGGTCAGAGGCTTCGATTAACCATTTCTCAGCCGCCGCCGCAACGTCCTCAGCCTCAGTCAGACCCGGGTCGCGGTCAACCACAATGGCTCGTGCCCCGGCCATCAAGCCTGACTGCACCTCTGCGGCAGCCTCCTCTGGCGTCAATTGGATGGACCGTAGATAAACGATCAGTTGGTGGACTTGCTGGGAGGTCAGCGGGCCACCGCCAGGCAGCCCCCAAGCCGGCATGGGACTACCGGGACGTCCGTAGTTGAGGATGTGCTCCACCTCGGACTCATCGAATCGGCTGAGGACAGTGGTAAGCGACGGAGCCTTCCATTCGACCTGAGCCACGAAACCGCCGTTTGCGTCTGTGAGGGTATAGGAGGCTACGCCACCCACACCGCCGGGACCGTGGCAACTGACGCAAGCTTCTTCGTAGTTGTTAGCTCCCCGTTTCTCAAAACGCTTCACCCATCCGTAGGCGGCATTGTCCTGCCGAGCTGGCTCCATGAGCCAGTAGAGGGGCAGGATGAGTGAGATCACGGTGAGGGTTACCAGAGACCACGCCAAGTTGCGATCTAGAAATCGGGTCTCCAACTCGTCATCGTCAGCGTGCTTGACCCGGTTGGGCGCCAAGTCGATTTCGGAGCCGACCTCCCGCTTGCCGATCCGGAAGCTGAAAAGGAGATAGACCCCCATGCCAACCAAGACGACGGTCGCGAGGACCCAGCCGATGGTTCGCTGAGTGCTGGCGAGAAGGAATGCGTTCATGTCGTTCACGGAATCCACGGGCTAGTGGCCACTGGCCTGTCCGATGCAATTCGGTCCTTCGGCCTCCTGGCCGGTGGTATTTGTGCCGATCGGCGGGCCTTGGATGATGGTGCCTGTGTCGACAGTCAGGACGCCGTTGGCGACCGACATAGCAAAGCGATCCATTCCTCTCGGTGCAGGACCACCGCGCTTCTCACCGACCTGGTTGTACTGCGAACCATGGCACGGGCACTCGAACCACTGCGATGACACGCAGTTCGGAACCCGACATCCGAGGTGTGGACACTTCTGGTAAAGGGCCACGACCCCAGCGTCGAAGCCTCCTTCGACACCAGACGTCATTCCTGCCAACTCGGGGGCGGAGTATGTTGCTCGAGCCTTTTCCACGGCGCCGTTGGGGTAGGCGGTGATCCACATACGGCCCTCCGGCTTGTAGAGAAAGCCGTTGTTGGCATCGATGTCAGCCAGTAGCTCGACGATGTTTCCGACCTTGATCTTGGAACCGAAGCCACTCACTCCTTGAGGCCACAGGAATGCGATGCTGGCTCCGCCGAAGCCTGACAGGCCAAAACCCATCATGCCGACGAGGCTGCGATTGAAGAACTGCCGACGACTTACACCGACCGCCTGAAGGTCGGGAGCCACAAAGGGCTCCGTCGGAGCCGACTCGACGGTAGCTAGACCGGCACCCGAACGGGCGACTGCCGCAGCCGCCTCGACCTCGCGGCCGGTTGGGAGATCCTCCCCAGAACCGCCCAGCAAGGGATTGGTGACGTTGCGTTTACGAGCCTGGCGGGACAGCCCGGCTGCAGTCCGGTCACGACGCTTCGACGCGCCCACGAGGACGACTACGGCCAAAAGAACCAAAAGGACGACAGCGATAACGACGCCCACGGGTCAGCTCCTGGATGCCAATAGAGAGGCGGACAGGGTAAGAGGATCCAAGGCGATCACAGTTCGAAGAAGAGGCCGGAGTTCCACGGGAAGATGAAGTTGAAGCCGGGTCCCCGGAAGAACGAGCCAATCATTACCAGCACCGCCCAGAACATGAGGTGCACGGTCATCAAGGAGATAGCGAACTTGCGGTCCTCAGGCCGCTTAGACGGGTTCTTGTCAATGTAAGGAGCCAAGATCAGAACGAACAGCCCGATCCCAGGGATCGTCACCCCAGCCACCATCGGGTGGAACATGGTTAGCAATTCCTGGAGACCGAGGAAGTACCAAGGCGCCTTGGAAGGGTTCGGTGTCTTGTTGAAGTCGGCCAGTTCGAGCAGAGGCGCGTTCACGAAGATCGAGAAGAGCGTGGTGAATAACGTGATTGCGAGTGCTGCCAGAAATTCTGCTAGCAGCAAGTGGGGCCAGACATGGACCTTGTCTTGGGGCGTGGCTTTCGTGTCCTGAATGGAGCCTGACTTAACGACGGTCAACAGGCGTTGATTGTGACCGTCCGGGCCGCTCCCACCGACCGGAACCGCAGGAACACCAGTATCCATGACTGGTCGGTTCGCTGCCGCGGTTGAACGGTCTAGTAGGTGAGAGGGAATCTTCTCGTCAGTCACCGCTGTGTCAACTGCTGGCGCTTCGGCGGCAGCCTCACCGCCGCCTGCCGCAGCCTGCGCCTTGGCCTTAGCGGCCTCTGCCCGCTTGCGGAGGTGTTCGGGAATCTCGGTCATTAGTCAGTCCTGATCCTTGGCATCCGGCCTACAGCGGACCCGAGATGCCACCGTCCTTGCGGACGCGCCAGAAGTGAACAGCGAGGAAAATAACCAACACAAACGGGAGCATCAGGACGTGCAGGGTGTACCAACGCAAGAGGGTGTCCGTGCCGATCTCCACGCCACCAAGCAGGACGAAACGCACCTGTTCACCAAATACCGGCGTGAATCCCATCATGTTCGTCCCAACAGTCACCGCCCAGAGGGCCAATTGGTCCCAAGGGAGGAGGTAGCCAGTAAAGGACAGCAGCAGGGTGAACTGCAGGAGCATCACACCGATTACCCAGTTGAACTCACGGGGCGGCTTGTAGGCCCCGTGGTAGAAGACACGAGCCATGTGCAAGAAAACTGTCAAAACCATGAGGTGGGCAGCCCACCGATGCATATTCCGGACTAGCAAACCAAAGCCGACTGCGGTCTGAAGGGTTTGGATGTCGTCCCAAGCCTGGGCAGCAGTCGGCCGGTAGAAGAACATCAGGAAGATGCCAGTCACTGTCAACAAGATGAACAGGAAGAATGAAAGGCCGCCGAGGCATAACGTATAACTGACCTTCACCGCGTGCCGCTTCACCTTCACAGGGTGGAGGTGATAAAGGACGCTGTTCATGATCACGTAGGACCGGTTTCGCGGGCTGTCGTTGTAGCCCTTTCGAAAGATCGAGCCCGGTCGAAAGATCGAACTCCAAGCCTGCGAACCCTGGACCTGCTCGGTCAATTGGCTGATTTGTTCCTGCAGCGCCTGACCTGCTGGCTTCTTCTCGTCAGCCACGATGTCCGTTCTCCTGTAAAACCGTCGTTCGCGCGTACACCCAGACCACCTTTCAGCCCAACCTCATCCCATAGCCGTAGCCATGGGTATTAGTCCGCTGATGAGAATCTCCATCTGCGGGGGCATCGCTGCACTTGCCAAGGATGATGACCCCAGTCGGGCAACGGTCTACGCAGAGGGCACACCGGGTACACACATCGTCGTCGATGGTAAAGATCACGTGGTCACTGGGATCGGTCCCCGGCTGTTCGGTGTCGACCGACTCAGCCACCGCGGAGGGACTAACCATATGAATACATTTCCAAGGACAGATATCGACGCAGCCTTCGCACATGATGCACTCAGACTGATCGATGTGGATGAACTGCTTGACCCGATTGTTCGTCGTCATCCAGTCAGCATCAACCTCCCGAAGGACGTAGTCGTCGACGAAAGTTGGATGCGGAGGGTTGGCGTCGGTGACACTCATGCGCCAGCTCCTTCACGGATCAAGGGGCGACCATACTCGGAGGTCGGCTTCGGGGCGTCCTTCTCTTTGCCACGGTTCTGCCACTGCATCCAGTAGACAACGTTGCCACCCAATGCAATCCCGTAGATGAGAACGGCGACCACGTCCCGGATGACCCGATAGGTCATGGTGAACGGCAGCGCCCATTCAACGATTCCCTGATCACCTGTCCACGGCAACTCTGGACCAACCATGAAGCGGTCGGGTCGCCAGTTGAGCTCGCTGTCAGCCCAGGTGAGCCACTGGTGGGGGACGACACCGTAGACCCACCAGAGGATGAAAAAGATATAGGTGGCAAAGACCATCGCCTCGCCCCAGGTGAAGTCCTTATCGGCTGGGGTGCGCTTCCGGTACCAGTCGACACCACCGACAAGGAAGACCGTGACGATGATGGAAGTCACGAATGCGACCATCGATCTAGGCCCTCCCTCGGCGGCTCCAGCGGACTTTGTGAAATGGTGCACAAGGGTGCGGGCACCATGCTAACGGTTGGACAGTCGTCGCGGACGACCGACCACCGGATGTCTCAGGCGGGAATCGGTAGCCTCCGTCGCTGACGGTGTGGTCGGATTATGGCGTCGACCCCAGAACGATTTCTATCACCAAGTCAAGGTCTTCAACCACCTATCCGAGAGGTAGTTCGTCGCGGCTAGGTCTGGGATCCCGCAGTCGCCACGCACGGCGCTAACCTCGCCGTGACCCGGAACCAACCGATGCATCCGCTGGCCAGCGCCAACAACGTCGCCGACCCGCCCGACTCCTTCAGAGCCCACGTTGACCGAAATACCCGAGCACCTTCTAAAACGGTCGCAGGCCGCCAAGGCCAAGGCCACCGGCGCCCCTGCTCCGGCTGAGGATTCCGAACCAACTACCGATGTGTCGTCAACCACCAGCGCGCCAGTGACCGCCGAGGCGACTGTTGCAACTGCAACGGTCGAAGCACCGCCAGATCCCGTGGCTACCTACATCGAAGCGGCTGGCGCCCGAAAGAAGATTCCTTGGTGGGCCGCCAGTGCGCTGCTGCTGCTGCCAATCTGGGCCATCTCCTACGTCGGCACCCTTGAGCGCCCGCCCCAGGAGGCCACAGGTCTGCTTGCTGAAGGCGAGCACATCTACGAGGCTCGCTGCGCCAGCTGTCACGGAGCCACCGGTGCTGGTGGCAGTGGCTATGCGCTGGCCGACGGTGAAGTACTTGCAACCTTCCCGACGGCGACCGGTCACATCGAGTGGGTTGCCAAGGGCTCAGACGGTTTCGGTTTGGGCAACCCCTACGGCGACCCGAGCCAGGGCCGCGTCGTTGAGGGCGGCATGCCTGGTTGGGCCGACGTACTTACCACCGAAGAACTGATCGGCGTGGTCCTCTACGAGCGGGCCAACCTCAGCGGCTCCAAGGAAGACGCAGCCCTAGCCGAAGCCATCGAACACGCCGTCTATGCCGGAGAGTTGGACCTGCATGGACATCTCGACCCTGACACAGTCACGATCGATGAGATCCAGGCCCTCCTGGATTCCGTCGCCCACGACGACGGTTCCTGATCCGGCCAGCCCGGTGACGGGCTACCCCGCTATGGAAGGAACGGAACACGACCTGCTGGTGGTCGGAGGTGGGCCGGCCGGTGCCGCTACTGCGTACTGGGCGGCAACCCACGGCCTCGACGTGGTGTTCGTCGAACGCAAGGCGTTCCCCCGAGACAAGACCTGTGGCGACGGCCTAACACCGCGTGCAGTGCATCAATTGGAGGAGATGGGTCTAGGCAAAACTCTGGAGGGGTACCACCGCTTCGATGGTCTGAGGGCTATCGCCCACGGTCGGACACTGGAGATGGCTTGGCCTGAGCACGACACATTCCCCCGATATGGGTACGTGGTGCGTCGGTGCGACCTAGATGCCTTCGTAGCGAACCACGCCGTGGCCGCCGGCGCCACTCTGCACCAATCCACGGAAGCCCTTCGTCCACTCGACCCACCAGACGGAGCCCCGAGTGGAGCAATCGGTGGCGCCCTCGTGGTCGACAAGCAAACTGGAGACGAACGAGAAATCCGAGCCCGCCACGTTGTTGTTGCCGACGGTGCCAACTCCCGCTTCGGTCGGGCGTTGGGAACTAATCGGGACCGCAGCTATCCGATGGGCATGGCCATCCGCGGCTATTTCGAGAGTCCTCTGCACGACGACCCGTGGATCGAGTCGTCGCTCGACGTCCGCGACAGGAACGGCAACGCCATGCCCGGCTACGGGTGGATCTTCCCAGTCGGCAACGGGACCATCAATGTGGGTATCGGCTTACTGTCCACCTTCCGGGACTACAAGGAGATCAATACAAGCCACCTGTTCGAGGAGTTCGCCTGCACCCTTCCAGAACATTGGCAGATCGACCCTACGCGCCCAGTCGGTCAGCCCACCGGCGGTCGTCTACCTATGGCGGGATCGGTCGGCCCTAAGGCGGGCCCCAATTGGCTGCTCGTCGGCGACGCCGCAGGATCGGTCAACCCGTTCAACGGAGAGGGCATTGATTACGCCTATGAAACGGGGCGCATGGCCGCCGGCCTCATTGCTGAGGCGGCCGCTCGAGCAGACAACGCTTTGCTAGCCCGCTACCCGGATCTGCTTGACGAGGAGTACGGCCTCTACTTCAAGGTAGCTCGGCTGTTTTCAAAGTTGATCGGAAAACCAGCGTTGATCCGAGAACTGACCAGATTTGGCATCAGGTCTCAACCGCTCATGGAATGGGCTCTACGGGTTATGGCGAACCTCATGCGAGACGAGGACCGCGGCGCCGCAGAATCGGCTTACTCGGCGATCGCCGGCATCGTGCGCCTCGTCCCTGACCGAATGGCCGACGCCTGAGTTGCCGGCACCCCAGGGAAACAGACATGACTCCGATCGTTGATCCTGTCGGACGAGAATGGTCGACGTGAACCCCTCTCTTGACGACGGCCTTCCGATAGACGGCCCAGTCCACAGCGCCTCGGCTTGGGCTGGACTGAGAGATCGGGTGGTTGAGGGCACACCCTCGCTCCGTGCCCTGCTGAACAACGATCCCGATCGAGGAAAACAGCTGGGAATCAAGTGCGTCGACATCCTCGTCGACCTATCTCGCCAACACCTGACCGACGAGGTTCTCGGACATCTCCAGGACCTAGCCCGCCAACGGCGCGTCGTCGAGACCCTTGGACGGGTACTTGCGGGTGACACCGTAAACGGGTCAGAAAACCAAGCGGCATCCCACGGCGCTCTCCGGGACCGGACCGGAAAACCATCCGGTTCAGATATCGAGGCCGCCCGCCGCACGTTTGACCGAATGACCGATTTGGCGACGGCCATCAGAGATGGCAAGGCTACCGGGGCCACCGGGCATCGGATCACCGCTCTGGTGCACCTTGGGATCGGCGGAAGCCATCTTGGCCCTGCCCTAGCCGTCGATGCTCTCAAGCACCACACCCATCCCGACGTAACTATCAGGTTCTCGTCGGCAATCGACACTGACGATCTAGACGAGGCCCTCAGCGGCCTCGACCCGCAGTCGACTCTGGTGGTCGTGTGCTCGAAGTCGTTCACCACCATTGAGACGTTGAAAGCACTAGATGCTGCCTTGGATTGGCTTACCGCCGATCTCGGCGATGTCGCAATCGACCACGTGATAGCGGTGACTACCGCGGTTCGGCAAGCTCAGGACCGAGGTATCCAAGATGACCACATCCTGAAAGTCCCGGTTTCAGTGGGTGGACGGTTCTCAATCGGATCAGCGGTTGGCCTGTCGGTAATGGTGGCGATCGGTCCACAAGCGTTCAGCGAGATGCTGGCCGGAATGAGCGCTGTCGACGCCCAGTCGGCCACCCAACCTGTGGAAGAGAACGCTGCGATCCTATTGGCTCTGGTGGATGTATGGAACCGGTGCCATCTGGGACGAGGATCGATGGCCGTCGTGCCCTACGCCCATCGCCTACGCCTGTTTGTCTCCTGGCTGCAGCAGTTGTCAATGGAGAGTTTGGGCAAGGGGGTATGCCAAAACGGCGATGATCCGGGCACGCCCACCGGCCCAGTGGTGTGGGGAGCGACTGGAACCGACGCCCAACACGCTTTTTTTCAATTACTACACCAGGGCACTGATGTCGTCCCAGTGGACTTCATCGGCTTGCTTCAAATGTCCACCAGTCGAGTCGACGATGCCGGAGTGCGCACAAGTGCAAACCTGCTGTTGACCAATCTGGTGGCCCATGCCGACGCCTTAGCCTTTGGGCGAAACGCGGAAGAGGTCCGCTCCGATGGGGTCGACGAGGCGCTAGTAGCCCACCGCACCTTTCCCGGTGACCGGCCGTCCACAACCGTCTTGTTGCCCGAGCTAACGCCAACAACACTCGGCCAGCTTATTTCTCTCTACGAAAATCGGACCGTGGCATTCGCTGCCCTTTTGGGCATCAACCCTTTTGATCAGTGGGGTGTGGAGTTGGGTAAGCGGACGGCACGCGAACTAGCCGATGAATCAATGCCCGAGCATGGCCTGCTCCGCCGGGTCCGATCTCTCGAGGACGAGTGAGGCGAGTAGCACGTCGCTCCTCCCGGCACATCTCCCAAGTTCCAAGCAGTCAACCACCTCGCAGTCGTGGAGGGGTTTGGCACTGAAGTGTCATCGGAGCGGCCGGAACAGGCCAGCGTTGGATCGGTAACCCGAAAGGCAGGGGTGGCGAATCGCCCCTAGTCCGTCAAATGCTGGCAGCAATCGCGGTAGCCGCCCGGTCGATGGTCTCATCGACCACAGTTTCACTATGGGCGAGGCTCGGAAACAGCGCCTCGTAAGCACCTGGAGCTAGGGCCACGCCATGATCCAATAAGGCATGAAATGCCCGCGGGTACCAACCGTTGTCAGCCAACACCTTCGCCTCATCGAAATCGATCGGCGGCATGTCCCCGAAGTAGAGCCCGAGCAGGGTTCCGACCCGAGGCAGAACGGCGGAAAGACCAGCATCGGCGAACGTGCTGGTCAGCCCGTCGGCCAGTTTGGTCGCCACAGCTTCCAGATGGGCGAACGCGCCATCATCGAGTAACTCCAACGTGGTGCGTCCAGCCGCCATAGCCAGCGGATTACCTGACAGCGTTCCGCCCTGGTAGACGCCTCCAAGTGGAGCAAGGTGCTCCATAACTTCCCACCGGCCGCCGAAAGCACCGACCGGTAAACCTCCACCAATGACCTTGCCGAAACACCATAGGTCCGGGGTTATGCCATACAGCTCTGCGGCCCCTCCTCGGGCTAACCGGAAGCCAGTGATCACCTCGTCGAAGACAAGCAACGCACCCACCGCATCACAGACGGACCGAAGCCCCTCAAGGAAACCGTCGGCGGGAGCAACTAGACCCATGTTGGCGGCTACCGGCTCTACGATCACCGCGGCAATGGTCTCGTCTATGTCGGGCACCACGTTGTAGGGAGCAACGATCGTGTCGGCAACTGCCCCAGCGGTGACGCCGTCACAGCCCGACAAGCCTTGGTTGGCCACACCACTGCCTCCAGCGGCCAGCAACGCATCACCATGACCGTGGTAACAGCCGGCGAACTTCACAATCCCATCGCGGCCAGTTGCGCCCCGGGCTAGACGGATAGCAGACATGGTCGCCTCCGTCCCTGACGAGACGAATCTCACGGCTTGGAGACCGGCTATACGGTCCACGACCATCTCGGCCAACACGACTTCGGATTCGGTGGGCGCCCCATAACTGGTGCCGTCCGATGCCGCACGAGTGACGGCCTCTACTACCGCCGGGTGGGCATGACCAAGAATCCCAGGCCCGTAGGACTGCACATAGTCGATGTAGCGTCGACCTTCAGAGTCCCAGATATACGGACCCTCCGCTCGTTCAACGAAGTACGGCGTTCCCCCAACCGAACCGAAGGCTCGAACAGGAGAATTGACCCCACCAGGGATTACTCGGAGTGCCCGTTCAAAGAGTTCGAGGTTAGTACCCACGCCGCACTCCGTCAGCCGATCAGTTCGGCAGCCCGACGAGCCAGATAGGAGAGAATCATGTCGGCTCCGGCTCGGCGAATGGAGAGCAGGTGCTCCAGGCCGACAGCGTCACCATCTAGCCAACCGTTGGCTGCCGCAGCCTGCACCATCGCGTACTCGCCACTCACGTGATAGGCGGCCACTGGCACGTCTACAGCCGCGCGAACATCCGCGATGACATCAAGATACGCAAGCGCCGGCTTAACCATGACCATGTCGGCACCTTGGTCAAGGTCGTTACAGACCTCGACCAGCGCCTCTCGAGCATTTGGCGGGTCCTGTTGGTATCCCTTCCGGTCACCACCATCGGCTATCTGGACGTCAACGGCATCCCGGAACGGGCCGTAGAGCGCCGAGGCGTACTTGGCGGCATAGGCAAGGATGGCCACTTGGTCGTGGCCAGCATCATCTAGAGCAGAACGGATGGCTGCCACCTGCCCATCCATCATCCCCGAGGGGGCGGTCACGTCAGCTCCGGCATCGGCCTGAGCCACAGCGGCTCGGGCGTAGAGCTCCAACGTGGCGTCGTTGTCGACCGAGCCGCAGCCGTCTAGAACGCCGCAGTGGCCATGGTCGGTGTACTCATCGACGCATAAGTCGGTCATTAGGACAACGTCATCACCCACCTCATCGCGCAAGTCACACAATGCGACCTGAACTATTCCGTCGGGATTCCACGCTTCCGAGCCCACAGCATCCTTCCGTTCCGGGATGCCGAAAATGATTACAGCCGGGACCCCGAGATCGCGCAGGGCGACCACCTCGCCTCGCAGACTGTTCCGGGTGTGTTGGAAAACACCAGGTAACGAGGCAACCGGCTGGGGTTCTTCGATGCCCTCGCGAACGAAGAGTGGTGCTACTAGGTCGTCGACTGACAGCCGCGTCTCGGCCACCAGTCGTCGCATGGCTGCACTGCGGCGCATACGGCGGGGGCGCGACTCGGGATAGGCCATGAAAGAGAGCCTACGGAGGACATGACGACTGGCCCCCAGTGGATGGTCGAACTATCGGCACTCAGGCCCCATTAGCCGCCCAGCACTCGACCGCGTCGACCAGCCCAGCCACTGAATGAGGATCGGCCTCAATAACCTGATAGCCGGCTGCTCGGGCGGCTGCTGCGCTGATCGGTCCAATGCAAGCTGCGGCCGCCGGCCGATGGCCGCCGACGATCGCCGAGAATCGCCTGACTGTCGACTCCGAGGTGAAGGTAACCAAGTCGGCGTCCCTAGCGGCGAGCAGAACATCAGGCTCGACCATCGGCTCGACATTTCGGTAAGCGACAACAACGTCAACTTCCCAGCCGGCAGCCCGGAGCCCATCGGGCAGGACATCACGAGCTAACTCAGCCCGAGCCAAAAGCACTCGTCCCCCTTCAGGCGGAGGTGCAGGGAAGTCTTCAAGCAATCCTTCGGCGACGGCTCGACCGGGAACTAGCTCTACTGAATAACCCGCCGCGCGCAATGGCTCCGCTGTCTTCGGTCCGACGGCGGCCAATCGTCCTGGTATCTGGCGGCCTAGAAGTAATTCAGCTACCCGCCGAGCGCCATTAGGTGAGGTCACGACCAGCCAGTCGTTGACGGAGCTGTCAGCGATAATGGCATCAATCGCAGATGCCAAAGCCAACCCTTGGTCGAGTGGTTCGGCAATGGCCACAACGGGCATCTCGACCACGGTGGCACCTCGGTCAATCAAGGCATCGGCCAGTGATCCGGCTTGGCCGGCAGCCCGGGTGACCACAACCGTCTTCCCAGCCAACGACACCGAAATGGTCATCGGCCTAGGAGGGCTGATCCACCCTGGTCGTCAAGTAGACACCTAGCGACAGCCCGCCCTAGCGCAGGTCCATCGACGCCTCGAAGATCGGCCCGCAAGAGCGTCGAACCATCGGCTGAGGAGAGGGCCCCCCTCAATACCAATTCGTCACTGTGCAACTCTGCATGGGCAGCAATAGGCAAGTCGCAGCCGGCGCCCAATTCTCTGAGGAAAGCCCTCTCAGCATCCACGCACCGGCGAGATGCATGATGGTCGATTGCCACCAGTAGTTTCTGGGTGACCTCGTCGTCCGCTCGACACTCGACGGCTAGGGCCCCCTGCCCGACTTGGGGAAGCAGGACGTCGGATTCCAGCCTGTCTACGACATTCGGTTGTATGCCAAGACGGTCGATTGCCGCAGCAGCAATCACGGCAGCATCGAAGTCAGCGGCTTTCTGGATACGTGTCCCGATATTTCCCCGCAGCCCGGCAAAGGAGAGATCGGGTCGCAAATGGGCAAGATGAGCCCGTCGGCGGATCGACCCTGTAGCCACCGTGGCCCCAGCCCTTAGGTCATCCCAGCGACATCCGACCAGAGCATCACGGGGATCGGCCCGCTCGGGAACGGAGACGAGAATCAGATCTTCGATCGTTATCGCTGGAAGGTCCTTTGCCGAATGCACGGCCACGTCAGCTCGACCAGCAAGAACCGCCGCCTGAACCTCCTTGACGAATACCCCCTGACCACCCATCTGTTCAAGTGAGGTGGTGCGATCACGATCGCCTGTGGTCTCCACAACGACGAATACGACCTCTAGGTCGGAATCGAGTCCAGGGTGGGCGGCTAATAGTAGGTCGACGACCCGGTCGGCCTGCCAGCGTGCCAGAGCGCTTCCCCGAGTGGCTACCCGGATGCGCACAGTCGTCCCAAGTCCTAGGACGGGACTACAGATCGAAGAGGTCGCGCAGCGCCTCGGCCAAACGCTCACCCCGGGCTGAACCAGCGGCGTCTTTCATCCTGATCGTCGGCTCGTGCAAGAGTTTGCCAACGATGCCGGCCGCGAGACCATCTACGGCCTCCCGTTGGCGTTCATCCAGGTTGCCTAAGCGGCCGACGAACTTCTCCATCTCAGCGGACCGAACGGCTTCACCGCGAGCCCGCAGACTGGCAACCAGTGGGGCAACGGACCTTGCCGTCGATTCACCGACATAGCGATCCAACTCGACGTCAACGATTGCCTGCACGGCAGCCACCTCACGCTGACGCTCACGGATGCCTGTCTCGGCAAAATCGCGTAGGTCATCCATGTCCAGCAGCGTGATGCCCTCGATCTCGCCGGCAGCCGGATCGACGTCACGGGGCACGGCGATGTCCACGACCAACAACCCCCGACCATGCCGTTCGCCGACAACGGTGGCCAGATCACCATGTTCGAGGATCACCGCTGATGCTCCGGTGGAAGTGAGGAGCACGTCTACCTCGGCGAGGTGGTGGGGCAAATCGTCAAGACGCACAGCGTTCCCGCCTAGGCGTTCGGACACTTCGACAGCACGCTCCCAAGTGCGATTGGCAACCAGAATCTGAGCTACGCCACCGCCATGAAGTGCGCGAGCCAGACCCTCACCTATCTCACCCGCACCAACTACCAGGACCCGTCGCCCCTCAAGCGTGCCGAGGCGGTCGGTGGCCATGGCCACCGCCGCCTGTGAAACCGAGGTGATGTTGCGCGAGATGGCCGTCTCAGTCCGAACCCGCTTGCCGACCTCTAGTGCGTGACGGAACAACGGGTTGAGTACCGGCCCTACAGCTCCTTCGTCGGCTGCCGTCTCCCAGGCAATGCGGACCTGTCCCAATATCTCGTGCTCGCCAAGGACGGCCGAGTCAAGGCCTGAGGCAACCGAGAAAAGGTGGCGCGCCGCATCGGCGTCGTACAGGCCGACGAGGTGGTCAGAGAACTCCTCGGGGACGACATGGGAGACCTCGGCGAAGAAGTTCCTAATGTCCTGATAGGCGCCGTGGAACTTCTCAGCGAAGGCGTAGACCTCGATTCGGTTACACGTCGAGAGCACCACGGCTTCAGTGATGTTCTCGCGTGAAGTGAGGTCGGACAGAGCCTTGGGGAGACGCGAGGCGGGCACCGTCATCCGCTCGAGTAGATCGAGCGGCACGCTGCGATGGTTTAGTCCGACGGCGACGACCGACAAGGGCCGCTACTCCTGATTCTCTGGCATGGTGGGCAAGACCCACGTCCAGTTGTTGGGCGATTGATAAACGGCAGTGAACTCCGTAGTTGGTCCCCAGCATTCCCGATAGCAGGGGTCGCTTCCAACCCCTACGCAAAGTACCGACGGTCTGCCGGAGAAAACACTCAACTTAATCACCCGGAAACCAGCGAGGTGTCGCTGTCTCCGGTTCGGCGATGCTGGTGGTATCCGAGAATTTGCAACTCGGTAGCCAAGTCAACCTGCCGGATGTCGACGAAGTTAGGCACCGCCACTACCGCCGGGGCAAAGTTCAGAATTGACCGTATGCCAGCTTGGACGAGTCGGTCGACGGCCTCTTGAGCGGCATTGGCTGGCGTGGCAACAATCCCCACCGTCGCTTCTGTTTGGGCCACCACATCAGCGAGCTCGCCGACCGGTCGAACCACCGTCCCGGCGACCTTACGGCCGACCACCATCGGGTCAGCGTCCACCAGCCCGGCTATCGGAAAGCCCCCCGCTAGAAATCCGTCATAACGACTAAGGGCCCGCCCCAGATTACCGACACCGACGATGACAACGGGACTAGATCGACTACCCCCAAGGACGACTCTGATCTCGGCTAACAGGTGGCCGACCTCGTATCCCACACCACGTGTGCCGTGGGCATGAAGGTATGAGAGGTCCTTGCGAACGTTCGCGGCGTTTACACCGGCCAATTCTGCTAGGGAGACCGAGGACACCATCTCGACTCCGGTGTCGGCCAACTCCAACAAGCCCCGCAGGTAGACGGGCAAGCGAGCCACCGTTGCGTCGGGTATCGACTCAATAGTGCCGACCTCACTCATGAACGAAACCTACGCTCTTGTGCACCGGTTCACATGGCACTGATTGGCTATTCGACCAATACCGTGTGGCCTTGTGGATGTCCAGACGTCGATCGCTGCGGCGGCCACTCTCGTGTCTCTGGCATTCGCCGCCACGGTGCTTGAACGCTGGATCGACCGGAAGAGACCTCAGGACGCCGCTTGGGCCTGCTCTCTAGTCCTATTCGCGCTAGGAGCAGCATCACTGTGGTGGGGCGCGACGGCCGGATGGTCGGCTGGACCATTCCGAGCCTTTTACGTTTTTGGAGCCGTCCTGAACGTTCCCATACTGGCTCTAGGAACCATCTACCTGCTGGCCGCTCGACGCACCGCCGATTGGATCGCCGTGGTGGTGGTCATGGCCTGTGCTTTCGCCGCCGGGATCGTCGCCGCCGCACCCATTACCGGAACATTCCTGGCTGACGAACTTCCACGTGGCAGCGACGTTTTCGGGCCCGGACCCCGGATAGCAGCCGCAGTGGCCTCCTCTCTGGGCGCTCTCGTAGTAATCGCCGGCTCAGGCTGGTCGATCGTCCGCTTACTACGGATGGGTATCCGCCGGGGAGCAATTGGTAACGGGCTTATCGTGGCTGGGGCGCTCGTTCTCAGTTGGGGCGGACTCCTCAATTCAGTCCTCGACGAGATGACCGGCTTCGCTGTGTCGCTGCTTGTCGGAATCTCACTTATCTTCGCCGGAGCCCTCACCGCCACCGGTACTCGTCGCTGACTGCCCGATCGACCGCCGCGGACTAGTCCACTAAGAAGACGAACTGGAGCACTGCCGCACCGAGGATGGCCACCAGCAGTGCAGCGGTCGCGATAGTTGTTCCAAGGCGCATTAGCGGTCCCCCTCGGGCTCGGGTCGGACCCCCAGGGTGACCGGAGTGGCCGTTCCCTCGGGATCGGCGGCCACCTCGACGACCACCGGGTCCGAGGTTCCGAGGCCTAGGTCGGCGGCGGCCGAGGTACGAGCCATGACAAGCGAAACCAGTCCGTCCGAGTCGATTAGCAGACCGAGACCGCCCGGTTCCACGGCGTCGTAGGCGGTAACCAGACGGGCCGGCAAAACCCGCTCGCCGATCCGTACCCGGAATCGGTCGGCGATTGCGTTGCCGTCGGCCAACTCGGTCAGGTCCTCGGGGCCGGCGTTGAGTTGGGCGTTGCCGAACCGGTCGATCCACCAAACCTCAGCGTGCAGCCCGTCGGCCTCAAGGGCGGCGGCGGAGACCACCGCCGGGAAAAGACCATTGGGATCGACCTCCTCACCCATCTCAGCCAGGTCGACGCCGGTGGCCAGGTGGGCGGCCACCGGAGCGAAGACGTCACGGCCGTCGAAGGTGGTCCCGAGAGACCGCAGGTGCCACGCCGGGTCGGTCAACGAGACGGCCCGGTCGGCACCGCCAACCATGGCCACCGCTGGGGCCAGCAGGCCATTGTCGGGTCCGACTAGGACGGACTGACCACCCCCGACCTCAACGGCCACTCCCCGCCGGTCGGTCCCCGCGCCAGGGTCGACCACGGCCAGAACCACTCCGGGACGCAGGTACTGGGCGCTGCGGGCCAAAGCCAGGCCGCCAGCCCGGACGTCGTGCTGCGGAATCCCGTGCGTGACGTCGACGATTCGAACTTCGGGAGCAATGCCGTGGACAACGGAGTGGACAACACCGACGAACTCGTCGTCAGTGCCAAAGTCCGACAGGAAGGAAAGGGTGTCGTGGCAGCGTCCCACCGACGGACCTCAGCCCGCGCCCAACTCGCGGGAACGGGCAGCCGCTGCGGCAACCACGTCGGCGACGATGCCGCGAAAACCGGCCGCCTCGAACACGGCGAGGCCGGCGGCCGTGGTCCCACCCTTCGAAGTGACGTTCTCCCTCAGCGTCGACGGCGGGTCATCGGAATCGCGGAGCAGGGTGGCGGCACCCAACAGGGTCTGCTCGGTGAGTGTCACGGCCACGTCGTGGGGTAGGCCCTCAACCACCGCAGCATCCATGAGAGCCTCGGCAAGAAGGAAGACATAGGCCGGACCCGACCCAGACAGGCCGGTAACAGCGTCAATCAGGCCCTCGTCGACGACAACGACCTTCCCGACTGCTCCGAGGATCTCCGATGCCCAAGCCAAGTCGGCACCGGACGCGGCTGTCCCACCGGCCACTGCGGCGGCACCCTCTCCGACCAGAGATGGTGTGTTGGGCATGACCCGGACGACGGGCACGCCGCCGCCGAGGATCGCTTCCATGGCTGCGGTGGTCACCCCGGCGGCAATGGACAGCACCCGCGGCACACCTAGGTCGGCCAAGTCGGCGCAGACGTCAGCCACCACATGCGGCTTGACAGCAACAAGGGTGTCAACGCCGGCTATTGCGGCCTCACCGAGCGACACGCCCGGAAGGACCTCCGCCAGGACGGCCCGTCGATCGGGGTCGGGCTCGACAACGTGGAGTTGCTTCGCAGACGCCCACCCGTCGGCCACCAGACCACCGAGCAGGGCCTCACCCATCTTCCCGCCACCAATCACCTGCAGTCTCGTCCCCACGCCGACGAGCCTAGGGGGCGCTGGCAGGTCTTCTCCGGGGGGATAGGTCTCAGGCCAAGGGCCGGGTAGATGGCAAGATGCGAGATATCCCCAGAAGGACGGCCAGACCGACCACAGCCACACCAGCCACCACGAATACGGTCGATGTGGACCACCAGCCGATCGCCAGGCCGACAGCCAGCGGACCAGCAGTCTGGCCGATCCGCAGACCACCGACCCATAGGGCCATTAGTACACCGCGTAAATGCTTAGGTGCCCGCTCGGCGACCAGATCTTGCAGCGTTGGAATGGTCAGTCCCTCGGCGAGTCCGTAGACGGCAGCAGCGGCCACTAGCAACCAAAGAGCCCCGAGCCCCATGGCCACGAACGTGGTTCCAAAAACTCCTAGGCCAATGGCAACCAGCGTTCCGACCGGGAGACGACGTCGAAACCAGGTGACGACCAGTGAAGTGGCCGTAGAGGTCACGGCGGGTACTGCTGCCACGACACCACGTTGGGTGGGACTGAGACCAAACTCTTCGGCTAGGTGAATGGGTAGGAGGGTCAGAAACAGGCCGAACATCACGAAGAAGGTGAGTGAGCCAAGGAAGATGCAAGTGGCATTAAGAGGAATGACGATCTCAGCCAGCGCCGCTCGCAGTTGGTGGCCGACCGGTTCGCGTCGCGGGGTCCAAGGGTCGTGCAGAGATCGAGCGACGGCAGCACCAACAAGAACGGCCACGCCGTAGTAGGCGAAGTTCCAGCGCCATCCGAAGAGATCGGTGGTCAATCCACCGAGGAACGGGAAGATGGAAACGAAGCCTGTAATGACAGCCGAGTTCCGACCGAGCACGCGGGCTCGGTCAAGACCCGACCAGTGATCGGAAATGAGAACTACCACGAGGTTGATCAGGCCTGCCGATCCAAGTCCCTGAACCACACGGATGGCCAGCAACCATTCCAGTGTGGGACTGAACGCCCCAAGGCTGCCAACGGAACCGAAGACAAAAAGGCATGGAACGAGGATCCGTTTGCGACCGTAGCGATCGGCTAGGAAGCCGATAGCCGGTGCTGCGACGATACCCGTGACCGTGCCGGCGGCGATGATCATGCCGGCTTGGTCGACAGGTCTGCCAAATGACTCGAGAACCTCGGGTGTCGAACTCATGAGGACCGAATTATTGAGGATTCCCATGGCCGTCACCGAGAAAACGAGCAGCAGCGAGGGCGGCCTGTGGCCCGTGGTCGCAACTGAACACGACGGTTCCGATGGCGGTGTCATTGGAAAACTCTCATCCCTGTCCGAAGTCCGATGCACCAACCATCTACGACGGACCACATGGCAAGTCGACTAAATATTTGAAAGAACATGAGATGGCCAGGATCCGATGGGGAACCGAGAGTTGGTCACCGGGAAATCCGGCTGGGAAAGCCGATCCGCATAGCTGGCCGAAAACACCGTTCTATAGCCGTCCAGATAGTGCCGACAATCCGGTCGAGTTCGGCATCCTCGACAGTGGCCACCGGCACGGCTCCCACCAAGAACACGGCGTCCTCCTCGCCGACGCAGAACGCTGCACCTACTAGATCGCGGTTTCGCCGCAACAGGTGCTCGTAGAACCTGACTTGGTTTTCCTCTGGGGCGGGCATCACATAAGTCTCATAGTGCAACATTCGCTGGCGAAGAGTGAGTCGGATGGTCGAAACGTCCTTCTCTTCCCCCACGATCCGGATGAACCAACGGCACTCCGATGAACCGGGCTCAGACTCCCGTTCGACTGCAGCTAAAACCGGGTTCTCGGCCAGTTCCCGTCTCAACCAGGAATCGACGACGGTTGCGACGATCCGAAGTTCGCCCGGCCCGAAAGCTGGAGCGTGATCAGGCACGGGCGCTGGCCGGCTCAGGCACAGTCGACCAGAGAACGCGATCCCACGTCGTCGCAGATTCGTCGCAACCGGGCCGCTGTCGCCGACCACGTGTAGGACCAAGAACGTTGCGTGGCTGCCACCGACATGTGGGCCGCTATAGCCGGGTCCTCAAGGATCTGAGTCACCCGATCGGCGTATTCCGCTGGTTCACGGCTGTCCACCAGATACCCGGTCCGACCGTGGTCAACCAGAGTTCTAAGACCACCGACTCCGGCAGCCACCACGGGAATTCCGCAAGCCGCTGCCTCGAGAGCCACTAAGCCGAACGACTCGGACCGACTCGGCATGAGAACGACGTCTGCAGCCCGATACCAAGTAGCTAACACGTGGTGCGGCTGCGGCGGGACGAAGATCACCCGGTCGGCGAGTCCGTGGGCGTTGGCCAAGTCATAAAGACGGCGCTCCTCGGCACCACCGTCGACACCACTGGCACCGCCGACGACCACCAAACAGGCATCGGGACGATCTAGCCCGGCAAGGGTATGAACGGCTACGTCAACGCCCTTCAGCGGCTGGATGCGCCCAGCGAAAAGAAGGACAGGGCCCTCACCTAGGCCAATGGCTCGACGGGCGACCGATTGCGAACCCGGCGTGAAAAATGCGTGGTCGACTCCCGGCGGGACAACCTCGACACGGTCGGGATCAGCGCCGTATAAGTCGACCAGTTGGCGGACCTCCTCGATGCTGTTGGCCAACATGACATCGGAACAGCCGACCACCGACGTCTCGGCATCTATCCGCCGCTGTGGCTCAGCGTCGCCTGTCTCGGCCTTCACCCGGGCCAACGTGTGGAAAATGGTGAGTAGAGGAAGATCCAACTCGTGCTTGAGACGGTGTCCGGAAACTCCGCTTAGCCAGTAGTTGGCGAGAATCCCATCATGGTCGGGGTGGGCGGCGAGGTAATCAGCTACCGCGTCGGCGAACTCATCGACTACCGATGGAAGGTCCTCCTTGGCAAGTTCATGTGGCCCTGCCTCGACGTGTACGACCCGAAAGCCCGGCTCGACTTCGACTGTGGTCGGAATATCGTCGGCTGTCCGTCGAGTGAAAACTGTGGTCCGACCACCGGCCTTCGAAAGTGCCGAAGCGATCTCGCGCACATAGACGTTCATACCCCCGCCGTCACCCGACCCCGGCTGGACCAGCGGTGAGGTGTGCAGAGAGAGGACGGCGAGCCGACGCACATCAACCTCCGGAGACGGGTGGCAGGAGTGCCACCTCATCGTCATCGGTCACCGCATCGGCCGGATCAGCTGACTCACCGTTGAGCCACACCCGACAGTTCGCGGCGACACCGGCGTATTCATCTCCAAACTTCTGGGAAGCAGCGGTCAGGACATCGCCCACGGTGTTACCAGGAATGTTGAGCTTCCCGGTACCTGCGGCGACCCTGACCGAGGCGAAAAGGCGCAGCACGGCCATAGGGCCAGTGTACGGAGAGACCTCTCTATCGAACCCTGCCGGGCGGCCTGTCAACAAGCCGATACCGTCGACCGCCATGTCCACCCACAAAGCTGCTGCCGCGACCCGCATACTGATCGTGCGACACGGCCAGTCGGAGTGGAATGCTGCGGGACGCTGGCAAGGCCGGGCCGACCCACCATTGACCTTCGAGGGCCGTCGACAGGCAAGTGTCGCAGCGCGGGCTCTAGGACCGTTTGACGCCGTGGTTTCATCACCTTTGCAGAGGGCGGGAGAGACGGCGTCAATCATCGCCGAGTATTTGGGGACAGGAACCGTTCTAACCGACACCGATTTAATGGAGCGAGATGCTGGCGAGTGGCAGGGTCTTACCCGGAACGAAATCGAATTGGAATGGCCCGGTTATCTCGAGGAGGGAAAGCGGCCTCCCAGTTACGAGTCCAATGAGGCAATGGTGGGCCGGGTAATCGGTGCACTGTCGAGGATCGCCGAGCGCGCGCAGGGAGGAAATGTGCTGGTAGTCGCCCACGGGGGTGTCGTATACGCGCTCGAGGAATCGTGTGGCGAGCAATGGCGGCGAATTCCGAACCTCGGGGCCCGATGGTTCCAAGTGTCGGACGGCATGGTGACAGCGGGTCAGCGGATCGAACTGCTGCCCGATGGGACGCTGCCCGACCTCCTTTAGGTACCTTCGGTCTCCCTATTCGTCTCAGCCTTGGCCGGAGCGAATGGGGTCGTGTCATCAAGACGGTTCATCTGGGCAACCGCCCCTTCAAGGTCGCCGACGTCAACCCGATCCATAGCAGCTTCAATGGTGGCCAGATCAGCCTCTAATCGTTCGAGTTCGGCATCGTCAAACTCAGAAATCGCGTCGGTGTCCGAGTGGCTCACGGGAGCGAGAGTACCTTCGGTTGATGGCCACTCCGCTGATCCTGCTGCCCCCATCGGAGGGCAAGGCATCAGGTGGAAATGGGCCACCGTGGCAGGAAGCAGCACAGTCCTTTGCCGATCTAAATGACCATCGGCGGAATGTGGTGGCCGCCCTTATCGAAGCGATGGGTGAGTCCGTGGAGGCCCGGTCGAAGTTGCTTGGGGTCAAAGCGGCCAAGACCTCTGATGCCACGGCAGCAAACTTGGCTATCGACTCGGCGCCCACGCTGCCGGCCATCGAGCGTTACACCGGTGTGCTGTACGACGCCCTGGACTATCCGTCGTTACCCGAGAAGCTAAGGCGGGGCGTTGACAGACAAGTCGTGGTTTTCTCCGGCCTCTGGGGGGCAGTGCGACCCGCTGATGCAATCCCCGACTACAAACTCAAGATGGGAGCAGCCCTTTTGGGGCTGGGACGTCCAGCCACCTTCTGGAAGCCCATCCTCACTGAGGCTTTGGTCGATGCGGCATCGGGCACGGTTTGGGATCTGCTCCCAAACGAGCACTCAGCGGCGTGGGATCCAACGATCGCTGGGCATCGAATCCGTGTCCGTTTCGTGGACGACGTGATGAAGGATGGAAAGCGAGCACTAGTCACGGTTTCGCACTGGAACAAGTTGCTGAAGGGGGCGCTGGTTCGCCACGTCGTCGAAAACGGCCTAGACGATCCCGACGGGCTAGTCGAATTTGATCACCCTGAGGGTTACCGCTACGAGCCGTCGCTAACAGAGGCCACCGGCACCACCACCAACATCACTCTCGTTACCCAGCGGTGACCTCTAGGCCGAACCGCTAACTGCCGAGAACGATGTCGAGGTACTCGTTGGTGAACCGACGTGTCGGGTCGAGGCGGTCGCGGGCCGCGTGGAAACGGTCCCATTGCGGATAGCGGCCAGACAGAGTCGCCGCTGTCTGGAAGTGGACCTTGCCCCAGTGCGGGCGGCCGCCGTAGTCGTCCATGATTGCCTCCACCCCCCTGAAGTAGTCCTCGGAGGGAGTCCGACGGAATACGTGGACGGCGACGTAGCACGAATCCCGCCCCTCGGCCGTCGACAGCGGCACGTCGTCGGCACCCAGCACCCGGAACTCGATCGGGAACCCGATGGGTCGCTCTAGGGCGCCGACCAGGCGACGGACCCGGTCGAACGCCTCCAGACCATGCTCGCGGGGCACGGCATACTCCATCTCCTCGAAACGGACCCGGCGGGGCGACGTGAAGACCTCGTAAGACGTCGTCACGTACTCGGCCCGTGACACACCCCCCAGCACCCGCTGGTTCAACGCCGGTATGACCGACGGTCGCAGACGTCCAACGTGGTTCATGGCACCGAAGGCCACGTTGGACAGCAGTTCCTCGTTCTTGAACCGTTTCCACCGTCGCCGCAGGGCCTTTCGCCGGGTTGCAGCCCTAGGGGGTACCTCGGTGGTGCGGGTGTTTCTCTTCACCTGCGCATATCCGGTGTGAGGCATCCAGAAGAACTCGACGTGATCGGTCGACCTGGCCCACCCATCGAAACCAGCCACCACCTCGTCGATCGGTAGCACCTCTTCTACAGCCCGCAGGTTGAATGCCGGCACGCACTGAAGGGTCACCTCGGTGATAACCCCAAGAGCGCCCAGCCCCACTCGCGCCACGTCGCGCAGGCCCGGGTCGTGGTCATCGTCAAGCACCACAACCGACCCGTCTCCGACCACCAGCCGCAGGCCAACTACCCCGGCGGCGATCGACCGGAACCCCAGTCCGGTCCCATGCGTTGACGTCGAGATGGCCCCGGCAACCGTCTGGGCGTCAATGTCGCCGAGGTTCTCCATAGCCAGCCCCAAGGCCAGCAGCATCGGGTTCAGCGCGGACAGTCGCGTACCAGCCCGCACTCGAACCCGACCGGTGTCGTCGTCAACGGCCACCAGACCGTTCAGGTCATCGAGGGTGACCAGCACGTCGTCGGTGCGGGCGATGCCGGTAAACGAATGTGCTGAGCCAACGACCCGGACCCGAAACCCGTCGGCGGCCGCCCGCCGCACTAAATCGGCCACCTCCTCCTCGGACGACGGCCGCTCGATCCGGGTCGGTCGGCTCCACTGGTTGCCGGCCCAGTTCCGCCACGATCCGTCGGCCCGGATGCCGTTCGCTGTCAAACTCACCAGCCCCGCAGGTCGATCGACCAAGACTCAACCACTTCGGCGTCACCACCAGCTGTGGCGTCGTCGACCAAGTGCAGCACCTCGTGCTTGGCCATGGTTGGGTCAATGTGTGCGGGGCGCAACCCGACACGATCGCCTACCTTCCACGGCCCGCCAGCCACCGTCGTGTGTTCGTCGGCGCAGAAAAGCACCGACGCCGCCCCCCCATAGTCGTCAACAAGACGGGGGTCGCCGCTGTCCATGGCCATAGCCTTCAGGCCGCCGTCCAGTGCAGCATGTACCCCCGACCGCACCGACACCGCCGTGGTCAAAAGCACCAGACCTTCGTCAAACGGTAAACCCAGTCGGGCGTAGTCACCGTCCATCAACACGAACGACCCAGCCTGCAGTTCGGTCACCGTCTCGTTGCAATCCCAGGTGCCCGTCCCGCCGCCCGACACCACGTCGCCGCCGACCTCGGCGTGGGCACCGGCCAGCACTGCCATAGCCACCGCCGCCAGCGCCGCCCGTTCGTCGGCATCGACCACGTGCTGGACATGGCCCTCATAGCCCATGACCCCCCGTACCTTGAGCCCCGCCCTCTGGGCATCGTCGGCGAGACGGGCCGCGTCGGCCGGTTCACACCCGCACCGAGGCATCCCCACATCGACATCAACCAGCACCTCAGGCACCCCACCAGCCACCGCTGCGGCGATGGTGGCCGAAGAGTCGACGGCGACGGTTACCCGTGCCGAGCCGGCCGCCACCAACGCTCCCAGTCGGACCGCCGCCGCCGCGTCGACCACCTCGTTGGCCAGCAGCAGGTCGTTACCTAGTCCGGCAGCCGCCATTCCTTCCATTTCGCGGACCGTGGCACAACAGAAGCTCAGGTGCCCGGCTTCGGCCAGACGATTGGCCAGTGATGTGCATTTGAATGCCTTTACATGCGGACGCAAGGTCGAGCCCGGCCGCGCGGCTGACATGGTGGCCACGTTTCGCTCAAGGACCGCGGCGTCGGCCAGAAGCGCCGGAGTCGTCAAATCGCCTGCCTTCATCCGGCCAGTTTCTCAGCTCGCAATGTGTTCCGGCGATAGCTCAGGACCGTGTGGTCCGGGACTCAGCCCAAGTCATCTCGCGATCAGGGTCCTGATCGCGGGGCAACCCGAGCACCTGCTCAGCGATGATGTTGCGCTGGACGGCGAACGTGCCCCCGCCCAGGGTCAATGCCGGCGAGAATGTAAAACCGTAATGCCAGACGGGCGCCACGCCAGAAGACTGGAAGCCAGCCGACTCACCGACTTCTTCACCTTGACGCGTCAGCTCACTCACGCTACCAGGGGGCCCCGAACCGACCAGCATCCCAGCCGTCCCGGAGAAGTCCTTAGCCAACTCCATGACGTGCTGACCGTGTTCGTCGGCCATGGCCTTTTGGATCGAGGCCTCGGCGCCTGGTGGCCGCCCGGCCAGACGCGCTGACAGTGTCCGCAAGCGGTTTAGGCGCAGTACTTCCGCCTCGCAGTGGAGTCCAGCGAAACGTTGACGCATGATCGGATCCTTGACGCCTCCGCTTTTTCGCACCAGACCAACCAGATCACTCGCCGAGGGTCCATCTCCCCACAGCGACCCGGCCGATGACAACGAGACCCGCTCGTTGGCCAAAGTCACCCGGGTCAGGCGCCAGCCGTCTCCCTCCGCTCCGACACGGTTAGCAACAGGTATTCGGACATCGTCGAAGAAAACCTGATTGAACGAATGGGTCATGGTGGCGTCGACAATCGGGGTCATCGTTAGACCCGGAAGGTTGGTCGGACAGATGAAGTACGAGATCCCCTCGTGCTTAGGAAGATCGGGGTCGGTGCGGGCAATGAGAATCCCGAACTTTGCCCGATGTCCGTAACTCGTCCAGATCTTCGACCCGTTGACCACATATTCGTCGCCGTCTCGAACTGCTCTGGTGGCCAAGGCCGCCAAGTCAGATCCGGCGTCTGGCTCGGAGAACATCTGGCACCAGAACTCCTCGGCGGTGAATATCGGATCGAGATAGCGGGCCTTCTGTATCTCAGTGCCGGCCATCAGGATGGTGGGTGCTGCCCAGCCGATACCGATGGGGTTCGCCGGACGCCGAACCCCTGCGCGGCGGAGTTCGTCATCAACGATCAACTGGTATATCGGGTCAGCATCTAATCCCCATGGGGCTGGCCAGTGAGGCACCACGTATCCAGCGGTGTGCAACTCCTGCGGCGTCGGCTCCGGATGCCTACCCAACCAGGCTTGGACAGAAAGGCGACGAGGATCGTCGGCCGGTGGGAGGTCGAAGTTCATAGAGCCGAGTTTGACCCCGGAACCGGTCAACCCAGCACTCGGGCGACCACCCTCCGATGGACACCGAAAGGCACCCACCCTCGTGCGGCCCACCGCAACCAGGCGGTGCGGCCCACCGGACGTCGCAACCAGGGGCGGCCCCCGTCGAAGGCAGTGGCAATAACACGGGCCACAGCCGTTGGGTCGCCCGCTTCGTCAACAATGCGCCTGCCAAAGGCTTCCATCCCAGCGGCAAGTTCAGCGTAGGGACCGTCCAATCGGCCTTGCCAGTCGGCGGCCACCATCGGAGTTCGGTGCACACCTGGTTCCACCAGAGCCAGGTCGATCTTGTGGGACCCGACCTCGTACGCCAACGACTCCACAAAACCCTCAACCCCCCACTTTGATGCCACGTACCCGGCCCATCCCGGTAGCCCACCGAAGGCTGCTGCACTGGACACACACACGATCCGGCCCCCGTGGGGACGCATCCGTGGCAGTGTCGCATGGGTCATGGCCATGGTTCCCAGCAGGTTGGTCCCGATCATTCGGTCGACCTCGGCCGGATCCATTTCCTCAAGCGGTCCGAGAGCCAGGGTGCCAGCGTTGTTGACTAAACCCACGATTCGACCAACGTCACCAGCTAACCGGACCCAAGAATCAGCTCGGACAAACATTTCGTCAATCGACGCCGGGTCGGTGACATCCAGAGGGAGCACCTCGACCCGATCAGCGACTCCTGCTTCGCTCAAGGCGGCATCTAGAGATTCCCGACGTTCCAGATCGCGCATGGTGGCCGCGACCCGTCGACCGCGGCGAGCCAATTCAACGGCCGTCAGCAGCCCGATGCCCGACGAGGATCCGGTGACGATCACCACACCTTCCAGGTCACGTGGAGAAGCTTTCGGTGGGTCCAGTTGGCTAATCCGCCCGGAGACAAGCCGTCGCAAATAGGCGGGCACCTTGCCTCGTGCCAGAAACCGGATCCGAGCCGGCAAACCAACCGGGTACCGGAGACCCCTGCGACCCTCCACGGCCGATACCACGGTCGCCGACACAGAGTTCGGATCCAGCGCCCGGGTCCAAGCCCGGTCGTCCGCCGCTTCCACACCCTGAACCAACGAGCCGTATGGACCGTCAGGATGGCCGATAACGGAACCATGGTCGCGCATCGCGGTCCGTGCCGGCGATGGTTCGACGATAGCGACGCCGACCCCCTGAGGACGGAGCTCGTGAGCCAGTGACTCGGCCCATCCTTCGACAGCCCACTTCGACGCGCCATAGGCAGCCGCACCTGGGAGAGCGGCCAGTCCCTCAATGGCCGAGACAACTACCACCCGTCCTGCCTCGGCTGCCCGCAACGCCGGAAGGGCTGCCCGGGTGACGTGGATGACCCCTCCCAGATTCACTCCCACCATTCGGCGGACCTCGGTCATCGGGGTCTCTTCGAAGGAACCAACCGAGCGGATCCCAGCGTTGGCCACCACTGCATCGACGACGCCCCCGCTGGCAGCCACTACCGCGGCCACCGCTGCCTCGACAGCAGCGCGATCGGCAACGTCGACGGTGACAGGTTCGACCGAACCGCCAAAACCTGTCAGGTCCGAAGTCACCAAGGTCCGCTCACCAGAGCGAAGGTCAAATCCGTAGACCCGCCAGCCCCAGCGTGCAAGGTCTTGAGCGATTGCCTCGCCGATGCCACTAGCCGCTCCGGTAACGATCGCCGTGCGCATGATCTGAGGTTACGGGCCCACAACCTTTAGCCCGGGGTCATGGGCTCGACGGTGTAGTCCAGCTTCCTCCGGAGAAAGGCAACTCAAAGGGGACCTTTAGGTCCACCGGGTGGCGCCTAAATCACCGCCCAGACAACCCGACCAGCGCCCGTGGGCGCCGAAAGAGCTCGTAACGACCAGACTGCTCTGCGATGGACCCTCGAGAGCGTCGACAGTGGCAGGTCGTTTTATTCCTGGCCTTTATCGGGATGTCGAACGCCTACGGGATCGACTCTTCACTTCCAGCGTTTGACGAGATGCGGCCCGATGTCGGCCTGCCTCCGGGTTCCAACCGGATAACTCTGGCCATCACGGTGTATTTCCTTGGCATCGCGGTCGGACAGCCTCTCTACGGTCCAGTCGCTGACCGCTTTGGAAGGGCTCCAACCCTGCGAGTCGCCATGTTCATCTACGCCATCGGGGCGGCCGGATCCATGTTGGCCACCGGCTTCGGATTCCTTCTGGCCTGCCGGACAGTGTGGGGGTTTGGCGCCGCCGGGGCTTCGCTGCTGCACTTCACCATGGCTCGGGACCTCTACTCGGGTGACCGGATGGCTCGAGTGATGTCGCTCATCTCGGCTGTTTTCTTGATAGGACCGGTTATCGGCCCGCTCGTCGCCGAGGCAATTCTGCGGGCGGCATCGTGGCGATGGGTATATGCCGTCGGCCTTCTCTTTTCAGTTGCCATCACTGCGATGAGTTTCCGGTTCGGGGAGACCCTCGACCCCGCCCACCGACGGCCCCTTAGACTTGGACCGACCATTGCTGCTGCACGACGGGTCTTCGGTTGCCGGCGATCGATGCTGTACATCGCGGCGTTGACCTTCGCCGATGGAGCGTTCCTTCTTTTCCTAACAAGCACTCAGCAGGTCTTCGACATCGTTTACGGGCGAGCCCACCAATTCGCCGTATTGTTCGCAGCTACCGCCATCGTTGGCGGCATTGCCTTCCTCCTACTCAACCCGGCCATAGGACGGTGGGGGTCTCATCCGGTGGGTTTGGCAGCGGTTGGCAGCGCTCTGATCGTCAACACGGTCCTACTGATTCTGACTATGGCGTCCAACGGCGTGCCCAATTTCTGGATTTGGTTCATCCTCATGATGTTAGGAAGCACGCTACTTTCCCTCCTCACGCCGGTGGCCTTGTCATGCGCTCTGGAACCTCTCGGCGACGTGGCTGGCACGGCGACTGGGGTCCTCGGCCTGGGATTCATAACCTGCGGCTCCCTGCTCTCTGCAGTCGTCAGCATGCGAATCGGCGAGACAACCACCCCATGGGCAATCGGTGCCGTCGGCTACGGTTCTATCTCCTTGGCCTTTCTCTTCATGGCAGGTAGGGCCCCTGATCCCATCGATGCCGAGCCGACAATGGCCCATGGCTGACGCCAATCTGGCGCTGCAAGCACTTCTCGATGCGAAGGTGCCGGCCGCATCTCGCTGGACGGCGACCGATATACCCAACTCAGACGCCATTGCCATCGAAATCTCTAACAGCCATATCTCTATGTTGGAAGAGGCGGCAGTCGGGCTGGCCGCGAAAGGTATAAACCCGATCGACACCGGAGCCATCGACCTACCACTTGGAGAGCTGGCACCACTGATCAACGAGGTACGGCGTGAGGTTCTCTATGGACGCGGCCTAGTTCTCCTGCGGGGCCTTCCGGTGGACCGCCTCGACACCAACGAGATGGCACTGGTCTTCTGGGGCATCGGTCTGAGGCTCGGCCGGGCGGTCTCACAAAGTGTCATGGGCGAACGCCTCGGCCACGTCGTAAACGTCACCGATGTCGACCGGCACGCCCGGGCGTACCGCAACCGCTCTGAGTTGGCCCCCCATAGCGACCCCGGCGACATGCTGTCTTTTCTATGCCTCCGCCCGGCGCTCGAAGGCGGAGTCAACCGGTTCGTGAGCTCGCTGACCGTGTTCGACGAGATCCGGACCCGGCGACCCGACCTACTGGCCCACCTGGTCCACGGCTTCCACTACCACCGGTTCGGCGAAGAGGGCCCCGGAGAAGAGCCGATTACCCCCCATCGGATCCCGGTGTTCAGCTTCCGGGACGGCCTCATCAGCGGCCGCTACGTCCCCGAATACGTCCAGATCGCCGCCGACGAGGACCCTTCAATCGTGCTGACCGACTCCCAGGTCGAGGCTCTGGACCTGCTACACGCCACCACCAACAGGGCCGACCTGACACTCGACTTCACCATGGGCCCCGGCGAGATGGTGCTGGCCAACAACTTCACCGTCTTCCATGCCCGCACCGAGTTCACTGATTCGCCGGAGCACCGCCGGCACCTGCTACGCCTCTGGCTGGCCGCCGAACCAACCCGCCCGGTGGTACCCGAGACCCGCCAATACCCGGACGAACCGGGCATCCCACCCCAGCCGGGCCTAACTCCGTCGTTCGCCAGCCGCTACGACCTGACGTGAGCAGCGATCGGCAGTCCACCCGCTTCGCGGGACCGCTGTGCGTGGCTGCGGCCATGGGCCTAACCGGAACCACCGGTACGGCCCAGGCACTGGGCCCAGACGACGTCGACCCGACAGCCATCGGGATTCTGCGCCTGCTGATCGGCGGACCGGGACTCGTAGCCCTATCGGCCCGCCAGTTGCTGGCCTCCCACCGGGCGGCCGGCTCCCTCCCCGTCAGACCCATGCTGGTGGCCATGTCGGCCATGTCGGCCTACCAACCGTGCTTCTTCGGGGGCACGGCGCGTTCCGGGGTGGCTGTGGGGACCATCGTGACCATGGCCAGCGCCCCGCTGTTCGCCGGAATTCTCGAGCCGCTGTTGGGACGTGACCGACCCGACCTTCGGTGGTGCCTGACAACCTCGGTGGCCGTGGTGGGCGTCGTCCTCGTCGTCGACCCCTCCCGTGGCGCCGATGGCGGGGCCACCGGGCCGCTACTGTCGCTGGGCGCCGGCCTCGCCTACGCCGCCTTCGCCCACGCCACCAAGGAGGTGATCGCCGTCTACCCGCCCACCGCGGTGATGGGCGTGGCCCTGACCGGCGCCGGCCTGGCATTGGCACCAGCTCTCATCGTCGTTGACTTGGACTGGCTGGCCACCGGCCGGGGCGCCGGCGCTGCGCTCCACCTCGGCCTGGTGGCCACCACGTTGGCCTACGTCCTGTACGGACGCGGCCTGGCTCAGGTGCCGGTAGCCGAGACGACCACGCTGAGCCTTGTCGAACCGCTGGTGGCTGCCATCCTCGGCCTCGCGGTGCTCGGTGAGGAGTTCAGCGGTTCAATGGCCGTCGGCGCCTTGCTGGTCGCCGGAGCCCTGCTTTTCGTGGGCTCCTCAAGGCGAGCCACGTCGTCGTGAACCCCACCCGCATCCCACTGACGGTCAAGACCCTGCTGTGCACCTTCTCCCTGGGATCGTTCGCCGTCGTAGGTCAGGTCACCGTCCTCGGCAAACAGGTGTATGACATGACGGGGAGCGAACTACACCTGGGCCTCCTCGGTCTGGCCGAGTTCCTCCCCATTGCCCTCCTGGCCCCGTTCGCCGGCGCCACTGCTGATCGTTTCGACAGGCGGGTGGTATTCGGATTGGCCCTATCCGGAGAGGTAGCCACCTCGACCCTGCTTTGGTTGTACGTCCGCTCCGAGCCCACCTCGGTCCTTCCTATCTTTCTGATGGTCCTAGCCTTCGGATCCTGCCGAGCCTTCGCGTCTCCGGCTGGACGCGCCCTCCCTATCGATCTGTCACCTCCCGAGGTGGTGGCACGGGTGGTAGCGCTGAAGTCAGTGGGCTTCCAAATCGGCCTCATCACTGGCCCAGTGGCCTTCGGCTTCGCCTTCGTAGCCGACCCTGCGTTGCCATACCTGCTATCGGCAATCGCCCTGTCGGCAGCCGTGAGCATCGTGGTAGCCGTACCATCCTCGAAGGTCCGGCGACTGACCACCAACGGAGCCAGGCAGGCAGTGGCCGACGCCCTCCACGGCCTGCGCTTCATCCGCCGCAGCCCGATCCTGTTCGGCGCCATGGGCCTCGACCTTTTCGCCGTGCTGTTCGGCGGTGCAGTGGCCCTGCTGCCGGCCATAGCCGAGGACCGACTCGGTGTGGGAGCCGTAGGCCTCGGATGGCTGCGCGCCGCAGTGGGCATAGGCGCCGGACTGGTCGCGATCACCCTGTCCATCCGTCCGCTTCGGCGGAAGCTAGGACACACCCTGCTGCTGGTGGTGGCCATATTCGGCCTCGCCACCATCGGCCTTGGCCTAACCCGCAGTTTCGCCGTTGCCTTTTTGGCCATCGTGGTGTTAGCAGGCGCCGACGCTGTGTCGATGTTCATCCGACTCACACTGGTTCCCCTAGCCACGCCGGAGGACATGCGGGGCCGTGTACTTGCCGTGGAGAATGTCTTCATCGGGGCCTCCAACGAGCTGGGGGCCGCCGAGTCGGGCCTGACCGCGGCGGTCATGGGACTCGTCGGTGCTGTCGTGTTCGGTGGGGCGGCGACCCTGGTCGTCGTGGCACTCTGGTGGCGCTGGTTCCCAGACCTACGCGACATGGACACGTTTGACGAGATCCGGCCGCAGACCCGACTAGGAGGAACACCCCCGTGATCGAGACCACGATCGACCGCTGGCACGCCGTACTAAAGGGCGAAGGCAACCTAGATGACCTGCTCCACGAGGATTGCGTGTTCTGGTCGCCGGTACTGTTCCGCTCCCAGGCAGGCCGCGATCTCACGAAGCTGTACTTGACGGCGGCATCACAGGTATTTCCCGGCGATCCAGCCCCGACAGCCGACGGCCCGGTGGGTGACCCAGCCGATGGGATGGGCGCCTTCCGCTACATCCGGCACATCCTCGACGGACACCACGCGGCGCTGGAGTTCGAGACCACCATTGGCGACGTATCGGTCAACGGCGTCGACCTGATCACCTGCGACGACGACGGACGAATCGTCGAGTTCAAGGTGATGCTCCGCCCCCTGAAGGCCTTGGAGGCGGTGCGCGACCGAATGGCCGCGATGCTAGAGACGATAAGCGCTGACTGACCCGCTCCACCGCGACCAGATCGAGAGTACCGCGGACCACAGCATTGATTTCTTCCGGCTGCTGGTCATGAACCCGGCGGCATCGAGGCGATCCAACGGCTAATCGAACACTAAGGGTTCGAAGAGTGGGACGCCCTGGCCTGAGAACCCGTTATCAGGGGAGCAGGCCGTCGAGCCAGTCGCCGACGATCTGGTTGAACTCGGCTGGCCGTTCCTGGTTGGGGAGGTGACCGGTGCCCGGGATCTCGACGTAGCTAGCCCCAGAGATCCCTTCGACAAGCAGGCGGGAGTCGGAGGGAGGACAGACATGGTCGTACTCGCCAACCACTACCAAGGTCGGAACGTCAATCGATGAGAGGTGCGGCGCGTGGTCGGTCTCAGCAAGAGATTCAGCAGCATGACCGTAGCCGGGCATCCGACAGGCCTCTTCCATGATCCGGGCCACCCCTTCTACCACGTCGACCGGACAGCCGTCGGCCACCAGCAAAGGGGTACGGTCGCGCACGAAGGCCGCCGGGTCAGCTGCGTAGTCGCGTGCCCGTTGCCGCATCATCCCGGCCTGCTTCGAGTCGAAGCCGGAGCCACGGCTGGTGTCGGCCAGCACCAATGCCTTGAGCCGTTCTGCGTGCCGCAGGGCGAACCGGGTGGCAATCACCCCACCCCACGAAACGCCGAGGAGGACCGCTTCGGCGACCCCGGCGTCCTCTATCAAGCGGGCCACGCCGTCGGCAAAGCCATCGATGCCCGGCGCCTCCGGTGGATCGTCGGAGGCGCCATAGCCGGGAGCATCCGGTGCAAGAAGTCGCCAACGATCAGCGAGGCCCCCCATCTGAAGGTCGGCCTGACCAAGGAAGGCGTCACCCGAAGAGCCGATGCCGTGCAGCAACACCAGCGCCGGCGCAGACCGATCTCCTGCCTCAACCACCGACAAAGAGCCGTAACGGACTCGTCGTGCTATCACACAATCCATTGTCTCCCTCTTCCGGTCGATTCGCCTCACCAGCCTGATCAGGCCATGATGCGTAGTAATGGGATTCAAGGTTGGGTGCCAACTCCACCAACAAGCCACTTCGCTAGGTGAAATCCGTGATGCCTGGATTCAAGCCGATGCGATGGGCGCCGATTCGATCTGGGTAGCGGATCATTTCTATCCTCTGTATGGCGATCCAGATGCCACCCATTTTGAGGGCTGGACCCTGCTGGCAGCCATGGCCACCGACACAAATAATGCGATGGTCGGGACAATGGTGACCGGAAACTCTTTCCGGAACCCCGAGCTACTTGCCGATATGGCTCGGACAATCGACCACCTCTCAGGAGGCCGCATGTATCTGGGAGTGGGTTCAGGCTGGTTCGAGCGGGACTATGAGGAATACGGATACGAGTTCGGAACAGCTGGTAGACGGCTTGACCAACTAGAGGATGATCTACCCAGGATGAAGAGCCGTCTAGCAAAGTTGAACCCACCAGCCATAGGACCGATGCCGCTACTTATAGGGGGTTCCGGACGCAAGGTCACTCTTCGACTAGTAGCTGAGTATGCGGACGCTTGGAACTGTTTTGGTCCACCCGAAAATGTGGCCGATCTTTCAAGTATTCTCGACGACTGGTGTACCGAAGTGGGCAGAGATCCTTCTGAGATCGAGCGCACGGTGTGTATTGGCCAAGACGACGTCGAAGATGTTGGCCGCTACCTGGACGTCGGCGTTGAGCATCTGGTGGTCATGACCGGCCACCCATTCGACCTAGCTCCGCTTGAATCTCTGATAGCACAGCGTGATGCGCTGGGCTGACTGACCGGTTGATACGAACCACCGATCTAGGGCACGATCCAACAGCGGTTTATTCATCGAGCACGGAGACTGGAGAGAGAAGTGGACGACCATACGAGTGAACGGGTCTTTGCATGCGCCAAATGCGGGCACAACAGTTGTGAATCCGGGGAAATTCGAACTACCGGATCCGGAGTCAGCCGTTTCATGAACTTACAGAATCACAAGTTCGGGTACTTGGCCTGCGAGGCCTGCGGCTACACCGAGTTCTACAGGATGGACGGCAGCGGCAAGCTCGGCACCATCTTCGACGTCCTCACGAACTAACGGATCGACGCCAAGCCGAGTACCGGCTATTACCAAAGTGGATAGTTCGATAGGAGCACGATTACGACCGGACGCCGACTCGTTTGATCGGTTCCATCGTGAAGTTCTGCCCAAGCGCATCGCTGACGGCTCGGGGCCGTTGGCCTATGACTATCTGTCCCAGCGCGGCACCTTGGCCATCCGCACACCAGTTGGCACCTGGACCTATGCCCCTGTTGAAGGGTCAGTCTCCTTGCTCGAAGGTGAAGAGCAGGCTGACGTCGTGGTAGCTGTCGACCTACAGGCCTGGCTGGGCCTGATCACTGACCTCGATACGGCACCGGGCCTTCTGTACTCCGAACGGGCCGAGATCCCGGTTGGCGACCCGCTGCGATTCATGGGCTGGGAACCAGGACTTCGGGCACTGTTCCACAGCCGACCAATTTTCGATCCCGAGACTGTGGACCTGCGTGGCCTCGACGGGTCGCCTCTCGACTGCGCACGCAGCTTCCCCGCCACCAACTTGGAAGTCGAGGTGGAGGCGGCAGCCCATTATCTCCGCACCGCCGGCTATCTGTGCGTGACTGATGTCTTCGACGAAGAGGAAGTCGCCGGCATGCTGGCAGACGCCGCGGTGCTGGCTGACGAGGCACGTCCAGGCGACCGGACCTCTTGGTGGGGACGTGGTGCTGATGGAAAAGAGGTTTTGACTCGGGTGCTTAGGGCGGCCAGCCGCCCTGATCTAAACGCCCTGGTCAATGATCACCGAGTCCGCCGCATCGTGGGGCTGGCTGACGAGGACTTGGAACCGAGCGTCGATGACGGTCCGGAGTCAATTGATCGGGTGACAGTGTTGTGGAAGCAGCCGGGCATGACCGAGGGACTCGGCGACCTCCCCTGGCATCGAGACTGCGGTATGGGTGGGCATGCCATCCGCTGCCCATCGACTGTTTTGACCATCTGCCTGACTGATGGTTCGGCGGCCGCCGGCCAGCTGCGGTTTTTGCCTGGATCTCACCGGGGAGCCTTTCCGTTCGTGGACGGCACGGCGGTAGAGGCCCCGGAGGGAGTCGGCCTCGACCTCTTTGCTGGGGACGTCACGCTGCACTATTCCGACCTGATGCACGCTTCACTTCCTCCCACATCGGCCACCGGCCCGCATCGAATCTCAGTTCTGTTGGGATTCGCGCCAGCTAACTCGGGACACCATCTCGGCGAACGTCACTACAACGATGCCCTGTTGGTCAACGATGATGGCCAGGTCGACCACCTCGGCAGGCGTCTGACCTCCGGACGACAAAAACGGACCTAGAGGGGCTAGGGAGCAAAGCCTCCTGAATCAGCTCCGATCAGGGCGTACTGTCGTCTGTGTGTTCGACCTGACAGGACGCTCCGTACTGGTAACCGGCGCCGGCCAAAATATCGGGGCTGGCATCGCCCGGGCCCTCGCCGAAGCCGGTGCACGGGTGCTGGTGAACGACCTTCGAGCCGACCGGGCCGAGGAAGTGGCAGCGGACATCGGCAATGGAACTGAAGCCCTGCCTTTCGATGTGACCGATCGGGACTCGGTGCAGGCAGCGGTCATGGAAGTCGGTCTTGTCGACGTGCTCGTCAACAACGCTGGCAATGGTGGTGCCGAGCCGATGCTGCCGAAACGCTTCATGGATACCAACCCGACCGAGTGGAACGGCCCAATAGGGGTAAACCTTCAAGGCGTCCTTTTCTGTTGCCACGCAGTACTCCCCGGCATGGTGGAAAACGGCCACGGACGAATCATCACGATCTCCTCGGCGGCCGGGACCCACGGGGTAGGGATTGGTTTCACCCCCTACTCGGTGGGAAAAGGTGGAGCCTTGAGTCTCATGCGATCCCTCGCCCTGGAACACGGGCGACAGGGGATTACCGCCAACTCGATTGCACTCGGAGTCATGGACTCGGTGCGCGACGAAACGGCAGCTGCCCTTCGTAGCGCGATACCGGTGGGTCGACTCGGTTCACCCGATGACGTCGGAGCTGCCTGCCTATGGCTGGCTTCAGACGAGGCGTCCTGGGTGACTGGTCAGACCATTGGCTTGAACGGCGGCGCATTCACGTCCTAAGCCGTTGATTCGCCTCAAGTCCAGTGACTTGTCCAGAGTCAGGTGCATTGGGCGCAGGTACCCAGTAGGTCAAGCCGGTGTGTCTCGATGTTGAAACTGACATCGGCAGCGGCACGGTGCAGGTCCCGGTTCAGGCTGGACTCGGTCCGGTTGTCGAGTGAGAAGTCGGAAACGTCGCCGCACTTGGAACAGATCAAGTGGTGATGGTGCTCGGTGAGGTGTTCTGTGAGCTCAAAGTGGGCAAAGTCGTCGCGGGTCACGATACGGGTCACAACACCTACCGTCTCGAGAATCGACAGATTTCGATAAACGCTGGACTGGGGAAGTGAGGAGTCGTTGGCGAGGATCTGAGTGATCGTCAGTGGGCCATCAGCGGACTGGAGCACAGCGATCAAACGGCGGCGTCCCTTGGTGTATCGCTGGTTCGCTCTCCGAAGAAGAGCGGAAATCTCGACCTCTATGTCAGTTTCGGCCATTCGTCAGATTATCTACATAATAAGAATGAATGGGAACACTGAGAATAGGTTGGCCACAGTCGAGGCTCTCAGTGTGAGTGGTGTGGATCATCGAGGATGAACTGGTCTCCGACTCTGATGAAGCGGCCGCCGAATGCGCACCGGAGATTCTCCTCGGTTAACACGTAGTCGGGTTTACCTACAGCGATCGCTGAGTTGTCTAGAAGCAAGACTTGGTCACAGCACCGGGCCTCCTCAAGATTGTGGGTGGTCACCAAGACGGTGCGGCCTTCCTCGACCTCCTGATCGATGACTTCGAGGATGATCGCTCGGGAAGTCACATCAAGACCGGTGACAGGCTCGTCGAGCAAAAGGACGCCGGTGTCCTGTGCAACGCCTTGAGCGACCAGAACCCGTTGACGCTGTCCCCCAGAGAGTTCGTGCAACTGGCGTCCCGCTAGGTCGTCAACGGCAAGACGCTTCATGGCATCCTCAATGGCTTCCCGATCGACCAATCCAAACCGTCGAAATAGACCGAGTGTCTGGTAGCGGGCTAGAGAGACTGTGTCCCTAACCGTGATTGGCAGGCTGCGATCGACGTCAGTGGATTGCTGAACTAGAGCCGGCGAGCGGCCGGCCACGGTGGCTGAACCTGAACTGACGTCGATAGTGCCCGCGAGCACGCCAAGAAGCGTCGACTTACCCGAACCATTCGGCCCAATGACAGCCAAAGACGACGCGTGAGGGACCTCCATCGTGAGATCACGTAAGGCAACCACATCCCCGTAACTCACTCTGAGATTCGAAGTGGAAATGGCTGACGCCACCAGCACAGGGTACGGGCACCAATTTTGACAACGATTCTCAATCTGAGTTGTCAACATGTCAGCCTCGCTTCTAGCCTCAAATAATATTGATAGTGATTCTCACTCTAGGAGTAGCGTTGTGAAATCCTCGAAATTCTTCGGTATTGCGATAAGCATGATCGTCTCCTTGTTCGCGAGCGCCTGTGGCAACGACGAAGGTTCACTGGAGGCCAACCGGCCAACTGTTGTCGTCACCACCAACATCCTGGGTGATGTGGTCAGAAACCTTGTCGGTGACGAGTTGGAAGTCATCACGATCATGCCGGTCGGAGCCAACCCGCATGACTTTCAGGCGTCCGCAAAGCAGGTAGCTGAGATCAGTAAGGCCGCTGCACTAGTCGTTAATGGCGCCGATTTCGAGGAGGGGCTCCTCGACGTCATCGATTCCGCATCGATGAACGGTGTGAGGGTCTTTGAAGCAATCAGTGCCGTGAAGCAACTCGACTACAACAAGAACGACCACACCGACCACACCGACCACGCCGACCACGCCGACCACGCCGACCACGCCGACCACGCCGACCACGCCCATGACGGTGTCGACCCGCATTTCTTCACAGATCCCGCGCGCATGGCAGTTGCGGTCAAGGCCATCAGCGACTTCCTTATTGCCACGATCGAGGGCATCGATATTGCGGTCCTGCGTTCAAACACAAATGCCTATGTCGGCAAACTTGAGGCGTTAGATGCGGAAGTCGCCGCGATGGTCGAAGGCGTTCCAGAGGAACGACGGGTGCTCGTTACTAACCACCAAGTATTCGGGTACTTCGCCGATCGTTACGGATTCGAATTTGTCGGAACCATTATCCCTACAGGCAGCACCGCGGACGGGGCTAGCGCCCAGCAGCTGACAAAACTGTCCAAAACCATCAAAGAAGAAAAGGTGCCTGCCATCTTCACTGATACGTCGTCGTCGGACCAGTTGGCCCAGACTCTGGCCGCCGAAACTGGGCAAATCCAGGTAGTGAAGTTGTACTCAGAATCGCTCGGCAACGAGGATTCTGACGGCTCCGACTACCTAGAGATGGTGCGGACCAACGCCACGCGCATCACAACTGCACTGGGTGGCTGATAGCGAGACATACATGGACTGGCTAATCGACGCATTCGAACCTGCCTTCATGCAACGCGCCCTCATCGGCAGCCTGGTTGCCGTCGTGGCCACTTCGCTCGTCGGGACCTGGGTCGTACTGCGTGGCCTCGCCTTTCTCGGCGACGCTCTTGCACATGGCGTAATACCTGGCATAGCTCTCGCAGTGCTGTGGAGCTTTAATCCGATTATTGGTGCCTTCGTAGCCGCCGCTGTAATGAGCGGCCTAGTAAGCGTGGTATCAAACCGCACCAATGTCAGAGACGACACCGCTATCGGGCTGTTGTTCGTCGGGATGTTGTCACTCGGCATCGTGATCGTTTCAAGGGCCAACTCCTTCTCCACGGAGGTCACTGCCCTGCTCTTTGGCGACGTGCTTGGTGTAACAACGCTTGACATCCGGTCTCAAGTCATCGCCGCGGCCATCGTTGTCATCGCCACAATCGCGCTCTACCGTCCGTTCCTCGCTCTTACGTTCAACCCGGACAAGGCACAGACCTTAGGGATGAAACCTCGTCTCGCCCAGACAGCTTTATTGACACTGCTGGCGTTGAGCATCGTGGCCAGCTTCCAGGCGATTGGCACCCTTTTGGTCTTCGGCCTACTAGTCGGTCCGCCGGCGACCGCTTTGCTGATAGCCCGGCGGGTTCCAGCGATAATGATGACGTCGATCCTGCTAGGTGCTCTCGCTGTTGTGTCCGGGCTGCTGGTCAGTTACCACTACAACACCGCCGGCGGCGCAACAATTGCCGGCTTCAGTGTGGCGCAGTTCTTTCTCGTACTTGCTGTACGAGAGATCACCGAGGCACTCCGGCGTCCTGTTCAACCTGCCGCTGTCTAACCATCAACAAGACCGCTGAGGCGAAAAGGGTGCGTCGCTGTGCCCGAAAACGAATAGAGCCATCACCACAGCGAAGTCTGCAGCATTATCCTCATTTCCGGGTCGCTAGCTCATCGGGTAGAGCAGGGGACTTTTAATCCCAAGGTGCCGGGTTCGAGCCCCGGGCGACCCACTGTTCAGTCCTCAGCGACGCGGCCCACACCGGCGTCAACCAGAACGCAAGGATCGACGCCACGTAGCGCTAGGACACGCTCGACAGCCTCGTCCAACCAACTGCTATCTAGGGAGCCGTCGTCAAGGGCAGCCACTAGGCCCCAGGCGGCCGGCACAACGTTGGCCAAGGCACCCACCATGAGCAGGTCGGCGCCGGCAATGAGGGCCAGACGCGACGCCGTCGGAACGTCGACCAGTTGAGCGACGGCACCCATGGACAGATCGTCGGTCACCACCACCCCGTCAAACCCCATCTCGCCACGAAGCAGACCGGTGACCGCGGCAGCCGACAAAGAAGCCGGAACCCCCTCGGTCAGGCCGGGAACGTCTAGGTGCCCGACCATCACCGCAGTCCCATCGGGGATCAGGGCGAACGGTAAAAGGTCAACCTCGCGGAGATCCTCAATGGGAGGTGTGGTAGCTAGCTCTTCATGGCTGTCCGCGTTGGCCCGGCCATGTCCCGGAAAGTGCTTGGCCACAGGGATCAGGCCCCCGGACAAAACGCCCTCAGCGAAAGCCACCCCGTGACCAGCCACCACCACCGGGTCTTCTGAGAAAGACCGGGTCCCTATCCCTGGTGACGGTCCCACATCCAGAACCGGCGCCAAATTCACCGTAACGCCATATCCAGCCAGCGCTGATGCTCGCTCGGTGGCTACCTGCCGGACTTCTTCGGCCGGCCAAGTCGCCATCTCGGCGGCCGGAGGTAGCTCACCGAGCAATGAGGCGAAGCGCTGCACGGTTCCTCCTTCCTCATCGACGGCGATCACAACCGGTCCGGTGGCCGACACCTCTTGGACGGCCGCCACCGCTGGGGCAAAGCCGTCACCGACCGGTCCGACCACCACGGCGCCAGCAACCAGCCCACGAGCAGCCAAATCGGCAACCACGGCCAACTCTGCCTGAACGACAACCGGTAGAAGGACCTGACCGACCCTGAGACCAACGGGAAGGTCAGCCACGCACTCGACCGCAGTTGGACCTAGCGGAACCGTCGTGGTGGTAATCGTTGTCGTGGTCGTGGTCGGCGGGATAGTCGTGGTGGTGGTAGTCGTGGTCGGCGGGATAGTCGTCGTCGTAATCGCAACAGTGGTCGTAGGCGCCACTGTCGTGGGAGGAGCAGTAGCCGGTAACGGAGCCGATTCTTTGGTACTTCCGCAGCCGCCCGCCACAAGCGCCAACAGAACGAAAGGAATCGGGACAACCCGCATGGGAAGAGTGCATCACACCCAGCAGGCAACCGCTGGTCGCCCCTTCCAACTCACGAGATGGCGCGCCCCACCGGGAAACTCTTCCCCGCCTAGCCTGATCCCATGAGAACCGTGCTCGTGCTGGCGGTTGCTGTTACCACTGTGGTCACAGTTCTCTACTTCGGTCTTGGCAGCGTTGACGAAGAAGCCGAGGTGGCCACCACCCCGGTGATCACCTCGCCCGATGGTCCATCCACCAAAAACGAATCCTTGCCGACGAGCACCAGGGCGCCGGAAGCCGCGACGTCGATATCACAGGGCGAAGCAGAACCGACGCTGGTGGCCGTGACGACCGTGGCCTCCACCACGGTCATTTACCAAACGCTGGACACGCTTCCCCCTGTCGAAGGACTAGGCGCTCCTACGCTGGACGCAGCTTCGTCGGTCAGCACCGTCGGCATCGACCGAGTCATGTTCGGTATGACGGTCCAGGACGCCCAAATAGCGGCCGGTAGTCGCTTCACCCCGGTCACTCCTATAGGCCACTGCTTCCTAGTTGTCCCCGAGGCGGGTCAGGCCGGCCTCACTTTCTGGGTCGTAGCCGGCACCATCGAGCGGGTTGATGTCGACACCCGCACCATCACCACACGTTCGGGCGCAGGTATCGGGGATACCGAGGACCGGATTCGCGAGATGTTTGCCGACCGAATCCACACCACTCCACTGCCTGACGGGTCAGGCAACCTGCTGGCCTACGTCCCCAAGGACGTGCAAGATGCGACCTACCGGGTCATGTTCCTCAGCAATGGAGTCCAGGTCACACGCTTGTGGGCCGGACGGCTTCCGTGGGCAGAGGAACTGGGTGGATGCCCAAACTGAGAGACCGTTATGCGTTGTATGACCTCAGTACCCCTCCGGTAGATCATGCACGTATTCGCCGCAACTCACGAAAACGGCGCCATAGCCAATTCGCTCTCCCACCCCAGACTCCAAATCAAGACCCCTTATCCACTCGATGGCTCCGGCGCTGATTGTTCCGTCATGGACAAACACCTCAAGTGGCCCATCCAACGAAGCCTCGTAGCGCACCGAGCCACCGATAGTCAGACCCACGTAGGGCTGACCGAGAAACCCCTGGATCAGAGCCTCCACTTGCTGTCCGCTCTCAGGATGCTCGCCGACACCGATAGCCGTCACATCTCCAGCACCCGGTGAGTAGCAGGTAAAGGCCAGGTCGAACGAACGATCGCCGACTTGAATCCAGCCGTTGGTGGGCACCTCTATTTCAGAAACGACAGTGGTCGTAGACGATTCGACAGTAACCACCGGTGGTAATTCGGCAGCGCCATCGCTGCATCCCAGAAGCCCTGCAACCAAGACGCAGGCCGGTATGAACCTGTCCAACTCCAATGAGATCTGACACCTCACCGGATAACCGCCGGAATCCTGACAAGAAGCTCCACCCGACAGTCGTCGTGGCGCCACACCTCAACCTTGTCCAGAGCCACGTCCGACAGAAAAACCCCGCTCGCGTCCTCCACAACCACCACCACTTCCCTAGCAGACCCGACTGGTCGTTCGTATACCACCACCTCCGCCGATCCCCAGTCGGCGTCCACGGCCGACACTGCACCATCCAACGGTGCCGGAACCTCCACCATCAGATCTGGTTTGAAGCCAGTTGGCGAGCACCGCCACACTTCAACCCATTTTCCCGGACGATCATGCGGATCAAGTCGCAAACCCGCTGAGCGGAGCCGACGGACAAGTTCGCGCCCTCGCACCGCCTGTGCTCCAAGAGTCAATGCACGTTCCCGGACGTCAGCAGAAACATCGTAGTGGTCGCCTTGGAATGCCATCCGTCGTAGACCTAGTCGCTCAGCAAACGCGTGAAGTTCCGCAACGCTCTCGTCGCTAACAAGATGTGCCCAAAGGGCCCCGCGCCACGGCCACAAGGCGTCGTCAACTAGCACGGACATGATTGAGATGTTGCCCGACCAGAACCCGTGATCGCCAACGGGACGCTTAGGGCAACCGGTCAAAGCCGACCGCGCAGCGGTCGGTCGATGATGGGAGACTCACCCCATGGCAGCAGATCACGAGACCGTGACCCTTCGGCTCCCGGCGTCACTCCCCATTGGTGACCTGCCCCGCGTAACCCTCGCCGCACTCCTACGCATCCACCGCGTAAACCCAACCGACGTCGGCGACCTCGCTGCATCGGTGCAGGAAAGGGCACATGAAATGAACGCTGCAGGGTCTGACGTCATCCTCGACTATCAGGTCAGCAGTGCCGAAGTGGCGATCGACCTCAGTGGAAACGGCCGCACGCTGAGAATCAGCGCTCCTCGTCGGTAGGGGGTCATCTGTCATGCGGCAGACCTCAGGCCCGACTGACCACAGCCCAGGTCGCCTCACCCACTGTCGAATCCACCGCATCCCACCCATAGCCCGTTGACTCCTCCAGGCAACCCACCACCGCCTCCGTCGGAAGGTGGATTGGTGTCTCAGGCCCACGACTGTTAACCCACACCAGAGTTCCGTTATCAGCGAGGCACCGATCAACCTCGGAGGTGAACAAGAACATGTTCTGCAAGATCAAGACGTCGATTGCCCCTTCGGCCAGCGGCAGCGATGAACCGTCGGCGCAAATGAGCGGCGGTGCTCCATCAACAGCGTGAAAGAGCATCTCCCATGACAGGTCGATAGCTACGAATGTGTCGAAGCGGTCCACCAAGTCCCGGGCTGAAATACAGGTCCCAGCCCCCAGTTCGAGCACTATTCGACCATCAACCCCTCCGCGCTCAAGGGCGTCGATTAGTGGCGCATTTCGTCTCGGGTTGTCCCGTGTCGCCGTCCATTCGGAAGCCAGCGAATCGAAAAGGCCGCGGACCTCGTCAACTAGGCCCGGATTCCAAATCCCGCTGGTCGCCACCAGTTCGGTGACCTGGCGCATCCGATGATTGGCGACCGTCCCTCGGTTTCCCTCGTCGGCACCATCGAGACCAGGGAGATGACGGATTGTCCCCACTTTCGACTCGGTCAGCGTCCGGTCGAGCCGAAACCGCCATCGCCCCGTTCCGACATCGGCAACTCATCAACCGGGACGAACCGACACTCCTCAACCCGCTGGATAACCAACTGGGCGATCCGCTCGCCGCGCAAAACCTCGAAGGGCTCAATGGGGTCGGTGTTGACCAGAAGGACCTTGAGTTCACCCCGGTAGCCCGAGTCAATCAGGCCGGGTGTGTTCAGACATGTCACGCCGTGCTTGAGAGCCAGACCGCTTCGCGGCTGGACGAACCCCGCATATCCGGAAGGAATGGCAATGGCGGCGCCAGTCGACACCAACGCACGACCACCACCAGGTTTCAGAATGACATCCTCGGCTGCCACCAAATCGGCGCCGGCATCACCGACGCGAGCATAGGCCGGTAACGGCAGATCATCGACAAGGCGAAGAAGTGGGATCTCGAGCACGGCGGCGACCCTAGCCCCGTACTCGGTCCGGTCGAACCGGAGATGTCGGTTTGAGGCCATAGGCTCAGCGCCGTGCTGGCATGGATGGATCTCGAGATGACCGGTTTGAACCCTGACGTCGACACCATTCTCGAAATCGCCACGCTCGTAACTGACGACAATCTGGAGATTGTCGCCGAGGGCCCCGACTTGGTGATCCATCATCCCGCTGTTGTCCTGGATCGAATGGATGATTTCGTTCGGCGTATGCACACCAAAAGTGGCCTGCTCGAGGCGTGCGCCACCTCCACTACCTCTCTGGCAGAAGCCGGAACGGCGACCCTTGAGTTTCTGCAGGCACACATTCCCGAGGCCGGCGTAGTGCCTCTATGCGGTAACTCCATCGGTACCGACAGGCGCTTTCTGGCCCAATGGCTTCCCGACCTCGAGAATTTCCTCCACTACCGATCGGTGGACGTGTCGACACTCAAGGAATTAGCAAGACGCTGGCATCCGGAGGTCATCAAGTCGGCTCCGGAAAAGGCGGGTGGACATAGGGCGATGGACGACATTCGCGAATCCGTTGCCGAGTTGCGCCACTACCGAGCTGAAATATTTCGGGAAGTTTGAGGCCCGACAGCCATCCCGCTGGAATAGGGCTACTGGGGGATGGCCGGAGTGGGGTCCCCTCCTAGGCTCGAGCTGTGAACACCGAAGGCCCGTCCGGCAAAAATTCAGGTCGTGCTGTTCGCCAAGAACAGGAAGACGCCTCTGCAGAGATCCTCGAGTTGGCTACCGGCCTCTACAGGTTCCAACTTCCGATCTCGATGCCGGGCCTCGGTCACGTCAACTGCTACGCGCTCGAGGATGTCGAAGGTTTCACCCTCGTCGACCCTGGACTCCCCAGTCGCGAATCGTGGACCGCTCTGGGAGACCGCCTCGCACACTTCGGCGCCGACCATTCACGAGTTCACACAGCAGTAGTCACTCACAGCCACCCCGACCACTTCGGAGGGGTCCACCGGCTACGCGATGACTACGGCACCCTCGTTCTCACCCATGAAAATTTCCGGTCAGTGTGGTTGGACTCAAATCTGGATGAGGAGATGGCAGGCGTGGAGTTGGATCTCGCCAACGACGAGGACTTGGAAAGGATCCGCAGTTTGATGTCCCAGCCCACCCCATGGGGCACCAGGCGTCAGGCTCCGACAGCCGCCGAGTTGCGGAAATGGTCAGAAATGGACGTGACTGGAGGATCTCGATCTTGGCGGGTCCCTGTCCCATCGACCACCGTCACCGACGGCGAGGAGGTAGTACTTGGCGGACGCACGTGGGTGTCGCTCCATACACCTGGCCACACTCACGATCACCTTTGTCTCTACGACCCAGCCGACGGGATCCTGCTGTCTGGCGACCACGTGCTACCTACCATCACCCCACACATTGGTGGAATCGGACCCATGGACGACCCATTGGCGACCTTCTTCCACTCACTTGAGCGGATGAAGGAGCTCCCCGGACTCCGCCAGGTACTACCCGCCCACGGCCACCCGTTCACCGATGTGGCAGGACGGGTAGACGACATCATCAGCCACCACGGCGAACGTTTGGACACCATCCGAAAGGCTGGAGATCACCTCGGAAGCGGTACCGTCGAGGAGTACATGAAGCGCCTGTTCAAGGAACGTTCATGGGGTGACATGGCAGCAAGCGAAACATACGCACACCTTGAGCACTTGCGGATCATGGGTCAAGCCAAAAGAGACGAAACTGCAGGTCAGGCAATATATTCGACCTCCTAATTTATTCACTTGACTCGGACTCGTCTGATCGACTCGGATGAACCCCGGCAAAGCGCCTCTATCGTGGATATCAGGCGACACCAGCCGACTAGAAATTCGACGAAAGAAATATCGGAACAACCGGACACGAGACATGAACGAGCATCACTGCCCACGCGACGGCCACCCGGCCGCTAAGCACGCTCTCTCAGCGCGCGTGCATCCGGTAAGGGTGTCCTCCAACCACGCGACGGTGAAGCCGGATGTTTCGTGGCACGTCCCCTCGACGTTTACCACCACCCATCGGACCACCGGTTTAACCAAGACCGGCCAGCGGCCCCGGGGAGCGACCAGTTAGACGACTGAGAGCAGATCCACCCCCGAGGCCGCCGGAGAAATCCGGCGGCCTTCTTCGTTTTTCGACCCGGATTTGCTGACCGCCACCAACACTCCACACCACCCCAACCAGAAAGCAGACAGACCATGCAGGCGCTGATCTACGAACGAGAGCTATGGCGGCGGCAGGCCGCATGTGAACGCCTCGGCGTCCCTACCCGCATCTTCTTCTCCGAGGACCTAGGAGAGATTGCCCAGGCCAAAAACACCTGTGTCAACTGTCCAGTGATAGAAGAGTGCCTCGAGGGGGCCATCCACCGCCGCGAACCTTGGGGGGTGTGGGGGGGACAACTCTTTCGCAACGGCCACATTCTGGCCACCAAGCGTCGACGTGGCCGCCCATCCAACGTGGCGCGCCCTGAGGACCAGTTGCCCGTGATACCCATCCCGGTACGCATCCAACGCGAGCTTCTCTCGGCCTGACCAAAACCCGTCTCGCACCGACCCGGGACGGGTCCGACAGATTGCCGAATCACGGATCGGGGTGACGCCTTGACGAGCCCCGGTCCGTGCGGCCACCAAAGTGCCGGTACCGTCGCTGATCGTGCGTCGATTTCGCGGCGGTGCCGGCCGCCCATCCAGCATCCGGAAGCAGAACCTCTTACTGGTCCTGTCCACTGGCCTTGCCGCCATGGCCTTAACGAACGCCACGGGATGCGGTTCGAACCATGGGACGATGATCCATGACGACGTTGCCCTTCTTTCCTTCGAACTGTGGGATGGAACGGAGACCACTCTGGCTGACTTAGTGGCAGACGACGGACGGCCACTGGTGGTTAACCTGTGGGCCACCTGGTGTACCCCTTGCCTCCAGGAGATGCCCGACCTGCAAAAAGTCCATGAGACTCATGGCAACTTGGTTCGCCTCATCGGGCTGAACGTCAGTGACTCACCAACGAGAGCGGAAGTACGCGCTAAGGAGATAGGTGTCACCTACCTTCTGGGTCGAGATCCCAACGGACTGTTCAGCGAGGCTCTGGGCGCCGTCGGTCTTCCAGTGACCGCCTTTGTAGATACCACGAGCCGAGTTGTCCAAGTCCACCACGGTCCAATGGACTTTGAGGCCCTGACTTCAGTATTGGAGAAGAATCTCGGGGCGGTCCCCAATGATTGACTTCGGACTGGCACTGCCGTTCACTCTCGGCATCGTGACAGCCGTGAACCCATGCGGTTTCGCAATGCTGCCATCTTGGCTCGGTTACTTCTTGGGGCGGGACACCGTGGACGGCGAAGCCAGACCTGAACAGGTGCTCCGGGGCCTTTCGGTGAGTTTTACTCTTACCACTGCCTTTGTGCTGGTGTTCGGGATTCTCGGCCTAGCCGTTAACACGGCGATCAGCGAAGAGGCAGTGGCATCACGTACGCCCTGGATTACCGTTGCACTAGGAATAACGTTCGTCGTCTGGGGCCTAGCTCTGCTGACCGGACGTCAGATCCGACTCCCGTTTCTGAAAACGGGACGGGCGCCACAAACTAGGGAGTTCTGGTCGGTTCTGGGGTTTGGAGCCTCGTACGCCGTGGTGTCTATCGGTTGTGCGGCCCCGATCTTCCTGCTCCACGTAGCTGGAAGCTTCGACCGGGATGGAATCGTCGATGGCTTGGCCACCTACTTGGCGTTCGCAATCGGAATGGCTGCCGTAGTCACATCTTTGACTCTTTCGCTTGCCATGGCTCGCGGCGGTCTGAGCCGACATCTCCGTCGTCTCCTTCCTTACTTCGACCGAATCGGCACGCTGTTCCTAGTACTCGGCGGTGCCTACCTGATCGTCTATGGCGTGTACGAGATTCGACTACTTCGAGACCCCAGAACCGCTTCAAATCCAATCGTGGACACTGTCACCGATCTCCAATCACATCTCACAAACTGGACAATGCAGGTTGGTGGGCTCCGGCTCGGACTAACCCTGTGGTTGGTAATCGGCACACTCGTCGTCTGGGGCATCGGACCTGCTCTTTACGGTCGATTCCGACGTTGGGCCAGCCTCGCAGTGGCAGCCATCTGGGCTGTATCCGAAGGCCTCTTTCACCGGGGCGACTTGGTAGTCATCCCAGTGGGCCGACTCCTTCTCGACTGGCCAGCCCGGATAGGCAACTGGTTTAGCGATCCGTGGCGGTGGGCTACCCCACTGGAGGTAGTTCTGACCCTTGCCGTGGCGCTGTGCACCTACGGGATCCTTCACGGAACCGTGGCTGGTCGACGGCAATGAACCGACCAGTTTCGGCTGGCGTAAACGACAGCAAAGTGGGTCGTGTTGAACCCATCGGCCGACTCGACGACCTCCTCGCTCTCCCCGGCGTAACTGAAGAACTCGAGATCCGATCAACCGTCGGCGTCTGTGCCCTTCACGGCGGGGGACTGGAACGAGCTACAGAAGTGGTAGCCCGCGAGGTGGCCGAACACACTGGCTCCTCGTACTACGCCGTCATCCAGCCTGATGGGTGTCGGCGACACCTGCCGTCCACTAGGTTCACGACCGGCACGTCCGACCGTCTCGACGCCTTCCTCGACCGAGTTAAGTCCGTGGTATCGATCCACGGCTACGGCCGGCACGACGACTTCTGGGCCGTGTTAATCGGCGGAGCCAACCGGACGTCCGCACACCATGTGGCCGGACACCTGCGCGGCATCCTGCCCGAGGAGTACCGGGTGGTGGACGACATTGAGTCAATGCCCCGTGCCCTGCGCGGCCTTCATCCCGACAACCCGGTAAACCGGGGTGGCGGCGGAGTGCAGGTTGAACTCCCCCCAAGCATCCGCTGGAACCGAGACCACCGGGACTGGTCGGACCGCGACGGCACACCACGAGCGGCGCACCTACAAGTCCTCATTGATGGGCTGGTGGCAGCGCTTCAAGACCCAGACTGGCCGCATTCCCGAGGAGTTGATCAAGGAGCGCGGCGCTCTACAGACCAGTCCTCGCCGACTAGGCCGTAGCAGAGGCGGTCATGGAGCCGATCGGGGCGTCCCTGCCAAAATTCAACCATCTCAGGCCGAACCCGATAGCCACCCCAGTGACCCGGACGTTCCACGTCGCGACCTAGCCAACGATTCTCCGCCTCGGCGTAGGACCGCTCTAGAGCTCCCCTATCGGGTACAACTGTGCTCTGGTCCGACGCCCACGCCCCCAACTGGCTCCCTCTCGGACGAGTCGACCAGTAGGAGTCCGATTCCAACTCTGTAAGGCGTTCAGTCGTGCCCGTTACCCGGACCTGGCGACGTAGTTCCGTCCAACTGAAGGTGAGAGCGGCTCGCCCCGAAGCATCAATTTCACGAGCCTTGTCGCTGTTGTAGTTCGTGAAGAGAACGAATCCATCGGCGTCAACGTGCTTGAGAAGGACGTTGCGAGCTGATGGCCAGCCATCGGCAGTGACTGTGCTTAGAACCATTGCGTTCGGCTCCCAGTAGCCAGCCGCCTCGACCTCGCCGAACCAACGTTGAAACTGGGTATACGGATCACCAGCTAAGTCGGCCTCGTCAAAGCCTTCGGTCTCGTAAACCTCCCGAAGCTCACTCAAATCCATAATGCCAGTCAACCACGACACTCTCTTCTGTTACTGACCAACGGGCGAATTCAACTCGCGCAGGAATAGGGTCCGTAGGTGGCCCTCACCCGGACTCCAACCATGCGCGACCTTGCACTGGTCTCAGTCGGAGGAATAATCGGTGCCGCTTCACGATGGTCGCTGGTGGAAGCGACCACCTCCTCAAACGGTGAAATCGCCGGATCGGTGTTGCTAGCCAATCTGATCGGTTGCGCGCTGCTCGGCGTCCTGACCGGACGCGGCTTGAACCCATCCACCCGACTGCTGCTTGGCGCGGGCTTCTGCGGTGGCCTAACCACCTTTTCCACATTCGCCGTCGAGGTAGCCGACGCTCTCCGGTCGGGCGACACGTCGGGAGGTATCGGTTACGCGCTGCTGTCAGTTGTGTGCGGTCTGGCTGTCTTTGGCCTCGGCCGCCGGACCAGTCAAACCATCGCGAGGACAAGGTCGTGTTGACCGCAATCGCCTTTGTACTGTTCGCCGGCGCCGGGACCGCAATTCGCCTACTGGCCACCGAACGCTGGCCTAGCGGACATGTCGGCACTATGGCCGTGAACGTAACGGGATCACTCGCCCTCGGCCTCTTAGCTGGGACCGGTGAAGCCGTGCTGACTGCGGTAGGAACCGGGGGGTTGGGGGCCCTGACCACCTTTTCGAGGTTCGCCGCAGACACCGCCAACATGTCACACACCCGTCTGGGAAAGCGGCGCGGCCGGGCTATCGGCCACGTGGTCAACACACTGGTTCTGGGCATCGGAGCCGCGACCCTCGGCCTACACCTAGCTGGCTGAACCGGCGGGAACCGGTTCAGCCGATGGTCGTGGCACCCCGCATATAGGGCTGTAAAACTTCTGGTACGGCAACGGTTCCATCAGGTTGCCGGTAGGTCTCCACTACCGCTGCCCAAACCCGGGGCACGGCTAGGCCTGACCCGTTCAGGGTGTCCACGATCTTGGTGCCCTTCTCTCCGTCAGGGCGATACCGGACATTGGCCCTTCGGGCCTGGTAATCACTAAACCACGAAACCGAGGACACCTCAAGCCACTGATCGGCACCCGGCGCGTAGACCTCAAGGTCGAAAGTCCGAGCCGATGACCCGCCCAGATCGCCGGCGCAAAGGTCAAGCACTCGATAGGACAGGCCGAGGTCGGTAATTGCTGCTTCAGCCCGATCCAGGATGTCAGCGTGCACCTCGGGGGATTGCTCCCTGGTGGCATAAGCCAACAATTCAACTTTGTCGAATTCGTGCACCCGTAGCAGTCCGCGCGTGTCACGACCCGCCGAGCCAGCCTCACGCCGAAAGCACGACGTGTGGGCCATGAGTTTCAGAGGCAGGTCTTCCTCGTCTATCACCTCGTCGCGGTGCAACGAGGTCAGCGGAACTTCGGCCGTTGGTATGGCCCAAAGGTCATCACGTTCGAGATGGTATGCGTCCTCCTCAAACTTGGGGAGGTGACCGGTTGACACCATGGTCGTCGTCTTTACAAGCGTGGGTGGACGCATCTCCCGGTAGGCATCGGCATTACGGTCCAGGCCGTATTGGATGAGTGCCCGGCAGAGCGTTGCACCCATGCCCGAGTACATAACAAACATTGAGCCAGAGAGCTTCGTCCCTCGTTCGACGTCAAGAATGCCCAACTGCTCACCGACCTCCCAGTGAGGCACTCGCTGGTGCTCTCCGTAGGCGTCGGGATTCCAGTTCTCATGCCGGACCAACACGTTCTCTTGTTCGGAAAGCCCATCCGGCGTCTCGTCAGCCGGCATGTTTGGAACCCGGAGAAGGATTTCTCGAATCTCAAACGCCAAGCTGTCAACCTCAGCGGCCAGTTCATCCTCGCGAACACCTAATTCGCGACTCCGGACCTGCAACTCTGCTGCTTCGTCAGTTTTTCCATCACGGTGAAGACCACCAACCTGCTTCGAGATCTTGTTGACCTCGTTACGGATCTGGTCTCGCTCCTCGGCCAGAGATCGTTGGCGTATGTCAAGTTGAACTACACGATCGAGGACCGATGCGTCCTCTCCTCGGCGGGAAATCGCGGCCTTCACAGCCTCGGGCTCAATACGCAGCAGGCGGATGTCAATCACAGTTCGAACCTAGCGGGGAGGCCCCGTCAGTCCCCTGTCGAATCGACGGCCCCGTCGGTTTTCCGGCGCAGCGTTAGGTGCCGACCTTCGGCAGGCCGCATCTGCTGGTTCTCCCGATGGTGGATCCGGGAGTACCCGATGAACTTCACAATGATAATCCCCCAAAGGTAGAAACCACCGAGAAGCTTCATGATGAGGCCAGCCGCTTGCTGGTCGGACCGCACCGTCACTCCGAAAGCCTCATAGCCGTCGTCGTAGTGCCGGTAGACGGTGCCCTCGGCGAAGGTCAACCATGCCGCTGGAATAGTTGGGATGACCGACATCAGGAACAGGTAGATCATCTGACCCGGAACCGAGATTCTCAGTTCCGGCAACGGAGCGGCTACTGGCACCCACATCAGCAGGGCGCTCAGGAACAGCGCCAGGTGGACGCCGTAGTGGAACGCTCCCGAGTCGAACGACCACTGCACGACTCCACTCCAGTGAGTCAGCGCTGTAAGGCCATTGAACAGAACCCCAGCCACCACCGGGTGAGCCATGCGCCGCAATATCCGCGAACCACGGCCTTCGTCGAGAATTAGCAGGCGGGCCAGCCAAGCTGGCGTGGCCAAAAGAAATAGGGGTGGCACGATGAACGTAATCACCAGGTGCTGGACCATATGCACCGCGTAGAGGTGCTCTTCGGCAATGTCGTGAACCGGCCAGTCGGCCGACACCAGCAGCAGCACCGTAGCCACCGAAAAAACCCTCCGCTGGAAAGAGGTGGTAATCGGCTCTCCAGCCGGCACGACCCGAGGCCCGATAACTCGAATGGCCCACCAGCCGAACGCGATGACGGCGGCGACGAGGAACCAGACCTCGGGGTGGGCCTGCCATCGCCACGGGTCGGGCGAAACTGCGAGGAGTTTGGTCACGACTCGTCCTCGACGTGCCGGGAGGAATTTCGACGCTCAACAGCGGGGCTGGGCCCCGTACCTAGCCCTTGTGCCAGAACTCGAAGACGGTAAGCATGATGCCGTAGACGATGGTGGCCAGGATTAGCCCGACCACGAAGAACTTCGTGAACATCGGGCTGTCAAACCTCAGGTGCATAAACCAAGCGGCCACGTAGAAGAACTTGTAAACCATCATCAGCATCAGGACCGGGATGAGGACCTCGCCCGGCACGCTTTCCATCCAGTACGTACCAACCTCCAAGGCGGTGACGATCGCCAAGATGATGGCGATCTGGACGTACTTCCGGTCCGACGGATGGTGGTGGGCCTCGTCCTGCGAGTCCACGTGCTCGGCGGTGGCGGTGCTCATGTCGATGGCTCCCGACTCAGCTGGTGGGTGAGGGCACCAAGTAGATGACGGTGAAGATGAAGATCCACACCACATCGACGAAGTGCCAGTAAAGGCCGACGATCTCGACCGTCTCCGACCTCTCCTTGGTGAGCGTGCCACGGAACGAGGAGATGAGCAGCGACATGAGCATCACTATGCCGAGGCTCACGTGCACGCCGTGGAAGCCGGTCAGGGTGAAAAAGGCCGAGGAGAACGGGCTTGTGGTATAGCCCAAGCCCTCCCGGAGGAAGGTCGTGAACTCATAAACCTGGCCGCCGATAAAAAGAGCGCCCAGCAAGGCAGTGGTCAGTAGCCAGATGCGGTTGTTGCGGATATCACCTCGCTGCAGGGCCGACAGGGCCAACACCATGGTCAAAGAGCTCATCAGCAGCACAAACGAGCTGACCGACGTGAACGGGATGTCGAAGATGTCCCCCGGAGCCGGACCGTCACCGAAGCGGCTGCGGTAGATCAAGTAGGTCGAGATCAGGCCCCCGAACAAAAGGCATTCCGAGCCTAGGAACGTCCACATGAGGAGTTTGTTGTTGGACAGGCCGGTGCCTGTCCCGTGGCCGTGCGACACGGCAGCAGCCTCAGCCAACGGGAGCCTCCTCTGCATTCTCGGCGGACCCCCCTAGAAGGACCGCGTCGTCTTCCCCATGGCCATCATGCCCGTGATCGTGCGAACCGTCCGGATCGTCGGCCGGTTCAAACACCCAGCCGTAAATGGCCATCAGCACAAGAGCTCCGCCCGGTACGCAGAACCACAGCGAATACATGAGACCGAAGCCGATGAGTGGCAAGCCAGCAGCGAGAACGATCGGCCAGTAGGACGGAGACGGCAGGTGCGTATCTGTCGCTGAGCCGTCCTGACACACTTCCTCAGCGGTAGCTACCCGGACGACGCGGCCATCCTCGTCTAGGCCGTACTTACGGTGCCAAAACTCGTCGAGAGATTCGATCTGGATGTCTTCGTCGAAGTTGTGAACCGGAGTCGGGTTCGGGGTGAACCACTCAGGGCTGCGGGCATCCCACGGGTCAGGGCCAACCGGCGGGGCACCGCGGGCCGAACGGGCAGAGATCCAAACGTTTAGGAGGAAGGCCAGCACCCCAAGGCCGATGATGAAGGCCCCGATAGTGGCGAACATGTTCCAGAACTCAAAGCCAAAGCCGGGGCTGTATGTGTCGATCCGACGCGACATGCCCTGCAGCCCAAGAATGTGCATCGGACCGAAGGTCATGTTGAAACCGACGATCATCAGCCAGAAGTTCCACTTGCCCAACTTTTCGTCCAGCAGGTGACCGAACACCTTGGGCCACCAGAAGTAGAAGCCTGCGAAGATGCCTAGAAGGGCGCCACCAAAGATCACATAGTGGAAGTGGGCAACGATGTAGTAGGTGTCAGTCTGCTGGGTATCAGCCGGAGCGAGCGAATGGGTCACGCCGGACAAGCCGCCGATGGTGAACATTGACACCACGCCCGAAGCGAAAAGCATCGGCGTGTTGAACCGAATTTTTCCACCCCACATCGTGGCCAGCCAGTTCAAGATCTTTACGCCGGTCGGCACTGCGATGAACATCGTCGACACCGAGAAGGCCGCTATTGAAATCGGGCCGATTCCCGAGACGAACATGTGGTGAGCCCACACGCCCCAGCCCATGAAACCGATGGCAATACCCGAAAAGACCATGAACGGGTATCCAAAAATCGGCTTACGGGAGAAGGTTGGGATGACCTCGCTGATAATGCCGAAACTCGGCAAGATCAGTATGTACACCTCAGGATGTCCGAAAATCCAGAATAGGTGCTGCCACAGAAGCGGATCGGCCCCCATCTCTGGATTGAAGAAGTTGGCTCCAAAGTTCCGGTCAAACAAAAGCAGGAATAGCGCCACGGTAATGACGGGCACAGCGAACAAGAGCAGAAACTGAACCACCAGGATCATCCAGGTGAACACCGGCATCTTGAACAACGTCATACCGGGTGCCCGCATGTTGAGCACGGTCACGATCAGGTTCATCGCCGATACCAACGAGGCAATACCCGTGATCTGAAGGCCAAGGGCGTAGAAGTCCATACCTTTGCCCGGTGAGAAGATCATCCCGGTATTAGGCGCATAGGCGAACCACCCGCCGTCAGGGGCGTCGCCAAAGATCCAAGCCATGTTCAGGAAGACGCCTCCAAACAGAAATACCCAGTACGACAGGGCATTGAGGCGAGGGAAGGCGACGTCGCGGGCTCCGATCTGCAGCGGCAGGAGGTAGTTCGCGAATGCTGCGGCGAGCGGCATGATCACGAGGAAGACCATGGTGACGCCATGCATGGTGTATACCCGGTTATAGGTATCGGCTCCCAGAACTGTGCCGTCGGGCGTGGCCAACTGGAGTCGTATCAGGAGCGCCTCTAGACCGCCAATCAAAAAGAAGAGCATGGCTGTGGCGCCGTAGAGGATGCCGATCTTCTTGTGGTCGACCGTGGTGATCCAGTCGCGCCATCCGGTGTTTCCCTTGGGTCGGGTATAGACCCCGATCGCGCGGGACGTCGTCTCAATCATCGGTCGACCTCCGTCGCCGCAATGACCTCCATCGCAGGGCTGGTCCCCAGGGTCTGCAGGTAGGCCACTACATCATCGATCTGACTCTCGCTGAGGCCCATGGCCGGCATGCCCCGACGGCCCTCGGCATAGGCCGGTTTCTCGGCTGGAGCGTTCCGCAGCCAAGCCTCAAGTTGGGGACGGTTCAGAGAGCCGTCCGGCTCATACAGGTCAAATATGCCGCCGGCATATGTGGTTCGGCTCATGAAGTGGGTCAGATTCGGCGCAGCGTTGGATACAAGATCAGCTCCACCACCGTCGTTGATACCGTTAACTACGTGGCAACGGGCGCACTGACCCTCGAAAATAGCCTTGCCTCGTTGTGCCGCTGCGCCCACCGGTTCGGTAGCCGCCTGAGTCTGCTCGTCAATCCAGGCCTGAAAGTCAAGCGGGTCCATGGCAACCGCCTGCATCTGCATCCGGGAGTGGCTAAGGCCACAGAACTCTGTGCATTGGCCGAAATAAAAGCCGGGTGTCTCCGCCTCAATCTTCCATGGCGAAACTCGGTACGGCACGGCGTCGCGCTTGCCATTCAGAGCCGGAATCCAGAAACTGTGGATTACGTCCCGACTGGTTACCTGCAGCCCAACCTCCGAACCGGTCGGGATCACTAGTTGGTTGGCGGTAACGATATCTGCCGGCGGCAGATGACGCGGGTCGGAGAGGTCGACACCTTCGAGGCCATCGAAGTAGTAGCGGAACTCCCACCACCACTGCTGCCCGACGACGACAACCTGCGGGTCCCAGGAAGTGCGCTCGCCATCCAAGTTGACAACGATGTCGTCACGATCCTCACTGTTGATGTCAAAGTGTGTGAGAAGCGTAAAGACGGCAATCAGCGCCATGAGCACCGCCGGACCGACGGTCCAGCCGATTTCGGCCCGAAGGTGCCCGTGGACCTGGTCGGGGAACTCATCGGTGCTGTGATCATCCCGGAACTTCCACCAGATGACCGCCGTGGCACCAAAGATGATGACGAAGACGATGCCGGCAATCAGAAATACCGGGTCGGACAGGTCGTCGATCGCTCTCGATATCGGTCCCTGTGGCTTCAGGGTGTCCAGCGGTGCATCAGAGGCGCAACCCGTCAGGACAGCTAGGCCGCCAAAGACAAGAGCGGTAAACCGCCGAGGACGCATGAGCTTTCGGATCAATGGTCCGCCTCCACGTGGGTGTCGTCGTGGTGCGCGTCACCGCCCTTGTGGTGGAACTCCCGCTCACCGCTGACCGCTGTCACGATGCCGAGGACCAAAATCGCTACACAGCCCGCAAAGAGGATCCCACGAACAGCCACCCGAGGAAGTTCAGGCCGTTGACTGATCAGGATGGCGGCACCGAAGATGACTAGGCCGACAACTGTGGCAACCCAGACGGCTCCAGTGACAGAGGAGGCCAGCAGAATCCGGGACACGGCCAGCACGAGAACGCCCACGCCGATTGTTCCAAGTACTGGGATTTCGATGGGACGCATCAAGTTCTCGCGGGCAGCGGTATTGACCGCGTGATCTCCGGATACCTTCTCCGACCAATTTGTCATCGTCCACTCGACGGCGATAGCCGCCACGATGCACAGACCAATCACGAAGATCGCTGGGTGGACAACAAGGCCGACGCCGATCGAGCCAACGCCCAGAGCACCGAAGATCGGCCATAGTGAGTTGCCGACCTCGATCTGTGCCTCGGGTGCATCTTCAAGGCCGAGAACCTCGGCCTGTGCCTCAGCATCGGCGTCGCGAAAGGCCACAGCTACCAGACCGAAGAGAGCAAGCACACCGGCTGAAAATACGAGAATGGTGTACGAGACATGGTTGCCTACTCCACCCTTCCAACCAAGTGAGATCGGTCCAGTCTCAGTAGCTCCGGAGGTGTATCCGGCGAAAACTGCGGCAAAAACAGCGGCGAGGAAGAGACCGAACCAGAGTTTGAACCCGGTGGTGAGCATGTCGATTCCCCTGCGCCTACTTGGCGATGTAAATGCCGATCCAAATGACCGAGTAAACGGCCACCGCGGCATACCAGTAGAGGGCTGCAGCCGACACGAGATCGCGGTGTCGACTGGTGTCCTGGCCTCCAAGCGCCCGAAGAAGCAGAAGGCCTAACCACAACACGCCAACGGCCACCATCACCATATGCGAGCCAACGATGGTGAAAAGCAGCGTCGCTGCCTCACTGGCGTCAATTGGCAGTCCCATGTCCTTGAAGTAAAAGACCGTCTGATTGATCATGGCGACGCCGAGCACCGCAGTCAGTGCCATGGCGAGTATGGCGTGAATCCTGTCGTCGTTCAGAACGGCGTGAACTGCCCACCCGATCGTGATAGCCGACATAGCCATGGTGGCCATATTCATGCCACCGGGCACCAACTGAATGGCCCCCTCGGGATACCACTGGCTGCCCCAGGCCATGGCGTCGGCACGGATTGAGAAGTACAAAGCGAACAGGCAACCGAAGTACATGATGACGCAGCCCGTGCCAAACGCCGACGCGACCACCAATGTTCGCGGCCGGGTCGGCGGAGCTGGGATGGTGGTTGCCATCAGGTTGCACCCTTCTGGTTAGCAGCAGTATGCAGGCTGCCGACCAGCATCCAGAGAGCTAGACCCCCAAGCAGGACCAGCGAACCCAGCATGGAGACAACATTTAGACCGTCGACACCCGAACCCGGGTTGCCGGCAGTGGAAAGATCAACGCCAGTGAAGTCCGACTGGTCGAGCAGGCCACTGAATAGGTCGGCCACACCGGCCAAGATCGTTCCTCCGGCGACAGCTAGGCCTCCGAGAAGGAACAGGCCAGGGCGACGACCCTTTGGCCCGACCATCTCCTCACCCCAGTGGTAAAAACCGGCACCGATGCCCAAAATGCTCGCGCCCAACACCAGAGAGAAGTGCGCTCCGGTTACCGAGGTCTCTAGCAATTCCAGGGGGGCGACAACCCGGATGGCACCTACAGCGGTGCCAGCCAGTACGAGCAGGGCGGCCAGCAGGGCACAAACAGTCTCGGCCGGGGGTTTGGAACCAAGGTTGGCGGCACCGCGGCGCAACGTATCGGCCAGACCGCCAACGATGGCCAGAGCAACTGGGACGATAGCGAAGGCAGCCACCACCGACAGGGCCTCCTCGGCAATCGGTGTTCCAGGCGTATCAAAGAAGGTCTGGGCAAAAGCACCGAACGATAGAAAGCCGAAGGCAGCCGTCGCCACCAGCAGCACATCGCGATTGGCCTGGTCAACTCGGGCGGTCGCTTCGACAACGTCAAGGGCGATGCCCAGCACTGGAAGAGCCAGTACATAGATCGCTGGGTGGGTAAACATCCATGAAACCTGCTCCCAGATGGCGTCCTCGGCACCGAAACGCAAAGCCGGACGACCTCGAAGGTCCACATAGGCCAACACGGTGTTAGCGGCAAGGACTGGCAACATCCCCATCCAGACCGTGGCGGCCACCAGAACGGTCCAGGCTGTGAATGGCAGGTCTCGCAAACCCATACCCGCCCTGCGACCGGAGACGATGGTCGTCACGACGCAGACCGAGGCCAGAAGCAATCCTCCGATCACGAGCAGGATTCCCATGATCGTGAGTGCCGTAGCCTGCCGTTGACCACCACCGCCAGGCGTACCTAGGCCGCCGTCGACTAGAAAGCCGACGACTGTCATGCCTGCGCCGATTAGCCAGATCCAGCAAGCCATGGCAGCAGCTCGCGGAAAGATCAGCAGACCACCGCACTGGCGGGGTACCACTGTGGTAGCCAAAGCCATCAGGGCAGGAAGCGCACCGAGGAGAACAAAGGCCACCCGGTGGGCTGACCAGAACTGAAAGAGCCCGTCAGCGCCACTAAAGATGTTGGCCGACGCGAGGTCAAGGCGCTCTATCCCAACGAGAAAGCTAGCCACAGCCCCAACCAGCACAGCGGTCATGCCCCCAAAACCCCAGATTCGCGACAGAACAAGAGGGTCGGAAGTGGTGATGGCCTGCTCCAAGGCGGTCGAACCGGAATCGGAGGCGGCGGTGTCGGTCGTCGTCATCGATACTTCTCGGGTCAGCGGGCGGTTGCAGTGCCCTCGTCGAAAGATCCGAGCACCCTCGGACCAGACGAGGCTAGGCGGATCAGCGGTGATTCCGACGCTCGCACGTAAGGCGAATCTAGTCGGCGCGATGCCTGTCGCCAGACCTGAGACGAGAAAAGCCTGAGACTCGAGTGCACCGTGATGACGTCCATGATCCTCACACGAGAACATCCACCACCATGGCGGCGAAGAGAAGCGTCACATAGGTGATGGACCATGAGAAAAGCCTCATGGCAGTGCGCTCGCCTGGGTCCCTCCGAACAGCCTCGACGAGGACCCCGAAGGCAAGACCTAGGACCAAAGCCGACCCCAAATACACCCAGCCCATACCGGCCACCGGCGAGAAGAGGAGGGTCAGGCCCACCAAGACCACCGTGTACAGGGTCATCATTCTTACGGTCTCACCAAGACTGGTCACAGAAGGGAGCATCGGCACCTCAGCGGCGGTGTAGTCGTCCCGGTACTTGATGGCAAGCGCCCAGAAGTGCGGCGGTGTCCAAAAGAAGATGACTAGAAACAAGACCACTGGCGCCCAGTCGAGCTCTCCGGTCACCGCAGCCCATCCCACAAGAACAGGCACGGCACCAGCTGCTCCCCCGATCACAATGTTCTGTGTCGATGACCGCTTCAACCAGAGGGTGTAGACGAAGACATAGAACAGGGTGGCTGAGACGGCTAGCACGGCGCTCAGAGTGTTCACAGTGACTAGGAGCCATACAAAGGCCACGACCTCCATTGACACGGCGAAAACCAGCGCGGCCTGAGAAGACATCAGGCCTCGGACCAAGGGACGATGCATGGTCCGCTCCATCAGGGCATCGATGTCTCGATCCACGACCATGTTGACGGCGTTGGCCCCGCCGGCGGCGAGCGTTCCACCCACCACCGTGGCGACCATCAGCCAAACCGATGGCACCCCTCCCTCGGCAACGAACATGGTGGGGACGGTGGTCACGAGCAGGAGCTCAATAATTCGTGGCTTGGTAAGCGCCACATAGCCCGCCAACCTCTCGCGACGGGAAAAGGTCATTCCGTCAACTTCTTGTTCTTGGGGCCCGGCGAATCGGGAAGAGTCGGCGCGCATCGACGGTCAGGCTAGGAGGAAGCCGCGGTCGATCAGACTGCCCGATGGCGAACAGGTCAACTGAGTAGCCAGTCGGCCGGCATTGGGCTATCGGTAAAGAGCCGTTGCTGGAAACGACGCATCCCAGCCAACCAGCGGTCGACATCATCACCCTTGCGACGGACGTACTCGGCAACATCCGGGTGCGGCAAGACATGGAAGCGTCCATCGGCCAGCGCCTCAACCACGGTGTCGGCTAACTCGGCGGCGGTAAGCACTCCATCAACCGAGGCTGCTCCTGAGGGCCCGGCCCCAGGTATTAGTTCAGCTGTTGGACTGTTTGCCGTGATGTTTGTGTCCACTGCTTGCGGACAAAGTACCGACACCCCGATACCTAGGTCTCCGTAGGTAATGCTGATCCATTCGGCCAACGAAACCGCAGAGTTCTTGGTAATCGAGTAGTGAAGCGAGCCAATCTGAGTCAGGAGACCAGCTGCTGATGAGGTGTTGAGCAGGTGACCGCCGCCGTTGGCAACCATGTGCGGTATGGCGTACCGGGCGGCATATAGGTGAGCCATGACGTGAACGTCGAACATCCGGCGTAGTTCTTCGTCAGGAGCCTCTAGGCCTCCTACAGTGACATAGCCGGCATTCGACACCATTAGGTCGAGCCGACCGTGCCGATCAACCGTTCCGTCCACAAGGTCGCGAACCGCCGCCTCTTCGGACACATCACAGCCCACTGCCTCGACAACAGTGGGCCCACCGGCTAGACGGGCAGCGAGTGCCTCCACCCCTACCACGTCACGATCAGCGGCCACCACTGCTACCGCCCCCTCAACCGAAAACCGCTCAACCAGGGCTTCTCCAATGCCACTGGCTGCGCCGGTCACGACGGCTACCGAACCCTTCAGGTGCATAGCCCTGGATGCAGGTACCCGGTTATTTGAAGGTCCTGATTCACTGACGTCGGTTCCATGGCGAGCGAGCCTACGTACCCTGACGGACGTGACTGTGGTTACGCGTGAGCGTTGGCTCCCTTTAACCCCCGATGGCTACCGTCGAATCTGCGGAATCGCCCTACTCCTCCTCACCGGGATCGTGGTCTCGGGGGCCGCGGTCCGCCTATCCGGATCTGGTCTTGGCTGTTCGGATTGGCCGACTTGCGAGCAGGACCAGTTCATCCCCGAAGCCAACCTCCACGGGTGGATCGAGTTCGGCAATCGCCTTGTCACCGGTCTTGTCTCGCTAGCCGTTGTCGCTGCAGTTCTTGGTTCCTTAGCTCGCCGGCCAAAACGTCGCGACCTTCTCCGATGGTCATGGGGTCTAGTAGCAGGTGTCGTCGGGCAGGTAGTTCTCGGCGGAATTGTGGTCCTCAACCATCTGAACCCTTGGCTAGTCCTCGGACACTTCGCACTATCAATGGTGCTGGTATGGAACGCTGTGGTCCTCCACCATCTGGCAGGCGACCACGACCGCCCGAAGTTTGTCGCTCCGCCTATCTTGAGGCATCTCAGTGGGTGGCTCAGCGGCTTAGCCATGGTCGTCCTGGCCACTGGAACTCTGGTCACCGGTTCGGGTCCGCATACCGGCAGCCGCGATGAACCGGTCCCCCGACTGCCCTTTACTGTCCGCGAGGTAGCTCAGGTCCATGGTTCCAGTGTCGTGGTCCTGATACTCCTCGCCGGTGCCATATTTCTCTCTGCCCGTCGCCATGGTGGCAACCCGACACTTAGCCGCGCCGTGAATTGGCTGATCATCATCGTGGCCGCCCAAGCAACAGTGGGTTGGACGCAGTACTTCACAGGTGTCCCTGCAGTGTTGGTTGGCCTCCATGTGGCGGGTGCTACCGCCCTCTGGATGACCGTCGTCAGGTTGAGGCTGGTAGTGACCGACAGCCGCGGTCCTTGCACGACTGCTGGAACCCGGAGGCCGATGTGAACGCTGCGCTGTCGATAACTGAGACCCCGGACATCGACGTCGACAGTCGGGAAGAGACGTCAACAGAGTCACCTTGGATCGTGCTCGTTTGGAACGATCCGATCAACCTCATGTCGTACGTTTCGTTCGTCTTCCAAAAACTCTTCGGCTACTCGAAGGCAGAGGCTGACCGGCTGATGCTGGACGTACACCACAAGGGACGAGCCGTTGTATCCAGTGGTACCCGCGAAAAGGCAGAGATGGATGTCTTCCGACTTCACGAGCATGGCTTGTGGGCCACACTTCAGCGAGACGACCGGTGATCGGAACCCGAAAGTGATTTTCCGCCGCCGAAGGGCCGAGGCGTTTAGTCGGGATGGAGACCGGATCCACGTGCTCCTCGAATCGGATGAACGCGAGTTAGTCGCCGAATTAGCCCGACAGTTCCATTCCGTCGTAGCAGCCGACGAGGACCCTGACCTCACGCGTCTATACCCGATCGCCTACGTGGGCGATTGTGCGCGCCAAACTGACTACGCCGACCTAGTCCACGAGGATCTTGTCCGGACCCGACTAGAAGCCGCCGATACCGTGGTGATTACCTCACAATCCGACTCGCTGGACGACGGACAACTCGATGCTTGGATGCAGGTATTGAACGGGTTGCGCCTACTGCTGGGCACGCGACTCGACATCTCCGAAGAGGACGGTTTCGACCCCGAAGCGGTCGACGCTCCCCAACGTGCGTTGTTGGCATGGTTGGGGTTCCTTCTAGAAGAAGCCGTTGGGGCAGCGTCCGATAGGTGACGCGTCCACTAGGGCCTCTGGTATCGTGACCCCGCTCTCAGCGAGGTCCGGCCCCCATCGTCCAGCGGCCTAGGACGCCTGCCTTTCACGCAGGTAACACGGGTTCGAATCCCGTTGGGGGTGCTAAAGGCGCCCGATCCCAGTCGGGCCACCGGGGTCCTGTGGTGCAGTTTGGAGTGCACGCCGGCCTGTCAAGCCGGAGGTCGCGGGTTCAAATCCCGTCAGGACCGCCACCGTCGCCCGCCCTCCGGGGTAGGCGGTGCAAGGTCGGGTAGCTCAGTTGGAAGAGCACTCGCCTGAAAAGCGAGGGGTCCCCGGATCGACGCCGGGCCCGACCACAACAAGAGGCCCGCCCGTTAGGGCGGGCCTCACCATCTCTCAAGCAGCGATTACCCGACATTCAGATGGTTACAGGAAAGAGGCACCGACCAACCTTCAGGGAGGATGGGGACTACGGGAACGGAATCCGGGTCGAGACGGCACTTATCTACAGCCAGGTCAATGCCGTCCTTCCAGGTCGGTCCGGTCCGCCGGAGGTCACTCGGAACCCAGTGGGTTGTGACCGCTAGGACAAGAAATACCGCCAGAACGATCTTAAGTACTCGGACACTCAGGTCGACCGTCACCGTCAGTAACGCCCAGACGAGGCAAAAAGCGGAGAAGACCGCATATCGGGGCTCAGATCCGACCAGCCACGACGCTGACGTGAAGAAAAAAACTGCAGTGGCCGGAACTGCTATCAGAAACACCGCTCGACGTTCGTCCTCTCGGCGTCTGGCCATAACAAACGCGCGTGCGAGTAAAAGACCTATTACTGCGAGACAGGCCGCCCCAACTAACGCTCGTAGAACCAAGCTGGCGGTGACCGTCGAAGCATCCTCACCTGAGATCCGCGGCCAGAAAGGTACGAGATTGTAGGAGACGACTCTCTCAAGGAATAGAAATCCAATCTTCTGCACTGAGCGGTCCGAAGCCATCTCCCGGCTTTCGTCGGCCAAAGTGGCGATCAACAGCAGTTGGACCCCAATCCCCACAATCCAGCCCACGACGACCGGCGCGAGACGACGGCCTTCATTGCGGTCCAACCAGACCCGAGCTGCCGCTAGGGGTATCAAGCCGAGGGTCGTGGGCGAGGTGAGGCCGACGACGGTGGCCAACAACGTGTCATTGATCCTTCGACCCTGCGTTTCCTGTTCTCCGACGAGCACCACAGCAGTCGCGCAGAGCATTAGGAAGTGCAGATTCGCGAGGTTGGCAATCGACTCGAAGCCGGTGATCGGCAAGAGAACCGGCATCAGCGCCAAAGCAAACGCCGCTCGTCTCCCTCCGACTAATGAGTCGGCCAAATAGATCGTGGCTGAAAACCAGGCGACCGCAGCTGCACCGCAGACGAACAAAGCCGCTGGAGCCCACTCGATCGGCACAAGGGTTCCCACGGGGCCAAGGAGTCTCGGGAGAAAATGGAAGTAGCCGGCGAGCGATCGACCCATAGGCTCGATCCACCCATCTTCCAGCGCGTGAAGGAAAAACCGCGCCCCATCCTCACCCCACAAGTTCCTTGGGGCGAACGGCGCCCGCGCCCAGACCATTAGGCCGGCGACAACACCAACCAGGACACCTCGACGAAAGACTCTTTCGACTCCGACTGGACTGTCGGACATCAGACCAGACCTTCGTCAATAGCCCGAGCGATCCAAGGCACCAACTCATCGAGGACCTGGTCGATGGGCGTGTCAGCGATGAACCCGAGAAGGTCGTGGGCTTTGGAAACATCAGGAACCCGCTGCTGGACATCGTGGGGAAACGGGTCGTCGCAGACAAACTCGAGTTGTCGGCCTGGACCGTGGACATGACGCCAGATGATCTCCGCCAACTCCCGGACCGTGGTCGACTTTGCCGTCGACAAGTTGAAGTCCTCGTTCCGGGCGGCCCGGACCTCTAGGGAGTCAACAATCCCCCTTGCCAGATCGCCACCATAGGTGTAGCAACGTACCTGGTCTCCCGAACCGAGGATGTGAAGAGGGTCCTGACCCTTGAGCACCTTTTGAATGAGGTCGGGCACCACGTGACTCATGGCCAACGAGACCGACCCTGATCGGATGTCGACATCACCCAGAGCACGACGCTCACCCACCCCTACGCAGTTAAAAGGCCGGAGGATCGTGTACGGGACGCCGTACTGATCCCAGGCCGCACGTGCGAAGTACTCGACGGCCAACTTCTGGAATCCATATGAGGAGTTAGGCGGAGGAACAGCTAACTCGTCTCCCTCCGAACTCGGCCACCGGTCGGTGGACTCGAAGACCATTGACGATGAGAGATAGGTCACCTTTTCGAGGCGTCCAGCAGCGTGGGCCTGAATGGCTGCGTCACAGGTGCTGGCGATGATCCGCTCGTTTGTAGCTAGCAGGTCGTAGGCGTAGGTATGGAAGTAGGTGATCCCGCCGATCATCGCAGCGCCAGCAATCACATGGTCGGCCTCAGCGAACAGGCCACTTAGCAGTTCCACCTCGCGGCAATCGCCTTCCACTAGTTGGTAATCCGGGTGGTCGTCGTACTCGTGATCAACCGGTCCATACTTGGAGAAGTCATCTACGCCGGTAACCCGATATCCGCGCGCAAGAAGTTCCTGGACCACATAGCCGCCAATGAAGCCGGCTGCTCCAGTCAGGACCACATGCCGTGGTTCGGTCGTTTGGTCGTCAGACACTCGTCGCTCTCGCCCTATCGTGGCCCGACGACCTTGGCCGCCGTCGGATGCCGAAGGCCACCAAGTACCAACGAAGGTAACGCATCAGCCAGCGGCGGACCTGGAAGTTGGAAGCGCCGAAGGACCGCTCTATCCAGATCGTGGGGATCTCAGCCACCGGCAGACGGGCCCGACGCGCTTTAGCGACCAACTCGATCCCCATTTCGAAACCGTGTTCAGAATCGATACCTGCGTCTTCGAGGAAACTCCGGTCATATGCCTTGAAGCTGTTCGTGGCGTCATGGGTACCGACCCTGGCAAACCAGCACAACGTCAGACCTGCCATCCGGGACAGCGCCGATTTCAAAAAGGGCGCACCAACCTGCTGTCCCCCTGCCATGTAACGAGAGGCAGCAGCGATTACAACACCCCGCTCGATGAGGCGAACAAGGTCGTCGATGGCCCTCGGGTCGTCACTACCATCGGCCATGGTGACCACGATCACCGGGGCAGCCGAAGCCTCTACCCCATATCGGATGGCATTGGCTGGGCCCGGTGCACGGTCGTTGACCACGATTCGAAAGCGGGGATCGCGGGCATGGAGGTCGGCGACCACAGGATGCGTGGTATCGGACTCGTCATCAACGACAACGACGCATTCGAAGGAGAGTGTGACCGCGTCGACGATACGTTCTAGAACGCTCATGATCGCACTGGCCTCGTCGCGAGCCGGAATCACGATGGAGCAGGCAGGTTCAAAGGTCTCGTTCAAATCAGGACACCCTGATCGGTCAGGTTCCAAAGGTCGACTACCGGCTGCTGAAAATCCAGCTCCCGGTAGACCGAGTGGGGGGTGGCAATGACCACTAGGTCGGCCTCCTCCAGAACACGGTGCTGGGAAACCAGTCGGTCGTCGACCACGTAGGGGTCGGAACACAAAACGTGCTCCGCCCGAAAGAGCAGCAGCTTCCGGAGTTTGTAGCTCAGACTGCTGCGGTTGTCGTCAATGTCACTTTTGAAGGCCATGCCGAGAATCCCCACTGTCATGTCGGAGAGATCGTGGGTGGCCTCGATCCGCTCGATGAGATAGAGGGGAAGGCCCTCATTGATCATCATGGCGGCGTTGCCTAGAGCGAACGAGTTCCCGCTGAAAGCCGCCAACTGCATCGTGTCCTTGAACAAGCAGGGTCCGGCGGCGAAGCCAGCCCCCGGCATGTCAGCGGCTCGTGGATAGTCGGTGGTGATGGCCGACCGGACCTGTTCGAAGTCGACCCCAAATTCATTTGCCATCATCCAAAACTGGTTAGCTGCGGCGAATTTGATGTACCGCCAAGTGTTGGTAAACAACTTGGCTAATTCGGCCTCCTCAGGGAGCACCCGGATCGACTGAACCCCCAGCGTCTCGAAGAAGGCCACAACCCGATCCGATACCTCAGCAGTCCGGGCACCCACTAGTTGTGGAAGCGACACGATTTCCGTGAGGGCAAAACCCTCGGCGATCCTTTCCGGGCAGAACGCCACGTCAATTCCCGGATGATGATCGGCGAACCAAGCCTCGACTCTCCGAGTTACGCCAGGGAAAACGGTGGAACGAAGTATCACCATCTGGTTGGGCCGAAACCGGTCTGTTAGGTCGATGAGGGCGTCGAGAACCACACTGGGATCGGGGTTGAGGTGCTCATCGACCGGAGTCCCAATCACTACCACTACTACATCAGCATCCGAAACCACCGCTGGATCAACCGAAGCTGAAAAGGTACCGGCCTCCAGCACTTTCGCTAAGAGTTCCGAGGCACCGTTCTCTAAAAATGGCATCGAGCCATCAAGCACCTTTTCAACGGCGGAGGCGTCCGTGTCATAGGCGACGACCTGATGTCCTTGATCGGCAACGACCAGTCCAAAGGGCAACCCGACGTGCCCCGCCCCACCAATGACAACCACTTCCATGGAATGACAGCCTAAAGGTAGGGGCCCCGACCAAGCAGAGTGTCGAGATGAACGAGCGCGTACGGTCCTATAGATGCCCACTTCTCGGATCATCCTCTTGACGTGACTAACGATCCACGAGTGCTTTTGGCCTCGGTTAACCTTCGCGAACTGGGTGGACTGGCCACCCATGACGGTCAACAAGTCCGCACGGGACACCTTTTCCGCTCGGGACAACTAGCGGACCTGGCACCAGAAGACCGGTTCACGTTAGAGGATCTGTGCCTCCGGACTATCGTGGACCTGCGTCGGCCTGCCGAGGTGGCAACACGACCGACACCGGCCCTCGAAGGTGTTGAGACCGTGTCATTGTCGGTGTCAAATGACGATAACGAGTTCTTCGTTGCGGCGAACGCCATGATGGACCCAACTGCCAAACCACTCACCGCCGAACAGATATCCGAATACTTCCGGCGTCTCGCCAGCGATCGCTTCGACCGGTACCGGCCCGTCCTCCAGCTAGCCACTGACCCAGAGCGACATCCTCTTCTTTTCCACTGCACAGCTGGCAAGGACCGGACCGGTGTGGTAGCCGCCATCCTTCTCCGTCTACTTGGCGTGGCTTACGACCAAATCTTGGAGGACTACCTGCTGTCGAACACAGCCCGTCGACCTTGGATCGAAGCGAACGAGGCCAACCACCGCCGCCTAATTGCCCAAAACCTCAGGATCGACGAGACTGACCTACCCGCTGAGCGACTAGCCGCCTCTCAGGCTCTTCTGTGGTGCAGGCCGTCTTACCTGACTGCACTGTTCGAGGGAATCGACGACCGATGGGGGTCATGGACGACATTTGTCCAGAATGGTTTAGATCTTGACGATGACCAACTGAATGCCTTCCGCTCTGCCCTCTTGGGCTGAATAGATAGTCAACTGTCATCGCGGTGACCATCTATTAGTGATGTTTGCATGACTACTGGCCCGGGTCTCATGCACGTCTTGCCATTAACGCCGAGTAGCACCAACTGAGCCAATGGATCTCACAAATCCGTCCGGATGGAGCCCCGATTAGCGAATCGGTTTCCTCCCGACCATCATCGGACTTTCGTCATATCAAAGATGGCGTCGTCTACCCAACCGACCGGAGGTTCGAACATGCAGCGTGACCAGATCTACGTAGACGGCGCCTGGGTCGCGTCGGCCGGCAACGACTCCATCGACGTGCATGACCCGTCTACCGGAACTGTCATCGGCTCGATCCCTGAAGGAAGTCCAGAGGACGTCAAGGTTGCTGTGGCAGCAGCCAAGGCCGCCTTCGACGGATGGGCAGCCACCCCGCTAGAGGAACGACTGTCCCTCATCGAGCAACTCGCCTCAGCACTCGGCGAGCGGATGGAGGAATTGGGAACGCTCATGTCCCGCGAGATGGGAATGCCACTACCCATGGCCAAGATGATTCAGGTCGGGATGCCAGCAGCCACCACCGGTGGTGTTCCCGGAACGGCTCGAGAATTCGCATTCGAGGAAAAAATCAGCCGCACATTGGTTACCCGCGAACCTGTGGGCGTCGTTGGCTGCATCACCCCCTGGAACTACCCGCTGCACCAGATCATGGCCAAGATCGCCCCAGCTATGGCTGTTGGCTGCACGGTCGTGCTCAAACCCAGTGAAGTAGCGCCGCTCAACGCTTTCCTGCTCGCCGAGATCATCAATGACCTCGGCTTTCCTCCCGGCGTCTTTAACTTGGTTTCTGGAGTCGGCCCGGTCATCGGCGAAGCCATAGCCGCTCATCCCGACGTTGACATGGTGTCGTTCACCGGTTCGACTCGGGCCGGTACTCGGGTAGCCGAGATCGCGGCAACCAACGTGACCCGAGTCCATCAGGAACTCGGCGGCAAGTCGGCCAACATCATCCTCGATGATGCCGACTTCGCCACTGCTATCCCACGAGCCGTGGGAGCTTGCTACCTCAACTCGGGCCAGACCTGTTCAGCACTGACCCGTCTTCTGGTCCCCGCCGATCGTATGGACGAAGCAGCCGATCTTGCAGCCTCGGCAGCCAACGCTCAGGTGGTCGGACCCGCTGATGCCGAAGGCACTGGCCTCGGCCCGTTGGTATCACAGGCCCAGTGGGAAAAGGTTCAGTCCTACATCCAGAAGGGAATTGACGAAGGAGCCACTCTCGTCGCGGGTGGAACTGGCAAACCCGAACTCCCAATGGGTTATAAGGACGGCTACTACGTGAAGCCCACAGTTTTCGCCAACGTGTCAAACTCGATGACCATCGCCCGCGAAGAAATCTTTGGGCCTGTGCTTTCAATCATCGGGTACTCCGACGATGACGACGCCGTAGCCATCGCCAATGACACCGACTACGGGCTTTCCGGTGGTGTGTGGGGAACCGATACTGATCGAGCACTAGCCGTCGCCAAACGGCTCCGTACCGGCCAGGTAGACATGAACGGTGCCTTTCTTAACCATGAAGCCCCATTCGGCGGCTACAAAAAATCGGGCAACGGCCGCGAGTTGGGACGCTATGGACTGTCCGAGTTCGTGGAATCTAAGTCCATCAATCTCCCAATGGGGTGACGACCCAGCGAAATACAAGCTCTCCCGTCGCTACGCAATGACCTCTTTTGACTGTCGACGACGCCAGTTATCCCGATTCGCTGCGACAAGATACTCTGAGCAGCGAAGTTGGCTAGACGGCTAATCATCCTGAGAACTCAGGACTCCACATCAGCTGGCGGGACCTCCGGACGACCGAAAGTCCCGCGAGGGGACGGCACCAAAATGAAGATAGTGATCGACGCCAACAGGTGTGAAGGCCATAGCCGCTGCTACTCGCTGGCTCCTGATCTAGTCGACGTGGACGATCTGGGCAACGCTTTCGTTCTGGGCGACGGCACAGTGCCCGAAGCCCTTGAGGACAAGGCCCACCTCATGACCGATAACTGCCCCGAGTTCGCCATCAGTATCGAGGCGGACTAAGAAGCGGTGAGCGACACGGCCGACGCACAGACAGATGAGGCCGCCAAGTCAAGTCTTGGCCCGGGAATATGCCCGGTCACCGATCTAGCCACCGACTACGACATGTTCGACCCGGACTACCTCCGGGACCCCTTCTCGGCCTGGGCCGCACTTCGGGAGCAAGACTGCCCCATCGCACATACCGAGCGATATGGGGGGTCATGGCTACCCACCCGCTACGACGACCTTCAGGCCATGGCCAAGATGGTCCCAGAGTTGTCTTCGAAGGCGCCGCTGGTAATCGACCTACCCGACGCACTGGTGAAAGAGAACGCCACCGGCTATAACGCGGCGGCTCCGATCAGCGCCGACCCACCCGAGCAGGGCTGGACCCGACGGGCTCTGCTGCCCCATTTCACACCCAAGGGGGTGGTCAAGGACCGCGAGTACACCGAGAAGCTGTGCCACGAACTAATCGACGGCTTCATCGACGACGGGAAGTGCGACGCGGCCGTGGATTACGCCCAACAGATCCCGCCCCGGGTCATCGCCCGCAAGCTAGGTGTCGACGAGGGCATGGTCGATGACTTCATCGAATGGGTCCGCGGCGTCCTCGAACTCGGCCTCCAGGAACCCGAGTTGCGAGCTAAGTACCGCGACATCATCCGGGAGTTCTTCGCTGCAGAGGTGGCTGATCGACGCGTGAAGCCAAAGGACGATCTCATCACCGCCCTGTGCCAGACCGAGCACGAAGGTGAACTGTTGCCCGACGAGGTGGTCATTGGCATGTGCAACCTGCAACTGGTCGCCGGCATCGACACCACCTGGTCGTCGATTGGTTCAGCACTATGGCACTTCGCCGGCCACGAAGACGATCGCAGGCGCATGGTGGCCAAACCGGATCTATGGAACACCGCTGTCGAGGAGCTACTGCGCTTCTACGCTCCGGTGACAATGGCCCGCAACGCCTCGGAGGACGTCGACTACGGCGGGGTGACGTTCAAGAAGGGCGACAAGATCCTGATGAACTTTCCCGGCGCCAACCACGACCCAGACCATTTCGAAGACGCTCACGAGGTCCAGTTGGACCGTCAGAAGAACCGCCACGTGGCCTTCGGCATCGGCATCCACCGCTGCGCCGGTTCGAACCTGGCCCGGATGGAAATGGAAGTGGCACTAAAGACGTGGTTCGAACGCATCCCCGAATTCACGTTGTCGGACCCGGACGCTGTGACATGGGCCGGCGGCCAAGTGCGCGGACCGCGGACCGTTTCCGTGACCTTCGGCTAAGACACCCACTGAATCAGTCGCCCTACTGGGAAACCGATTCAGCGCGAAGCATCCCGGCGGCTACCGCCGCTCGGGTCTCCTCATCCACCTCGGCTAGCAACTCCACGGTGACCCCATAGATTCTCGCCGTGCAGGCAAAGCCATGGGGGTACGGCCCCACAGGTGAGCCCGTATCAACTCCGACATCGAACGTCTCGCCGCCCATCGAATAAGCGACGGGCACAGTGCGCTCGAGACGCGAATGACCGACCACCGTCCCGTCAACGGCCAGAGTGCCCGTCCCCCCAGCGGCAAAGCCGCCGTCCGAGTCAAATAGAAGCTCCACACGACGCCGACCTGGAGTTAACGGAACCTCCGCAGCGACCGTGGTCCGCTCATGGCCGTAGAGGTTGTAGTGCCAAATCGGCCGACCCCCGTCGAGATAGATCGTCCAGCCGTTGAAGTTCCCACCTTGACAGACAACCACGCCCTCAACAGGTGCGTCCGCCGGCACCTCCAGATCACAGCAGATGCGGTAAGACCGGTTCTTGGTGTTGAGTACCGTGCGTTCCGGCATCCGCACGTGAGCGGTGGTGTACGTCACGCTTTTTACCCCCTCGGGCACAACCGGGACTCGTGCCGCCGGATCCAGATTGAACCCCGAATCCCGCAGCGGGTATACACCGTTGCGCCGGCACTCTGCGTCAAAAAGTTCCTGCATCTCGGCCAGAAGCTCAGGTTGCTCTCCAGCCAGGTCGTGGCCTTGCGAGAAATCGTCCCGCAAGTCATAGAGCTCCCACTTCTCCTGAGGCCCATCAAAAGCCACTGACCCAAAGCGGACCCAAGGCACCCGCCCATGGAAACAGGACGCCATGAAGCCGTCGTGATAGATGCCCCGATTACCCATCATCTCGAAGTATTGGGTGCGTCGACCCTCCACCGCGGAGTCATCAAAGGAACCGAGCATCGAGATGCCCTCAACGGGCATCTGCTCAATGCCATTCACATGTGTCGGGATATCCACGCCGGCAGCCGCAAGAACGGTCGGTGCGATATCAACCACATGGTGGAACTGGTCCCGTATCCCACCAGCATCGGTAATACGGCGAGGCCAAGAAACGGCCAGACCGTTGCGAGTCCCCCCGAAATGGGATGCCACCTGCTTCATCCATTGGAACGGCGCATCCAACGCCCACGCCCACCCCACGTTGTAGTGACACTCACTGCGCTCGGTTCCGAAATCTTCAACGCGCTCGAGAAGAAATTCAGGATCCTCCTCAACCCCATTCTGCAGGGCCGGAAGCGACCAGGTGCCGTGGATACGACCCTCGGCCGACGCACCATTATCACCGGTGACATAGATGAAGAGAGTGTCCTCCCACTCGCCCATGGCCTCGATGAAGTCAATGAGCCGAGCCACCTGAGCATCGGTGTGGGCCAAGAAAGAGGCGTACACCTCCATGAGCCGGCGAGCCACCGGCTTATACCGGTCGGGGTACTCGTGCCATGAGGGGATCACGTCGGGACGGTTAGTGTTCTCCGTCCCCGCCGGAATAACACCCATGGCCAACTGCCGCTCGAAGATCGACTTCCGAAGGTCGTCCCATCCGCCGTCGAATACGCCTCGGTAACGATCTAGCCATGCGTCGGGCACCTGCAATGGGGTATGGACGGCACCCGGAGCGAAATAGCAGAACCATGGTTTCTCGGGCCGATGCGCCCGGACCCGCTGTATCCACTCGATGGCACGGTCGGTGATGTCCTCAGTGAGGTGGTAAGCGTCGCAGTCCTCGTATGGAGCAATCGGAGTCGTCTGGTCATAGAGGTCCGGTTCAAACTGGGACGTCTCGGCACCGGGAAATCCGTAGAAGCGGTCGAAGCCCAAGCCCGTCGGCCAACGATCAAACGGACCCGCAGGACCTATCTCCCAGCTCGGAGTGAGATGCCCTTTTCCGAACATGCCGGTCGCGTACCCGTTCCGACGCAATACCTCGGCCACAGTCGCCGCCTCACGGGGGATCATCGAGTCGTACGCAGGGAAAGAGTTGGCAGCTTCGGTGATGCGCCCCATGTGGACTGTGTGATGGTTTCGTCCTGTCAGAAGCGCTGCGCGCGTTGGTGCGCAGAGAGCAGTGGTGTGGAAGCGATTGAACCGCAAACCGTCAGCCGCTACTCGTTCGAGACCTGGGGCTTCCACCGGGCCACCGAAACAAGAAAACGCTCCGAAACCCACGTCGTCAAGGAGTACCACCACCACGTTGGGGGCATTGTCGGGTGCAACATCCAATGCTAAGGGTGCTGGTTTGCAGTCCTCGGTGAGCCGACCGATGGTCCCGGCGTATGGCGGGTTGGGCTGAGGGATGGCGGTCATGGTGGTATCTCCTCAAAGAGCCAATTCGGATGAGACCGACTCGGGAGGAAGCGACGTTAGGCAAACACCTAGTGTTCGTCCACGTTGAAACCGCTCACGAAGAATGATGGCTAGGCCGACCTTAAAGCCGGCGCCACTCTGCGATCAGTCATTATGTTCGAATGACCTCTCCGGGCACCAGTCCAGTAGCTCCCGCAGGTCGTCCGCCACATAGTCGGCTTCGTCACCTTGCTCAGGGTCATCAAACACGCCTCTGAACCGGACCGTCTTCATTCCCATGGCCCGTGCACCGGCCACGTCGGTGCGACGCAGATCACCCACGTGCATGACCGTCGCAGCATTGTCAATCTCCAAACCCGCCAACGCTGCATTAAATATGGACGGATCAGGTTTGTAAGCCCCGACCTCGTCGGAAAATGCCAAGTAATCGACAGCGTCGAGAATCCCATGTCGGTCAAGGTGGTGCCGAAGGTGTCGGCCAGTAGCCAGCGTTGTGTCGGAAACAATCCCCACGGCCAAGCCCACCTCAGCTATTCCTTGAAGCACCTCGGCCGCAGCGGCAACTGGCTCCACCTCAAGTTGGAAGGAAGCTTCATCGAAAGCCTCAGCAAGCGCTACTCGATCGCCATCGCCGATTCTCCCCGAAAACGCATTGAAGCAGTCGGCCAGCGCCTCCTGCGGGCCATATTGCCGGCCTGCCCGCCATTCTTCGTCGAAGCGCTCCGGCAACATGCCAAGCGTCCCCATCAGGAGGTCATCATCCACGTCGATCCCTCGGCTATCGATCACCTCACGCCAAAAGTGGCTGCGCAACTCGATAGCCCCCGGGCTGCTAGTTAACAACGTGTTCCAGAGATCGAAGGTAATGGCACGGAGGGCCACGGACTACTCCTGATAAGAGGCCAGTTACTTTCGGCAGACGCCGTCGGAAAAGGCTGCGTCGGCAACCGCCTCGGCGACTCGGTATGGAACCGTCTTATCGAACACCGACGGCACCACACAGTTCGGGCCAAGATCGGCCTCCGGCACTGACGCGGCGATAGCTCGGGCTGCGGCCAACTTCATGTTCTCGGTCACATCGGTAGCACCGGAATCCAACGCCCCGCGGAAGATCCCTGGAAATGCGAGAACGTTATTAATCTGGTTCGGATAGTCACTTCGACCCGTAGCCATCACTGCGGCCAGACCATCAGCCTCCTCCGGATGAATCTCAGGCTCCGGATTGGCCATGGCAAACACGATGGGGTCGCGGTTCATGGTCCGTAGATCCGCCGCGTCTATCAGTCCCGGGCCACTGAGACCGACGAACACATCGGCCCCAGACAACATCTCTTTTAATGTGCCCATCTTCCGATCCGGATTTGTGTGCTCAGCAAACCACTTCTTGGCGAAGTTCAGTTCGTCGCGGCCCTCATAAACCGCCCCTTGGCGGTCCACACCCACTATCTCGCCTACACCAGCATCCAACAGGATCTTTCCAACCGCAACGCCCGCCGCTCCCATCCCAGCAACCACCACTGAAAGGTCGTCCAAGTCTCTCTCGGTAAGTTGACAGGCGTTCCAAAGGGCGGCCAATGTCACTACGGCCGTGCCGTGCTGGTCATCGTGGAAGACCGGAATATCCAGGGCCTCCCTAAGCGCCTGTTCGACGTGGAAGGCAGCCGGTGCGGCAATGTCCTCGAGATTGATGCCACCGAAGGTGGGCGCAATCCTGATGACCGTATCGATGATCTCCTGGGGTTCAGTGACATTGAGACATACGGGGAAGGCATCGACGCCAGCAAACTCCTTGAAGAGCAGAGCCTTACCCTCCATGACCGGTATAGCTGCCTCCGGACCTATGTCGCCCAGTCCCAGCACCGCGGTTCCGTCGGTGACTACCGCCACCGTGTTCTTTTTAATGGTCAAGTCGTGGGCACGGTCCGGGTCGTCATAGATGGCCATGCAAACTCGAGCCACGCCTGGCGTGTACGCCATCGACAAGTCGTGTCGGTCGTTCACCTCCGCCAAAGACGTGATCTCAATCTTGCCCCCCTCGTGCATATCGAACGTCCGGTCATACCAATGGAGGATCTCGACGCCCTCCTGGATCTCCACGGCAGCAATCACCGCCGCGGCATGCTCCTCGTTACGACAATTAGCCACCACATCGTTGACCAGCAGATCTCCACGGACGTCGAAGCCACCCATTGACATGATGTTGGCCCCGGCCTCGCCAATGGCCGTAGCTAGCCGCCCGAGGGTGTTCGGTACGTTGTCCAACGCCACCTGAAGGTGGATGGAGTAGGCCGCCGTGGGGAGGTAGGGCATCGGCGGAGCCTACGAGTGACTCGCCGAAGAACTTTGATCAGGGACCCTCGTAGGGAAAACCCAGGTCGGGAGCCGTTACCAAGGGGCGAAAATCTAGGCCGGCCTCGTTAGCAGCGGCCCCGCATGTCCCCCCACGGTCGACAACAGGCATTACAGCCACCGGGAAAGCCCCTAATTCCCGGACTACAGCCGCCGCCTCCAAAGGAGAGGTCCCCCGAGTAACTGTGTCCTCGCAGATCACCACCCGGTCGCCGGACAGCAAGGCTCCAGCAAGGCGACCCTGGACTCCGTGGTCCTTGGACTCCTTGCGGATGCTGAAGGAACGCAGGTCCCGACCGCGGGTGGCGGCCACCGCAGCGATACCAAAGGCCACAGGGTCAGCCCCGGCAGTCAGCCCGCCAATGGCAGTAACCGGACCCGACTTCTCTTCAAGAGCAGCGATCTCGGCCAGAGCAACGTTTGCCACTAGCAGAATCCCGTCAGGCCGACACGCCGTCTGTTTGGCATCACAGAACCAGGTGCTCTTTCGCCCCGACTTGAGCGTGAATTCGCCCGTCCTGATGGAGTGCTGCATCAGGTGGGCGATCAGGGCGTTCCGCGCCGCTCCAATCACCGTCAATCCGTCCTCAGTCATCGTGTCCCCTCCTCTAAACGGACCTCACCGCTACCCGGGACCAACTCACCAATTACTCGGGCCGGACGGTCATGAATACCGAGCGTGGTCACAACCCCATCGACCTCATCTGAGGGTAAGACCAGCACCATCCCGATACCGAGGTTGAAAACTCGGGCCATCTCGTCGTCAGCGATGCCTCCTATGGTCTGGAGTTCGCGAAAGATCCTGGGGACCTCCCAGGCCGAGCAGTTGACGACTGCATCGACGCTCTGGCCTAGTACCCGAGGCAGGTTGCCAAGCAAGCCGCCGCCGGTCACGTGGGCCACGGCATGGATCTCATGAGCAGCAAGTGCAGCGACCACGGCTGGGGCATAGATCACGCTGGGTGCAAGCAATTCTTCGGCCAGGGTGCTCGATGCTCCCTTCCATGCCGGGGCATTGAGGTCACGACCAGCTAATTCCAGAACAATTCGACGAACCAGAGAGAAACCGTTTGACCTGAGGTTCGGCGAGTCGAGGCCGACCAGGACATCACCGGCCGCTACCGCAGTCCCATCCAGAAGTGAATCGCGTTCGACTGCTCCCACAGCAAAACCAACGAGGTCGAACTGATCGGTTCCCATGACTCCTGGATGCTCAGCCATCTCGCCGCCGATCAGCGCACAGCCAGCCTCCCGGCATCCGTCAGCAACTCCCGAAACGAGGTCTTCCACTGCGTCGGAGTCGAGACGGCCGAATGCCAGATAGTCGAGAAAGAACAAGGGGGCTGCACCACTGCACACCAGATCATCCACACACATCGCCACCAGATCTCGGCCGATCGAGTCGAGCCGTCCTGCCAATCGAGCGACCTCGGCTTTAGTACCAACCCCATCAGTGGCCGAGACCAGGAGCGGGTCTCGGTAGCCGGCCCGTCCTATGTCGAAAAGTCCTCCGAAGCCACCGATATCGCCAACAACCTCGGGACGATACGTTGCTCGCACCAGAGGTCCGATCCGTCGGACGGCTTCCTCCCCGGCGTCGATATCGACGCCGGCAACCCGGTAACTCTCAACGCCGGTCGCTTGGTCCTCGATCATGAGGTCCCTTCGTCCGACCGGATCTTCGACTCTCCCTCAACACTCCCACGACCAAAGAGACGATCGGCAGTTTCGGTGGGGAACTCAGCAATGGCGCCGAAACCAACCGGCACAACTTTCTCCGCGTCTGCACCTCCGATACCTTCCTCAAGAACAGCCTTCGAAAGGTTCACTGGTATTTCAATCGGGTAGACCCCGGTCAGACAGGCATCACAGAAGCCCGCACCTACCGCTCCAGTCGCGGCCAGCAGGTTGTCCAGCGTCAGGTAACTAAGGCTGTCTACTTCCAGGTACTCCCGGATCTCGTCCACCGTTAGGTTGGCCGCTAGCAACTCGCCTCGGGCACCGGTATCCATGCCGTAGAAGCAGGGCCACCGATAGGGAGGTGACGAAACCCGCATGTGCACCTCGGCGGCACCCGTCTGGCGAAGCATCCGAACCATGGCCCGCGTAGTAGTACCACGCACAATTGAGTCATCCACAACCACCAGACGCTGACCGTCGATGTTGTCTTTCAGAGGATTCAACTTCATTCGGACTGCCGCCGACCGAAGAGCCTGCGTCGGAGCGATAAAGGTCCGACCGATGTATCGATTCTTAACTAGCCCCTGGCCATAAGGAATCCCGGCGGCCCGGGCATAACCCTCGGCAGCCGGGATTCCGGACTCGGGAACGCCCATGACTAGATCGGCATCGACCGGTGCCTGTCCAGCCAGCATCTCGCCCATGCGGGTCCGGGCGTGGTGGACGCTCTGGCCATAGAGGAAACTGTCCGGACGAGCGAAATACACGAACTCGAACAGACATAGACGCGGATCGACAGTTTCATCGTCAAAGGGGCGAACCGAACGCCAACCCGAGTTGTCTATGACCACGACCTCGCCGGGGTCCAGTTCGCGGACCATGTGGGCTCCAATCACGTCAAGAGCTGGTGACTCCGAGGCCAACACCCATCCGCCGTCAAGACGGCCGAGGCATAGCGGTCGAAATCCATTCGGATCGCGCACACCGACAACTCGCTCATGGTCGGCAATGACCAAGGAAAAGGCGCCCTTTAGTCGAGGCAGGACGGCGGCTAGTGCCAAGTCCATCGCCTCGGCTGGAGCTCGATCCCCGTGGACAACTAGTTCGGCTGCAAGCATCTCGGCCATCAAATCAGTGTCAGAGGCCACTGTTCCGGGGAGCATCCCTGCTTCAGCAGCCAGTTCTTCGGTGTTGACGAGATTGCCGTTGTGACCGAGCGCAAATTCAACGTGGTCGACCCCCCGGTAAACCGGTTGGGCGTTTCTCCAGGTGCTGGATCCGGTGGTCGAATACCGGGTCTGGCCGATAGCCAGGTCGCCTGTAAGCGCAGCCAGCGTTCGTTCATCAAAGGCATTGGAGACAAGTCCCATGTCCTTCACCACCGTGAGGACCGATCCGTCGCTAACCGCCATGCCGGCTGATTCCTGACCTCGATGTTGGAGGGCGTAGAGACCGAGATAGGTCAAGTGGGCGACAGGTTGCCCCGGTGCATAGACACCAAAGACACCACACGCCTCGCGCGGAGTGTCGTGATCTGCACCAGTCTGTCGGCCCCGATCCCACTCAGCGATCGACCGAGTCATCGGTTTGTGGTTCCCGACCCGAGGGCTTCAGGTAGGCGGCCTTCAAACGCGAAACGTATGTCAGCGATAGAGATATCCAGAAGGTTCTTGATGATCAGACGGTCGCCAGTTGCCAAGCCGATTCGACTGGTTGGTACCTCATAGTCCTTGGCCGCGGCAAATACCTCGGCCAGACATTCTGGGTCGACAGCCACAATGACCCGGCTCGGACCCTCACCGAATAGGTCCCGGTGGTCGGCGATGCGAGCCAAATGGGCCCCAACGCCTGAACGAGAAACCATCTCGGCAATGGCAACACCGACGCCACCTGAAGAGATGTCGTGAACACCACCAACGAGACCATCCCTAACCAATGTGCGCACCAGGCCGGCCACGCGTAGATGAAGGTCGGTGTCAAGGGGGGATAGATCACCACCTGGGGAACCGTGCGACGCAGCCCACAAAGAACCACCCAGCGATTTGGTGTCGGGTCCAAGCACTATGAGGCGATGGCCGTCCACCAGACGGGCACCTGGTGGACGCTGCCGGAGGTCATCTACCACCCCAAGCAGGCCTATGACCGGCGTGGGGTCGATATCAGTACCCCCCGACTCGTTGTAGAGGCTCACGTTGCCGCCAATGACCGGCACGTTGAATGCCCGGCATGCTTCGCCAATACCGTCCACCGACTCTGAGAACTGCCACATCACTTCGGGATTCTCTGGGTTGCCGAAGTTGAGGCAGTTAACGACGGCTAACGGCCGCGCTCCCACACAGGCCAGATTCAAGACTGACTCAGCCACCACCTGGGCTGTCCCAGCTCGAGGGTCCACGGAACACCAGTGGTGACTGCCATCGGTGGTTATGGCAAGTGCGCGCCCTGTATCAGCACCAGTCGTCGGATGACGAAGTTTGAGCACTGCAGCGTCGTCACCCGGCCCGACCACGGTGTTCAAAAAGAGCTGGTGGTCGTACTGGCGGTAGACCCACGAGGGATCGGCCAACAGGCCAATCAATTCTGCTCCTAGGTCGTCCGGAGCGGCCAGTTCATCAGCCATCGGCCTTCGCTGTTCCAGAGGCGCCTTGCGGGGACGGTCATATAGAGGCGCGTCCTCGTGCAATGAAGCGGCTGGGACATCCGCCAGGACTTCACCATCGAATCCATCGAGAATCCGGAGGGAGCCGCCATCGGTAACCCGGCCGATAGCCGTGGCCGCCACCTCCCATAGTTCACAGATTTCCAACAGCCGGTCGAGATCATCCGGTTCGACGATGGCCAACATCCGCTCTTGGGACTCGCTGATCATCACCTCGTGGGGTTCCATGCACGGCTCGCGACGAGGAATGACCGAAACGTCAACGTCTATACCCACCCCACCTCGAGACGCTGTTTCGCTGGTGGCGCAGGTCAACCCGGCGCCACCGAGATCCTGAATACCAATAACCAGACCCTCGTCCAGCAACTGCAAGCAGGCCTCGATCAGACGCTTCTCCTCATAAGGGTCGCCGACCTGAACGCTGGGTCGCTTGTCGCCATCGTCGTCGTCGGAAAAACCGGTTGAGGCCAACACACTTACGCCGCCTATGCCATCTCGACCCGTGCTGGATCCCAATAGGACAGCCAGATTGCCGACACCTGAGGCTCGACCTAGCACGAGGCGTTCAATTGGGAGGGTGCCTAGGCACAGAACGTTCACGAGAGGATTTCCCCGATAGGTCTCATCAAACACCACTTCACCGCCGACCGTCGGAACACCAACAGCGTTTCCGTATCCAGAAATCCCGGACACCACGCCCTCAGCGATCCACCGACTACGCGCGTCATCAAGTGGGCCAAAACGCAGCGGATCCATCAAGGCAATTGGCCGAGCACCCATCGTGAAGACGTCTCGGAGGATGCCTCCCACACCGGTTGCCGCTCCTTGGTAGGGCTCGATGGCCGACGGATGGTTGTGAGATTCGATCCGAATGGCCACTGCAATACCGTCGCCTACATCGACAACCCCAGCGTTTTCTCCCGGACCGACCAGTACCCACGGAGCCTCGGTGGGAAGACGCTTTAAGTGAATCCGACTGCTCTTGTAAGAACAGTGCTCAGACCACATGACCGAGTACATCGCCAACTCCAAGCCATTGGCCGGGCGCTCCAAGATTTGGTTGATGCGCCCGGCTTCGTCATCGGTGAGACCGAGGACACGATGCAATGGCTCACTCACGCTAGGCACCGTACTCTCGGCAAGAATCTCTCCGGTGTTGACTAGCGAACGATGACACCAAGGAACTTTCTCCTGAAGAAAGCTTGTCCCTTTACATCAGACAGGGAAATCACGTCTTGGAGGAGTCCCAACAAATTTTATAACTCTTAAACAATTAAATTGGAAAAAATATTTGTCCAATTAACTTTGCAGCAGGTCGTAAAACTGGCGGAATTCAAAACTCACGGGTTACCCTCTCCGCTAATCAGTCATAACTAAATGGCTTGATTTAATATTATTTTGTTTTCCAAATGCAAGAGAGTGCGACCAAAAGACCACCTACGGTTTTTGTCGATTAAGGAAAAGACCAATGGCACGAACAAAGATGACTGATGCTGAAAAGGCAGAGGTAGCCGGGGTACGCGATTACCTGAAGGCATTGGAACAGAAAGCGCCCCGTCGAGGGCGCCGCAACGCCGCAAGCATCCGGAAGCAACTGGCTTCAGTGGACGCACAGATGAAGGGCGCCTCAGTCACTACGCGGCTCAAACTCATTCAGCAACGGATAGACCTGGAGACTGAACTTGAGTCCTTGAAAGCCGCCGGCAAGGTGAATATGGGGACTTTAGAAAAGCGATTTATTCGGCACGCTGCCTCATATAGCGGCCGACGCGGCATCTCTCACGCAGCTTGGCGCGAGATTGGTGTTTCAGCGGCAGTACTTAAGGCTGCTGGCATCCGACGTAATAGCTGATTATCTCAAGCTAAGGGACCCGATCTAATCCGCTTGATTTTGAAAGAAAGCAGAAACAGTCCTCTAGTAAATGATTAGGCAGCGTCGAGTAGTGAGGCTAGTAACACCGCTCCATCGGAACTACCCAGCAGATCGTCGCATGCGCGCTCGGGATGTGGCATAAGGCCAACCACATTACGATCCTCGTTGCAGACGGCAGCAATATCGTCGACCGAACCGTTTGGATTTTCGACATACCGCAACACAACCCGATCTTCGTCGCGAAGCCGAGACAATGTTTCGTCGTCGCAGGTGTAGTTCCCCTCAAAGTGGTTGATGGGCACCGAGAGTTCCGTTCCCAACTCCGCTCTACCAGTTAACACCGAATCACAGGTTTCAACTCGTAGAACCGTCGGTTGACATAGAAACTTAAGTCCTCGGTTCTTCTGCAAGGCACCGGGCAGGAGGCCCGCTTCAGTCAGCACCTGGAAGCCGTTGCAGATCCCTACCACCGGACCACCCTGTGCGGCGAACTGAGTAACGGCACCCATGATTGGTGAGAACCGGGCTATGGCCCCGGGACGCAGATAGTCACCGTGTGCGAAGCCGCCGGGAACAATTACCGCGTCGACACCGGAAAGGTTGTGGTCACCGTGCCAAAGCAGTCGTCCCGAACCGCCGAGGCCACCAACAGCAGTTACTGCGTCCATCTCGCAGTTGGTCCCAGGGAACACAACCACCCCAACGCTGGTCGGCATCAGGTGTCGTCCGCCGGCCGGACTGTCACTTCGGCATCCTCAATCACCGGGTTGGTTAGGAAAGAGGCAGATAGGTCGTTGGCCCGAGCCTCCGCCTCGAACTCGTTGGCCGCTTCCATGACAAACCGGACTGTCTTCCCCACACTTACCCCGGTAACCCCCTCGTAACCAAGGGCGGGCAGCACGCGCTCAATCGTGGCTCCTGCCGGGTCGGCGATACCTCCTCGTAAGCGGACGTCCACTAGCACGTTGTAATTCATGGTCGGATCTTCACAATCAATTCTCCGTGCCCTCTCTCCCATATCTCTTTCGGTCTCCCACCGAACAAAGTCTCGCCAGCTAGAGATCAGAACCGGGCCATTCAGCCAACGACCGTCCAGTAACGCGCTCATAAGCCTCTACATACCGAGAAGAGGTGGCCGACACCACCTCATCTGGCAGGGCTGGCGGCGGTGGCTGCTTATCCCAATCCAGACTTTCGAGATAATCACGTACCGGTTGTTTATCGAACGACGGCGGCGTGACACCCGGTTCCCACAACTCAGCCGACCAAAATCGGGAAGAGTCCGGTGTAAGCACCTCGTCAGCCAAAACCAGGCTTCCGTCGACCAGACCAAACTCAAATTTGGTATCGGCAATGATGATCCCCCGCTCGGCAGCCCACTCAGCGCCCCTTAGGTAGCAGGTGATCGACAAACTGCGGGCCTCCTCGGCCACGTCAGCCCCCACCAGATCGACTGCCTCGGCGTAAGAGATATTTATGTCGTGCCCTTCATCAGCCTTAGTCGATGGAGTGAACACCGGCTGGAGAAGGCGACTGGCCTCCTTGAGGCCAGCAGGCATTGGGCTGCCATGCATGGTCCCGCACCTCTGGTACTCCTTCCATGCCGAACCAGTGATGTAGCCGCGGACAATGCACTCAATTGGCAGCATTTCAGCCCGATTGCAGAGCATGGTTCGACCGGCTAGGCCTGCCAGAAGGTCTGGATCATTCCCACCACCCAAAACCTCGTCAATAGTCCCAGTATCCGTGGCAATCAGGTGCCCGGGAACGATGTCAGCGAACTGCTCAAACCAAAATGAGGTCATCGCAGTAAGGACACGTCCCTTGTCAGCGATGGGTTCCGACATAACCACGTCGAATGCCGAAATGCGATCGGATGTGACCATTAGGAGACGGTCGTCGCCAGCACCGTAGATATCGCGCACCTTCCCAGAGTGCAGATGAACCAAGGGGATCGAGTTCACATTGTGCTCCTATCGGGAATCAGAGAATCGGCTCGGGATCGTAGGCCGCGGCCTGCGGGCGGGCAGCCACCACCTCCGCCACCCGTTCGACTACGGCGGATACCTGAAACGAGGCGTTGCCCACAAACGCAGATGGGTCATCGAGCAGCTCCTCTAGAGAATCCCGGTCGATCGGCAGGCGTTGGTCAGCGGCCAGGCGATCTAGAAGATCGGTCTCCAAAACACCCTCATCTCGACGAGCCAAAGCGGAGGCCACAGCATGGCCCCTAATGAGCTCGTGGGCCTCCTCACGACCCAAGCCTGCATGCATAGCGACTACCAGCACGCGGGTAGTTGCCAAGAAAGGCAAATACTGTCGCAATTCACTCTCGATAATGGCGGGATACGCGCCAAACTCGTCGAGCACGGTCAGAAATGTCTCAAACAATCCGTCGACGGCCAGAAAAGCATCAGGCAGAGCAACTCTCCGAACCACCGAACAACTCACATCACCCTCATTCCACTGATCGCCTACTAGGCCACCGACCATGGCGAGGTAACCACGTAATACAACTGCCAAACCATTGATCCGCTCACAGGACCGAGCATTCATTTTGTGAGGCATAGCCGACGATCCGACCTGGCCGGCTTGGAACCCCTCAGTCGCCAAGTCGTTTCCAGCCATGAGTCGGATAGTTCGTGCCAAATTTGCCGGACCGCTCGAGGCCTGGACTAGGGCCGATACCACGTCGAAGTCCAACGAGCGCGGGTACACCTGACCGACTGAGTCGAAGGTCCGATTGAACCCAAGATGTTCAGCTACCAATTCCTCGAGGCTGCCAAGGGCATCACGATCTCCTCCCAGAAGGTCAAGTTGGTCCTGTTGGGTACCGACGGGACCCTTGAGCCCTCGAAGAGGATAAGAAGCCAGCAGGTCTTCCATGCGACGATGGGCTACCAGGAGTTCCTCAGCGGTCGTGGCGAACCTCTTACCAAGAGTGGTGACTTGGGCAGCAACGTTGTGGCTACGCCCCACCATCGCCAAGCCATCGTGCTCAGCAGCTAACCGAGCTAACCGAGCTAGAGCAGCAACCATCCGATCGCGCACCACCTCAAGACTGCGTCGTACCTGCAGTTGTTCAACGTTCTCGGTCAGGTCCCGAGAGGTCATGCCCTTGTGTATGTGCTGGTGACCGGCCAGAGCACAGAACTCCTCGACACGTGCCTTTACGTCGTGCCGAGTAATGCGCTCACGCTCTCGGATTGAATCGAGACTGACTCGAGCGGCAACCGACCGATAGTCCTCAACTACACCGTCACCGATGTCAACGCCGAGCACTTGCTGAGCCTCCATCACCGCAATCCAGAGCTCGCGCTCCATGACCACCTTGGCCTCGGGGGTCCACAGGTCAACCATGGGTTGGCTGGCATACCGGTTGGCGAGAACGTTTTCCACGAGCGCGCTCCAAGTCTCCGATATAGACGGGTCGGGCTAGCCCGCGGGCGGCACCATCTCGGCGCGGTGTGTTTCTAGTTCGGTCACCAGGTCAGGGTCAGACACAGCCAGCATCTGAACAGCTAGAAGAGCGGCATTCATGGCCCCGTCTACGGCCACTGTGGCCACCGGAATGCCCTTGGGCATCTGGACGGTGGCCAACAGCGAGTCCCACCCATTGATGGCACCACCCGAAAGTGGGACTCCAATTACTGGCAGGGTGGTATGGGCAGCTGCCGCTCCAGCCAAATGAGCGGCCATTCCGGCGCCACAGATGATGGCCGAGTATCCGGCATCTCGAGCACTGGATACGAAAGCCGAAACCGCAGCCGGACTGCGGTGGGCCGACATCACCTGGACAACAGCCTCTACTCCGTACCGCTCGAGCGTCGCAGCGGCGGGTGCCATCTTGTCCGCGTCATTGGGCGATCCCATGAGGACCGCAACCTTGTATCCCATCTCCTCCTCCTGTTCCCCTGTGTCAAGTCCAATGCAGAGACCATCTGGATCTCATGCGAGGTAAACGCGATTCTGTCCTCTAACCGGTCATGGTGGGTGACTCCGCCACGTCGGTGCGAACCTGCATCCCCGGCCATGCCAACTCACCAACAGCCGCGTATGCACGACACCGTGCCTCGGCCACATCCGAGCCTTGTCCAGTCACCGAGAGGACCCGGCCACCGGCGGTGACCAGGTGGCCGTCTCTTTCGCCCACACCGGCGGCAAATATCGTCACGCCGTTAATAGAAGACGAGTTATCAAGACCCTCGATACGGTCTCCGATCCTTGGGGACGTCGGATACCCCTCCGCGGCACAGACCACAGTCACGGCGGCTCCGTCGTCAAAGGTCGGTGTCCGGCCATTTAGGTCACCCTCCGCTGCAGAAACCAGAAGTTCGCCGAGGTCATCGACAATACGCGGCAGCACGACCTGTGTCTCAGGGTCACCGAAGCGTACGTTGTATTCGAGAACCTTTGGACCAGTCGGGGTGAACATCAGACCGCAATAAAGAACGCCCCGATAGTCGATATTGCGACGGCGCAAGGCTGCCAGTGTCGGTCGAACCGCATCGTCCATCAGACTCTCGATGACATCGTCGGTGGCAAGAGGAACTGGCGAATAGGCGCCCATACCCCCTGTGTTAGGACCGACATCGTTATCGCCCAAGCGCTTGAAGTCCTGAGCAGGTGCTAGGGCCACAGCGTCGTAGCCGTCGCAGACAGCCAACACAGATAACTCGGGTCCGGTAAGGCCCTCCTCGATAACCAGCCTGCGGCCAGCGTCACCAAAGGCATTGCCAGAGAGATAGCCACGGACAGCGTCGACGGCCTCGTTTCGATCAGTCGTAACAAGCACCCCCTTCCCGGCAGCCAGACCATCGGTCTTTACAACGAAGAGGTCGCCCATGGTGTCAAGGAACTCCAGGGCCTTCGCTTCGTCAGTGAAGACCCCGTGGGTAGCGGTCGGAACGGCTGCATCGACCAATACCTCCTTCATCCAGGCCTTTGAGCCTTCAAGGCGCGCTCCATCGGCCCCCGGGCCGAAGACGAGCCGGCCATCAGCCCGCAGGTGGTCGGCCAGGCCCTGGACCAATGGAGCCTCGGGGCCGATCACGGTCAGCTCTGCAGCGACCTCCTGAGGTGGAGTATCGACCGAATAGGGGATTCCTGGGTTCCCGGGGGTGACAACCACGTCATGATGGCGCCGCAGCACATGGGCTAGCGCATGCTCCCGCCCACCGGATCCAACGACGCAGATACGCATACTGTCGGTCGAATTAGGCGGCGAACCGCAAGACCTGATGCCGGCCCGGACCCACGCCGACCATGCCAACGGGAACCCCAACCTGCTGCTCCACGAAGCACAGGTAGTCCTCGGCCTCGTTGGGGAGATCCGATCGTTCGGTAACTCCTGAGAGATCGACTTTCCAGCCAGGAAGTTCCTCATAGACCGGAGTAGCCCGATGCAAGACTGATTGGTGGTAGGGCAAATGTTCGTAACGTTTGCCGTCAGCTTCATAGGCCACACAGACCCGAATGGTCTCTAGTTGATCGAGAACATCCAATTTCGTGATTGCCAATTCAGACAACGAGTTGACCCGGGCCGCATAACGGAGCATCACAGCGTCTAACCATCCGGGCCGACGACGACGACCAGTGTTGGTGCCGTACTCGTGGCCGACTTCTACGAAGTGATCACCAACCTCATCGAAAAGCTCAGTAGGGAACGGGCCTGCTCCAACCCGGGTTACGTACGCCTTGGCTATCCCAATAACCCGATCGATATCGCGCGGTCCAATTCCAGCACCAGTGCACGCACCACCAGAGACTGGATTTGACGAGGTCACGAAGGGGTATGTGCCATGGTCGAGATCTAGGAAGGTGGCCTGGGCCCCCTCAAGGAGAATGTTTCCTCCTCGATCCAGTTCGTCGTGGACAAGACCTACGGTGTCGCCAATGTGGGGAGCGAGACGCGGGGCGCACCTCCCCAAATAGTCCTCGGTTATCTCACCAAAGTCGACCGGCATTCGATTGAATACCCGAGTCAAAACCCTGTTGGTGTGCTCAAGGGCGACTTGGAGCTTTTCGCTAAAGATTTTCTCATCCAGCAGGTCTTGGACCCTGATACCGATCCGCATGGATCGGTCCGCGTATGCCGGGCCAATGCCCCGCCTAGTGGTACCCAGTTTGTTCTTTCCCAAGTGACGCTCGTGGAGGGCGTCAAGTTCCTGATGGTATGGAAAAATCAGGTGGGCATTTCCACTAAGCCGCAGGTTGGTCGTCGAAACGCCCCGCGACTCGAGCATTTCCATCTCGGCTAGCAAGACGCGCGGATCGACAACCACACCGTTACCGATGACCGGGATGACGTGCGGATAAAGGACGCCACTGGGAACTAACTGGAGGGCGAAAGACTCGCCGTCCACCACCAACGTGTGTCCAGCGTTATGGCCGCCTTGATACCGAACGACCATGGACATATCGCCGGCAACGAGGTCGGTGAACTTACCCTTGCCCTCATCGCCCCACTGCGTACCAACAACGACGGTCGCAGGCATGGTGCACCCCCTGGATCGGGCCCTGTACCAATTAACCTTACCGATCGGAGAAGCAGTCAATTCGGTGATTTGGAGATATACCCCGACACCCATTCACCAACCGATAATCCGAATTCACCAACCGATAATCCGAATTCACTAGAAAACACGTGGCAATCCACAGCCTCCTGTGGACAACTTGAGTTGGCCTAGAGCCATAAGGAATCCGCTGTGGACCAGAAGTTGTTTTCCACAGCCTTTTCGACAGCAAAATGAAATGGGACGCAGTGAGAAACCGCAGGTCAGCGGGCGCGGCGACCTCGATAGATGGTGACACTCTCCTTCATCGGAACAAGGTCACGCCGGTACTGACGGTGCACGGCTGCTACCGCCTGATCGCCTTCGGCCCGCGCCAGATCGAGTTCTCTCTGAAGGCGGGCCACTTCAGCCTCCAAAGCCAGAACCCTCTTAACGCCCTCAAGATTCAAACCCTCATCGGTAAGTTGAGCGATGCGCATGAGTAGACCGATGTCAGCTTCGCTGTATCGACGGTTGCCGCCCGAGGTTCGAGCAGGATCAAGCAGGCCGCGCCGTTCGTAGATCCTCAGGGTCTGGGGGTGCATGCCGGCCAGTTCGGCGGCCACTGAGATCACGTAGACAGCTTGGTCGGGTCCAGGGCGGGGAATTGGGTTCATGGTCTTACTCCAGAGTCAGTCTGTCATGACACTTCAGTGGCTTGAGCCGAGCCAGCGTCACCTCGCCCGTCCGGTGAGTCACTACCGGCCATCGCTTCGGCCAATGCTTTCACGGCTTCGCGCTCGGCCACTGTCGGATTTGCGGGCACATCAACCTCGACGCTCACCAAGAGATCACCGACTCCCCGCTTCGCCTGAATTCCCCGGCGCCGAACCCGGAACGTCTGTCCACTGCGCGTTCCGGCGGGAATCTTTAGGGTGACTTTCCCTCCGTCCAAGGTCGGCACCTCAATCTCGGCGCCGAGGACGACCTGCGGGTAGGTGACGGCTACTTCAATTGTGAGGTGTTCGCCACGCCGTCCAAACCGGGCGTGGGGTTCAACTGAAACAACTACATAGAGGTCGCCATTCGGTCCACCGCGGCCCGGCTCGCCTCGACCCTTCAGGCGAATACGTTGGCCGTCATCAACTCCTGCAGGAATCCGAACCTTGACTTCGCGGGGCCTACGTTCAGAACCAGAACCCCTGCAGGTTCCACAGGGGTCGTCAATCTGGTTGCCGCGCCCGCCGCAAGCACCGCAAGGTCTGCTGAACGAGAAGGGTCCTTGGTCGTCAGCTTGGACGCCTCGACCGTTGCATTTCACACAAGCCGTGGGTCGAGTCCCCGGTCGGGATCCGTTCCCTCCGCAGTTCGAACAGGCAGCCTCCACAGAGAGGTGAACCGATGTCGTAGCACCCTCTACCGCCTCAACAAACGACAAAGTCAACCGGGTCTCGAGGTCCGCACCGCGACGACCAGCACCTTGACCACCCATACCCTGTCCGCCAAACAGGCCGCCAAGAAGGTCTCCGAGGTCGAAGCCAGCCCCACCGGGGAAACCTCCAGAAAAGCCCCCCGACCCCGGGAATCCTGCACCGCCCATGGGGCCAACTGCTCGGACTTGGTCGTACTCGGCTCTGCGGTTTTCGTCGCTGAGAACGTCGTAGGCAGACGAGACAGCCTTGAAGCGGGCCTCAGCTGCCCCATCGCCCGGGTTGGCATCCGGATGAAGTTCACGGGCGAGTTTGCGATAGGCCTTGGTGATCTCTCGGGACGAGGCATCCTTCGAAATGCCAAGCGTGGCGTAATAATCCTTTTCGAACCATTCCCGCTGAGCGGTCACCTCGGTGCCTCCTCGTCGAACAGTTCGCCGGTCAGCCTCGGACCCGGACCATGGCCGGGCGTAAAACGCGACCCTCCCAGGCATAACCGCGGCGCAGGACTTCGACGACCACCTGACCCGATTCACCCTCGCTGGCGGGTTCGTGGATGACGGCCTCATGGAGGTTGGGGTCGAACAGCTCACCCTCAGGGTCAAGAACCTCAAGCCCAGCGGGTTCCAGAGCGTGGACAAGCGAAACCCTGATCGGTCCAACATCGTCGGCGCCATGTTCAACGGCGAGGTCACAGGCATCAAGCACCGGAAGCAACTTTTCAGCTAGGTCGCCGCTAGCTCGAGCGCGGACCTCACGGGTTCGACGCTCAGCCTGTTTCCGGTAGTTAGCAAACTCTGCTGTCACGCGCTGAAGGTCGGACAGGTACCCATCCCGTTCCGCCTCCACCACCGCCATAACATCCAGGATCGGCTCTCCGCTGTCGCTAGTCGCTTCAGTGCCGTCGAGGCCGTCACCGCCCAAACCAGTCGACGCATCTAGGTCGTTGAAAGCCTTTTCTGTGATTTCGTGAGACGAGGAGGTGTCCGCCAACTCCTCAACCGAGACATCGACGATTTCGTCGGGGTCAGGGCCGTCAGCGGCCGAACCACTCACGATTCGTCGACAATCTCGGCATCAACCACGTCGTCGGTGTCACTGGGATCTCCCGACGCCGACTCCGCTTGAGCCGCTTCATAAAGGCGTTGGCCAAACTCCTGGCTTGCAACCATGAGAGCCTCCGTAGCGTTCTTGATGACCTCGGTGTCGTCGCCCTCGATTGCAGACCTCAGGTCTGCAAGCTTCTCGTTGACGTTGGCCGTCTCCTCCTCGGTTAGTTGATCTCCCTGTTCGGCGAGCAACTTTTCGGTCTGGTAAACGAGGTTGTCGGCAGCATTTCGGACCTCGGCCTCGTCACGGCGTTTCCGATCCTCGTCTGCATGAGCTTCGGCGTCGCGGACCATCTGGTCGATAACGTCCTTGTCAAGCGAAGACTGGCCCGTGATGGTCATCGACTGCTCGTTGTCCGTCGCACGATCCTTGGCCGACACGTGGACTATCCCATTGGCATCGATATCGAAAGTGACCTCGATTTGAGGAGTCCCCCTTGGGGCCGGTGGGATATCTACTAACTGAAATTTTCCCAAAGTCTTGTTGAACTGCGACATTTCCCGCTCTCCCTGGAGCACGTGGATCTCAACCGATGGCTGACCGTCCTCAGCGGTGGTGAACACCTCGGAGCGCTGAATTGGGATGGTTGTGTTGCGCTCGATGAGTCGGGTCATGACGCCACCCTTTGTCTCGATGCCCAGCGACAACGGTGTGACGTCCAATAGGAGAACATCTTTGACTTCGCCCACGAGAACGCCTGCCTGAACGGCGGCACCGATGGCTACCACCTCATCGGGATTGACGTTCTTAGAAGGATCGCGGCCAGCAATCTCCTTGGCCAAGTCGACCACGGCAGGCATGCGGGTCGAACCGCCAACCAGAATTACATGATCAACCTCTCCTCGACTAAGGCCAGCATCCTTCACAGCTTGTTCAAAGGGTGACCGACAGCGAGCCAACAAATCGGCAGTAAGTTCTTGGAATTTTGCCCGGGTCAAGGTGTAATCAAGGTGCAACGGACCAGCGTCCGTCGCAGTGACAAAAGGCAAGTTGATCTGGGTCTGCTGTACTTGCGAGAGTTCGATCTTGGCCTTCTCAGCAGCTTCCTTCAGTCGCTGGGCAGCCATAGCGTCAGCAGCGAGGTCAACACCGTGGTCATTGCGGAAGGAGGTGACCAGCCATTCGATGACTGCTTCATCCCAATCGTCACCACCAAGACTGGTATCGCCGTGGGTTGCCTTGACCTCGAAGACGCCGTCACCAATCTCCAATACCGAAACGTCAAAAGTGCCGCCACCTAGGTCGAAAACGAGAATGGTCTGGTCCTCGCCATCCTTGTCGAGGCCATAGGCCAGTGCGGCGGCCGTGGGCTCGTTGATGATGCGTAACACCTCAAGCCCAGCAATCTGACCCGCTTCTTTGGTGGCAGTGCGCTGAGCATCGTCGAAGTAAGCCGGAACAGTGATGACGGCCTGGTCGACAGCGGTTCCTAGATACGCCTCGGCGTCCCGCTTGAGTTTCTGGAGAGTACGGGCCGAGATCTCCTGAGCGGTGTAGTCCTTGCCATCGATGCCCTGACTCCAGTTTGTGCCCATGTGGCGCTTCACCGACCGGATGGTGCGCCCAGGATTGGTAATGGCCTGACGTTTGGCTACCTCACCGACGAGAACCTCACCGTCATTGGCGAAGGCCACCACCGACGGAGTGGTCCGGGATCCTTCTGCGTTGGCTATGACAACAGGGTCGCCGCCCTCCAGCACGCTGACTACCGAATTGGTCGTTCCGAGATCGATGCCCACGGCCTTACCCATGATTTATTCCTCTCTATCTCTCTTCTTTGTATCTCTTATTGGTCGTCTGCATATCTGTCCAGATTCCCCGCCCCTAGGGACCTCTGTCTGGATGGGAGCCCGATGACGCCAACGGCCTTGGTAATTAGGGAGGCTTTCTTAGGCCAACAGTGCAGACTTAGAACTACCTTTACTGCTATTACTTTTCCTTGTTTATATACACTCCATAAAGTTGAGTGCTATCATAGCAGCATCTGGTAATAAGAAAACCCGCGGGCCGGAAAATTCCCCATCCGGTACGGTTGTCCAGTGCCCAAGCTGATTCTTCTCCGACATGGCCAGAGCGAATGGAACGCCACCAACCGCTTCACCGGCTGGTACGACTGCCAACTCAGCAAACAGGGCGAAGACGAGGCTCGCCAAGCGTCCCGCCTGTTAGCCGATGCCGGAATCCTCCCCGATGTAGTTCACACCTCTCTGTTGTCGCGGGCTATCCACACCGCCGAACTGGTACTCGCCGCACTTGGACGTTCGTGGATCCCGGTCTATCGAAACTGGCGGCTAAACGAGCGCCACTACGGCGACCTGACCGGCCTCAACAAGGTCGACACCCGGGAAAGGCACGGCCCTGAGCAACTTTTGGCTTGGCGGCGTGGCTACGACAGTCCACCACCGCCGATCGCCCCCGATAACCCGCACAACCCCAACGACGATGTCCGCTACGCCGATATCAATCCACCTCTCGCCGAGTGCCTGGCCGACGTCGTGACCCGTATGCGCCCATACTGGACTGAGGCCCTCGCCCCCGATCTGCTAACCGGTCAAGTCGTCTTAGTGTCCGCCCACGGCAACAGTCTTCGAGCAATGTGTAAGGAACTAGACGACATCTCAGACGACGACATAGCCGAACTAAATATCCCTACCGGTACCCCTCTGCTCTACGAACTCGGCGACGACCTCCGACCAATTGACAAAAGGCCAGTACTGGATCGTTCACTCGACCCAGAAGCCGCTCGAGCCGCCGCCGACTCGGTCGCGCGTCAAGCTGACTAACTGATCTTCCCTTCCTTCCGCGTTATAGGACTCCGAAATAAGGCTCGGACCACCAGCCCCCGGTAGTCTCAGGCCGCCATGGCTGACAAGCGTTTACGTCCACACCACGCGGTCATAGGGCTTGGGGTACTTGTTGCCCTTTTTACTGCCCTGTCCGGCGTGGCCTCGGTCGTCAACGGGTTTCACGATGATTCACCAATTACCCGTGAGGTCTTCGCCAACGTCCCTGGATCACTGAAGTTGGCCTTTTACACGGTCATCCCAGTGTTAATTGTCTACGGCGCAGTTCTTTTTGCAGCACGCACACGCAACTGGCAGCGTGGCGCTCCCGACGACCGGTCAACCAAGCCGTCAAACGCGAAGCGGCGATTCACAGACTTCCGCTCTGGCGTCTACATGCAGACCTTGCTCCGCGAGCCGGCAGCCGGAGTGATGCACGCCCTCATTTACTTCCCGTTCCTAGTTCTCATGGCTGTCACTACCGTCCTTGAGGTCAACCACCAAGTTCCCGAGTCGATGAAATTCCTCCACGGGGATGTGTACAGGGCCTATACGGCGGTTGGCGACATCGCTGGCGTGCTCTACCTAGTGGGTGTGATCTGGGCCATTCTCCGCCGCTTCGGCCCACGGCGATTTCGGCCCTACCGAATCAGAATCAAATCGAAGCCCGAACACGCTGCCGTTCTTCTCATCTTTCTAGCCATCGGCATCACTGGATTTGGTACCGAGGTATTCCGAATCGCTCTGCAGGATGCAGCTACTGACGGACTTGGCACCGTCGCCGAAACTTGGTCCGTTGTCGGCTACCCGCTGGCCATGGCCGTCGGCAAGGTCGACTGGCTTGTGGAAGATGTATCCGGCTGGCACCAGGGTTGGTGGATCGCCCATGTGTTGTCGTTCATAGCCTTCTTAGCCCTATTGCCCATCACGATGATCCGCCACATGTTCACGTCCCCGCTGAATATGTATCTGTCGGACCGAGCGCGACCCAAGGGCGCCATGAAGCCATTACCTAACCTCATGGAGACCGAGTTGGAGAGTTTCGGTGTCTCCACGATCGAAGAGTTCACCTGGAAGCAATTACTCGATACGGACTCCTGCACCATGTGCGGCCGCTGCACCAGCGTGTGCCCGGCACATGCCACCGGTAAGCCACTTGATCCCCGTGAAATCATCCTAAAAACTGGTGAGGTCATGGCCGCCACCGGTGAACCAGTGGTGTCACCGCCGCTGGGCACCGACGCCGAGATCGCTGTGCCCGCCAACTGGATGTTCGAGCGCATAACCAACGACGAACTTTGGTCATGCACATCGTGCCGGGCTTGCGACGAGAACTGCCCGGTCAACATCGAGATTCTGGACAAGATTCTGGATATGCGGCGCTACCTGTCTCTAATGGAATCCGACTTCCCAAGTGAGCTTGGTGCCGCCTACCGGTCGATGGAGAATTCGGGTAACCCGTGGGGTCTCTCACAGAGCGAGCGAGCCGACTGGGTCGGTGACCTAGAAGGCATTGAAGTCCTCGACGGTGGAGACCCATTCGACGCCGACTACCTCTACTGGGTCGGTTGTGCCGGGTCCTTTGACGACAAGAACAAAAAGGTTTCGCGGGCTATGGCAATGCTTATGCAGCGGGCTGGACTTTCTTTTTCGATCCTTGGCCCGTCGGAAATGTGCACCGGTGACCCGGCCCGTCGCTCCGGCAACGAATACATTTTCCAGATGCTGGCCATGCAGAATGTCGAGACCCTCGATGGCATGGGCGTGAAGAAGATCGTGACCCAGTGTCCGCACTGCTTCAACACACTGGCCAACGAGTACCCACAGTTGGGTGGCCACTACGACGTGGTCCACCACAGTCAACTCTTGGAATGGCTGATCGCAGAAGGGCGACTCGATATGAGTGAAGCCCGACTAGAGGAGAGGATTGTTTACCACGACTCCTGCTTCTTGGGCCGCCACAACGATGTCTACGAATCACCCCGAAATGTGATTGGCAGTTTGGCAGGCGTAGAGATCGTGGAAGCTGAGCGACAGGGCACCAAGGGCATGTGCTGTGGTGCCGGTGGCGGTCGAATGTTCATGGAGGAGCACATCGGCAAGAACATCAATGTTGAGCGCTCTCAGGAACTACTAGCAACCGGAGCAGGTCGAATAGCCACAGCCTGCCCGTTTTGCTACATCATGATCGACGACGGAGTACGCGGCGAGGGCGTCGATGACTCCGATGTAAAGGTCGGCGACATCGCTCTCCACCTGCTGGAGGCCCTTGAGGCCGCCGAGACCCCGGTCGAAATCGTCTGAGAGGCAATACCTAGGTCCGGATTCTGCGATTGGGGCCTGAACGGCACTAACAAGCCACACCCATCCGCAATCTCATACTGGCAACAGAAACAGAAGTCAGAGACCGAAGAATTCAAAGGCGTTTTCGCCGAGGATCGCCCGTTTCTGTATTTGGTCCAGGTGGACCGAAGTGGCCACTACACCCCCGGCCGCTCCTCACCTAGCAGGAAAGGGGCGTCAGAGCCCAGGAGGATCCGGTCGTCACCCATCACGGCCACCAATAGGCGAAGCGCTTCATCGGAGAAAACCGCTGAGTCCACATAGAAGCGTTCGACATAGGTCGACGGTGGTTTTGGACAGTCGGCTCGAACCAGATCACGGCGATGCCATGCATTGTCCGCCCTCCCCAACTGGGCAACAAAACTGCCACCACCGTGTGCAAAGCAAATCCGTAAGTCGGCCGGGAGTCTCTCAAAGGCACCGGTCAGCACCAACGACAGAATCGCCAAATGAGACTCGGCGGGCATACCGACCAACCAGGACAGCATGTGGGTGGACATCCGGTCGCCGGCCATAGTTTCCCAGGGGTGGACAAAAACTGGAATCCCTCCGTCAGCGCAGTGGCTAAGAAACCGGACCATTTCCGGGTCGTCCAGATTCCGACTACCTACGTGGTTTCCAATGTGGACACCGACATGACCCTCAGACATAGCCCAATCCACTTCGGCACAAGCCCGGTCCACATCCTGCAGCGGGACCTGGCAGAGTGGCCGAAGTCGATCCGGGTAACTTGCGCACATCTCGATCGCCCGATGATTCACCAAGCGGGCCCAAGGCGCGGCTACGGCCGGATCTGCGTCATAACCAAACAACAATGGCGCCGCCGACACAACCTGGACATCGACCCCGTGCTTATCCATACCAGCCACCCGTGCATCGGGATCCCAGAGTGAAGCATCAACCGGACGGTATTCCCGCCCGCCAACCATCATCTGGCCGGTACCGTCACCGTCGTCACGCAACCAAGGTCCATTAGAGCCCAGTGAGGCGCCTTCGCCACGGGAAATCCGGGGGAAGAAATGGGCATGGACGTCAACCACAGGATTCCAAACACTGGATACCTCCGCAGTTCTTCCGCCTGTCACTCCGCTCTGATTCATCCTGACCCCGGATGGACCTCACCGCACTTTTCGCAGGTCCGGGCCTCGAGGTCTGCCGAGAAGGCGGCAAACAGCGGTGGTAAATCCTTGACAATGGACCCCACTTGCACCTCGACACGGTGCAGTAGGTGGTAACACCTCTCACAAAACCATTCGAAGCCATCGACCACTCCAGGTGGACGGATGAATTCGACTACGAGGCCTATCCCCGCAGGATCGACGCGCCTAGGCGAGTGACGGACATGACTGGGAAGCAGGAACACTTCGCCAGCCAAAATCTCAATGTCACGAGGTGGTCGTCCTGGCCCATCCATGAGCCGCAGCACCATCGAACCCTCCAACTGGTGGAAGAACTCGGGATGAGGGTCATCATGAAAATCAATTCGACTGGTTCCCCCCCCAACGATCATCACATCCATATCGGCGCCACTCCACAGAAGACGGTTCGCCACCGGAGGCTTTAACTCGTGGCGGTGCTCGTCGATCCAGTCCTGCAAGTCGAACGGCAGGCCGAAGGACAATCCCAGTGCAGAATGAGATGATTGGTTGGCTGGGTCCACTACCGGCACCTCAGTGATCTCCGCGAAGGCGAGCAACTGCCTTCACCTCCAGCAGCAGGTGCGGGTGCGGAAGAGCCTGAACCGCCACCGTGGTGCGAGCCGGTGCTTCGCAATCCCTGAAAAAGTCAGTCCAAACAGCGTTCCACGCATCGAAATGACCCATGTCTATGAGGAATGCTGTGACGTCCACCAGGTCCGTGCGATCCAAACCAACTCTGACCAGTATCTGCTCGACGTTGGCCAGCACCGCCCGAGATTGCAATACCGGATCGAGTTGCAAGGTGCCATCAACTGTCACCGCAGTTCCTTCGATCGTGTTGTCTACACGTCGGGAACTGGTTCCGGACACCCAAGCCAGACCAGCGGCCACCCGCAGATGTGGAAAGGCTCCCCGGGTCACTGGCAGCGCCCCGGACATATCAATCACCGTCCAAAGTTCTCCCAGTAGCGGCTAGGCCGAGGACCATCCTGACCGCGGTACTTCGAACCAAGATCACTCGATCCATAGGGCCGGTCGGCAGCCGTAGTCATACGAACGAACGAGATCTGACCAATCTTCATACCCGGATAGAGCGTTATGGGCAGGCTGGCCACGTTGGATAATTCGAGGGTGAGTTGGCCGTCCCAGCCTGCGTCTACATAACCGGCAGTGGAGTGGATGAGTAGCCCAAGGCGGCCCAGACTGGACTTGCCTTCCAAACGAGCCACTAGGTCGTCCGGAACTGCAACTCGCTCGGAGGTGGAACCGAGAACGAACTCACCGGGATGAAGAATGAAAGGATCATCATCACCGGCTTCAACCTGCTCGGTCAATTCGGTTAGGTCTTTCTTAACGTCGATGTGACCCATGGCGTGATTTCGGAACACCAAGAACCGGTAGTCGAGGTGGAGATCGATAGAGGACGGTTGTACACAAGAATCGTCGAAGGGCTCGATAACGATGCGGCCTTTTGCGATCTCCTCGCGCAGTGTGCGGTCTGACAGGATCATGCGGCGACGATGCTAGCCACCTACCCCCTCGGTATTCCGACGGAGCCGACGAATGGTCGACAGGCCTGTCAAGAACTGATGCGGTCGGCGATGAGCGACAGGATCTCGAACATCACCGCCATAGATCGGTAGCTAGTGATCGCATTGGGTGAATCGACAGTCGGCATGAGACACACGACGTCACCACCAATATCGTTCTTGCCCCTCACCGACCTCAAAAGCTGCGTGACTTGGTCCATCCCAAAGCCCTCGATTCCAGCCTCGATGTTGGCCACGCCGGGTGCCACCGTCGGGTCAAGACAGTCCAAATCGAAGGTGATGTACAGGGGGCGGTCGCCAATTCGCTCATCGATGATCTCCATAACCCGATCAGGGCCCATCTCGTCATAATCGACCTTGCGAATCACCTCGTAGCCCAGCGCGTAGGACGGGTCCAACCAGTTCAACGAACGCACGTTGCCCCGAATACCGACCTGGACCGAATGCTCTGGTTCAACGTGACCGCCGTCGACCAGATAACTGGCCCAGTGTGCGGCCGACTTCACAGCCCCGAGGAAGTGGGGGATGTTGTGATAGGCATCAGTGTGCGCATCGAAGTGCAGCAGACAGGCTTTCTCGCCACCGGTTAGCCGGGAACCTTTTCCAGCTATGCCCTGGAGGATGCCACCGGTGATGGAATGATCACCACCGATCGATACCGGTCGGCAGTCAGCCTCGGCGATGTGACCATAAAAAGCGGTGATGTCCTCAATACAAGCCTCGTTGTCATTGGCCTTTGGCAGCGGTACGTCTCCCAGATCGTGAATTCGGCAGGATTCCCATGGGTCCATACCGAAGTCTCCATGAACACGCCGGCCGAGTGCCGAAATATCGCGGACAGCTCTGGGGCCGAGGTGCTGATCGCGCTGGGTAGTGCCGTTTCCGGTGCTATGGGGAACACCGACTAGCCCGATGTCGGCGTTGGAGGGATCAGGGTCGTAGGGACAACGAAAAAGGGTCGGGATGCCGTGCCAGAACAGACCCTCCATCATCCGGTCCTCGTCGGAGCTGGCCATTTCTTACCTCCTCCTAGCGGTCAGACCCTGTCAACGCCAGGGGCTAGTGCCGAAAACCTCCCGGATAAGTGGGATGTAGTGCTCAAAGGGATTCGATTCGTAGCTCGGATCAAAGGCAGGCGCGTCGTACTCGGCGCAGAAAGCCTCGCAACGGTCATAATGCTCGTGACCAGAAAAGCGGTTGCGGACCTCACGGTCCATTCCCAGATGGTGCCAGAAGTAGTAACCCTGGAAGATTCCGTGATGTTCGACCATCCAGTGGTTGGCATCGGACACGAACGGTTTGAGAATCGCCGCCGCTGCGTCGGGGTGGTTGTAAGGGGTTAATGGGTCGCCAATGTCATGAAGAAGGGCGCAGAGCACGTACTCATCGTCCTGTCCGTCCCGTTCAGCCCTGGTAGCCGTCTGGACACTGTGCTCTAACCGATCAACCGGAAATCCGCCGTAATCATTTCTTAGATGGCCGAATTGCTCGATGATCCGATCAGGCAGCGAATGTTCGAGTTCAGAGCGTTGAGCCATGATGATCGCCCAGTCGTCGCGAGTCGACTTGGACATATCGGTAAATGAAGCTCGGGGGGCAGTGGTTGGCTCCGTCAAATCAGTCATCGGTCATCTCCTACCTGCTCCATGCCGCTTGCCACCATGGAATCCTTTCATCACCTCGGCCCTGATGACCGGGTCGCGGACCAAGATGTTGGCGCCGTCATCAAGAGGACAGCGGCAAATCGAACGCCCACAGGCAAAGAACCCGTTGGTCATCGCTACGCTGTCGACTCCTCGCGGGTGTAGTTCAATGGTAGAACCTCAGCTTCCCAAGCTGATGACGCGAGTTCGATTCTCGTCACCCGCTCGCAGACCCGGTTCCCGTAACCCGAATGGTTCAGGTGCACCGGATCAAGAAGACTGACGTTTGTAGCCGGTTCCCAAGCCGCGTTACGAGCGATTCATCCTGACGCTGGGACACCGACATCTCGGCCATCATCGCCTACCAGCCTTCGGCCTGTTGCCACGGCCAACTGCTGCACGACCCACTCCCTTGCAAACTAATCAAACTTTTGATTATATTGACGAAGTGCGCATCTTGGAGAGTTACATCCATGGATGCTGGCACGCCTCATCTACCCAGGGCATCGTCACCCAACACGCCGTGACCGGCGAACCAGTCTCCTCGGTATCTAGCGACGGCGTGGACCTCTCAGCTGCCGTTGACCACGCTCGATACGTGGGCGGCCCTGCCCTTCGGTCGATGACCTTCCCTGAACGGGCCGCACTCTTAAAGGCGATGGGTCAACTGCTCATAGCTGAAAAGGAGGTCTTGTACGAACTCTCCGCGGCTACAGGCGCTACAAGGGCTGACTCATCGATAGATATCGAAGGAGGTGCCGGTGTTCTTCTCGGCTACGCGTCCAGAGGTCGACGAGAGCTACCTGACGGGCATGTCCTCGTAGACGGTGATCCGGAAATCCTGTCCCGAGATGGCTCGTTCTTGGGAATCCACATAGCGACCCCACGCCGCGGGGTCGCTGTCCAAATCAACGCCTTCAACTTCCCGGTCTGGGGCACACTCGAGAAGTTGGCTCCAACGCTCCTTGCCGGCGTACCCACCATCGTCAAGCCAGCCACACCCACCGCCTTCATGACAGAGGCCATGGTTCGGCTAATAATTGAAGCCGGGATTCTCCCCGACGGGGCCCTGCAACTGGTCTGCGGACGAGTCGACGGCCTATTTAACCTTCTCGACGGGCAAGATCACGTGGCCTTCACAGGCTCGGCTGACACGGCCGCCATGTTGCGGTCCCACCCCACCCTGTCCGCTCGGTCGGTCCGCTTCAACGCCGAAGCCGACTCTCTCAACGCTGCCATTCTGGGCGAGGCGGCGGTGCCCGGATCCGACGAGTTCAGCCTTTTCGTAACCGAGGTCGTCCAGGAAATGACTGTCAAGGCCGGCCAAAAATGCACCGCTATCCGCCGAGCCTTAGTACCCACCCCACAGCTTGACGCAGTCGCCGAGGCACTAGCTTCAGCGTTGGCTGGAGTTCGTGTTGGAGATCCAGCCGACGCCGACACTGACATGGGTGCGCTGGTCGGAGTCACCCAACGAGAAGAAGTTCGCGGTGCCGTGATGGCAATGCGTGCAAGCGCTGACGTAGTAGTCGACCACTGTGAATTCCACGGCGTAAACCCAAAGGTCGGTGCCTTCTTGGCCCCTACGCTGCTGCGGGCCAGCGATCCAAACGACGACGCTGTACACACGACGGAGGCATTCGGGCCGGTGTGCACCCTCCTCGGCTACGACGGACCGGACGACGCTGTGCGTCTCACTGCCCTTGGTTCCGGCAGCCTCGTGGCCTCGGTGGTCACCCCAGACGCCAATGAGGCGGCAGCGCTCACCCTCGGGATCGCGGCCCACCACGGACGGGTCCACGTGCTGGACGCCATAGCCTCAGCCAATTCCACCGGACACGGCTCACCACTACCCACTCTGGTCCACGGCGGCCCCGGGCGAGCCGGCGGTGGCGAAGAGATGGGTGGGCTCCGGGGTATTCGTCACCACATGCAGACCACCGCCGTCCAGGGTTCGCCCGACATGCTCACCGCGGTGGCTGGACAGTGGATGCCGGGCGCCATCAGGCACGTTGGCCAGGGCCACCCATTCAGGCTTCACTTCGACGACCTAGAACTCGGTACCGCCATCCGAACCGCCAGCCGTGAAGTCACCCTCGACGAGATCGAAAACTTCGCCCATAGCACTGGCGACTACTTCTATGCCCATATGGACGAAGAAGCCGCGTCGGCAAGCCCCATCTTCGGTGGTCGAGTAGCTCATGGCTATCTCGTGCTTTCGCTGGCCGCCGGCCTGTTCGTCTGGCCTGACCCGGGCCCCGTACTAGCCAACTACGGCATCGACCGTTGCCGATTCGCCAAGCCCACCTACCCCGGCGACATACTCACTGTCTGGTTAACCGCAAAGCGCAAGACCCTGCGAGCCGGCACCGGCTACGGCGAGGTGGCTTGGGACGCTCAAGTCATCAACCAAGACGAAGTGGTCGTTGCCGCCTATGACGTATTAACGATGGTCGCCAACCGGCCTGGCATCAACGGTGCCCCTGTGCCCGACGGAACCGTGTGATGGGACGAACATGGGAGTCCCTCGACGATTTCGAAGCCTTTCTCGATCAAGGTGGAACCGTCGAAGTTGATGATGATATGCCCAACGCTTACCGGCTCGCCGTATTTGCCTTTATCGAGATGCATGCCAACTCGGAGCTCATGGGCGGACTCACCGAGCGGGATTGGATCCCCCGGTCCCCGGGGCTTCGACACAAGATGTCGGTACTTGCAAAAACCCAGGACGAAATTGGCCACGGCCACCTCCTTTACATGGTGGCCGCCGACATGGCCGTCAAGACTCGCCAGCGGATGCTCGAGGACCTGTTCGCTGGTAGGTCGAAGTTCCACAACGTCTTCCACTACCGGGCTAAAACCTGGGGGGACCAGGTTGCCATCTCGTTTCTGGTCGACGCCGCAGCTCTTACCAGCCAACAGGCTGTCTTCAAGAAATGCTCCTATGGACCCTACCGACGAATCCTCAAGCGGATCATTGCCGAAGAGGGTTTCCATATGCGGATGGGCGAGGAGCGGGTCCTGCTCATAGCCGAGGGCACCGAGACCCAACGTCAGATGTTTCAGCAATCCATCAATGACTGGTGGTGGCCAGCACTCCAGCTGTTCGGACCTGACTCAAAGCCCGACGACGTTCTGCTGCGATGGCATATCAAGTCAGAACGCAACGAGGTACTTAGGGCTCAGTGGGTGCAGAAATTCGTCCCAATGCTCCTTTCTTACGGATTTTCCATCCCGGACCCTGGGCTCACCTACGAGGCTGAGACCGACAATTGGATAGCCGGCCCCATTGACTGGGAGCCACTGAAACTAACCATGGACATGGAGGGACCCGATTCAGCCCGCCGGATTGCCGAAGCGGCCGCGAACTGGGACGACACCCGCTGGGTCCGTGATGCCATGGACCGGGCACCCGAACGGTCCAAGAGGGCTGCGACGTGAGCCGCATAGCAAGCGCTGTGACGGCCATCCGGATAAGGGATGCCGTGGCGGCTGTCGACGATCCCGAGTACCCGGGCATCTCGATCGTCGACCTGGGCCTGCTCGAGTCAATCGATATCGGTCCCGACGGTGACATCACCATCGGTCTGATTCCGACTTTCTCTGGCTGTCCAGCACTTGCGATGATCGCCGACGAGGTCCATGCCGCAGTATCTGCTGTCAACGAGTTAGACGCGAACCGAGTGGAGGTCCGCTGGCTTAATACCCCGGCTTGGACCGTCGACCGGATTAGCAAGACCGGTCGAGACACCATGGCCCAGGAGTTCACACTGGCTGTTCGAAACAAACTGGAGCCGGTGGCCTGCCCGCGTTGTGGAGACGAGACAACTGAAGATTCTCTTTTCGGATCTAGTCGGTGCCGAGCAATCCATCTGTGCCCATCGTGCGCTGAAGTCATAGAAGTGATGCGGTCTGGGGCCTGACTTGCGACGCTACGAGGTGTTCCTCAAGAAGGATGGACGGGACGAATACCGGCACGCCGGTTCGTTGGACGCCCCTGACGAAGAAATGGCTCTAGTGCTGGCGCGCGAGTCGTACCTCCGACGGGCCGAAGGCGACCGACTCTGGCTGGTATGCCGGGACCACCTGATCGTGGGCACACCGGAGTTCATCAGCCCTAACTCTGACAAGCCGCATCGACACAACGACGGTGAACGCATCGCGCACCGACGACGACGCCTCCGCGAGAAGGAACACTGATGCCCATCCCGTGGACGCCTGCGATTCGGGAATTTGTTCTTGCCTTCGCCGACGACGAACACCTGATGGGACAGCAACACACTGAGTGGATCGGCGTGGCCCCATTTCTTGAGGAGGACCTGGCATTCTGCTCAATTGGTCAGGACGAATTAGGCCATGCCGCGTCGCTCTACGCCATTGTGATAGGCGAAGGCGACCCAACCGGAGCGAGCGGACCTTCGGTCGATAACCGGGCCATTGACTCTGTCGCCTTCGACCGTAATCCGGGCCGATGGCGATCCTGCAATCTGGTGGAAATGCCGACCCAAGACTGGGCACATGCCTTAGTCCGCCACTGGCTGTACGACTCTGCCGAGCAGCTCCGCTGGGAACTGATATCTGAGTCGAAGCTGGCTTCGCTGGCCGAAGCGGCGGTCCGGGCAGAACGCGAGGAGTGGTTTCACCGACGGCACGCGGACGGGTTGCTGGACATTCTTATGCCCGACCCGACAGCCGGTGATGTACTCCGCTCTGCGCTAGCCGACCTGATGCCAGTAGCAGTGGGCATGTTCGACCCCGTAATTGGCGAAGCAGCCGCCATCGAAGCTGGGGTGACAGCAGCGCCCTTCGATTCCCGGCTACCGCTCTGGATAGATCTAGTCCGCGATCGCTTCGATATCGACCCTGTGCTGGACGATAGAGCAGCCTCCATCCAACAACACCGCACCGTCCGCAGCGAACACTTCGAAAACCTCCTGTCGAGAATGTGCGAGGTCCTCGACCTAGACCCGGCTGCGATCTGGTAGAGCCGACGCGAGGGAAAGTTGGTCGACTCGTTCTAGAGAGTCAACTCCCAACTACGGTCCGCTCCTATGGTCTTGCTTTCAGGCGAGTCGCTAAAGGTCGACGACTACCACACGGCCGGCGAACCATTCCGTATCGTTGACCTAGGACCCATGCAGGGCACGACGGTCCTTGATCGGCGGTCATGGGCTATGGACAACCTTGATGACTACCGGCGGTTCCTTGTTCAAGAACCTCGCGGCCACGAGGGCATGTACGGCGGCATGGTGGTACCCCCGGATGATGCGGACGGTGACGTCGGCGTGGTCTTCTTCCACAAGGACGGCTTCTCAACTGCCTGCGGACACGGAACCATCGCTATGACTACTTGGGCTATCGACTCTGGGATGATCGATGCGCCACCGGACGGTGAGACCACCGTGGCGGTGGATGTCCCATCCGGTCGGCTCCAGACAGTGGCACGGATGATCGCTGGACGGGTGGCATCGGTCCGTTTCACCAACGTCGAGGCATTCCCCGCAGCCCGCGACTTAGTCATCGAGACCAAGCACGGAAACGTCATCGCGCACGTGTCGTTCGGAGGGGCCTTTTATGCATCGGTCGCTGTCGACGACCTAGACGTGTCGTGCAGCACCGCGGATATTGACCGGTTGATAGACCTCGGACAACGGGTCAAAACCGTCCTCGACAGCCACCCGTCCGTAACTCATCCATCCGATGACCGTCTGTCGGGTCTCTATGGCACGATCCTCCACGAAGACGTCAACCCACCAGCGACAGAGGCGGTAGTCCACCAGCGGAACGTAACCGTGTTCGCCGACGGACAAGTTGATCGATCACCCTGCGGCTCGGGAACCTCCGCCCGCCTTGCTCTTCTGCACATGGACCAGGCTCTCGCCGTCAGAGACCGATTCCTTAACGAGGGTATTGCTGGCGGTGCCTTCGACGCCCGCATCGAGTCAGTGACCGAAGGTGGAGTTGTTCCCAGCGTGGAGGGCTCTGCACACCGCACTGGTACCTCCTCATTCACCCTGGACCCACACGACACCATCGGCTTGGGATTTCTGCTGCGATAACAGGATCTCGAATTCCTCCTTCGGCAATCGGTAGACGAGAATCAACGACGTGACCAACCTCCCCCATTTCGACGCCCATGACATCCGCTCGGTAATGGACATGGCCTCTTGTATCGAGGCGTTACGAACTGGAAGTCGTGAACTCGGCGACATGCACCCCCGCGCCCATGTCGCGCTGGGTCCGGGCGACGACTTCCTGATGATGCCAGCCGTCTCGCCAGCTGGGATCGGCGTCAAAGTGGTCAACGTTGTATCGGACAACCCATCGCGCGGCCTTCCCCTAATCCATGGCTTTTATCTATATTGCGACCGCTCTACCGGCATACCTAAAGCCACGCTCGACGGCTCAGCGCTGACCACACTACGAACACCTGCCGCCTCGGCACTAGCCGCTGACCTATTAGCCCGTTCGGATGCCACCAGCCTCGGAATATTCGGCACGGGAGTGCAAGCCCGTGGTCATTTAGAAGCAATGCTTTTGGTCCGGCCCAACATCGAACGAATCGTGACCTGCGGCCGCACCGAGGCCTCATCGACTGCCTTCGCCACTGACCTCAACGTACTCGAGCTCGCTGATGGGCGGCGGCTCGAAGCTGGATCACCAGAGGCGACCGCATCCTGCGACCTGATCTGTGGATGCACGACGTCAACCGAACCAGTGGTTCCCTCTGCCAATGTCCGGCCGGGATCACATGTAGCTCTAGTAGGTAGTTACTCCACGGCGCGTCGAGAGGTAGCCCCTGACCTGTTGACACGCTCTTCGGTTTTCGTCGACAACCGGGGAGCGGCGGCCGAAGAGGCTGGCGACCTAATCTTGGCAGCCAAGGTCGAGAAGTGGTCATTCGACCGGATCGTTGGCGATCTGGCCGAGCTATGCCTCGGAACCGTCGGACGCACTTCTGATGATGAGGTGACCCTCTTCAAGTCGGTCGGCCTAGCCGTCTGGGATCTGATCGTGGCTGGATCAGTAGTCCAGGCCAACAGATAACCAAGCCTCTGATGATTCTTCTAACCGATATTTGAGCTGCTCCGATGCCTGCACCCTTCGCACCAGTCGACACCACAGGACTGCCTGCTGCCGACAAGAGATCGAAGCAGGACGAGCTCCTCAATGCGCTGATATCCCGCCTCGCCACATGCGGAAACCCCTTCTGGACAGAGCGCCTGGACGGCATCGACCCGGCGTCTATTAGCTCGGTTGACGATCTTCCTCTGTTGCCATTCACCGTCAAGCAGGATCTACGCGACCAGTACCCGCTGGGAATGATCACCACCCCGATGGAAGCCACTACCCGAATCCACGCCAGCTCGGGCACCAGTGGCAAGCCAACTATCGTCGCTTACACACCGAATGACTTAGCCCTGTGGGCGGAGGTAAATGCGCGGGCCCTTGCCTTGGCTGGGACACGGCCTGAGGACATCCTCCACAACGGATACGGGTACGGCCTGTTCACAGGTGGGCTTGGCCTCCATTACGGCGGCGAGCGACTGGGTTGCACCGTGGTACCGGTCTCCGGAGGCAACACCGCCCTTCAACTCCAGTTACTCGAGGATCTGGGCAGCCGGATTCTTTCGGCCACCCCTTCGTTTTGCTTGGTTCTGGCCGAGCGGGCCCACGCCCTCGGAATCCGCGAACGTCTTAGCGTGGAAGTAGGAATTCTCGGCGCCGAGCCATGGACAGAAGGCATGCGCAAACGTGTTCAGGAAGCCTGGGGGGGTGGCTTCGTTGCGCTCGATATCTACGGCCTATCCGAAGTCATCGGCCCCGGCGTCGCTATGGAAGCGCCAGATGACCTGGGTGCCCTCAATGTCTTCGACGACCACTTCCTTCCCGAGATCGTTGATCCGGATACCGGCGAACCAGCCCCGGACGGTGAGTTCGGCGAATTAGTGATAACCACACTCACCAAAGAAGCTATGCCTGTCCTGCGGTATCGCACCGGAGACATAACCCGAATTCTTCCCTGCGAGGGCGACACCGTTAGATCGAATAGTCGGAACTGGACCCGCATCGCTCGCCTCACCGGTCGAGCAGACGACATGCTGATCATCCGCGGCGTCAACGTCTACCCACGTGAGATCGAGGACGTCCTCATGGATGACGCTGCGGTAGGCACGAATTACGCCATCGTGGTCGATCGCCGGGGCAGCATGGCGGAGCTCCGGGTCCGAGCCGAGGCCACCTCCGGGACCTCCAACCTTGTCGACAGTGCTGAACGTATATCCAAGGCGGTTGCCGACCGGATTCGAATCCGAGCCGACGTGGAGTTGGTCCCGGAGGGTTCCATGCCTCGGACCGAGGTTGGGAAAGTCAAGCGTGTCTACGAGCAGCTTGATGATAGAGATCCCCTCACCTGACGAATCTCACCCAGGACCCACGTTCTTGATTGCATTATTTCTGATGGTCCGTCAGATTTCCGACCGCACTAGCGTTCCGCTACGTGTCCAGATTCCCAACAGACACGCCCGAACAGGCGAAGTTCCGCACAGCAGTTCAAACCTTCCTTGCCGAAAATGCCGAACCGCGAGCCGAAAGCGACCCGTGGCAGGTCTCCGGATTCTCCGACGACAACGACGCTCGGGCTTACTTCGAAGATGGCCGGTGTTGGCAACGAACCTTGGCCGCCCACGGATGGGCCGGCCTCACCTGGCCAGTCGAGTACGGCGGTGGTGGACATCCGGTCTGGGCTGACAGGATCTTCCGCGAGGAGTCAGCACACTACAACTCTCATTCTGGCTTCATTGGTGCCACCATCGCCATGCTCGGACCGACCCTGCTGGCCCACGCAACACCGGAGTTAAAGACTCGTTTCCTCCCGAGTTTGCTCAACGGCGAAGCGACTTGGTGCCAACTCTTTAGCGAACCGGGGTCTGGCTCTGACCTTGCCTCTCTGAACACCCGAGCCATTCTCGACGGTGATGAATGGGTAGTCGACGGACAGAAGGTCTGGAATTCGTGTGCCCAATTCGCCGACTGGGGTTTCCTGTTGGCCCGCACCAACCCCGAATCCCCCAAACACCGAGGCATCACTTTCTTGCTCGTCGACATGGCATCACCAGGAATAGAGGTCCGGCCCCTCGTCCAAGCAAATGGCTCCGCCCACTTCAATGAGGTCTTCCTCTCCAGCGTCAGGATTCCTTCCAACCAAGTTGTGGGCGATGTCAACGGTGGTTGGTCTCCAACCCGCACTGTCTTGGCCAACGAGGCTGCCTTTATTGGACGAGGTGAAGGACCTTCCGCATCGGACCGACTACGTGATCTAGCAACACGCCACGGCGGACTCGAAAACCCGATTGTTCGTCAGCGGCTCGCGAGAATCATCAGCCGGGAGCGCCTTCAAAACTTTATGGGCCAGCGCATCCAGACTGCGGTCCGCAACGGACAGTCACCACCTTTCGACCCTGCACTAACCAAAGTGATGGCCGCCCGCACCAAAGTCCTGTCGGGCAATCTAGCTGCAGAGTTAACAGGTCTCGCCGCAATGGCGAGCTCGGAGACAGAGGACCCAGAGGGCAACTGGGTGCGGGCCGAGATACTGAACCGTTTCGCCATCTCGATTGGTGGGGGAACCACTGAGGTCCAGAAAAACAACTTGGCCGAGCGATCACTGGGTCTTCCTCGAGATCCCGGCCAAAACAGTGAAACGGCGTGGAAGGATATCCCTCGCAACTGAGCGGGGCCGGGGGAGACGCCAACCGTGACCGACCAGAACGATCCGATTGACGGCAGAGACTCTGAGCCGAACATCGACGCCGACGCGCCCACAACCGGAGACATGGCTTCGCTGGCCTCAGAGGTGCTCAAGGAGGAAGCCGCCCGCCATGCCGAACAGGCGACCTCCGAAGTTCTATTTGCAGACGACCTGCTCCCTGGTGTGAGAAGTGAGGGACTTTCCCTCAAGAAGGGTCTCGCCATGGGCGGCGGAGCGGCCACCTTCGTGGTTCTCGCTCTTCTCAACTCGCTCGACGAACTACAGCACGCCGCGATTGCGGTACTTGCCCCTGAGATCCGCGACACCTTCGGCGTCGGCGATGGGACCATCACCTTCATCGCCAGCGCATCCGGGGCTTTCGTGGTACTCGGAGCCGTTCCCATGGGATGGGCCGCTGATCGTTTCCGACGCATACCTATTATCGGCTGGTCCAGCGTGATCTTCGCCGGTATGGTCACCCTGTCGGGTTTGGCAGTCAACGCCTTCGCCTTCTTCTGGACTCGCTTCGGCGTCGGCATCGCCAAGGCCAACACCATCCCGGTCCACTCATCGGTCATCGCCGATACCTACCCGATTGGGATCCGCGGCCGAATCGGTGCGATTGAAAAAGGCTCGGGTCGGGTTCTAGCCGTCCTCAGTCCGGTGGTGGTGGGCGGCATCGCCGCCTGGGCCAATGGGCCAGGAGAAGTCGACGGTTGGCGCTGGGCCTACTACGTGCTCGGCATCCCAGTCGCTGTGGTCGCCGTATTCGCTTTCTTCCTCAAGGAGCCGATGCGAGGACGTTGGGAGAAAGAAGACGTCCTCGAGGAATCATTCACCGAAGACAATCCAGTTCCCGTGTCCATGGAAGCCTCGTTCTCCCGCCTCATGCAGATCAAGACGATGAAGGCGGTCGTGGTCGGTTTTAGCGCCCTCGGCTTTGGCCTGTTCACCGCCCCCGTCCTTGAGAACCTCTGGCTGGAAGACAAGTTCGGTCTCGAATCCTTTGAACGCGGCGCCTGGGGCACCCTCTCGGGACTTGCCACGGTTGTCGCCCTGTTCTTTGTTGGCCCCCGATTCGACCGTATGTGGCGCGAGAACCCCACCCGAACACTGCATCTGGTGGGCGGCCTAATCGGTTTTTCGGCGATCTTCAAGCCAATCCAGTGGGCCATGCCATCAGTACCCCTGTTCATAGCCTTTTCCATCCCCACGCTGGTAATGCTGAACACGGCATTCGCAATGGTTGGACCACTCATCCAAGCCATCGTCCCCTACCGGCTCCGCGGCAGTGGCACAGCGCTCATCACCCTCTACATCTTCTTCATCGGTGGAACGGGTGGTGGTCTGGTGTCGTTCATGTTTGCCGACTCCTGGGGTCCCCGAATCACCACGCTCGTGCTGACCGTACCTTCAGCCGTCATTGGGGGCTGGATCATGTACCGAGGAGCACGCCATGTCCGCGGTGACCTCTCTCTCAACGTCCAGGACCTGCTAGACGAACAGGACGAACAGCGCCGCGCCTCCTCTGAAGGCGAAGTGCCTGCTCTACAGGTCAACAACGTGGACTTCTCCTACGGCTCAGTCCAGGTCCTGTTCGGTGTGGCGTTCGAAGTCCGCAGGGGTGAAACACTGGCGCTCTTGGGCACCAACGGTGCCGGCAAGTCGACAATTCTTCGGGTCATCAGTGGCCTAGGCATCCCGCAACGCGGCGTAGTCCGACTCCACGGCCGCACCATCACATACACCTCACCCCAGATGCGTTCTCGTCTCGGTATCCAGCAACTTCCTGGCGGACAAGGCGTCTTCCCCGACATGACCGTCCACCAAAACCTCGTCATGGGCTCCTTCGTCCACCGGGCTGATAAAGCAGATGTAGAGCGTCGGATAAGCCAAGTCCTTGAGCTTTTCCCTGACCTCAGCCGGAGACAGGAACAACGGGCCGGATCGATGTCCGGTGGGCAACAGCAAATGCTGGCTCTTGCTCGGGTACTGCTCCATGAGCCCGAAGTGCTGCTCATCGACGAACTCTCACTCGGCCTGGCCCCAACTGTCGTTCAGGACCTGCTAGCTCTGATTGAGCGTCTCAAAGAACGCGGACAGACCATTCTCGTCGTCGAACAGTCGCTAAATGTGGCGCTGTCAATCGCCGACCGGGCCATCTTCCTCGAGAAGGGCCAAGTGCGATTCGAGGGTTCGGCATCCGAACTCGCCGAACGTGATGACCTCGCCCGGGCCGTCTTCCTCGGACGGGATGGAGGCTGAGATGACGGAACTCGCCTTCGCACTCCCGAAGCTCTTAGCTACCGGTCCGTCCGTCCTTGCCGTCTGGACAACACGGCAACTGTGGTTCGACGGCATTGTCAACGGGATGGTTTTCGGGCTACTCGCCCTCGGTGTGGTCCTTATTTACCGGTCCACCAGGGTGATCAATCTGGCCGTTGGCAACATGGGTCTGCCTGCCTCTGGCCTGATGGCCGTGATGGTCTTAAACCATGGCTTTCCCTACTGGGTTGCCCTAGCCATCGCCCTGCTGACCGGAACGGTGATTGGCACCGCCGTAGAACGGGCAGTAATTCGCCGCTTGTTCGATGCCCCCCGAGTCATTGTGCTAGTTGCAACCATCGGCATCGCCCAGCTCATGCAGGCCGTCCTAGCCGCTCTTCCGGACGTCGAAGCCAGTAAAGGTTCCCGGTTCCCGGTTCCACTGGGCTTCACTTCGGATGACGTACTTGGCATCCGAGTAACTGGGCCCAAGGTAACGATCCTCGTTGTCGTTCCACTGCTAGCCCTCGGCCTGGCATGGTTTCTGAACCGCACTGTTTTCGGTCAGACCGTTCAGGCCTCAGCTTCTAACGCGGACCTAGCACGTATGTCTGGAATCGATCCCAAGATCGTGCAGCTCTTCGTCTGGACGGTAGCTGGATTGCTATCCAGCGTCTCACTCCTACTGCTGTCTGGGAACCGCGGTGCCATCACCGGAATGGCGAACCTAGGGCCCAACACCATGACCCGTGCCCTGGCCGCAGCGGTAATCGCTGGAATGGTCTCCTTCCCCAGGGCTCTGGTGGCCGGCGTACTGATCGGCGTGGTCCAAGCGCATGTGCAATTCAACCTCCTTGGACAGAGTGGCCTAATTGACTTCTTGCTGTTCGTAGTCGTAGCAATTGCCGTCGCCCTCCAGAGCCGGGGCATGGCCGAAGCCGAAGGCTCATTCTCGTTCTCCGCTAGACGCCGACCTATTCCCGAGCGGCTCCGCAGTGTCTGGTGGGTCCGCCACCTATCGACTATGGCCTGCGGGCTGCTGCTAACCATCGCCCTAGTTCTTCCACTCATCGTGACACTTCCGTCTCGACACCTGCTTTACGCCAGCATCGTCGGCTTCGCTGTCTGTGCCCTGTCGATGTCAATCGTGACCGGATGGGCTGGCCAGCTATCCCTGAGCCAAATGGCGTTCGCCGGCGTTGGAGCACTCATAGCTGCAGGATTCAATCGGGGTCTTGAGGTAGGCATCGGCATCGGGGAATGGCATCTAGCCACCCTGTCCGTTCCCCGGGTTCCTTACCTCATCTCGATGGTTTTGGCATCAGTCGTTGCTGCAGGAGTGGCAGCATTGATCGGTCTCGGAGCGTTGCGGGTCAAAGGCCTTCTGCTCGCCGTAACCACCTTCGCTTTCGCGCTTGCCGCCCAGCAATACATCTTCAAGCGGCCGGCTTTCAACGGCGGTTTTCGCCAGAGCATCCCGTTTCGCCGCGGCAGCGCCGGACCCTTTGACCTGTCAAGTCAACGCTCGTATTACTACTTTTGTCTCGCAGTCTTGGTCCTTCTCGTCCTAGTCGTCCGCCGCATGCGATCGAGCGGAATCGGCCGCACGATCATCAGTGTGCGTGAAAACGAGTACACGGCAGCGGCCTACACGGTTGGACCGTCGCGCACCAAGTTGACGGCCTTTGCTCTGGCCGGTGCTATTGCGGGCATGGGCGGTGCTCTTCTGGGCGGTCTGGTCCAAAACATCCCCTACTCCGACCGATTATTTCTGATTGGCGACTCGCTCCGCCTCGTATCGATGGTTGTTATCGGTGGTCTGGGCACGATCATGGGCCCGGTCATCGGCGCTCTTTGGGTAGTGGGCCTCCCAGCGTTCTGGCCAGACAACGAACTAGTTCCATTGTTCACCTCCAGCATCGGTCTTTTGGTCCTGTTGCTTTACTTCCCTGGCGGATTAATACAGATCGCTTACTCAGCACGCGACGCCCTTCTTCGCATCGCCAACGCCCGCCTAGGTCCGGTCAACACGGCCCGCCCCCCTGACCTACCGGCGATTGCTACCAGTGGCGGCACCAGCCGGTCAGTCGTGGATGGTCCGGCACTAGCCGTATCAGACGTATCGGTGACTTTTGGAGGCCTGAGAGCTGTGGACGGCGTGACCCTAGAAGCTCTACCTGGCGAGGTGGTGGGTCTAATCGGCACGAACGGTGCCGGCAAGTCAACACTGATGAACGCCATCGGCGGATTCACCCCTGCCGAAGGATCCGTCGAAATCCTCAGTCGAAACGCCTCTTCAATGGGATCCGCTAGCCGGGCGCGCCTCGGCCTAGGCCGCACCTTCCAAGATGCCCGACTCTTCCCAGAACTCACCGTGCGCGAAACGGTGCAGGTTGCCCTTGAGGCTCGCGACAGAACCGGGCTTTTGTCAACCGCCCTATTCCTGCCATCAGCCAGTCGGGCCGAACGAACTAAGCGCTCCGCGGCGGACGATCTGATCGGCTTCCTCGGCCTCGGACGATATGCGGACACCTTAGTATCTGACCTGTCAACCGGAACACGTCGCATTGTTGAACTAGCTGGGTTGCTCGCCCTCGACGCAAGAATTCTCTGTCTTGATGAGCCGACGGCCGGCATTGCCCAACGGGAGGCCGAAGCTTTCGGGCCGTTACTCAAGCAGATCCAACAGGAACTGGCGGCCACCATGATCGTGATTGAACACGATATGCCCATGATCATGTCGTTGTCCGACAGGGTGTACTGCCTGGAAGCAGGCCAGATCATTGCCGAGGGCTATCCCGACATCGTCAGGAACAACCCGAAGGTCGTGGCCAGTTATCTAGGAACTGATGAACGCGCCATCGCCCGCAGCGACTCCTGATAACCGGGATAACCCCTATTCGACTATTCCGCGATGACGAACTGGCTCGGGGACATCGGACTAATCGTCGCCATCGCTCCCTGACCTTTGACCCAAAAGGTCTTCACGGATCTCAGTTCCACCGGGAGCCGTGCTTGTCCGCTCTGCGACCTGATTGACCCAGACCGTCCGCTGAGGGAATGGAATCTCTATGCCATTTATGTCGAAAGCCTTCTTGAGACGAGCCCGGATGAGGCGACCTGTGGCCCATTGCTCACCCGGCTCGGTTTTGACGGCTAAGCGGATGGAAATTGCATCAGCCCCAAAGTTCTGGACACCCCAGATCTCGGGTTCTTCAATGATGGTGGTCGACTCATTCTCTTCCCGCCACACCTCATCAGCTACCTCTTTGATGACACTGGCCGCCAGGTCGATGTCGGTGTCATAGGCGACATCGACATCGAGAACCGTTCGGGCCCATAGTTGCGAGGAGTTGCCGACCCGACGAATCTCGCCATTGGGCACCACCCATAGAGCACCGTTAACGTCGCGAAGGACTGTGGTCCGCAATGTGACCCTCTCTACAGTCCCCGAGGCCGCACCAACGTCGACGTAGTCGCCAACTCCGTACTGGTCTTCAATGATGATGAAGATGCCGGCGATGAAATCGGCGACTAGCGATTGGGCACCAAATCCCACGGCGAGACCAACGATGCCTGCCCCGGCTATTAGTGGTCCTAGATCGAGGCCGAGTTCACCAAGGGCAACCATGAATGCCAACGCATACACCGCGAAACCAGCCAGGCTCCGCAATACCGCTCCGAGGGTCATGGCCCGCTGGCGGGCCCGCTCGGCCTGGTCTTGGATCCTCTGGATCCTCTTACGGGCCCGTCGTCCCAGACGAGAGAGCGCAGCGCTGGACTCCTCCTCCGCCTTGGTCTCCTCCCGAGTACGAGACTCGACGAGACGAGTAACCATACGGTCGATGGCACGCTTTACCAGACGGTTCACCACCACCGCACCAATCAGGATGACCACGACCTTTAGCGGCCGCTCCACAACCCAATCGACCAATGAGGCGAGGCTCTCATTCCCGGTGCTATCCCAGATCCACTCGCAGATCAGCCCGGGCTCAAGGCCACAGGCGTCGACCAGTTCCGTATCCGTAACTTCAGCCATCGCCCTCACCTCCAGTCCGGACGGTAGCGGACCCAGTACCCCAGGGGTCCGACTCGAAGAGCGATTTAATGACTCCCGGGTACCAAGAGAGTCGGCCTCAACCTACAAGGGTGATTAGGGCCCAGAGAGCGGCCAGTGAACCGAGGACGATGTATAGGACGCTGCGCCAAATTGGTGGCCGTTCGAGGTCGCCGTCATCAGGGGTACGCGGTGGACGGACCAGAGCCATGCCATTACCCACGGCCATAGCGGAACCGAGGGCCAATAGGAGCCAGCCCAACAAGTCCTCGCCAAGGATCACTGAAAAACGCCGTCGATTAGTTAGCTAGCCCGTGCCATGTTGGCAAAGCGGGTGTGCCGAGGAATCCAAGCCAGTTTCACCTCGCCTGTCGGGCCGTTGCGATGCTTGGAAATGATCACCTCAGCCATGCCAGCATCGACCGAATCCGGGTTGTACACCTCGTCCCGGTAGAGGAAAAGCACCACATCAGCATCTTGTTCAATCGAGCCCGATTCCCGGAGATCGGAAAGCATCGGCCGCTTGTCCTGCCGATTCTCCAGTCCCCGGGATAACTGCGACAGGCCGATCACAGGGCACTGCAGTTCTCGAGCCAGAATCTTTAGCCCCCGACTGATCTCAGCAACCTCAACCTGACGGCTTTCTGCTGTGTGCCGGCCAGTCATTAATTGGAGGTAGTCCACAACAACCACACCGAGTTTGCCGACTCGGCTCTTGAGACGACGGGCCTTGGCCCGGATCTCCATGACCGAGGTGTTTGGGTTGTCGTCGATCCAGATGTTCGCCTCTCCAAGTTTCCCAACGCCGCGGTTTATCTTCGACCAGTCCTCAGACGTCAGTTGACCGTTTCGAATGGCTGTGGCGTCAACTCGGGCTTCCGAGCAAAGAATCCGCTGGACGATTTCGAGTTGACTCATCTCGAGCGAGAAGACCACCGCTGGGAGTCCTTCTCGAATGCCGATATTGGCCGCAATTCCGAGACCAAACGCCGTCTTTCCCATAGCGGGTCGAGCACCAACGATTATTAGAGATTCGTCCTGAAGGCCCGACAACTTCTGATCAAGGTCTGTGTAGCCGGACGGCGTACCGGTTATATCCGCGCCTTGCTCATAAAGATGTTCAAGTCGGTCGAGATTCACGTTCAGCAAATCGCGCATTTGGGCCATGGAGTCAGTTACCCGTCCCTGGCCGACCTGAAAGACAAGGTTCTCTGCCTCGTCAACTGCCTTGACAACATCGTCGGGATGGCCGTAACCGATTTCGGCTATCTCGTTGGCGGCACCGATCAGGCTTCGAAGGGTTGCGTGTTCTTGGACGATGCTGGCGTACTTAGTAGCACTCGACGTGGCAGGGGTGGACGCCTGAAGTTCGAGCAGCAGGCCTGGACCACCAATCTGATCAAGAAGACCAGCCCGAGTAAGGGCTTCGGCCACAGTAACCGGGTCAGCGGGCTCACCTGCTGAATAAAGGCTGCAGATGGCCTCGAACACGTGACCATGGGACGGCTTGTAGAAATGCTCGGCGGCCGTCAACTCAAGGGCGTCAGCAATAGCGTCACGCGACAGAAGCATGGCGCCCAGCAAAGAGGCCTCAGCATCCAAGTTGTGGGGCGGCACACGCAACGAAGAACCGCCTCCGGATCGACCGTCTCCGCGATGATTGCTGGGCCTGACCGATGAATCCCAGCGCGGCGGTTCCTCGAAAGGTGGTGGCTCTTCGTATGGCATCGACTCGCCTACCGGTGCCGACATAGACGTCTCCGAGTTTCCTAAGAAACCCTCCCCGTCAAGGTCGTCGTGCGAGTCGCCTTCAGATAGCCCGGTCACATCAGTTCACTATTCAGCTCGTCATACACGTATTGAAGAATGCCTGTTGGCACCTGTGGGGAACCAGAAGGAAAAACTATGAACTTCTCCCCATTGGTCGCCTGGCAGAAGGGGAAAACTGGCAATGTCTGTGGACGGACGCCGGTCTCTTCAACTGCCATGGGTCGGAACAACCAAAAACCGTTGACACGCCGATATCAGTCTTCGGCTTGCACCTCGACAGTCACGGGAACAGCGACCTCGGCATGAAGTTCAACCATGAACTCGTGTGATCCCACTTCTTTCACAACGTCTCCAACCACCTGACGGCGATCGATCTCTAGACCGACTTGCGACACAAGAGCATCGGCGACCTCCGCCGCACCGACAGAGCCGAAAAGACGACCCTCATCAGAGGCCTTGGCCATGACTTGCAAAACGACCCCAGCGACCTGGGTGGCCGCAGCCTCCGCCTCACTGCGGTCGGCAGCAGCCTTCAGCGCCCGCTTGCGTTGCATTGCCTCTGCTTGAGCAGCCACACCGACTGCGGCTTCAATAGCTAGGCCCTGAGGGACGAGGTAATTTCGAGCGTAGCCTCGTGCTACCTCCACGATGTCGCCAGTCCGTCCAAGACCATCGACATCGGAACGCAGAAGAACCTTCACGATTCCACCTCGTCGGCCTCGTCAACCGCAGTCACATCAGCATCCACGAGGGCCTCGTCATCAACAGCTTCGGCCTCCAATCCGGGCGGCGGACCGCTAGGACGAGGTGGCGGACCATCGGCCCGCTGTCCACGTTCGTCGTTGCGACGATCGCGCCGCTGTGTGGTCACTCTGTTGGCGTAAGGAATTAACGCCATCTCCCTAGCATTTTTGACTGCTCGGGCGACTTCACGCTGCTGTTTTTCTGAGTTGCCACTAACCCGACGAGCCTTCAGCTTGGCTCGCTCGGATATGAACTTTCGCAGCATCTCCGTGTCTTTGTAATCGACATATTCCACCTTGGCGATGGTCAGTGCGCTGACTTTCTTCTTGCCACGGCGACCAGTCTCACGGCCCTTGGCTCGACGCGGAGGGGTTCGGCGCGCCATCAGAAGGGCTCCTCATCGGGATAAGCCGTCGGGGCCGCCTGACCACCACCTGCAGCTGATGCAGCAGACCCGCCACCTTCGCCGCCACGAAACTCATTCCGGGTGATCTCAGCCGTAGCCCACTTGAGACTCGGTGCCACATCGTCAGCCACAATTTCAACCTTGGAACGCCGCTCTCCGTCTTGGTTCTCCCATGACCGTTGGTCAAGTCGGCCGTAAACGATGACGCGAGCGCCTTTAGTGACGGATTCAGCCACATTCTCGGCGAGATTCCGCCAGCAGGTGATGTCGAAAAAGGAGACGACTTCCTCCTCATTTTGACCCTTCCGATTCCAAGCCAACCCAAAATTCGCCACAGCAGCGCCGCCTGGAGTGAACCGGAGTTCGGGGTCGCGGGTCACGTTGCCCACAACAGTCACGGTGTTGTCGAATGCCATGTCTGTCTTTCCTAGTCAGCCTGCCTCAGCAGGCACCGATTTATCAGTGAGACCGCGGCGCACAACTTCGGCGTCCGGGAGACGAATGATCTTGTGCCGGACCACCTCATTACGATCCGCTAGTCGAAGAATCCGATCAGTGGAGTCCAGATTTCCAGCCTCGGTCACTATGTCCAAGACGACGTAGAAGCCCTCCCACTTGTGATTTATCTGGTAAGCGAAGCGACGTCGACCCCATGGTTCGGAATCCAGGACCGACGCGACGCGTCCACCCTCGGACTCAATGCTCGCGGTGACCTTGTCGAGACTGGCAGAGACAGCTTCCTCATCAAGGTCGCCATCAAAGATGATCATGAGTTCGTAAGCCCGCATAGCAGGCACTCACCTCCTTTGGACTCGGACATCGCACTAGGCACGTCCGGGGCCCCACGGTGGGGCAGGGGTAATGGGTTGTCATCAATTCGGATCCAGCGGTCGCCCGCTGAACCAAAGGGCAACTGCAGGCTACTACCACTCCCATTTCTTAACACGGGGTGACACGAAATGGCTTCACATACACGTACATAGTCTTACAGTCACCTGTTACATCCAGCCCCAATTGAATTTAGGATGATGCGTTGTCCGAAGAGATTCGGATCCTGTGGTGACCTCAGCTAGCCGCCGCCAAGGGAAGTAACCCGAACGAGATGGTTCCAACCGCACGCGGAGCACACCTCAACCACGTACCCGGTCAGCGTTGCTTTCCGCGCATCTAGACGTGCCAACTCCCCAGGCGTTGAGATGCAACGCCCGTGGGCTGGCAGTCGCGGCCCGAATACGTATGTCACATGGGCCACCTCGTGGTCCTCGCATACCGGACAGATCTCAGACGTAGCAGTACCGCACTCTGCAGCATTACGACGCAACATCGACTGTGCGTCGCATATGACTTGACGCCCCAATACCCCCCGACGCCAGCCATCAAGAGTCGTCTGACGCGCCAGACGATAATCGACGTCGGCTGGACGCCGAGCGGGCAGCAGACCCTCCGAGACCTGCCTCGCCTCGCCAGTTCGCCGACTTGCCACGTTGACACCCTAGGCCACGGCAGCTAACGCCACCCATGGCTCAAGAAACGTGCCGCCACCCAGACCTCACATCCTTGGACTTAAGCCGTTGTTGACTCCCACCAGTCGATAAGGCGTCGCCGAGTTTCCTCCAACGGCAATAGTCCCTCCTCGACACGGAGTTCAGCCAGCCAAACCATTGCCTCACCGACCGCTGGACCCGGCCCAACGCCCAATATCTCCATGACTGTGGCCCCGTCTAGCGCCGGACCTAGATCGTCTAACTCCCCCGCCGCTCGCAGACGTTTAACCCCTTTGACCAGAGATGTCGTCGACCTGCCTAATAACTCTGCAAAGACAAGAACATCGTCAAGACGCTTACCGCAGAAGCCAGCCAGTCGGCGAATATTCGCGTCAGTCGGTTCGTCCCCCAAGACACTGATTCGATCTGATCCCTCCAGCAAAATTTGGGCTCTATCAGCATCACGTCCCGAAAGTCGCAGAGAGGAGGACAACTTGGGAAACGCCTGACTTCCACCGGCCAACTGGGCCAAGATCGCCAGACGAACAATCGGATCATTTGGCGCCTCTTTTAGAAGGCTGACGACCCGGCCTCGTTCATAGAGAGAGAATCCAGTCAAGTCCGGCAGGATCACCGGCAAGAGGCCCATCACATCCAAAAGGTCAAATCCCCTTGACGGATCCTCAATCTCTAGGAGGCGCAACAACTCGTCACGAATCCTCTCAACTGACACGATGTCCATCCGTCCGACAAGCGACCGGGCGGCGTCTACAAGGCCCTCGGCAGCAGTCAGGGAATAGAGCGCAAGAAATCTTGCGGCACGGAGCATCCGGAGTGGATCATCCGAGAAGGAATCGCGGGGGTCCAGAGGTGTCCGTAAAACCCGATCCACGAGATCGGCCCTCCCCCCGAAGGGGTCGTGAAGGCTTCCATCCGTGACATCAACCGCCATGGCATTCACCGTGAAGTCTCTTCGGGCCAGATCGTCATAAAGCACTGTGGTGTAACGAACTACCGGCTTGCGAGAATCGCTGAGGTACGCCTCAGCTCGGTGGGTCGTAATCTCCATGTTGGTATTACTCACACGAACACCAATCGTGCCAAATCGCTCGCCCTGCAGCCACATGGCATCGGCGACGTTGGCCACTATGTCGCGGATCACGTCCGGAGTTGCATCGGTGGTTAGGTCATAGTCGGGCGTTCGGTCGACACCTAGAAGCCTGTCTCGAACCACGCCGCCGACCAGATAGAGGCGGCATCCCGCAGCTCCAAAACAATCGGCTACCGGCGCTACTGCCTCCATCAGGTCGGCGAAAGCGGGAGTCGGGGCTGAATCGATGGCGGAATGCATCCCCACGTCCTCAACCGGCCTCACGCCACGCCGCACTGGCGGATCAACTGGTCTATAACTCTGCGAGCCTCGGGACCGGCGGTACCGGAGGCAGCCTCCGGACGGTGGTCTACACCAAGTAGTGCGGCAACCGAGGCCCCCACCGAATCGGACAGCGCAGCAAGGTCGTAGCCTCCCTCAAGAAAGGCGATCACGCGACCGGTCGATACCAAATTTGCGAGTGACCCCATCAGGTCGGCGTAATCGCCAGACGTCAAACCAAGATCTGTCAATGGATCGGCACGATGAGCGTCGAAACCGGCTGAGATCAATAGCCAATCAGGCTTGAAATTTTCGACAACTGGAACGACTAGGGAATCCATGGCGTACCGGTAGTCGTCTCCCGCAGTGCCTGGTGGCACCGGCAGGTTGACAGTCGTGCCAATCCCAGCACCCGTTCCGACTTCATCAGCTGCACCGGTTCCCGGGTAGAGAGGCCATTGATGGCAAGAAACAAAGAGCACCCGGTCGTCACCATAGAAAGCATCCTGCGTGCCATTGCCATGGTGCGCATCTAGATCCACGATGACCACCTTCTGGCCGGCATTCGCCAGAGCCGCAGCCGCAACAGCAACATTATTCAGGAGACAGAAGCCCATCGAACGCTCCGGCATCGCGTGATGCCCGGGTGGGCGCACGGCACAAAAGGCGAAGTCCGCAACTCCCTTCTTTAACGCATCTATGGCCACCAAGCCCGCTCCCGCTGCCAAGCGGGCCGCCTCCCATGAATCCGGGCCCATGACCGTGTCCGGATCGACACGTCCTCCGCCAGCTGCATCAATCATCTCAAGACGACTCAAGTGGCTCGACGGGTGCACGACCAGCAACTCCTCGACTTCAGCTGGCCGCGGCTCAACACGAACTAAAGCATCACCTATGTCAGCGGCCGCCAAACCTTCCCATACAGCACTGAGGCGAGCAGGCTGTTCCGGATGTCGGGATCCAGCCTCATGGCTCAGAAACCTTTCATCAGTTACCAGAAGTGCAGACACCTGCTGAGCGTAACCCCCCTCACCCGATGGCTCCCGGGAGCGGCCGGACCGAGCCGTACCCTGTGTTCATCAATACTCCGACTAATCCTGTATTGGCTTACAGCTGCACCGAAACCGTCTTTCGGATCGCTACATGGCAAATCGACCCGCACGTTGCTCAAATAGTGGCCGTGACAGGCCCAGGCCCAACCACCGACGAGGTAGTCGATTTAGTGGATGAACTTCGCCAACGCGGGATCCGCACTCTCATGACCTCCGCGCTTACCGCAGGCGATCAAGAGGCCTTTCGATTGGCTGGCTTCATCCCCTACGAACATCTCCTACTCCTGCACCGATCGTTGACCGTAAGAGACCAATCCTTATTTAAAAGGCGAAATCTCCTAAGCCCATCCGGGCTGCGGACACAACCGGTAAAGGTCGCCGACCGAGATGCTTTACTGACGCTGGACCAGCAGGCTTTTTCACATACCTCACCGCTGTGGCAAGTCGACCACGACACATTGGTCGAAGCAACTCGTGTTACAGACGAACACCGTTGGCGAATCGTCAGACGGTCCCGCACGAATGCTGGACCCGCCGGACACGCCCTAACCGGGCGAACTGGCACCACCGGTTTTCTCCAGCGAATAGCCGTCCATCCGGCCGCTCAGAAACGCGGAGTTGGGACAGCATTGTTAGCCGACGCTCTCCGGTGGTTAGTGCGCTCAGGCGCACGCCATGCTTTTGTCAACACGCAACCAGACAACCTCCAGGCGAGAGCACTGTATAAACGATTTGGATTCACCATCCGACCCGATGGACTGAAAGTCCTGCGATTGAATATCGAAAGAAACTCATGAGTTTTCGACGACTGATCATCTCGTTGCTCGTCCTCGTGGCTTTGGCAGTGGTTCCCAATCCATCAACCGCTGCGACCCACGCCGATTCCCCTGGATCAGCCGGCATCGGGCTAATCGCACAAACCCCTTGGATCGCCGACAACGGAGACCTAACTCTGGAGCTCAGAATCACGGGTGACTCCGACGACACGACCCTTCGCGTCAGCCTCTATGGAGCCATTGACCGACGTGGGCTCGCGAATCTTCACCAATTTGTCCCAACACAACCATTAGGTGAGCCCGCAGAGATTGACGCAGACATAGCCCGGAACTCAGCTGGCGTGGCTTCGTTAGTTCTAACCGTGGGAACCGAAGGGGACCTCCGATCCCGCCCTGGTGGTGTCTATCCACTGGTAGTCGAATTGGTAGACAGCCAAGGCCACGTGCTTGACCGTCTTACCACACCACTTGTCCACCTTCCGGTCGTCCCAGTCGGCGAAGCCGTCTCACACCGGCCTCTTCTGGTTGGTCTATCCGTGGACGTAATCGGACCTCCGGCATTACGTCCCGACGGCCGAACTGATGTAGACAGCTCGACTGTCCAACAGTTGGAGGGACTAATTCGCGCCGTAATTGAACACCCAGCCGTTCCAATTGACATCGGACTACCTCCTTCTACCGTGGACGGACTTGCCAGATCCGACGATCTGGCGCATGCCCAGTTGCTCACGGGCCTAGTCCGCATGGCGGAAGCCGACCGAGTCCACCTCCGATCAACCCCTTACGTGAGCGCGGACCCGACGGCCTGGCATCGCGCGGGTCGTGCTGATGTCCATCGCGATCTACTCGACCACGCGGACCGAGCACTGACTGAACACCTTGGAGTTACTCCGGACAGAAGCGTCGCCCTACTGGGACCCACTGCAGTGCCGGAGACGCTCGATCTGCTTGCGCAACTGGGAACTGAGCGCCTGGTGGTCTCTGCAAGTCAACTCGATCCCCAACCGGTCACCGCCTCTCACGGAGCGACACACCCGGCGCGTCTAATCGATGATGTCGGAGAGGCCCGAGCGGCACTGGTCGCAGATCCTGACCTAGCACAACACCTTGTTGACCCTCAGGGAGCTGTCTCGGCAGCGCAATTCTTACTTGCCGATTTGGCGCTTTTGGCCTGGGCCGATCCGACAGTGGCCCGCACCGCAATCATCACTACACCCAGGGGGCTACCTCTTGATGGAAACACTCTTCACCTGATGATGGGTGCTCTTCAAAATGCTCCATTCCTGAGAATCCAATCCCTTCCCGAACTGTTCGACGCCATGCAAGCCTTTGATGCCGCTGCAGCTGTCACTTATGAGTTATGGCCCGAACCAGTAACTCCAGTAGACCAACGTGCCACCGATAGGAGCTTGGCTGAGACGGCAGTGGCCGCTTACACCGCGATGCTGGGAGGACCCCATCCCGAGGCCTCAGCCCTCAACGACTTGCTGGAAGTCACCGCAGCAGCCGAACTAGACACTGACGCACTCCGCGCGTACTTGGACACTGTCTACGCCCGAGTTTCCGACGTGTTGGACGCCTTTACCACTCCAACCGATCAGAACGTACGCCTCACTGGACGCCGGGCTGACGTGCCGTTCACAGTGCATAATGGCTTGAACACCCCTGCCCGCGTGGTGGTAGTCCTCCAGAGCGACGGTCGTCTGGAGTTTCCCGAGAGCGAAACCCTTGAAGTAATTCTCGAACCGGGACGGAATCGACTCGCCCTCCCTGTTCAAGCCCGAACCTCCGGCGCGGCGCGGCTTCAGGTCACCATCAGGTCACCTGACGAAGCCCGGCTTCTTCAGTTGAGATCCACGAATCTCGTGGTAAGGACTACCAGCCTCCCAGGCGTCGGAGTCGCCCTATTTGTCGGAGCCCTCGCCGTGCTAGCCATCTGGTGGATCCGGGCAACGCGAGTACGCTCGCGGCCAATACCTCCAGACGCCAACTGATCGGACCTCCCGACAGCAGATCAGGAGGGCATTATCAAGGAGGAGTCATGACCGTCCGGATCGTCACCGACAGCGCCTGTGACCTAACCCCCGAGGAATGTTCCACTCACGGGATCGACGTCGTCCCGTTGAGCATAAGCTTCGGCGATCAGGTCTTCTTAGACCGCGACGAGCTAGCCGTAGACGATTTCTACCGGCGTATGGCGACCAGCGAAGACCTGCCCCAGACGGCGGCACCAGCACCCGGCGCTTTCGTCGAGGTGTTCCGACAACGCCTAGTTGAGGGCTACGACGCCGTGGTCTGTATCAACCTGTCCAGCGGTGTCTCAGCCACTATGGAGTCTTCAGAGTTGGCGCGGCGCGAAGTTGCTGACGAGGGAGATGTGCGGATCGTAGATAGTCGGTCGGTAACCGCCGGCCTCGGAACCATGGTGCTAGCTGCTGCACGGGCTGCCTCCAATGGTGCTTCGGCCGACGAAGTGGTGGCCCTAGTAGAGGACCTTCGAGGACGGACCCGCGTTTACGGGGCCATTGACACCCTGGAAAACCTCAAGAAGGGTGGCCGAATTGGCAACGCTCAGGCCTTGCTAGGTTCGATGCTCTCCATCAAGCCACTGATTGACATAAGTACTGGCGTCGTGGAGGAGGCGGGACGGCAACGGACCCGGAGGAAATCGCTTGTCTGGCTTCGCGACAAAGTCGCTGAGCACGCTGACGAAATCGAATCACTTTCGGTGATGCATGCCCAAGCCGATGACATTGAAGACCTGACCTCAATGCTCGGCGACCTGATCGACCCAACAATCATTCGAGTTGGAGTCATCGGACCCGTAGTGGCAAGCCACGGCGGACCAGGCGTTATCGGGCTCTGTTTCACTCTTTCAGGTTGAATTATCCCAATTCGGAGTCTCTAAGAGGGCCGTCAGAACCGGTCGGTAGGCTCAAGTTATGACCGCTTCCGGCAGAGAAAGTGTGGCCGCTAACGTCTCCGACGAATCAAAACCGGGACCCCGATCTCCGGCCGATGATCTCTCCAACGACTGGGTTACAAGCCTTGTAGACCGCTTCGTTGCAACCGTAGAAAACATCCGTCGCGCTACTACACAACCCATTTTGACAATGGCCCGTGGATTGGTCTACGGGATCTTGATCCTGGCCTGCGTGTTTACCGCCCTAATTCTCGCGGGCATCGGGCTGTTCCGTCTTCTCGACGTGGTCGTACCCGGAGAGAGCTGGTCCGCCCATCTCATCCTGGGTAGCGCATTCTGTGCCTTAGGTGGGCTTCTTTGGTCGCGCAGGAGCGACTGAACGTACCGGCGTCCCCGAGGAGGAACTGTGTCTCATCACCAAGTCATCATCATTGGCTCTGGGCCGGCTGGTCTGACTGCCGCCATTTACACCGCCCGAGCCGACCTGGCGCCACTAGTCATTGAGGGCGAGCCGTCTTCCGATAGCGACCAGCCAGGAGGTCAACTCATGCTGACCACTGAGGTGGAGAACTTCCCCGGCTTCCCAGAGGGGGTCATGGGTCCACAGTTGATGACCGATATGCGCTCTCAGGCGACACGGTTTGGTGCAGAAATCGTCACGGCCAAAGTTTCGCGGGTGGATTTCAGTGAACGTCCGTTTTCTATCTGGATCGGTAATCCAGAAATGACCGAACCGACTCACACCGCCGACACCGTGATCGTCTCGACAGGGGCCCGCTCAGTCATGCTTGGCCTAGAAGCCGAACAGCGCCTAATAGGCCACGGTCTATCCACGTGCGCTACTTGCGATGGCTTTTTCTTCCGCGATCAGGAAATTGCTGTCGTCGGAGGAGGAGATTCGGCCCTTGAGGAGGCGGGCTTTCTCACAAAATTTGCTTCCAAGGTGACAATCGTCCACCGTCGCGACGAACTTCGAGCTTCAAAGATCATGCAGAACAGAGCTTTCGACAACCCGAAAATCGAGTTCTTATGGAACACCATTGTTGATGACATCCTCGGCGAATCAAAGGTCGAAGGTCTCGCTGTCCGAGACACTCTCACGGGAGAGGCCCGGACGCTCGCGGTGACCGGCGTGTTCATCGCGATAGGGCATCGCCCCAACACCGACCTTTTCGCTGACCAGTTGGACATGGACGAGGCTGGATATCTAGTCACCGGTGCAGACCGCTCAACAACAAATATCGAGGGTGTCTTCGCCTGTGGCGACGTGCAGGACCACACCTATCGGCAAGCCATTACTGCAGCAGCCTCCGGTTGTATGGCTGCAATTGACGCCGAGCGATGGCTGGAGAGTTCTAGCGACTGACAACGCCTACGATCAGGCCACGCGCCCAGCACTTTCGGGGGCTACCCAAGTATCCGGAATACAACTACACGAACGAACGTCCCCTTTGGGACCCGAGAAAAGCGAGACCCAATGACTGGTGCCATCAGCGACCTGTCCGAAAATACTTTCGATGAAGAGATCGGCTCGGCCACTGAGCCCGTCCTAGTCGACTTCTGGGCTGAGTGGTGTGGCCCCTGCAAAATGATCACGCCGATCTTGGAAGAAATCGCCGTCGAACAGGAAGGTGCCTTGCGAGTTGCAAAGGTCAATGTCGACGACGCACCTGATCTAGCTCGACGGTTCGAGGTAATGAGCATCCCGACCCTCATTCTCTTTAGTAATGGACAGCCCGCCACACGGATAGTTGGCGCCAAAGGCAAGCCCCAATTGCTTGAGGAGTTGGCCCCGCACCTCTAGTCGGTCGCCGACCGGTCAGCAGTCGGGTCCCCGGCCCAACGGGTACGTTGGCTTACAACCAAACCACCAACTAGGTCGATTTACCCAGCTGTGACCAGTCCCCATCCCGGTGATCGGGGAGCGTCCGTTCAGGAGCTCCATCGCCGCCTCAACGAGGCAGGCCACCAAGTTGACTCGCGTGAGGTCAAAAGCACTGAATTCGGTGCTGACACCTCACGGGCCCTCCTCGCGTTTCAGGCTGAACGCTCTCTGGAAGAGACTGGTTTATTCGACGAGCAGACACATTCGGCTCTGGTGGAGGCCGGCGTCCGATTGGGTGATCGACACCTTTACCTGCACACCCAGATGTTCCGAGGAGATGACGTCTCCGATCTCCAACTCCACCTGGGGAATCTCGGGTTTGATGCCGGAAAGATCGATGGGATTTTCGGACCTGACACAGCTGCCGCAGTAGTCGATTTTCAACGGAACGTGGGATTAGCAACCGATGGTATTGCTGGACCCCAAACCCTCCGTGGCCTACGCCATCTCCTCGGTCGAACAGCTGACCACCGGCCAGTAGCACAAATTCGCGAGTTGGAATTGCTTCGACAGAGCAATTCCGAACTACGCGACCAGCGTCTAGCCATTGGACACTTCGGTGGCGCCGCCGCATTGACCTCCGCACTCGCCCGGATACTTCGGGCCGCAGGCGCCTACGTACTTGAGTTAGACCACCCCGACGAAACTATCCACGCTTCAACGGCCAACAATTTTGGAGCTGCAATGTATATGGGTATCCAAATTGAGAATGGTTCCTATAACAGAATCTCGTACTTTGCAACTGAAAGCTTCCAAAGTGAAGGGGGTTTCCGTCTGGCTCACCGTTGTGCTGACGCGTTGGATGCTGTCTTTGCTTTGGACCAATCAAAATCTGGTACGCCAACTTCCAAAGAGCATCAAAGTGAACAAAAAGCGCAGTCCAGCACGCGTGAGGCTCGCCGAAACGAGATCTTACGACGGACCCGTATGCCCGCCGTCATGTGCACCCTCGCTCCGCCTGCCACCATCGTCTTGGCCACGGCTGAGGTAGCCACAGCATTGGCGAGTGCAATCACAGGATGGATGGCTAATCCTGCCGCCGATCCGGTCAATAACCCGCCCACTTCCCGGGAGACCCGTCCTCTCTGACCCAGTGGCCAACTGTTCCGGCCTTCGAAGTCGTTCAACCCCCAAGCAACTCGAATAGACGCTGGAGATCGTCCCGGTCGGCGAACTCCATCACTATTCGACCTTTTCTACCCCTCGAAACCACCTTGACTTTGGTGTCGAATCGATCGCCCAGAATCCGTTCAACTTCAAGTAGGGCGGCGTCTTGAACTATTTCCCGTGTGATGTCGTTCGGGACGTCCGTCTTCTCCTCGTTGTCGGATCCGTCGATTGATCGGACTAAATCCTCTACCTGACGAACCGACAGTCCTTCATCAACGATTCGCTTCGCAAGCCGCTCTACCAGTTGACGATCACCTAGACCAGCAAGGGCTCGAGCATGGCCAGCTCCAAGGTGCCCTTCCATTATTCGCTCTTGGACACTGTCGGGAAGATGGAGGAGCCGGAGGCTGTTGGCAACGGCTGGACGACTTCGACCAACCCGCACGGCCACCTGATGCTGAGTTAGACCAAAGTCGTCCATCAGCCGATGGAACGCGGCAGCCTCCTCTAATGGGTTCAAGTCATCTCGATGGAGGTTCTCAACAATCGCCTGTTCTAGGGAGTCTCGATCTTCGCTCTCGCGTATTAGGACGGGAACAGTTGTCAAGTTGGCGCGCTTGGCTGCTCGCCATCGACGCTCGCCAGCTACGATCTCATAGCCTTCCCCTGTCTCCCGGACAAGAATCGGTTGGAGCACTCCAACCTCCTGGATTGACAAGGTCAACTCACTCATCTTCTCGTCGTTAAACACCCGACGAGGTTGGTGCCGATTCGGTGAAATGTCTTCCACAGATACAGTCGCTAATCGAGCATCTCCAACAACTGAACCGCTTGCAGACAGTTCTCCTACTGTGTCCGAAGTCGAGGTTTCGGCCGCTGCAGTAGAGCCTTTTGTCGGAATCAACTCCGAAAGACCTTTCCCTAATCCACCTTTCTTCATGGCGTAACCTCCTCGGTCGATATCGTCTCCTGGTCCACGTCACCCCGTTCAAGCACCTCCCGGGCCAATTCTCGATACGCCACTGCGCCACGACAGGTTGGGTCGTAGACGGTGATCGGTTGCCCGAAGGACGGGGCTTCCGAAAGACGTACTGACCGAGGAATTACCTGACGACACACCCGGTCGCCGAAATACGAACGGACCTCAGCGGCAACCTGTTCAGAAAGTTTCGTCCGGGCGTCGTACATCACAAGGGCGATCGTGGAGATCTCCAGGCCAGGATTCAAATTGGCCTTCACAAGGTCGACATTGCCAACCAGTTGACCTAGTCCTTCCAATGCGTAGTACTCGCACTGAATCGGTACCAGAACCTCCTCAGCAACCACAAGGGCATTGACGGTCAACAAGCCAAGCGCTGGCGGACAGTCAATGAGGATAATGTCGTAATCGTCTGCGACTTCAGCCAGAGCTTTTTCCAATCGGTGCTCTCGACTGAATGCGGTAACTAATTCGATTTCAGCGCCGGCTAGAGAGAGGCTCGAAGGAACCACGTCCAAGTTAACTACGTCCGTTTTACGCAGAACCTCGGAAACTGCAGCTCGCTGAAGAACCACCTCATAGACGGAACCTTGTAATTCCTGTGTCGAAAGTCCGAGACCGGTAGTTGCATTAGCTTGCGGGTCAAGGTCAACAATCAACACACGCTTCTCTTGTTCCGCTATTGACGCCCCCAGATTGATAGTCGTCGTGGTTTTACCAACACCGCCCTTCTGATTAGCAACGGCAATAATACGAGCGCGAAAGTTCTCCAAGACCATTCCTATAATCATGGTTGGCTTGCCCACAGAACACAAGGACCCTCCAGACAACCTGGTTGGAATGTTCCACGTGGAACAATGACTTGGCTTTTACATTGGCGTCTTTGACGAATTCGATCTACACGTTTCTAACAAGAATCTCCTGGAAACACAGGTGTTTCACGTGGAACACGCCCAAACCAGAATGGTCTACCGACGTCTTTCCCCAAATAGAGGTTCGTCGATTTGGCGCACAAAGCGGCGAGGAAAGCGTTCTGGACACATACCGATGCGCCTTAACGCTCTATAGGTGGCTCCGTCCATAAGCCACCCTCCAAGATCCTCGACCCCAAGTTGGGAAAGTCCCTCTGCCGGCCATCTCCAAGGGACACCACCTGCTTCAAGCACCCGTTCTGCCGGCTGTTCAGAACTAATTGGCGGTTCGCTCACCATTAGGAGGCCACCTTCCTCGAGAAGAGGGGCAGCACATTCTGCCGTTGAGGCCGGAGAGGCAAATCCGCGAGCAGTCACCACTCCGGCTTTTGAACGGAGGGCTCCCCTGGCCACCTCAACTGCGTCCGACAAGATGACTTCCACTCGATCCTCTAGACCCAGTGATCGCACAGCCCAGCGGAGAAAGGCGGTCCGTGTCTCACTGCGATCAACCAGCGACCAATGCCACAATGTCCTGGATGCAAGGACAAGACCCGGAATACCTCCGCCTGTACCCAAATCGACGGCCAGAACCGTTGGTTCGGTCAGATCAGGAAGCTCTGAGAATGCAAGAAAGCCAGTGCTATGGCTAGGCCCATCCATGGCAGCACCTGAAGTCAGATGCCCCTCAGCAGCAGCCGCATCGAGAACTTCCTCAATGGACTTCATGCTGGCAATCTGGCTGGTGGGTCCGTCGCGGAACCGACCCAACCCGCCTCAGTCGGCGGTCAGCGATATGACGACCCGCCGGTCATTGTCGCTGCCTTCCGAGATGGTTGAAACACCCTCGATTTCAGCAACGGTGTCGTGAACCACCTTGCGGTCCACTGCAGCCATTGGCTCAAGGGCACGAGAACGACCATCGTCGAGGACTGCTTCAGCCTGAGTACGGGCAAAGTCCGCCAGAAAAGTTCGACGTCGCGCGCGATAGCCCCCTATATCAACAGTCAACGATCCCTCGGCCTGCCCATCCGAACTCCGCTGCACCAAGGTCCGCGCAAGTTCAGTAATAGCCCTTACCGTTTCACCGCGCTGACCAATGGCCCGGCCAAGATTCAATCCTTGAGCCTCCACAGTCAGGCGATCCTCATCGATCGTGCTGGCGACCCGAGCTTCCAGTCCCATCTGGTCTAGAAGACCTTGGACAAACTCCTCAGTAATCCGTGCCTGCGTCTGCAAATCCATGACCGCCACCTCTGCCCTCTCCCGACCGCTGCTACGGTCGTTCTCCTGAACCGGCTTGGTCGCCGACCCCTTTTTCCGGCTGCCACGACCGGACGATTTGTTAGTTGGCAAGGCTTCCGCCTCTACCGATTTCCCTTTTGTCTCAGACCCGGCGTTCGCAGATCCACTATCCTGACTACCACGATTCCGTCCACGGCTTCCACGGTTCGACTCTCCACGGGTAACCCCAGTCGCTCCAGAGCTCTCTCGCAAATCTCCGTCGTCACGTGATGCTTGCTCACGACGATTCGGGTTATCTTCCTTTGTGTTGGCCGTCCTCTTTTGAGCATTCCGATTTCCCCGATCTTGGGAACGTCGATTTTGCTCGTTGCGACTCCGGCCCTTTTTCCCATTTCGTCGATCTCGATCACGTCGTTCCATCTTTGAACGCGGGCTAGCTGGTCTGACTCGGGCCCGAAGACGCGCCTCGGTCTTCCGGAAGCCAAAGATCGAACGAGCCCCTTCTGCCAGAACCTCTATTTCCATCTCGTCCTCAGCCACGCCCAGTCGATCCAGAGCGCGATCCTTCGCCTCGTCGAGTGTGGCACCTGTGGTCTCAATCCACTCCATGCTCACTTCCTCCTTTTCTTCTTTTTCGCGCCGCGCATGCCAGCCGTCCCAGGAGGAGTCGTCCGCCCTCCTCCTGAACGACCACTGGACGGCCGCTTGTCATTCTTTTCTGTCTCTTCAGACACGTTCCTGCGTCCCCGACGACCTGACTTCTTTGACGGAGAGACCGGCTTCGCTGCCTTCCGCCCCTTTCGGCTCTTTTCGTCTCGTGAATCAGACATGCGCCTGTCGGACAAATCACTGCTAGTTTGAGAATCATTCCTATTTGAACCAGCTGTCGTACGTCCTGATCTTGTCGATTTAGCTCGTGCCTGATTCTCCATCCTCGACGAACCGCCTTTTACTTCGCCTCCTTTGGGCTCGGTTCCCTTGGTTCGAGGTTTTGTTCCTTTGTTGTTCTTCTCCTTGGCATCCTTCTTCACACCATCCGACCGCTCGGGAATTACGACCGCTGGCTGCTCTCGCCCCGGGCCATACAAGGTGCGGGTGATATAAGCCTGTTGGCCAATTCGATACAGGTTGGACACCACGAAGTAAAGAACGAGCGACGCATCGAGACTGAACGAGATAACCGGCAGGAAGAACGGCATCACTTTCATCAGCATCTGCTGCTGCGGGTTGACCGTCGAATCGGGGTTCCGACCTCGGATCTGGCGTTGCTGGTACCAAGAACTAGCAAACACCACCAGAATGAGGAAAAAGTAGGGGAGGGCAGCACCGATACTGTCCGATAAGGCCCTGCTGGCTGTTCGCGCCAGGTCGAAGCCGAGGAAAAGCATTTCGGTCTCCGAAGCCAAATCCCTGAAAAGTTCCGAACTCTCATCTAAATAGGCCGGATAGAAGGTTTGTTGCGCGTTAGACGCCCCGGAAAGAATCCCTTCTAAGCCGGATCCCATCCGACCAGCCACCCATCCGGCACTGTCACCGATGTCGGAAAGCCGACGGGTCAGCCCCCTCAAAACGGTGTAGAGAACCATGAACACCGGCGCCTGGATCAGCAGCGGTAGGCAACCACCCATCGGGTTGATGTTGTTGGCCTGATAGAAGGCCATCATTTCCTTGTTCATGCTCTCTCGGTCACCCTTATGCCGGTTCTGGATCTTTTTCATTTCCGGCTGGAGGTGCTGCATCTTGATCATCGACCGTGTCCCCTTCAGGGTCAGAGGGGTCACGATCACCATCACCACGACGGTGAGCAGGATGATGGATACGCCAAAACTCGGAAAAATTCCGTAGAACCAAGAGAGGACGGAGGCGATTAGGTCGAACATGGAGTCTCTCGTTCAGGACGCGTCATATTGTTGACAGCCCGAGGCACAGGATCCCAACCTTGCCCACCCCACGGGTGGCAGCGGGCTAATCGACGTATGACTAGCACTGACCCTCGTAGTGGGCCATAGCGCTGAACAGCGTCTAGCGCGTAGTTCGAGCATGTCGGCACAAAGCGACAAGGTGTCGGACGGCCATCGGCGGCCCGTTGGTACGCACCGATGCAAAAAACCAACATCCGGGAAAGAATGCTGAGGTCAGGAGGTATTTTCTTCATCAGAGAGTTGTTTCTTAGGGGGGAACGGTGAGTGATTAGCCACGGCGATAATCGCATCACTCAAGCATTGCTCAAGTTCGGCATAAGACGAAGCGGCCACATCCTGTGATACTCGGACGAGATAGTCCCCGGGAGCAATCCCTCCAGGTTGACGGTCCAATTCGTTAAGAATGGCCCTAAGCCGACGCCGAACCCGATTGCGGACCACAGCAGGACCAACTATCCGGGGAATCGCGTAGGCGAACCTGACCGACGATCCCGTCGGACAATGGATCAAGCTTAGGGGACCTCGTCGAACCGTGCGGCCTTCCCGACGTAGGCGTCGAAAGTCGTGGCGGAGGTGGATCCTACCGATCAAGCTGACAATCGGGCCCGGCCCTTCTGTCGTCGAGCGGCAATAGTCGCTCGACCTGCACGGGTTCGCATCCGCTTTCGAAAGCCATGCTTTCTAGCCCGCCTCCGGGTGTTCGGCTGGTACGTACGTTTCATTCAAAGACTCCTCTGGCCTTACCAAGCGTCATCAAGAGGGGGAGCGCCCAGATGCCATAGATTGGTGGTCTCCAACCGTTCCCTCGCACTCAGTCGCGAGAACTGTCGGATGCAGTCGATTTCGACCACGAGACCGATGTGATTGTCGGTCTGGATTCCCTACCCATTCCCGCCAACAGGGGCATTGACGAACAGGGACCCGAACGTCAGGCTACGGGCGTTCCAGGTGATCCACCAACTGAATTCATTTCTACTAAACAAACCTTGAAGCCCGCCACTCAGCGTTATCCACATAATCCACAGGCTCTCCACTCGACGTCGCACTATCTCCGGGCGGATTTTTACCAAAGCGACACTCGAACTCGCCAACGCTTGCTCACACACAAAACCGCTTCTGATCTGCTGCAACGCGCTGAAGATTTTGGCCTTGCGCGGCAGCCTCCTCAGAGTGCTACCTTGCCCCGCCCACCGAGAGGGCGGAGTGGGTCGTCAAAGGCTGTTTTCCGCAATCCGGCACCCTTTCCACAGGGGATTCCACATCTGTGGACAACTTGAACGGAGGCAAGTAATGGCGGATGCAACGGTCTTGTGGGATGTCTGTGCTGCGGCAATACAGGAGAAGGTGTCGGATGTCATCTGGCAGATGACGTTCAGTTCGGCGAAGCCTGTATCTGCCGACGAGGAAACTCTGACGATTTCAGTTCCTAGCGTCGTCACGCTGGACCGCATCGAGGGGCGCTACCACGACCTTGTCCACGAAGCAATCGCAGAGGCGAGCGACGACCAACTCACTCTCAACATTGTGGTCAGACAAGATCCCGACCCAATTGATGACGAGGTCGTCCCAATCCGTGTTAACAACACCACCATTACTTCCGACAATTTCGAAGTTTCAGACCCATTGCCAATTGCAGATCCATCAACTGCAATCAAAAACCCTTCTCCTACAACTCAAGACATCCCATTTGCCGGTCGACACACGTTCGATGATTTTGTAATCGGACAATCCAACCGGTTTGCCCATGCAGCTGCTCTCGCAGTCGCCGAAACCCCTGGAAGGGTTTATAACCCCCTGTTCATCTATGGAGACGCCGGTTTAGGTAAGACACACCTACTCCAAGCAGTCGGTAACTACGTCACCCACATCTATCCGAACCAGCAGGTCCGCTACGTGTCCAGCGAGACATTTATGAACCGTTTTGTAGAGGCCATCAAGAACAAACAGCTCCCTGAGTTCAAGGATCGATACCGCCGCAACGACCTGCTTCTCGTAGACGACATCCAGTTCATGGAGGGTAAGGAAGGCCTTCAGGAAGAGTTTTTTCACACCTTCAATTCGATCCAAGAGGACGGTGGTCAGATCGTCTTAACTAGCGACCGCTCCCCAGACTCCATCCCGACCCTAGAGGACCGGCTCCGAAGCCGATTCAAGATGGGTCTCGTCACACATATCCAACCCCCTGATGTCGAAACTCGTCTAGCGATTCTCCGAAAAAAGGTTGAACGCGCTGCTCCTGGGAACCCTGTTCCCGACGATGTTCTCCTATTCATAGCTGAAAACATTGCGGAGAACATCCGCGAACTCGAAGGTGCTTTAACCCGTGTGATCGCCTTCTCAAGCCTCAATCAGGTGCCGTGTACCCATGATCTCGCTGTTTCAGTCTTGGAAGATTTGATCAGCAACTCGGCACCACTTGTTATTACCCCTGAATTGATCCTCGGCCGGACAGCCCAGTTCTACGGTTTCAGCTGCGACGACCTGGTTGGTGCGAGTCGGCGACGACCCTTGGTGACTGCCCGACAAGTATCGATGTATGTCTTCCGCGAGCTCACTGACCTCAGCTACCCAGCCATTGGCCGAGAATTTGGTGGTCGAGACCACACTACGGTTATTCATGCTGTAGAGAAGATCACAAGGCTCATGCCGGAACGCCGAGAGATTTATGACCAAGTCTCCGCACTCGTTTCCTCTATCCGGTCAGGCGATTGATTCACTAGTCCGATCCAGTAAGTACCTGTGGATACACCATGGTCCAACTTGTTATTCAACGTGGTTAAGCCTGTGGAACCGCGGTGGACGCTGTCTCCATGATCCACAGCCATTGATCCATCCCTCTGCTTAGCTGTTGAAGAACGTGGATAAGTTGAAACCCTTCCCATCCCTCCTGACCTGCGATGATGGGTACTCATTCACAATCCACAACACCTATTACTGCTACAAACTATTTAGATAAACAACGTGGTGAAAGTGACCAGCCTGTGAAGTTTCGTTGTGAACGCGATGTTCTTGATCATGCCTTTTCAACTGCGCGTCGTGCTGTTGCTGGCCGAGGGGGAACTCTTCAGGTCTTGTCTGGGCTCTATCTCGAACTCAGTGGTAACTGCCTGACCGTGGTGGGTAGCGATCTAGATCTGACAGTCAAGGTGACCATCGAGGTTGGGGGCGAACAGAACGGATCAGTAGTCCTTTCTGCTGACCTAGCAGCTGAAATTGTTAGGGCTCTGGAAAGTGGTCAGGTCGAATTTTCTGCGGACGATAAGGGAGCCAGTTTGGTTTCCGGTCGGTCGGACTTCAGTCTGCGTGTTATGTCAGCCGACGAATATCCGAAGTTTGAAGAACCTGGTGGAGAGTCAGTCACTCTTAATGCCGGATCCGTAGCTGACGCGTTAGATCAAGTAACGAAGGCAGCCAGCGTTGATGATTCTCGCCAGGTCCTTACGGGAGTTTTGATGGCAGCTGAGGCAGATGGCCTTCGCCTTGTTGCTACCGACTCATATCGCTTGGTTGTAAGGGACCTTCCAGGAACGTCGGTTTTAGGGAGGGACCAAACAGTTCTTGTTCCGTCTAGGGCCTTACAGACAGTGGGACGGATTCTCGGTGATTTTGAAGAGCTAACTATCACACTCGGAGAACGAGATGCGGCCTTTGAAGTCGGGGATGTTCAGGTAGTTACTCGGTTGATCGAAGGCGAGTTTCCGAACTACAGCGGCCTTATTCCTGATAATCACCCTAATTCCCTAGTAGTGGACCGTATTGCCCTGCAGGAAGCTGTTCGGCGTGTGCGGATTCTCGCTCAGGAAGCAACACCTGTTCGTCTAGCGATGTCATCTGATGGGTTGGAGCTTTTAGCCATCACCCAGGACGTGGGGCAAGCACGGGAAACGATTGATGCGACCTACGTCGGTACGGATTTGACTGTCGCTTTCAATCCGCAGTTTCTCCTTGATGGTTTGGAAGTGAGCCCGGGCGAGGAAGTCCGATTAGAGACGAGCGAAGCGAGCCGGCCGGCTGTGCTCCGTTCGATAGGCGATGAGCAGTTCTTGTACCTCTTGATGCCCGTGCGGGTTTCCTGATCAGCCAGCTAACAGGTTTGCGTCCAGGGGTTGATTACAAGGATCAGATCTGATCGTGACCATCTCTCGACTTTGGTTGGCCAATTACCGGAACCATCGAGACATCAGAGTGTCTCTAGATCCTGGAGTAACACTTCTATCGGGGCCAAATGGTTGGGGAAAGACCAATCTCCTCGAGGCCATAGCTTGGCTTTCTAAAGGCTCGTCCTTCCGCGGAGCGCCAACAGATGCGCTGGTTCAACACGGATATGAGAAGGCAATCGTTCGTGCCGAGGTATACGACGGTCAGCGCGAGGTCTTACTTGAGGCGGAAATTGCTTCAAAAGGACGGAACCGGATCCAAGTAAACCGACAGCGCGTAGCCCGTCTTCGAGACCTGTTGGGCTATCTGCGAGCCACAGTTTTTACTCCTGACGATCTGGCATTAGTCAAGAGTTCACCCAGTGGGCGTCGGACTTGGCTCGATGATTTATTGGTTGACCTTCACCCGCCAAACTATGCACTTCGAACCGAGTTTGATCGAATACTTCGTCAGCGAAATGCCCTACTAAAGCAAGCCCGTGGTCGTCTCACACCAGATGTTGCAACGACACTAGATGTGTGGGACTCAAAGTTGACGGCTGCCGGTGAAGCCATTGCCGCTGTCCGACGTGCCACCCTCATCGACCTTGAACCTTTGGCGACCGCGGTATCCGACCAACTTTCCTCAGGGAGAAGCACGCTGACCGTGACTACCGCGGACAACTGGTCAGCGGAGGGCTTGGGTGTTGCAATTCAACAGGCCCGTAGCGACGATGTTCGACGAGGGATGACCACTTTGGGTCCTCATCGGGACGACGTCATACTCACCCTGAATGGCATGTCTTCGCGAACTCATGCCTCACAGGGCGAACAGCGCTCGGTGGCCTTAGCCCTTCGTCTTGCCGGACACCGGCTAGTTGCTGAGAGAACGGGAGTCGAGCCCGTGGTACTGCTTGATGATGTTTTCTCGGAATTGGATTCCGGTCGATCAGAAGCCCTGGTATCGATGGTTCCTGATGCTCAGGTCGTCATCACGACGGCTGGAGTGGTCCCGGAAGGTGTCCGCATCGACAAGGTGCTTGACCTTGATCGTTTAACAAACAGTGTTGACACTGGGTTTGAGGCCAGTACGCCTGGAGCATCCGGATGAGCAGCCAGTCAGAACCGATTCGTCTTCGAAAGACACTTGAGCGTCTTTTGACTGGCCTTGGTGCACCGGATATCGATAGTACGACGCTCGTGATGGAGCGCTGGCCAGAAGTGGTCGGTGAAGAGATAGCCATCCGTATACGAGCAGTAGCTGTCCGCGGATCGGAGTTGATTGTCGGTGTTGATGATCCCGCTTGGGCAAGCCAGATCGCTTGGCTGGAGGCCACACTTTTAGAGCGCATCGACGCCCTTGTTGGACCTGGGACAATAACTGCTGTTCGGGTTCGGGTGGAGCCGAAAACGGGACGTCGAGACCTCTCATGACTCGGTCAAAATGGATTGGCAGCAGGATTCGAAAAGGGGATTCCGAGGCCTAACGGATCCATTGTTGAGTGGTTCATAAATGGTAGGCTGTGTGGACCGTGAAGATACCCTCTGACCTGCGGTTTTCCCTGAATTTTGTATGTCTTCGGTCTGAGGTTTCTTTCCCTCTATAGCCCTTACGGAGGGACCTGATGACCAGTACTGAGACGTCATACGAAGCTGCAGATATCACTGTCCTTGAGGGACTCGAAGCGGTCCGGAAACGACCGGGTATGTACATCGGTTCGACTGGTCCCACTGGGCTCCACCACCTCGTGTGGGAAGTCGTTGACAATGCTGTAGACGAGGCGATGGCTGGTCACTGCACCACGGTCGACGTCACCTTGCACGAGGATGGAGCGTGTGAGGTTTCGGATGATGGGCGCGGTATCCCGGTGGAACTTCACCATCAGTATGAGGATTTGACAGCAGCCGAGGTGGTTCTAACAGTCCTCCATGCAGGCGGCAAGTTTGGTGGGGACGGATACAAGGTTTCCGGGGGGCTCCATGGTGTTGGGATATCAGTGGTGAATGCCTTGTCATCGCGCGTAGAGGTTGAAATCGACCGAAACGGACGACGGCATTACATGGACTTTGTTGATGGCGGACGCTTGGAAACCCGATTGACAGAGATTGGTGATGCTCCGGATGGGCGAACTGGAACGACGGTTCGGTTTTGGCCCGATGGAAGCATCCTCGATGAAACTCGATTTCGGTTTCAGACCCTTGCGGAGCGATTTCAGATGATGGCCTTCCTCAATCGTGGCCTTCGAATCTGTCTTAACGATGGAAGATCCGACGAGCGGCATGAAAAGGTCGAATTCTGTTATGAGGGTGGCATCCGTGATTTTGTGGTCCACGTGAATGCCTCCAAAGAGTCACTTTTCAACGAGGTTGGATATCTGGAGGGCATCGAAGATGACCAAGAGGTTGAGATTGCCTTTCAGTGGAATACGGGTTTCAATTCTGACGGCCTCCACTCGTTCGCTAATGGCATCAACACCCTCGAAGGTGGGATGCACGAGGAGGGCTTTCGCAGCGCCCTAACAGCAGTGATGAATCGCTATGCCAAGAAGAGGGGGATGCTGCGCGACCAGGACGACAACCTTCAAGGTGAGGACATCCGTGAGGGCCTCACCGCGATCATCAGTGTCCGTCTTGTCGAACCGCAGTTTGAGGGACAGACAAAGTCCAAATTGGGCAATGTGGAAACGCGCTCACTAGTCCAGCGAACCACAAATGACCGGCTTGCCGACTGGCTGGAGGAGCACCCTTCCGAGGCTAAACGCATCGTTCAGAAGTCAATCAACGCGCAGCGCGCCAGAGTTGCCGCTCAAGACGCACGACGGTCAGCTCGTCGCAAGTCGGCGCTAGATGGTGCTGGGATGCCAGACAAGTTGAAGGACTGCGCGTCGAAGGATCCCCGAGAGTCTGAGCTTTTTATTGTGGAGGGCGATTCAGCCGGAGGCTCAGCTACTCAGGCTCGGGATCCTCACACCATGGCTATTCTGCCGATTAGAGGCAAGATCCTGAATGTTGAGCGGGCTCGTTCTGACCGCATGCTCAAGAACACGGAAGTCCAAACCCTCATCCAAGCAATTGGGGCTGGATTCGGTGAAGACTTCGATCTGGAGAGAATTCGTTATCACAAGGTGATTTTGTTGTGCGACGCCGACGTGGATGGCAGCCACATCCGGACCTTGCTTCTCACCTTCTTTTTTCGTCAAATGAGGGCGCTGGTTGAGTCAGGGCACGTTTACATCGCCCAGCCTCCTTTGTACTCAACGATCGTTGGACGGGAGAAGGTCTACCTGAAAGACGACCACGTCAAGAATGCTTTTATGGAAGACAATCCTTCTCACAAGAAGGAGTTCCAGCGGCTCAAGGGCCTTGGCGAGATGGATTTCGACGAACTCCGTGAAACGACGATGGATCCGGTCCGTCGGAGCCTGCTTCAAGTTTCAGTGGAGATGTTGGCTATCGCAGACGAGGTTTTTTCAACGCTCATGGGTGAGGACGTGGAGAGCCGAAAGCGGTTCATCCAGACAAATGCTCATGACGTTCGGTTTTTGGATATCTGATGGATGACGAGACCGAAATCCGAGAAGGCGAATCCAACGAGGAAAGGATTGCTGGCTCAATCCAACCTATTGAAATTCAGGAAGAGATGGAGCAGTCCTTTCTGGACTATGCCATGTCCGTCATTGTCGCGCGGGCTCTCCCCGATGCTCGTGACGGCCTCAAACCGGTTCACCGCCGGATCCTTTGGGGAATGTTCGATTTGGGGGCTCGGCCAGACCGACCGACCATGAAGTGTGCCCGTGTAACGGGCGAGGTAATGGGCAAGTACCACCCGCACGGGGACCAAGCCATCTACGACTCTCTCGTTCGGATGGGTCAGGCTTTCAGCCTCCGAGACCCACTAATCCATGCCAAGGGGAACTTCGGCTATTCGCCCGATGACGCGCCGGCTGCGGCCCGGTACACGGAATGTCGGCTCAACCCCCTCGCTTTGGAGTTGTTGGACGGGATTGACGAAGACACCGTGGATTTTGTCGACAATTACTCAGGAGAGTTCAGCGAACCCGAGGTCTTGCCTGCCCGGTTCCCCAACCTGCTTGTAAACGGCAGTCAGGGCATTGCAGTGGGCATGGCAACCAACATCCCGACGCACAACCTCCAAGAGGTCATCGACGCCACTATCCATTTGATTGACCACCCTGACTCCACTCCGGACGACCTGATGGTTCACTTGCCAGCACCAGACTTTCCGACCGGCGCACTGATTCTGGGACGGTCTGGCATCAAGGAGGCCTACCGGACCGGTCGGGGACAGGTGCGAATGAGAGCTCGAACAGATATCGAAACAGGTCCCAAAACCGATCGGATTGTGGTTACCGAATTGCCGTATCAGGCCAGTCCGAACCTGATCATGTCAAAAATTCGAGATCTGGTCGATGCCCGAGAAATCGAAGGAATTGCGGACATCAACGACGAGTCAGCCCAGGGCGCCACACGAATCGTTATTTCTCTGAAACGGGATGCCCCGGCGTTAGTGATCCTGAACAACTTGTTCAAACGCACTCCGCTGCAGACCACCTTCTCCGTCAACACCGTTGCCCTCGTCGATGGTATTCCTCGGACGTTGAATCTGCGTGAGCTCCTAGTTGCATACGTGGAGCACCAGGTGGTGGTGGTCCGACGACGAAGTGAACATCGTCTGGATCGGGCCCGCGATGAAGCGCACATCACAGAGGGACTGTTGAAGGCCCTCGACCGGATCGATGACATCATCGCCCTCGTCCGAGGTTCAGAAGACCGTTCTGCAGCTCGAGCTGCGCTAATGGCGGAAGACTTCGGCTTCACTGAAGTTCAGGCCAACCACATTCTTGACATGCAACTGGCTCGCTTGACCCGTCTAGGCAGAACGAACCTCGATGATCGAATGGCAGAACTTCGATCCACGGTTGCCGAACTGGAAAAAATTCTCGCCGACGAGGTCCAACTCCGGGCGGTGATCAAGGATGAGTTAGTTGAAGTTCGGGACCGCTACGCCACCGCCCGACGCAGCGAATTGGTTCATGATCCGGGCGAACTCGACATCGAGGACCTCATTGACGACGAGGAACTGGTATTTGCTATGAGCACCTCTGGCTACGTGAAGACGATGTCAACAAGCGAGTTTCGGATTCAGGGACGCGGAGGCAAAGGGGTGACCGGTGCCAAACTCAAGGATGAAGACGCCGTCGCCCACCTAATTCACACAACGGCCCACTCGTATCTTCTGTTCTTTTCGACCAGCGGAAAGGTGTATCGGCTCAAGGCACACGAGGTTCCAATGGCTTCAAGGACCGCCCGCGGCACCTCAATTGTCAACCTGCTTCCCCTTCAACCTGAGGAACGGATACAAGCGGTCATCGACACGAGGGATTACGAATCAAAAAGATTCCTCTTCTTCGCTACGAGGAGTGGTCGTGTCAAGAAAACGCGGTTTACCGCATACGACTCTTCCTTGAAGGCTGGTCTTATCGCCATTCGACTCAACGATGGAGACGAACTGGTTGCCGTAGTCGCCACTAACGGCGAGGACGACCTTTTCTTGATTTCCCGAACTGGTCAGACCCTCCGGATTTCCGAAAAAGATGTGCGGGCCATGGGGCGAGATGCTGCCGGTGTTCTGGGCATGAAGTTCAGAGAGGACGACGAGTTGGTCTCATGTTGCGTGGCCGACGACGAGGCCATGATTCTTCACCTCACTACCGAAGGCTTCGGCAAGAGAACCGTCCTCAGTGAATTCGCTACCAAGGGTAGGGCTGGTCTCGGGGTGCGCGGGATTAGAACTACTGATGGTCGGGGTCGTGTGGCTGGCGCTCTGGTGGTGTCCGATGATGATGATCTCTTCGCCGTGACTACGGCGGGAATGATCATCCGCATGCCGGCGTCAGACATTTCGATACAAGGACGAGACGCCACCGGAGTGCGTGTGATGTCGCCCGGTGAGAATCAGCATGTCGTTGCCGTTTCACCGGCACCCAGTGAGGACTTCAACGACGAGGTGTGAACTTCACAGTTGCGGGGCTTTAGATCGGTCCACTGGATCTTCGCACCATGACGCTGAGAGCGCATTGCCAGCCGCGCCCGATTTGGCGTGAATAGGGACCGTAGACTCCGGGCCCGTGGCCTCCGACGAGATCGTCCAGTCGCCTCCCGACGATGAGGGTGAGCATATGGATGGCGTTGGGTTGGAGGACGGCGAGGGTAGAGCGACGGTCGTCTCGTCTGCTGATCTGCTTGCCCGAGCAACCACCGAGGCCGATTCTGATTTTGAAGAAGTGGATTCAGAAGAAGGTCTTGGAGAGGGTTATCCAACTGTGGACCTGGAAGCCAAACCGACTTTTCGAGGCGATCGACGCTGGAACCGCCGGACGTGGCGTCCTTCGGGTCTTCGACGTGACGAAACTACGGCAGTTTTGCAGGAACCCGGCCCGCCAACTCACCGGAGGGGATACCGGGTGCGTCGGGTTCGCCGATTGGTGCGTCACATTGAACCGTGGTCGGTCCTCAAGGTCAGCTTGGTCTTTTATCTCTGCGTCTGGGGTCTGATGGTCATCGCCACCCGAATGCTGTGGAGCGCAGCTGACGAAGCAGGCACGATCGAAAAGGTGGAGTCATTCATCGAAGAACTCTTTGCTCTTGAAACGTTTGAGTTTGATACCTCCCAGATCTTCCGGATTTTCGTTCTGGGAGGTTTGGTGTTGGTAGTCGGTGGCATTGGAGTAACAGTGATCTTGGTGATCCTTTTTAATTTGATCAGCGATCTAACCGGCGGAGTGCGATTCACGATGGTTGAAGAGGAAACGGCTGTTCGTCAACGACGCCTCCGTCGGGGTGACGTCGTTGTAGGGGACCGTTCTGCTGGGGAAGAAGTAGTGAGTAGTGAGGCCTCTTCTGGCAGCGATACCGTTTGAGGTTCTCCGGGGCTATAGCTCAGTCGGTTAGAGCGCACCCCTGATAAG